>NZ_JBNNTL010000013.1:0-131465 GCF_050278745.1 Lysinibacillus sp. NPDC094403 | reverse complement strand
TCACACCCGTTCCCATACCGAACACGGAAGTTAAGCTCTTTAGCGCCGATGGTAGTTGGGGGCTTCCCCCTGTGAGAGTAGGACGTCGCTAGGCACCTAGAAAAGTCGAGGATTTATTCCTCGGCTTTTTTGTTTTATAAAATAATCATTTGAATGTTAAAATTATACATAATGAATTAGATTGAATAATATACGTTGAAGTATCCGAATAGGCTATAATCCAACAAAATGGAATTTTTTATTTCTTTTACGATAATAGTAGATTCACGCCATTTGTATTAGGTGGGCTAGGTATAATTAGCGCAACTTTTGCATATTAGGTGATATCCATAGGGTTCTTATTGTACTTAATGCTTTTTTATTGTTCCTTTCCTAGGTACATACTTAATTGAATTTCAAAATCCTTAATAAGAACTGCAGCGTATATTTTTCTGCTGTTCTTTTAATTTGTCTTCGATTAGTAACAATAAAGATATTATTCCTTTTTAATAGCTGATCACCAAAAGTTGAGAATGATATCTTAAAACGTATGCTATGTATAAAATTGATTTTCGTTCCGGCTGGGTGACTCCTTGGGGATTAGCGATAGGGGAACGAAGGCTAAGGGCATCACATCCTGTGATAACGCCTTCGTGACCAACATCGTGTTGGCTGCCGCTTCGCTTTCGCACAAAAAACATCGTATTGCTGCCGCTACGTTTGCACTACGCTTTCGCACAAAAAACACTTGTTGGCCCAAGCGGCTCATCGGACGCCCACAGTCAGAACGGAAATCAACCTCACGTTATGGTGAAAAGCATTTTATTAATAAATCATACATACTAAAGGAACAAACTAAAGGTATAATGGAACTCATACGAGGAGAAAGTATTAGATACAAGATTGAAAGGAAGAAAGCTTTGGGTAAAAAACAAATTTGGTATGAGGTAGAAGAAAACGAATCAATAGAAGATTGTTTGGCAAGGATGCGTCGAGATGGTTATATGGCAGTGGGAAGAAAAGAAGAACCGATTTTTCACTTAGTCAATGGAGAACCAACGTATTTACGTCAAAAAATACAATTTAAAGCGATGTTATGGCAAGATTTCGAGTAGTTTTGACTAAAATCCGAACGTTTATAAATAGTAAAAATAAAATGTTCGCATTTTTGCATTGACGATAGTGGAATCACTTGTTAAAATGTGAGAAGGAAAACAAATAAGTCCCACATATATGCTAGAGGATTGGCTCTAGTGTCTCTACCCGGCACCGTAAATGCTGGACTATGCGGGAAAGCACTTTTGGCATGTTACGAGAAGGGAATGTACTGATACGTACATTTGCATATTCTTTTCATAATAAGTCCTCAAGTAAGCTGCTTTCACGCGTATGGTAGAGAGTAGTTTATTTGGGGATTTTCTTTGTATAAAAAGTAAAGATACTGCAGTAGCTATATGAGAAATAGAGGCTTGCACAATATTTGATCATTTTTCTAACGTTAAAAAGGAGCGACAATCATGAATCCGAAAATCGGTGTCATTATGGGGAGTTCAAGTGACTGGGAAACAATGAAACATGCATGTGATATTTTAGATGAATTACAAGTCCCGTACGAGAAAAAGGTTGTGTCTGCACATCGTACTCCAGATTTAATGTTTGAGTATGCAGAATCAGCACGTGAGAGAGGTATTCAAGTAATTATTGCTGGTGCAGGTGGAGCTGCGCATTTACCTGGAATGGTAGCAGCTAAAACAACGTTACCAGTAATCGGTGTACCTGTGCAATCTCGTGCTCTTAACGGTCTTGATTCTCTATTATCAATCGTTCAAATGCCTGGCGGTGTACCTGTAGCAACAGTAGCAATTGGTAAAGCGGGAGCGACTAATGCAGGCTTGCTAGCAGCGCAAATTTTATCGACAACAGATGTAGAGCTTGCTAATAAACTAGATGCTAGACGTGAAGCCACGAAGCAACAAGTACTGGAAAGCACAGGTGACTTAGTGTGACGAAGATAATTTATCCAGGGCAGACGATAGGCATTATCGGAGGAGGGCAGCTTGGCCGTATGATGGCACTTGCTGCTAAAGAAGCAGGCTTTAAAATTGCCGTTCTTGAACCATTAATGGATTCACCATGTGGACAGGTTGCGGATATACGTATTGTAGCACCATATGATGATGAAGCAGCTTTAGAAGAACTTGCCGAGGTAAGTGACGTTATAACGTATGAGTTTGAAAATATCGATTATGATGGCTTAAAACGTTTAACACAAATGGCTTACGTTCCACAAGGTGCAGAGTTAGTACGCATCACACAAAACCGTGTGACAGAGAAAGAAGCGATTGTGAATGCAGGTTGTCCAGTAGCCCCTTATTTGGTTGTAAATACATATGAAGAATTACTAGCCAATATCGACAGGATTAGTTATCCTTGTATAGTCAAAACAGCAAGAGGTGGCTACGATGGCAAGGGGCAGCAGCTTTTAAAATCTGCAGAAGACCTACCGTTAGCAAAAGGGCTTTTCTCTCATTCACAATGTATTGTTGAGGGATTTGTACCTTTCGTTAAAGAGGTGTCTGTCATTGTTCAAAGAAACGGTAATGGTGAATCATATTGTCAGCCAGTTGGAGAAAATATTCATGTTCATCATATTTTACATGAAACGATCGTACCAGCTCGTATAAAAGAGGAAACATCACTGGCTGCAGAGCGGGAAGCCTTTAAAATTGCTGATTATCTAAATTTAGTAGGGACATTAGCTGTAGAAATGTTTGTATTAGAAGATGGTGGAATCGTTATTAATGAATTAGCACCAAGACCTCATAATTCAGGTCACTATTCTATAGAAGCATGTAACGTTTCACAGTTCCACCAGCATATACGTGCTGTTTGTGGTTGGCCATTATGTAAACCACAACTTTGGGCACCATCTATTATGGTAAATGTTTTAGGGCAGCATGTCATGCCACTTAGTAACTCAATTGCTAAATATCCTGAATGGTCTATACATCTTTATGGGAAAGCTGAAGCTAAGGTGAACCGTAAGATGGGCCACGTAACGATTATGACAAAAAACTTAGAAGAAACACTACAACAAATCGAGAGTTCTGGCATTTGGTCAGAATAGAAGGAGAAACGCAATGATCGAACGTTACACAAGACCCGAAATGGGCGCAATTTGGACAGAACAAAATAAATATCAAGCTTGGCTAGAAGTTGAAATTTTAGCATGTGAAGCTTGGGTAGAAATTGGAGACATTCCGAAAGAGGATGTAGCTAAAATTCGTGAAAATGCTTCATTTGATGTAAATCGTATTTTAGAGATTGAAAAAGAAACACGTCATGATGTTGTAGCATTTACTCGTGCCGTTTCTGAAACACTTGGTGAAGAGCGAAAATGGGTACACTATGGTTTAACTTCAACGGACGTAGTTGATACAGCCCTTTCTTATATAATTAAACAAGCGAATGATATTTTACGTAAAGACATCGTGAATTTCATTGATATTATTGCTGCAAAAGCGAAAGAGCATAAGCATACGGTTATGATGGGACGTACACACGGTGTTCATGCTGAGCCAACAACTTTCGGCTTAAAATTAGGTTTATGGTATGAAGAAATGAAGCGTAACCTAGAACGCTTTGATGCTGCGGCAAAAGTAATTGAAACAGGAAAGATGTCTGGAGCAGTTGGTACATATGCCAATATCGATCCTCGAGTTGAGCAATATGTATGCGATAAATTAGGGCTAACAGCATCACCTATTTCAACTCAAACATTACAACGTGATCGTCATGCTCAATATTTAGGTGCGTTGGCATTAATCGCAACATCAATTGAGAAATTTGCAACAGAGATTCGCGGCTTGCAAAAATCTGAAACGCGTGAAGTTGAAGAAGCATTTGCAAAAGGTCAAAAAGGCTCATCAGCGATGCCTCATAAACGTAATCCAATCGGGTCTGAAAACATGGTTGGTATGTCACGTTTAATGCGTGGCTATATGGTAACGGCTTATGAAAACGTAGCATTATGGCATGAACGTGATATTTCACATTCATCTGCAGAGCGCGTTATTTTACCGGATGCAACGATTACACTTAACTATATGTTAAACCGCTTCGGTAACATTGTGAAAAACTTAACAGTATTCCCTGAAAACATGAAACGTAATATGGGTCGCACTTTTGGTTTAATTTATTCTCAACGTATCTTATTAGCACTTATCGATAAAGGGTTAGTGCGTGAGGAAGCGTATGATACAGTACAACCTTTAGCGATGCAGGCGTGGGACGAGCAAGTTCAGTTCCGTACGTTAGTCGATGCAAGTGAAAAAATTACATCGTATTTAACGAAAGAAGAGCTAGATGATTGCTTTGACTACAACTACCATTTACAGCATGTAGATATGATTTTTGAGCGTCTTGGACTTAACTAAGTAGAGTCACTAGCGGATGTTACAGAATTGAATCGTATACTTACGATTCAATTCTGAACAATACGCGTGTATTTCATAATATCAGGGGGAGTAACGAAATGACTAAAGGTCAACTTTTGTATGAAGGTAAAGCAAAAAAATTGTATACAACAGAGGAGCCAAATGTGTTACTCGTTGAATACAAGGATAGTGCAACAGCGTTTAATGGTGAGAAAAAAGAAGAAATTGAAGGCAAAGGCGTATTAAATAATCGCATTACCTCTTTAATTTTCGAAAAATTACAAGCAAACGGAATTGCGTCACATTTCGTAAAACAATTATCTGATACGCAGCAGCTTGTAAAAAAGGTTGAGATTATTCCAATTGAGGTCGTAGTTCGTAATATAGCGGCAGGTAGTTTAGCTAAACGTCTTGGCCTTGAGGAAGGTACACCATTAAAACGCCCAATCGTTGAGTTTTATTATAAAGACGACGAGCTAGGCGATCCGCTCATTACTACGGAGCATATTGACGTACTTGATCTTGCAACACCTGAAGAAGTGACAGCCATTTATGATGGTGCACTTGTAGTAAACAAAGTTTTGCAACCTATATTTGCAGATGTGAACGTTACACTAATTGACTTTAAATTGGAGTTCGGACGTGACAACGATGGAAATGTACTACTGGCAGATGAAATATCACCAGATACATGCAGACTTTGGGATGCAACTACAAAGCAAAAGTTAGACAAAGATGTCTTTCGTAGAGACCTTGGTAATTTAACTGAAGTTTATACTATTATACTTTCTAGACTCGGAGGCAAATAACAATGAAAAAAGTTAAAATTTACGTAACATTACGTGAGAGCATTCTTGATCCACAAGGTTCAGCTGTACAAGGTTCTTTAGTGAAAATGGGTTACGCTGAAGTAGAAGATTTACGTATCGGTAAATATCTTGAACTAGTAATTAAAGATACAGAACGTGATATTGATACTCTAGTAAAAGAAATGTGTGAAAAGGTTTTAACTAACGTTGTAATCGAAGACTACCGCTACGAAGTCGAGGAGGCTAACTAATCATGAAATTCGCAGTACTCGTTTTCCCTGGGTCAAACTGTGATATCGATATGTATCATGCGATTAAAGACGAGCTAGGTGAAGAAGTAGAATATGTATGGCATACAGCAACAGATTTAAGTGGCTTTGATGGCATTTTAGTGCCAGGTGGTTTCTCATACGGGGATTATCTTCGCTGTGGTGCGATGGCAAACCAATCTAATATTATGGCAGAGGTCAAGAAGGCAGCAGATGCTGGTAAGCCAGTATTAGGAGTATGTAACGGATTCCAAATCCTAACTGAAGCAGGTTTATTACCAGGTGCATTACTTCGTAACAAAAATTTGAAATTCATGTGCCGTACAATCCAACTTAAAGTTGAAAACAATAATACATTATTCACAAACCAATATGAGCAAGGTCAAATTATCAATATTCCAATCGCACACGGTGAAGGTAACTACTACTGTGACGAGGAAACTTTACAAAAATTAAAAGATAACAATCAAATCGTGTTCACATACTCAGGCGAAAATCCAAACGGTTCTTTAGAAGATATCGCAGGGATTGTAAACGAGCGCGGCAATGTATTAGGTATGATGCCTCACCCAGAGCGAGCTGTTGATGCACTGGTGGGCGGAGCAGACGGTCTAGCAGTATTCAAATCAATTGTGAAGCAGTGGAGGGAAAATCATGTCAACAACTAAGTTTGAGCCAACAGCACAGCAAATTAAAGATCAAAAATTATACGCTGGTATGGGGATGTCAGACGAAGAATTTGCAATGGTAGAAGGTATTTTAGGACGTCTACCAAACTGGACAGAGACAGGTCTTTTCTCAGTAATGTGGTCTGAGCACTGCTCATACAAAAATTCAAAACCAGTGTTACGTAAATTCCCTACAAAGGGTCCACAAGTTTTACAAGGTCCAGGTGAAGGTGCTGGTATCGTAGATATTGGTGACGAACAAGCAGTTGTATTTAAAATGGAATCACATAACCATCCATCAGCAATTGAGCCTTATCAAGGTGCTGCTACTGGTGTTGGTGGTATTATCCGTGACGTTTTCTCAATGGGTGCACGTCCAATTGCGATGCTGAACTCACTGCGCTTTGGCGAATTAAAATCAGCGCGTGGTAAATATTTATTTGAAGAAGTAGTTGCTGGTATCGCAGGTTACGGTAACTGTATCGGGATTCCTACAGTAGGTGGCGAGATTCAATTCGATCCTTGCTATGAAGGCAACCCACTAGTTAATGCAATGTGTGTAGGTTTAATTGACCACAAAGATATTCAACGTGGAATCGCAGCTGGTGTAGGAAATACAGTAATGTATGTGGGTGCTAAAACAGGTCGTGATGGAATCCATGGTGCAACATTTGCATCCGAGGAGTTAACAGAGGAATCTGAAAACCAACGTCCAGCAGTACAAGTAGGAGATCCATTTATGGAGAAACTTTTACTTGAAGCATGTTTAGAAGTTGTAAAATCTGACGCGCTAGTAGGTATTCAAGATATGGGTGCTGCTGGTCTTACTTCTTCATCAGCAGAAATGGCTTCTAAGGCTGGCTCTGGTGTAGAAATGAACTTAGACTTAGTACCACAACGTGAGACAGGCATGACAGCATATGAAATGATGCTATCTGAATCTCAGGAGCGTATGCTACTTGTTGTGAAAAAAGGTCGCGAAGATGAAATTAAAGCGATTTTCGATAAATACGATTTAGATGCTGTGGCAATTGGTCGCGTGACGGATGATAAAATGCTACGCCTATTACATAATGGCGAAGTTGTAGCTGAAGTACCTGCTGATGCACTTGCAGAAGATGCACCAGTTTATCATAAGCCATCTTCGGAGCCTGCTTACTATGCTGAGTTCCAGGCGATGGAAAACACGGAACCAATGGTAACAGATTACAAAGAAACATTAAATGCACTTTTAAAAGCACCGACAGTTGCTTCAAAAGAGTGGGTTTACGATCAATATGATTATCAAGTACGTACATCAACAGTCGTTGCACCAGGTTCTGATGCAGCCGTTATCCGCGTTCGCGGTACGAACAAAGGATTAGCGATGACTACTGACTGTAACTCTCGTTATATTTTCCTAGATCCAGAGGTAGGCGGTGCTATTGCTGTAGCAGAGGCGGCTCGTAATATCGTAGCAACTGGTGGTACTCCATTAGCGATTACTGACTGCTTAAACTTCGGCAATCCCGAGAAACCAGAAATCTTCTGGCAAATTGAAAAATCAGCTGATGGTATTTCAGCGGCATGTACAGCACTGAATTCACCGGTAATCGGCGGTAACGTGTCTCTTTATAACGAGCGTTCTGGTGAAGCGGTTTACCCAACACCAACAATCGGTATGGTTGGACTAATTGAAGATTTAGCACATGTGACAACTCAAGAAGTAAAAGCTGCTAGCGATGTAGTATTTGTGATCGGCGATACAAAAACTGAATTCGGTGGTTCTGAACTTCAAAAATTATTAAATAATGGAGTTATTTCAGGGAAAGCACCAGCTATTGACTTAGAAGTTGAAGCTGCACGTCAACAAGCATTGCTTAAAGCGATTAAAGCAGGGATCGTACAATCTGCACATGATGTAGCAGAAGGTGGTCTTGCAGTAGCGCTTGCTGAAACAACATTTGGCGCAAATGGCTTAGGTCTTGATGTGACATTAACAGGATCTGCTACATCAGCATTATTCAGTGAAACACAATCTCGTTTCGTTGTAACAGTGAAAGAAGAAAATGCAGCTGCATTTGTAGAAATAGTAAAAGACGCAAAGAAAATCGGTATCGTAACAAACGATGCGCTTGTTAAAATCAACGGTGACAACGGTGTGCTTGTTGAAGGTACAGTGGAGGAATTCCGTTCTAATTGGAAAGGAGCAATCCCATGCTTGCTGAACTCAGAGGCTTAAACGAAGAATGTGGGGTGTTTGGTATTTGGGGCAACTCGAATCCAGCACACCTTAGTTATTACGGGCTTCATGCTCTTCAACATCGTGGACAAGAAGGTGCTGGGATCGTCGTATCTGACGGTCAGCATCTTCGCGCGGTGAAAGGCGAAGGACTAGTTAATGATGTTTTCAACGAAGAGAAATTAAAGGCAGTGGATGGAAAGGCAGCAATTGCCCATGTCCGTTATACGACTGCTGGAGGAGGCGGTATTGAAAATGTACAGCCGTTATTATTCCACTCCTCAACTGGTAGCCTTTCAATTGCTCATAACGGTAATTTAGTCAATGCAACGCACTTAAAACAGTACTTAGAACGTCAAGGTAGTATTTTCCATTCTAGCTCCGACACTGAAGTGCTAGCGCATCTTATTAAGAAAAGCTCGCATTCACCATTCCGTGCAAAGGTGAAAAATGCCCTATCATTATTAAAGGGTGCGTATTCGTTCTTAATTATGACTAAAGATGAAATGCTTGTCGCACGTGATCCACATGGTTTACGTCCATTATCTCTTGGAAAGCTAGGAGATGGCTGGGTTGTAGCCTCTGAAACTTGTGCATTTGATTTAATAGGTGCAGAATTTGTTCGATCTGTTGAACCTGGTGAGTTATTAATTATTAACGATGAGGGTGTAAAATCTGATCGTTTTGCAGATATGGATAAACGTGCAATGTGCGCGATGGAGTATGTTTATTTAGCACGTCCTGATTCTGATATTGATGGTATTAACGTCCATATGGCGCGTAAACGTATGGGCAAACAGCTTGCTCGTGAATGTGCACATATTGAAGCTGATGTTGTAACAGGTGTGCCTGATTCAAGTATTTCAGCAGCAATCGGCTTTGCAGAAGAAAGCGGTATTCCGTATGAGCTAGGTCTTATTAAAAATCGTTATGTAGGTCGTACATTTATCCAACCAACACAGGAATTACGTGAACGCGGTGTGAAAATGAAGCTTTCTCCAGTTGTTCAAGTCGTAAAAGGTAAACGAGTAGTAATGGTGGACGATTCCATCGTTCGCGGTACAACTTCACGACGTATTGTAAAAATGTTAAAAGATGCAGGGGCTGCAGAAGTACATGTTGTCATTTCTTCACCACCGATGACGGATCCTTGCTATTACGGCATCGATACTTCAACACATGAAGAATTGATTGCATCTAGCCACAATGTAGATGAAATCCGTGATACTATAGGTGCCGATTCACTCACATTCCTTTCTGTTGAAGGTATGGTGGAGACGATTGCAAGACCATATGAAGATGAAAACCGTGGATTATGCCTTGCGTGCTTTACAGGTAAATATCCAACAGAAATTTTCCCAGATACAATCTTACCGCATGAAAAAGAACTATTACGTTAAGAAAAACATCTAAACACGTCTAACAATGATTACTAATCTAGATTCAGATGTGCCAAGGCGATTTGGATGATAAGGAGGAACTCTGCGTGTCAAAAGCATATGAACAAGCAGGTGTAAATATTGAAGCAGGCTACGAAGCCGTAAAACGAATGAAGTCTCACGTTGAACGTACAAACCGTCTAGGTGTGATGGGCACGTTTGGTGGTTTTGGTGGTATGTTTGACTTGTCAGAACTAAATCTTAAGGAACCTGTTCTTATTTCAGGTACAGATGGTGTTGGGACAAAGCTAAAGCTAGCGTTTATGGTGGACAAGCACGACACGATTGGTGTGGACTGTGTAGCGATGTGTGTCAATGATATCGTAGCGCAAGGTGCAGAACCATTGTACTTTTTAGATTATGTAGCCCTTGGCAAAGCAGAGCCAGCGAAAATTGAGCAAATTGTAAAAGGCGTTGCAGATGGCTGTGTGCAATCAGGTGCAGCATTAATCGGCGGTGAAACTGCAGAGATGCCAGGTCTTTACGAAGAAGATGAGTATGATTTAGCTGGTTTTGCAGTAGGAGCTTGTGAAAAATCAGCCATCGTAACAGGTGAGAAAATCGTAGAGGGTGACGTGCTTGTTGGTATTGCTTCGAGTGGGGTACATTCAAACGGTTACTCATTAGTGCGAAAAATTGTCTTTGCGGATAATCATTACGCAGTTGATTCGATTGTGGAAGGCTACGAGGATCTTGGTCCTATCGGAGAAGCTTTGTTAGTGCCAACAAAATTATATGCGAAACCTGTACTTGCAGCTTTAAAAGCAGCAGACGTTCATGGCTGTGCACATGTAACTGGCGGTGGTTTTTATGAAAACCTACCACGTATGATGCCGGAAGGTTTAGCAACTGAAATTGACTTAGGTTCTTGGCCAGTCTTACGTATTTTTGAGTTTTTAAAAGAAAAAGGACAGCTAGAGGACAAGGATTTATATAATGTCTTTAATATGGGCATTGGTTTCGTTTTAGCTGTACCTGCAGACGAAGTAGATAAAGTGCTTGCTACAGTTGAAGCAAATGGTGAAAAAGCATACAAAATCGGTCGCGTTGTGAAAGGCGAAGGTGTTGTATTCAATGGCTCACATGATGGGAGTTTAGTGTAATGACTGCACCAACTAAAATTGCCGTTTTTGCTTCAGGTAGCGGCAGTAATTTTCAAGCTATTCAAGAGGCAATTGAACGTGGTGAACTAAATGCAAAGATCGAACTTGTTGTTACAGACAAGCCTAGCGCATTCGTAGTTACACGTGCTGAAAATTATAGTATTCCAGTGCTAGCTTTAAGTCCGAAAGAGTTTACATCAAAAGCAGATTACGAGACTGCTATTATCGATGCTCTCCATGAATGTCAGGTAGAATGGATTGTGCTTGCAGGTTATATGCGCTTAATTAGTGAAGTATTACTAACTGCATACCCACAGCGCATTGTGAATATTCATCCTTCATTATTACCGGCTTTTCCTGGGAAGGATGCCATTGGTCAAGCAATGGAACACGGAGTTAAGGTAACAGGTGTAACCGTCCATTTTGTAGATGAAGGTATGGACACAGGGCCAATTATTGCCCAATCGGCAGTTCAAGTTGTTGAAGGTGACCGTGAGGCAACAGAAACGGCCATTCATAAGGAAGAGCATGAACTATACACAAAAGCTTTAGAGCAATTATTAAAGTAATGGAATGATGAGAGAGAGTTAGGTCTTCGAAAGATTGCCCAATCAATACCTAACTCTGTCCGACCATTAATAGCAAGACATATTCGTGGCAAACACGATAAAAATTAGGAGGATTTCGTTGTGACAAAACGTGCATTAATCAGTGTTTCCAATAAAGATGGTATTTTAGAATTTGCAAAGGAACTAGTAGCATTAGGTTATGAAATTTTATCAACTGGTGGTACGAAAAAAATGTTACAAGACAATAATGTTGCCGTAACAGCAGTAGATGAAGTAACTAAATTCCCTGAAATTTTAGATGGTCGTGTAAAAACTTTAAATCCAATGATTCACGGTGGACTATTAGGAAAGTTTGACGATGCTTCTCATCAAGCACAAATGAATGAGCATGGAATTGAGCCAATTGAGATTGTTTGTGTCAATCTTTACCCGTTCGTTGAAACAATTTCAAAGCCTAATGTAACATGGGATGACGCTATCGAAAATATTGATATCGGTGGTCCAACAATGTTACGTTCTGCAGCAAAAAACCATCAATATGTAACAGTAATTGTGGATAGCAATGACTATGCGAACGTATTAGAGGAACTGAAAGCTAATGGTGCAACGACTATTGAAACACGTCGTAAGTTAGCTGCAAAAGTTTTCCGTCACACAGCCGCTTATGATTCATATATATCAAACCACTTAACAGAAGAAGAGTTCCCAGAGAGCTTAACAATGACATATGAATTAAAGCAAAACTTACGCTATGGTGAAAATCCTCATCAAAAAGCAGCATTCTATCAAAAACGTCTAGGCTCTGATTTTTCACTAGCTTATGCTACGCAACTGCATGGTAAAGAATTATCATACAACAATATTCAGGACGGGAATGCAGCATTACAAATTGTCAAAGAGTTCGAAATGCCCGCAGCAGTAGCTGTAAAGCACATGAATCCTTGTGGTGTTGGAACTGGCACAACATTAGAAGAAGCGTTTGATAAAGCATATGAAGCAGATCCAACGTCTATTTTCGGTGGTATTATTGCTTTAAATATGGAAGTAGATGCAGCAACTGCTGAAAAATTAAGCCATATCTTTTTAGAAATTATTATTGCACCAGCATTCTCCCAAGAAGCACTTGATATTTTAACGAAGAAGAAAAATATTCGTTTATTAACAATACCTTTCGAGCAAGCAAAACAAGACAAATTCAATGTTGTATCGGTTGAAGGTGGTCTTCTTGTACAAGAACCAGATCGCTACGGATTTGCAAATGCAGATATTAAAGTAGTGACAGACCGTGAACCGACAGCACAAGAATGGGAAGCATTACGACTTGGCTGGGCAGTTGTGAAGCACGTTAAATCTAATGCTATCGTTGTTACAGATTCTCAAATGACACTTGGTGTTGGGGCTGGTCAAATGAATCGTGTTGGAGCAGCTAAAATCGCATTTGAGCAAGCTGGCGAAAAAGCAAAAGGTGCAGCGCTAGCATCAGATGCATTCTTCCCAATGAGCGATACTGTAGAAGCGGCTGCAGCGGCTGGTATTACAGCCATTATTCAACCAGGCGGCTCTATAAAAGATCAGGATTCAATCGATAAAGCAAATGAGTACGGCATTACGATGGTATTCACTGGCGTACGTCATTTCAAACACTAATCAGAACATGTTAAAAACTAGACCGAGATGTTGGTTCATCTCGGTCTTACTTACAAATAGGAGGATTCCCTAAAATGAAAGTATTAGTCATTGGAAGTGGCGGTCGAGAACATGCTATCGCTAAACAATTTAGTATTTCACCATCTGTTAATAAAGTATTTGTAGCACCTGGTAATGATGGCATGAGGAGCGATGCGGAAATCGTTGCTATTGATACTATGGATTTTGCAGGTCTTGCACAATTTGCAAAAGAAAATGCAGTAGATTTAACCTTTGTAGGGCCTGAGCAACCACTTGCTGAAGGCATCGTTGATTTCTTTACTGCTCGTGGTTTACGAGTATTTGGTCCAACAAAGGCAGCAGCACAAATTGAAAGCAGTAAATCATACGCTAAGGATATTATGAATAAATATCATATCCCAACAGCAGCCCATGAAACGTTTACTGAAGCAGATAAGGCTATTGCATATATTAAGGAACAAGGTGCTCCAATCGTTATCAAGGCAGATGGTTTAGCAGCTGGTAAAGGTGTAGTTGTAGCAATGACTGCAGAAGATGCAATTGAAGCTGTAGAGGATATGATTGGGAACCAACGTTTTGGTGAATCCTCTTCTCGTGTTGTCATTGAAGAATTCCTGGACGGAGAAGAATTCTCCTTTATGTCATTTGTCCATAAAGGTCAGATTTACCCAATGGTGATTGCTCAAGACCATAAACGTGCTTATGATAGCGATAAAGGTCCAAATACAGGTGGTATGGGAGCGTATTCACCAGTACCTCAAATCGCACAAGAAATAGTAGACGAAGCTTATAAGACGATTGTGGAACCAACCGTGAAAGGTATGGAGGCAGATGGTGTATCGTTTACAGGGATACTATATGCAGGATTGATTTTAACGAAAAATGGTCCAAAGGTGATTGAGTTTAATGCACGCTTTGGAGATCCAGAAACACAAGTAGTTTTACCACGTATGGCATCTGATTTTGGCGCATTTATGACAGCCTTGATGGATGAAAAGCCATTTGATCTGCAATGGTCTGAAGAAGCTATGCTAGGCGTAGTAATTGCCGCAGAAGGTTATCCTGGAGACGTTGAAAAAGGAAATACATTACCTAATCTAGAGGCTCTATCAGCTTCACACGCAGTATTCCATGCGGGTACAAAGCTTGTAGAAGAGAACTTCGTTGGTAATGGTGGCCGAGTTTTATTAGTTGGCGCAAAAGCATCTACTTTAAAAGAAGCACAAGAAAAAGTTTACGCAGGCATTGCTACTGAAAAATGGGACAATTTCTTCTACCGCAAAGATATCGGCTGGCGCACGTTTAAATAGTTGTTGAGTAACTAAATATCAGGCGTAATGATTAGGGAGATATAGATTTATAATTACTCGATAAAAGGATTTTTTATTTACATTTTGCTTAAGTTTATCATCATAGCGTGTGGTTGATTTTCGTTCCGACTGGGCGCTTTCCTGGGGGCGTCCGATGAGCCGCTTCGCTTCGCTGCAGGGTCTCATCTGTGACGCTGATCCCCAAGGAGTCGCCCAGTCTCCACTACAATCAACTTAGATACATAGCATATGTTTTATTAAATGTCGCCCAAAGTTTTAGTATAAATTTAATTAGAAGAAGCTCGTTTGCATTGCAGGCTACTAAATGGTTAATAACAAATATTTTATAGTGTTGTGAAATTTCTTCAGACGTATTGATTTGGGGAAAATAGGTTTATTATTGAGTAATAAAAGGGTTTTTTGTGTTGCTATTTTGCTATTAAATTCCCATTTTAACTGATTGTAGCGTAGGGCTACTCGACTCCCGCGGGAAAGCGAGACAGACGAGACCCTGCACGGAGCGGAGCGGAGGAAGCGGCTCGACGCTCGCCCGCAGGAAAGCGAGTAGCCCGTAGCGGAAATCAGAGCCTTCTAATTAATGAAAATGATAACGCACTTGAATTAAATTTTTTTAATCATACTTTGAAACTTCTTATTGTTTTCAAACGTAGGATTAAAAAGGATGAAAGCCGTCTCAACAATACAGTTGAGACGGCTCCTTTGACTAAGAAGGATTTTGTGCTTTATTTGTAGAATTTTTAGTTTCTGAGGAATTTTGATTTGAAGTGCTGGAGTCAGATTGCTTTGAAGCAGTTGCGTTTGAACCTGACGTATTTCCAGATATAGCAGAGGAGAAATCCTTCATGAGTTTGTCGATTTGTTCAGATGACATAGAATTTTGGCCGCTGAACATACTTTGCATAGAAGAGTTGCTGTTACTGCTGTTACTGTTGTTACTGTTGTTGTTCATAGCACCTTCCATACTAGAGCACAATAAAGCTTTAGTTGGGCAATATTTAAAGATACCCTCAGCCATTTTCATGGCACCAAATGCAATCATCAATCGACCTTTCATACAGTTAGGATTTCTTGAGACTTTAGCGATACCAAATGCCGTTAAACATGTACCCATGCTAAAACGACAGAAAGCATTTTTTTCGCTTAAATTCGTTTCTTGCATCATAATAATTCCTCCTTTAGTCATTGTGGAAAAAATAAAGCGGGGTGCACTTTGCTTTATGAAAGTGCTGTGTTACGATTGAAACAAGATGATTGCATAAAGCACTAATTTTATGAAAAAATGCGTTTATGCAGTAGTAGTATGTGATTTCACGTTGGATTTACACAATGAAATTTTACGTAATTTAGGAAGGGGCGAATAGAATGGATCCAGTATGGAAAATTACAGAATTACGCCAACAATTAGCTGTAATTGATGGTAAAAAAGCACCGGATATCGTATTAAAAAATGCACGTTATTTACATAGCATGCTTAAACAGTGGATAGTAGGGAACATTTGGATTTTAGGAGATCGTATTGTCTATGCTGGTGATAGAATGCCTCCGTTATTAGATGGGACTGAGGTAGTCGATTGTACGAATAAAACAATTGTACCAGGATATATTGAGCCGCATGTTCATCCGTTCCAGTTATACCATCCACAATCTTTTGCTGATTTTTGTGGACAGCTAGGAACTACAACTTTTATTTCAGATAATTTAAGCTTCGTTTTATCTTTAGAAAATAAGAAAGCGTTTTCAATACTAGATGATTTGAAAAAGCTACCGTTTTCATTTTATTGGTGGACTCGTTTTGATTCGCAAACTGAAATGGAACAGGAGGAAGAAATTTTTTCTAATACGTCCATTTTGGAATGGCTAGAACGAGATGATGTTTTACTTGGAGGAGAATTAACGGGCTGGCCAAGATTGTTACATGGAGATGATCAAATGCTCTATCGTATGCAAATGGCTAAGGGCTACGGGAAAAAAATAGAAGGGCACTTCCCAGGCGCATCAGAACGAACTTTAGCACGAATGAAGCTACTTGGTGCTGATGGTGATCATGAAGCGATGACAGTTGAAGAAGTAGAGCGACGTATTATGCAAGGATATGCTGTAACACTGCGTCATTCTTCAATACGTCCAGACTTACCAAATCTATTAAAGGGAATAGTCGAAAATGAGCTACCTATTTTTGACCATTTAATGATGACAACAGATGGCTCGCCCCCTTCTTTTCATGAGGACGGTGTGATGGATAAATGTATTCAAGTAGCCTTAGATGCAGGTGTAACACCAATAGATGCATATCAAATGGCTTCCTATAATGTGGCACGTTATTATAATATGTCCAACTTACATGGCTTTATCGCAACTGGTCGATTTGCTTCCCTTAATATTTTACAAGATGAATGGCACCCAGTTCCTGAGAGCGTACTATCGAAGGGTGTTTGGTTAAAACGCGATGGAGAGCAAGTGCAAAAACTTGCTACTATTGATTATTCAGCGTTACCTGAATTTGACTTAGATTTTTCATTAACGACACATGATTTTCAATTCTCGATGCCATTTGGAATTGAGTTAGTTAATGATGTTATTACAAAACCATATAACTCTTTAATTACTAGAGAAGGACAGCTTGCAGATCATGATGAATGCTATTTAATACTTATCAATAGAGATGGCAATTGGCATGTTAATACGATGATTAAAGGTTTTGCCACTAGTGTTCAAGGTTTTGCCTCATCTTATTCGAATACAGGCGATATTTTACTGATCGGAAAAAATAAAGACGATATGATAAAAGCTTTCGAAGAAATGAAAGCAATGCGTGGTGGTATTGTACTTGTTGAAAAAGGTGAAGTAATTGCTGATGTTCCTTTAACTATTGGCGGTTTTTTATATGATGGGGATGTTAAGGAGCTAACAGAAAAAGAGAAGTTCTTAAAACAAGCATTAGCGGAACGTGGTTACCACTTAGGAGACGCAATTTATTCTTTACTATTCTTACAATCGACACATTTACCATATATCCGTATAACACCAAAAGGGATTTTTGATGTTATGAAGAATAAGTTATTATTACCAGCAGTGATGCGCTAGTTGAAGTTTCCCTATGGTATAGCCACAGAATTACAGTTAGATGTAATTGACTAAAGGAGAGTAATGCTTGTGTTCAAACCGAAGAAACTATTTATCGCAATGGCTTTTAGTACCTTATTGATAGGAGGATGTTCCAAAGATTCGTCGGAAGTGAAGGAAGATGATACGAACAAGGTCGACGATGGAACTGCTATTGAAGAGCCTATTCAAGAAGGGGCGAAAGTTGCTCCGTTAACAGGTGAAGCTGTTAAGGAAGAAATTACACAACGCCCAATTATTGTTACCGTTAATAATCATCCGAAAGCACGTCCGCAATCAGGAATAGAAGCGGCAGATATCATTTATGAAATGCTAGCAGAAGGCAATGTTACGCGTTTATTAGCAGTTTATCAAAGTGAACTGCCAGAAAATGTAGGACCAGTTCGTAGTGCTCGCTCTTATTTTGTTGATCTTGCGAAAGGCTATGATGCATTTTACGTAGCACATGGTTATAGCCCAGAGGCAAAATCTATGCTTACTAATAATGTAGTCGACAATATAAATGGTATGGAGTATGATGGCACACTTTTTAAACGTTCAAAAGACCGTGTTGCTCCACATAACTCGTATATTACGTCTGAAAATATATTAAATGGAGCGAAAAAAGTGGGCGCTTCAATGAGTTACCATGAAAAAGTACATGAGGCTTTTTATGAACCCGATGAACGTGGTAAAATAGGCAGTGAAACAAGTCGAGTTGACATTTACTACGGAAATAGTGAGTATTTCCATAATTCATATGTGTATGATCATCAAAGTAATAGTTATGGACGACAATCGGCTGGCGTTGACACAAAGGATATGTTAACAGGCGACAAATTATCATTTTCAAATGTTCTATTTTTTGAAATGAAACATCGAACTATTGATAATGAGGGACGCCAAGATATTGATTTAACTTCTGGTGGAAATGCGTATGTATTTCAAAATGGCTATATGAGAGAAGTCAAATGGGCTAATATTGATGGAATACCAATGGCTGTAGAAGAGTCTGGGGAGCTTGTAAAGCTAGTACCAGGGAAGTCTTGGATTCATTTCGTACCAACTTCACCAGGGTTACAAGCAATGGTGAAAACGCAGCCCTAAAGGGAGGAAGATTGCATGCAAATCGAAAAAATTCGAGGGCATCAAACAGATCAATTATTTAAAGCAGTGTTAGAGCTGAAAGACATCGAAGAATGTTATAAGTTTTTTGATGATTTATGTACGATTAGTGAAATTCAATCGCTGGCACAACGCTTTGAGGTTGCGCATTTACTACGTTTAAAGAAAACCTACGAATCCATTAAAAAGGAAACAGGTGCAAGTACAGCAACTATTTCGCGTGTACGTCGTTGCTTTGATTATGGCAATGATACATATGATGAAATGTTAGGTCGTTTGTATCCAGATGAAAAGCCGTTTCAAGCACCAAAAGAATAGTAGGTAAAGAGGCTGGGTAGAGTTTTTACCCAGTCTTTTTCATTTTTTTGTAGACAGTCATAAGCTATACTTGTAAACGAATAGATAGAAAATGATAGGTGGTAAAAATAGATGGATTATTTAGAATGGAGACATGTGTTCAAGCTAGACCCAGCTAAAGATATTTCAGATGAGGCACTAGAAAAAATTTGTGAATCAGGTACAGATGTTATTATAGTTGGCGGAACAGACGGTGTAACTTTAGATGGTGTATTAGATTTACTTGTTCGTGTAAGACGCTTTGAAGTACCAATAGCGCTAGAAATTTCTGCGATTGATTCAGTAACACCAGGTTATGACTATTATTTCATTCCAACCGTGTTGAATAGTGATGACCCAAAGTGGATTAAAAATCTACACCATGAAGCCATTAAAGAATATGGAGATATTATGGTATGGGATGAATTAGTCGCTGAAGGTTATTGTATTTTAAACCCGAATTGTAAAGTAGCAGAAGTAACGAGTGCGAAAACCGATTTATCCATTGATGATGTTGTTGCCTATGCACGTATGGCTGAAAATTTCTTTAGACTACCTGTATTTTATGTAGAGTATAGCGGAACTTATGGTGATATTGAGGTTGTCAGTGCTGTGAAAAATGAATTGAAAAATACCCGACTGTTTTACGGTGGCGGCATTACATCTGCTAAGCAAGCAGCAGAAATGGCAAAATATGCTGATACAGTAGTAGTTGGTAATATTATTTATGAAGATTTAAAAGCTGCACTTGCGACTGTTAAGGCTGTAAAAAATAATATATAATGTAAGAACAAATGTTTGTAAGGCGGTGCGGAATGGAGCAGTTAACGAAAAACTTATTAGCAGGTATGAACCCTGAGCAGGAAAATGCAGTCAAAACAACAGAGGGACCGCTTCTAATTATGGCGGGTGCTGGATCAGGGAAAACACGTGTATTAACACATCGTATTGCATACCTAGTAATTGAAAAAGAAGTATATCCATCAAAGATTTTAGCAATCACATTTACAAATAAAGCTGCACGTGAAATGCGAGAGCGTATAGATGGCATTCTAGGCAACGGAACTGGTGACAGTATGTGGGTATCGACATTCCACTCAATGTGTGTGCGAATTTTACGACGCAATATTGATCAGCTTGGGATGTCACGTAACTTTTCAATTTTAGACTCTACTGATCAGCTATCAGTTATTAAAAATGTTATGAAGGATGAAAATATTGACGCTAAACGTTTTGAACCACGTGCGATTTTAAATGCGATTAGTTCAGCAAAAAACGAATGTAAAACTGCGGACGATTATGCAGGTCAAATCAATGAAAATAATCCTTACGAAAAAACGATTGCCCGTGTTTATAAAGGTTATGAAAAAAGACTACGTCGCAATCAATCACTAGATTTTGATGATTTAATCATGACAACTATTACATTATTCAACCGTGTACCAGAAGTGCTTGAATACTATCAAAACAAATTCCAATATATTCATGTTGATGAATATCAAGATACGAATAAATCTCAATATTTACTTGTTCAGCTGCTTGCCAAGAAATTTAAAAATATTTGTGTTGTAGGTGATTCAGACCAATCGATTTATCGTTGGCGTGGTGCGGACATTGGTAATATTCTTTCTTTCGAAAAGGATTATCCTAATGCTAAGGCCATTATGCTTGAGCAAAATTATCGTTCAACAAAACGCATCCTACAAGCGGCAAATGACGTCATTCAAAATAATACGACACGTTATCCAAAAGAACTGCGTACAGAAAATGCAGAAGGTGAAAAAATCGTATTGTACAAAGCGTATAACGAGCAAGAGGAAGCGCAATTCGTTGTACAAACAATCCAACAGCTTATTCAAAAAGAAAATCGTTCATTTGATGACTTTGCGATACTATATCGTACAAATGCTCAGTCCCGTGTGATGGAGGAAGTGCTTGTTAAGTCCAATATGGCTTATCAAATAGTTGGTGGTACTAAGTTCTATGATCGTAAAGAGATTAAGGATTTACTTGCCTACTTGCGCCTCATAGCCAATAATGATGATGATTTATCACTCGCACGTATTATTAATGAGCCAAAGCGTAGTATAGGTGCAACCTCTTTTGAAAAAATGGCGCGCTATGCGATTGAACAAGAGCGTTCTATTTTTGATGCAATGAACGATCTTGTATTCATGGGTCTTTCAGGGAAAGCTGCTAATTCAGCTGAGCAATTTTATGCGATGATTAAAGGCTTTACAGAGATGCAAGAGTATTTATCTGTGACAGAAATTGTAGAGCAGGTCATTGACAAATCTGGTTATCGTGCAATGCTACAAAACGAAAAGACGATTGAAGCAGAAAGCCGCTTAGAAAATATTGAAGAGTTTTTATCAGTAACAAAGGCTTTTGAAGAGCGTAGTGATGATAAGAGCTTAGTTGCCTTTTTAACAGATTTAGCTCTAATTGCAGATATTGATGCACTTGATAAAGAGGATGCATCGAAGGGCAACATTATTTTAATGACGATGCATGCCGCTAAGGGCTTAGAATTCCCTATCGTCTTTATCATTGGCATGGAGGAAAATATCTTCCCGCATTCTCGTTCACTTGATGATATGGATGAAATGGAAGAAGAACGTCGTTTAGCATATGTAGGTATAACACGTGCCGAGGAACGTTTATATTTAACGAGTGCACAAAGTCGTACGATTTTTGGTCGTTCTAGCTATAACAATGTGTCACGTTTCTTAGGTGAAATTTCAGAGGATATTACAGAATCAATATCCAAAGGTGGTTCGAAGCCTGAGGTTCCGTTTGCCTCTAGTAATCGTTCAACAGGTGGCTATCAGAAACGCACACTTGGAGCAATTCAGAACACACAGCCTGCAACAGCTCGTTTACAAACAACTGGTGGAGACCAATTCGGCTGGAAGGCTGGAGACAAAGCGTTCCATAAAAAATGGGGAACAGGTATGGTTGTTAGTGTAAAAGGTGAGGGTGATAGTACAGAGCTGGATATTGCCTTCCCACAACCTATCGGTATTAAGCGATTACTAGCACAATTTGCACCTATTGAAAAAGTGTAAGCGGGGGAACTTAAATGAACGAAATCGAACAGCGCATTGAGGAGTTAAATAAATTATTGCATGAATACGGTCATGCCTATTACGTGTTGGATAAACCTGTCGTAGCGGATAGTGTTTATGACCAATTATTACATGAACTTATTGCATTAGAGGAAGAGAATCCGTCACTCATTCACCCAGATTCACCGACACAGCGTGTTGGCGGAGCAGTGGTGGAAGGCTTTAAAAAAGTGACTCACGATTACCCTATGCTAAGTCTTTCAAACGCTTTTAATGAAGAAGACTTACGTGAATTTGACCGTAAAGTGCGTCAAGCAATCGGTGATAACTTTTCCTATGTTTGCGAGCTGAAAATTGATGGTCTTGCCATTTCATTAAAATACGAGAATGGCGTTTTTGTACAAGGTGCAACGCGAGGAGACGGTGTTGTAGGGGAAGATATTACAGCGAATTTAAAAACGATTCGAGCAATACCTCTCCGTTTGAAGGAACCACTTACAATTGAAGTACGTGGCGAGGCGTATATGCCTAAAAAATCATTTGATAAATTGAATACCCTTCGTGCTGAAAATGGAGAAGAATTATTTGCGAATCCGAGAAATGCAGCTGCTGGTTCTTTACGCCAGTTAGATCCTAAAATAGCAGCGAGTCGTCAGCTATCAACTTTCATTTATGCAATCGGGGGAGATGGCGAGGCGTATGGTATTGACGGTCATGCAGAGATGCTCGATTATTTAGAGGGGCTAGGCTTCCCATCAAACAAAGAGCGTCAACGCTGCTCAACGATTGAAGATGTACTAGCCTTTATCGAAAAATGGACTGAAAACCGTCCGAATTTAGCCTATGAAATTGATGGCATTGTTATTAAGGTGGACCGCTATGCACAACAGGATGAGCTCGGTTATACAGCAAAGAGTCCACGTTGGGCAATTGCCTATAAATTCCCTGCTGAGGAAGTAGTCACAACATTACTTGATATTGATTTAACGGTTGGGCGCACAGGGGTTGTTACACCAACTGCTATTCTATCGCCTGTTCAAGTGGCAGGTACGACAGTTCAACGTGCATCATTACACAATGAGGATTTGATTCGAGATAAAGATATTCGACTAGGAGATACGGTCATTATCCGAAAAGCCGGAGACATTATTCCTCAAGTTGTAGGTGTAATACTGGAGCAGCGCCCTGAAGACTCAGTTCCATATGTAATGCCTGAAAATTGCCCTGTTTGTGATAGCGAACTTATTCGTATTGAAGGAGAAGTGGCATTACGTTGTGTAAATCCAGCATGCTTTGCACAAATTGCGGAGAGCATTAAATATTTCGTATCGCGTAATGCTATGAATATTGACGGTCTTGGTGATAAAGTCGTTGAGCAATTATTACGAGCAGATTTAATTCATGATATCTCTGATTTGTATCACTTAACTATAGAACAGCTTGTCGAGCTTGAGCGTATGGGAGAAAAATCAGCGACGAATTTAGTCAATGCTATTCAGGCTTCCAAGGAAAATTCGATGGAGCGTCTACTAATTGGGTTAGGTATACGCCATGTTGGTGAAAAGGCAGCAAAAATCGTTTCAGAGGAGTTTGGAACGATGGAAGCGGTAATGGCAGCAACAGAGGAGCAACTAGTGGCGATTCATGAAATTGGCGATAAAATGGCTTCATCACTTGTCGAGTATTTTTCAAATGAGGATGCACGTGCAGTCATTGATCGCCTTGCTGAAGTAGGTGTCAATATGACGTATAAAGGTAAAAAGGTAGAGGTTGTTGTAGGGGATAATCCTTTTGCAGGTAAAACAATCGTATTAACTGGTAAACTTGAGCAATTGACACGTAACGAAGCAAAGGCGAAAATAGAAGAGTTAGGTGGTATTGTTACAGGCAGTGTCAGCAAAAAAACTGATCTTGTCATTGCAGGAGCGGATGCGGGTTCTAAACTAACAAAAGCTGAGCAGTTGGGCATTGAAGTTTGGAATGAAGACAGCCTGATCGAACAATTTAACCTCGTCTAATAATGGAAAATATCAGGCTCATCACCAAAAGTTGTGGATGACATTTGTTAAAATGTATACCTTATATAAGCTTATTTCCGTTCCGACTGGACGCCACCAGGAAAGCGCCCGGTCGGAACGGAAATCAACCACACGTTATGGTGATGATCCAAATATTATAGTAAAGTAAGATGAATTGTCCTAGCCACTTGGTGAAAAGTAGAGGCATTTTATAAACGTCTCTTTCGCCCACAGGTAGGTAATTCGTCGAGCAGAATCTGAATTTCAGTAAAGGAGTCCTAAAATAATGAAGTCATTTCGACTCATTCCAGCAATTGTCGCTGCTGCAATGCTAGTCGGCTGTGTGCCTTCTAAAGAGAAGGAGACAGAGCTTACACAGGATACGCAACAGGAAAAAGCGGAAACAACAATTATCCCAAACCTACAGATTGATGATTCATACTATAGAACGCTAACACCTTATAAACAAAGTGCTAGCAGAGGATTAGTAGTTTCAAATATCTTTACGAAATATGATATGAAGGAAGTAGAAACAGGTTTAATGCGTCTTTCTCAAAATGAGTTTGACACAGAAAACTACTTCTTCCAAGAAGGGCAATATTTAGCGGAAAATACAGTGTCAAATTGGCTAGCACGTAGTTCACAAAAGAAAGAGGGTTTAAATCCTCCAACGACGGACTCAATGCCGGCAGAAGAACGTGCAACAAAGGCTCCAATCTATTTATCACATATTGTTGAGCAAAATTATTTAACAAAAACTAGTGATAACAAAGTAAAATTAGGCGGTATATCGATAGGACTTGCCTTAAACTCTATTTATTACTATCAAAAAGAAAAGTATGGAGATTACTTTGAGCAACCAATTCCAGAGGCAAAACTTGTTGAGCAAGGAAAGAAGATGGCCGCTGAAATTGTGTCTCGCCTAAGAACTCGTGATGAATTGAAAGATATACCGATTGTAGTAGGCTTATTTAAACAAAAGGCTCGCAATGACATTATTCCAGGAACGTATTTTAGTTATGGCGTAGCAAAAGCAGGACAAAATGATGTATCTGATTGGAAAGCACTTGATGAAGAATATGTACTGTTCCCAACGAGTGAATCACAGGATGTATACCGAGATGATAGCAATAACTTTAAGAATTTTAAACAAGATGTAGATAAATATTTTTCAAACTATACTAGTGTGATAGGAACAGGCTTCTATCAAAACAAAAAAATTCAAAAGCTAACGATTGAAGTTCCAATCCAATTCTTTGGCAAGCTTGAAATTATAGGCTTTACACAATATTTAACAGGTGTTCTTATCAATCAATTTGATAACATCAATGTGGAAGTAAGTATTACATCGATTAACGGCCCAGAGGCATTAATCGTAAAGAATGCCAACGAAAAGGAACCATACGTCCATATCTATTAATTTATAGTCAGCCTCGTGCTGACTATTTTTTTTGTGGGAGAAAAATGAGATTCAATTATATTTGTTGGAAGAATTAATCGAAGTGACGGATAGACTTCTTTGAAGTGATGGATAGAAAAGCAAAAGCGACGGAAAGACTACTAGAATCGACGGATAGAAGAGCAAAAACGGATAGAGCACTTAAATCGACTTATAAAAGAGAGTACAGCGACGCGATCCATGCCTCGCTCGCGAAAAGCGAAGTCTATATGAAGGATTCTAAAAACAGTCCCTAAAGACAACACTTCGTCATAGTAGTGAAAGTTTCTTTATTTTTGGTGAAAGTTGTGATTTTTAATATGAAAAATGTTATGATTATTTGCATGGTTAACTTTATTCAACCCTATTGTTATCGATAAAAACAATGAATTGAATGAGTATTCGGAGGTGTGAAAAATGGCAAAATTAACAAAAGAAGAAGTTAAGCACGTTGCAAATTTAGCACGTCTTGCAATTACGGAAGAGGAAGCAGAGAAATTTGCTGAACAGCTTGGTAAAATTACAGACTTCGCAGAGCAATTAAACGAGTTAGATACAACAAATGTTGAACCAACAACTCATGTTTTACCACTAGTAAACGTAATGCGTGAAGATGTGGCAACAAAAGGCTTAGACCGTGAAGTAATGATGTTAAACGTAAAAGAACAAGAAGATGGTCAAGTAAAAGTACCAGCTATCATGTAATACTAAAACATAGGAGGATTCCTCATGACGTTATTTGAACGTTCAGCAAAGGAGCTACAAGCTGAAATTAAAGCGGGTAACCTAACAATTGCTGATTTAACAAAAGAAGCATACGAACGTGTGGCGAAGCTTGACGGCGATGTACAAGCTTTCCTTGCTTCAAACGAAGAAAAAGCAACTGCACAAGCAGCTGAAATGGACAAAGTGCCATTTGAAGAGCGTGGACCACTTTTTGGTCTTCCTATCGGTGTAAAAGACAACATCGTTACAGAAGGCTTAGAAACAACTTGTGCTTCTAAAATTCTAGAAGGCTTTATGCCAATTTACGATGCAACAGTAGTTAAAAAACTACGTGAAGCCGGTATGGTCACTATCGGTAAATTAAACATGGACGAGTTTGCAATGGGTTCTTCGAATGAAAACTCATACTATAAAACAACAAAAAATCCATGGAACTTAAACCACGTACCAGGTGGATCTTCAGGTGCGTCTGCAGCAGCAGTAGCAGCAGGTGAAGTATCATTCTCACTTGGTTCTGATACGGGTGGTTCAATCCGTCAACCAGCAGCTTATTGCGGTGTTGTAGGGATGAAGCCTACATATGGACGTGTATCTCGCTTTGGTCTAGTGGCATTTGCATCTTCTTTAGATCAAATCGGACCAATTACACGTAATGTTGAAGATAACGCCCTTTTACTTGAAGCAATCGCAGGATTAGATGCAAACGATTCAACTTCTGCAGACGTAGAAGTACCAAACTACGCAGCAGCCCTTACAGGTGACGTAAAAGGCTTACGTATCGCTGTGCCAAAAGAATTCCTTGGTGAAGGTGTTGGCGAAGCAGCACGTCAATCAGTGCTTGATGCATTAGAAGTATTAAAAGGCTTAGGTGCTACAGTAGAAGAAGTATCACTTCCTCACTCGAAATATGCACTTGCGGCGTACTATATTCTTTCTTCTTCTGAAGCGTCCTCTAACCTTTCTCGTTTTGACGGTATCCGTTATGGTTTCCGCGCAGAAAACGTTAATAACTTAATGGACCTTTATAAAGAAACACGTGCACAAGGCTTTGGCGATGAAGTAAAACGTCGTATCATGCTTGGTACTTACTCACTAAGTGCAGGTACTTATGATGCTTACTACAAAAAAGCTCAACAAGCACGTACACTTATCAAAGCAGACTACGACAAAGTATTCGAAGACTTTGACGTAATCATTGGACCAACTTCTCCTACACCAGCATTTAAAATTGGTGAAAACGTCGATGATCCAATGACGATGTATGCGAATGATATTTTAACGATTCCTATGAACTTAGCTGGTGTGCCAGCCATCTCAATCCCATGTGGTATTGAAAATGGTCTACCACTAGGCTTACAAATTATCGGTAAATATTTCGATGAAGCAACAATTTACCGTGTAGCTCATGCTTTCGAACAAGCAACGGAGTTCCATAAACAAGTTCCTCAAATTTGGGAGGGAAAATAACATGAACTTTGAAACAGTCATTGGTTTAGAAGTACACGTTGAGTTAAAAACAAACTCAAAAATCTTCTCACCAGCACCAGCTCACTTTGGTGCTGAACCAAATACAAATACTACAGTTATCGACCTAGGCTATCCTGGTGTCCTTCCTGTACTTAATAAAAATGTTGTAGATTTCGCAATGCGTGCAGCACTTGCACTAAACATGGAAATCGAACAAGAAACAAAATTTGACCGTAAAAACTACTTCTATCCAGATAATCCGAAAGCTTATCAAATTTCTCAATTCGATAAGCCAATCGGTAAAAATGGCTGGATTGATATCGAGGTTGACGGCTATACAAAACGTATCGGTATTACGCGTCTTCATATGGAAGAAGATGCAGGGAAGCTTTCTCACTCTGGTGACCACTCTTTAGTTGACTTTAACCGTCAAGGAACACCGCTTGTAGAAATCGTTTCTGAGCCAGATATTCGTACAGCAAACGAAGCGTATGCTTACCTAGAAAAATTAAAATCAATTATCCAATATACAGATGTATCTGACTGTAAAATGGAAGAAGGTTCACTACGTTGTGACGCCAACATTTCAATTCGTCCATACGGCCAAGAAGAATTTGGTACAAAGACAGAGCTTAAAAACCTAAACTCTTTCAACTATGTTCGCCGTGGTATAGAACACGAGGAATTACGCCAAGCTGATGTCCTTCTTTCTGGTGGGGTAATTGATCAAGAGACTCGTCGCTTCGATGAAAAAACAGGTAAAACAATTCTTATGCGTGTGAAAGAAGGAACAGATGATTATCGCTACTTCCCAGAGCCAGACTTAGTTCGACTATCGATCTCTGATGAATGGTTAGAGCGAGTAAAATCAGAAATTCCCGAGCTTCCAGATGCTCGTAAAAAACGCTATGCTGATGAATTAGGCTTAACACCATATGATGCAGGAGTTCTTGTTATTTCAAAAGAAATCTCAGACTTCTTCGAGGCTATGGTAGTTAAAGGGGCAGATGCAAAACTTTCAGCAAACTGGCTTATGGGTGATGTTTCTGCATACCTAAATGCAGAACAAAAAGACCTTAAAGATACTGCACTAACGCCAGAAAACCTTGCTGAAATGGTGAAATTAATCACTGACGGTACAATTTCTTCTAAAATCGGTAAAAAAGTATTTGCTGAATTAGTAGAAAATGGCGGTTCAGCAGCAGAAATCGTTAAAGCAAAAGGTTTAGTTCAAATTTCTGATGAAGGTGCATTACTTGCTATCGTTACAGAAGTTCTAGACAACAATGCACAATCAATCGAAGACTTCAAAAATGGTAAGGATCGTGCTATCGGCTTCTTAGTTGGCCAAATTATGAAAGCAACTAAAGGTCAAGCGAACCCACCAATGGTCAATAAATTATTACAACAAGAAATTGCAAAACGTTAATTGCAATTAAACAGAAGGCCAAGAGAGCAAATTTGTTTTCTTGGCTTTTTACTTTTAAAATTAATACATATTAAAGAATCTTTAGGGCATCTATACAAGATAAAGGCCATGAACAGCAAAATTGTGCCTTTCTTCAAAATTTGATGTAAATTAATACTAAAAAATACCAACTTAGCACATTATAGTTGTCTAAAAAGAGTATTCATAGCAAAATATAGAATAGAACATGATATAACTTTAGGAGGCCTATCAATGAAAACTGAACAACAATATTTCAATGATGCGATTTCGATTCAACAATACATGGAAAATATGACGACGTTAAAAGAGGAAAGCTTCCGTATTTATGATGGCTTCGAAGTGCCACTAAACGATGGTTTTATCGAACTACTAAAGGACAAGCAACCAAAAATTTTAACAATTACTGAGGATTGGTGCGGGGACGCAATGTTAAACAATCCAATTATTCGCCGAGTTGCAGAGGCAGCAGGATTAGAAATGTGCGCAGTACTACGTGATGCTGATACAGATTTAATTGATCGCTATTTAACAAACGGTGGTCGTGCAATTCCGGTTTATATTTTATTAGACGATGCTGGGCAGGTTGTTGGAAAATGGGGACCACGTGCACCAGAATTACAAGAACTAGTAGTGAGTAAACGAGCTACTTTACCTGATAAAGAAGATCCTACATTTGAAGATGCCCAAAAAACGCTATATGCAGAAATTCGTGAAGAGAATATTACGAATAAATCATATTGGACATTTGTTTATGAGGATTTTAAAAAGCAAGTAACAGCTGCATTGCGATAATTGTAAAGCACAAGGCTGCATGTCAGACAATGAGGACATGCCTTGCTTTTGTGGACTATTAGCAATGCAACACTTAAACGTATAATTCGTTTAAAAGAAATAGAATCTTATGAAGCAAAGAAGGTATGTTATGAAACGAGCAAGAATCATTTATAATCCTACATCTGGGCGTGAAGTGTTTAAAAAGCATCTACCAGAAGTATTGGCAAAATTAGAGGTAGCAGGCTATGAGACATCTTGTCACGCAACAACCTGTGAAGGCGATGCAACCATTGCAGCTAAAAATGCAGTTGAACGTGGCTTTGACATAATCATTGCAGTTGGTGGAGATGGCACATTAAATGAAGTTGTTTCAGGTGTGAGTTCATTTGAGAACCGCCCGAAAGTAGGTTTAATTCCAATGGGCACAACGAATGACTTTGCCCGTGCTGTGCATATTCCTCGAAATATTGAAGCTGCCGTTGAGATCATTATTAAAGGCGAAACGTTGCCGGTTGATGTTGGTTTATTAAATGGGGAACGCTATTTCATCAATATTGCCGCTGGCGGACGTATTACAGAGTTAACTTATGAAGTGCCAAGTAAAATGAAAACAATGCTTGGACAGCTAGCTTATTACTTAAAAGCAGTAGAAATGATCCCATCAATTAAAGCTTCCCACATGCGTATCGAATATGATGGTGAAGTTTTTGATGGGGATGCCATGATGTTTTTATGTGGCTTAACAAATTCAGTGGGTGGCTTTGAAAAGCTTGCACCTGACGCAAGTATTAGCGATGGCTACTTTACTTTAATAGTATTGAAAAAAGTAAGCCTGCCTGAATTTATTCAGCTTGCCGCAATGGCATTAAGAGGCGAGCATTTAAATGATGATCGTGTAATTTATAAAAAGGCAAGTGTCGTAAAAGTATCTACTGAAGAAGAAATACATTTAAATTTAGATGGTGAGTATGGTGGGGATGCGCCTGCAACATTTGAAAACTTAAAGCGCCATATTGAAATTTTTGTTCCACTAGCAGATATTCGTGAGGAAGACCGTATGTAACGAACATTAAAACAGGGCTCTCTTCAATTTAGGAGGGAGCCCTGTTTAATTTTATGTGAAAGCATGTTTAATCAATTAGGTATTAATGGGTGAATTACCGCATATACGGATATTTATATCCTTTAATTGGTATTGTGAATGAAATAAGAAAAATGTTTGGCAAATGTGCGTATATTACTTGAACAAAATTTGAAACCTTTATAATAGGCCGAAATTTCGGTCCGTTATAAAGGTTTTTTTCGTTGCAATAGTGGAAAATGGGGAAGAGATAAGGAAAGGAAGTGTGCCTTTGTATAAGTCACAGGAAAGAAAGCTCATTTGGCTAAGCTTTGGTGTTGCAATTATTATGCTACTTTCCATACTTGGAAGAGTATTTGGAGGTTAGGGGGGCAATGAAATGGTGAATGAATCAGCAGTCTTTTGGAGTAGAGCATTAACGGAGCTAACTTTATCGTTCCATATTATTTATGCAACGATTGGTGTTGGTGTCCCGTTAATGATTATGATTGCACAATGGACTGGGTATAAAAAGAATGATGAGCACTATATTTTAATGGCAAGACGTTGGGCACGAGGCTTTGTTATTACTGTTGCAGTCGGAGTTGTAACAGGGACAGCAATTGGCTTACAGTTGTCTTTACTTTGGCCGAATTTTATGCAGCTTGCCGGTCAAACAATTGCATTACCACTTTTCATGGAAACGTTTGCATTTTTCTTTGAAGCCATCTTCCTGGGCATCTACCTATATACTTGGGATCGCTTCGATAGTCAGAAAAAGCATATGTTGCTGTTAATTCCAGTTGCTGTCGGTGCATCTATGTCAGCTGTGTTTATATCAATTGTTAATGCGTTTATGAATGCGCCACAAGGATTTGATATTGTAGACGGTCAGCTAGTGAATATTCAACCTTTTTTAGCAATGTTTAATCCAGCGATGCCGACAAAGGTAGCACACGTTCTCGTAACAGCGTATATGACGTCCGCATTTGTGTTAGCATCCATTGCAGGATATCGTCTACTTAGAGGTTCTAAGCATGTATACCATAAAAAATCTTTATTACTACTTATGAAGATTGGTCTGATTTTCTCCATTGCATCAGCGATTATTGGAGACTTTTCAGGAAAATATTTAGCAGAATATCAGCCAGAAAAACTAGCTGCAGCTGAGTGGCATTTTGAAACGGGAGATAAAGCTTCCCTTATACTATTTGGTGTATTAGATGGGGAAGAAGTAAAATATGCTATCAAAGTACCTTATGCTTTGAGTGTTTTAGCACATAATAATCCAAATGCAGAGGTAATTGGTTTAGATCAATTTGCTAAAGAAGATCGACCACCACTATATATTCATTACCTCTTTGATCTCATGGTGTTTATTGGCATGTTCATGGCATTTGTTTCACTGCTTTATGTAACCGGGAAAGCACGTGATTGGCGGTTTATTCATACACGTTGGTTTAGATGGATTGTTGTTGCAGGTGGACCACTTTCCATTATTGCAATTGAAGCAGGATGGTGGCTTGCTGAAGTGGGACGACAGCCTTGGATCTTATATGGATTAATGCGAACACCAGAAGGGGCCACAACGAGTGACCATGTGGATTTAATGATGCTACTGTTCACTGGTGTGTATGCTGTATTAGCAATAGGAAGTATGGTGGTTTTAGTTCGTATGTTCAAAAAGAATCCAATTGAGCGTGAAATAGAAGATCGCCATGCTGAAAAAGGCGGTGACATCTTATGACGTTAGAGATTTTAGGTATTTCAGTATTATGGATTTTCCTATTTGGCTATGTCATTGTAGCTTCAATCGATTTCGGTGCAGGCTTTTTTAATGCATACAGCCTACTCATCGGAAAAAATCACATTTTAACGAATATTATTAAGCGTTATTTATCGCCTGTTTGGGAAGTAACCAATGTCTTTTTAGTATTCTTCTTTGTTGGGATTGTTGGATTTTTCCCACAAACAGCTTTCTATTATGGAACGATTTTACTTGTCCCAGTTAGTATTTCGCTAGTGCTCCTTGCAATTCGAGGCTCCTACTATGCGTTTGAATCATATGGCACACGTGGACATATTGGTTACACGTTGACGTATGGTATAGCAGGCTTACTTATTCCAGCCTCACTCTCTGTTGTATTCGCGATTGCTGCTGGTGGCTATGTTGATATTGTTGGAGGGCAACCTGTCTTAAACTATTGGACATTGTATACGAGCCCATTTGCTTGGAGTATTGTCGTGTTGAGTATTGCAGCTGTACTTTATATTTCAGCCGTGTTTTTAACTTGGTATGCGCATAAAGCAAAGGATAGGGAAGCATCAAATTTAATGCGAAAATACGCACTTGTTTGGGCGATACCATTAATGGTGAGTGCGCTCGGTATTATGTACGAAATGAAATCCATCAACCCTGAAAGTTACAATCATATGGTTAATTTATGGTGGATGTTTGCCATATCAGCCGTGCTGTTTATTATTACTGTAGTGTTAATATGGATGCGAAAAAATTACGGTCTTGCAGTTGGATTATTGATTGCCCAATTTGCAGTAGCATTCTTCGCATATGGGATCGCTCAATATCCATATTTACTGTATCCGTATTTAACTATTTACGATAGCTTTACAAGTACACAAATGGCAATTGCACTCGTCATAGCATTTATTTTAGGACTGTGTCTACTTGTTCCATCACTATTCTTGTTGTTGAAATTATTCCTCTTCAACAAAAATTATGTGACAGGAAAAGAAGACAATCATGCATAGGAGGGATAAAACTATGGAAAGTTTTTTTATTTTTTATGCGCCATTTATAGTCGTCATCCTTGGATTAGTTGCTGCTTTCTGGTGGGCACCAAGAGATTACCACACAGTGAGGAAAGAGGAGAAGAGCCGCGAATAGCGGCTCTTTTTTCTACTCGTGTATCGTGTAAAGGGGAAGAGGTATCCGTTCGTTCAGTGCTCGAGTACGCGGAGCCGATCACTTTTTTGCATACCCGAGCAGTTCAGAACCAGACCTGATCACATTCTCGACAAGCCCGAGCAGTTAATATGAAGCCTTGTTCTTTTTTCATCCGCCGCAACATGCTACAATAAAGAGATTGAAATGGAGGATGTACGAATGTCAGCACCCGTGAAAAAGAATGACCGACTAACAGTTTATATAGAAGATTTAACACATGATGGCAATGGCGTCGCAAAGGTCGATGGCTATCCATTATTTATCCAAGGTGCACTTCCTAATGAAACGGCGGAAGTACATGTTTTAAAAACGTTAAAAAATTATGGCTTTGCGAAGGTTGTAGAAATTCTTAAGCCATCACCAGATCGTGTAGATGCGCCTTGTGAATATTTCAAGCAATGTGGCGGCTGTCAATTACAGCACTTGTCTTATGAAGGGCAGTTAAAATGGAAAGAAAACATGGTGCGTAATGTCATGCAGCGCATTGGTAAAATTGATGCGCCTGTTCTGCCTGTGAAGGGTATGGAAGAGCCTTGGCATTACCGTAATAAAGCACAAATACCTTTCTCCTCAAATGAAGCAGGACAAGCCATTGCTGGTTTCTACAAAACGAAGTCCCATAGCATTGTGGATATGGAGCGTTGTTTAATTCAGACAGGTGAAGCGGACGCTATTCTTGCAGGCTTGAAAAAGGAACTAGCGACAATAGGTATTCGACCATATAACGAGCTAACAAATGAGGGAATGCTGCGCCACGTAGTTATTCGTAAAGCACGAGCAACTGGTGAAGTTATGGTTGTTCTCGTAACTAAAAAGAGAAAATTCCCGCAAAAAGAAGCCGCGGTTGGAACAATCCAGAAGCTTGTTCCGAATGTAACATCAATTATGCAAAACGTTAATAGCGACAAAACGAACGTTATTTTCGGTGATGAAACCGTGAACCTGTGGGGCAAGGACGTTATTATCGATACAATTGGCGACGTTCGCTTTGAAATTTCAGCCCGTTCATTTTATCAAGTAAACCCTGAACAAACGGAAGTCCTATATAAACAAGCATTAGATTACGCTGACTTACAGGGTGATGAACGAGTAATTGATGCTTACTGTGGAATTGGTACCATCTCATTATTCCTTGCACAAAAAGCAAAGGCTGTTATGGGTGTTGAGATTGTTCCACAAGCTATCGAAGATGCTAAACGCAATGCAGCACTAAATGGCTTTACGAATACGTATTTCGAGACCGGCCCAGCAGAGGAAGTTATTCCACGTTGGTATAAGGAAGGCAAAGAAGCAGACGTCCTAGTAGTTGACCCACCGCGCAAAGGCTGCGATGAGGCGCTTCTAAAAACAATTTTAGAGCAACGTCCAAAGCGTGTTGTTTATGTGTCCTGTAACCCAGCTACATTAGCACGTGACCTCCGAATTTTGGAGGATGGGGGTTATCAAACGCAGGAAATTCAACCTGTAGATATGTTCCCGCATTCGACGCATGTGGAGGTTGTTACGGAACTGACTCTAAAGGAGCGATCATAATGAACGCAGCAAAAAAATGGCTCTCTATCCCGAAGGATATCAGAGAAATGCTCGTGAAAAACGTATTTTGTGGCAATTGTGGTGTAACGGAAATTGTGAAGTACACGATACAAGAGGGAGAAAATGCCCCTGTATTGAAGGGGAAATGCAAGACTTGTGGTAGGAATGTTGCTCGGGTGATTGATTAGTAAATGATAGAACTCTGAAAGGATGGAGTGAATATTCCATCCTTTTTTGTGTAAGCATGGAAGGGTTTTTAGTTGAATCTTATGCTTGAATAGAAGAGGTTACTTTTGATCTATGTGATGAAAATTATACACCTCATAATATTGGTATCAGAACATTATAATAAGTTCAAGAAGGTGGGTTTGATATCAAAGGGTTTATAATTCGATTGCTTTATGATAAATTAACCGTTATCTTGAATTGCTTTTTTATGTTTTTGGAATAAAGTGTCCACTATTCGGGGTTCAGTTCAAAAATCTATGCCATCTGCTTTTTGTTTATAAACATACCATTTAGAATCGATTTTCGTTAAAATAAAAATTTGTAATTTTTACAATTTATAAATGACCAAATGTACTTGTGTTTGATAATAAGTTATTGAACATGATATAAGTGTAAAAGAAGTGGAACATTGGGCTTTATATTTTATGACCAAGAGTTTGAAGTTGTATCCATATTGAGAGGATTTGAGTTTGAAAATGATAGATAATTTTTGGCGTGATTTACCACGACCATTTTTTGTACTTGCACCAATGGAAGATGTGACAGATGTTGTTTTTCGTCACGTAGTAAGTGAAGCAGGTCGACCGGATGTATTTTTTACAGAGTTTACAAACTCGGATAGCTATTGTCATCCAGAGGGCATGAAAAGTGTGCGTGGCCGTTTGATTTTTACAGAAGATGAACAACCAATGGTGGCACATATTTGGGGAGATAATCCCGAATATTTCCGGCAAATGAGTATTGGCATGGCAGAGCTAGGATTTAAAGGCATTGATATTAATATGGGATGCCCTGTACCGAATGTGGCATCGAGAGGGAAGGGTAGTGGCCTTATTTTGCGTTCAGACGTTGCGGCAGAGCTTATTCAAGCAGCAAAAGCGGGCGGACTGCCTGTCAGCGTGAAAACACGACTTGGCTTTAACGATGTAAATGAGTGGGAAGAATGGCTAACGCATATTTTAAAACAGGATATTGCGAACCTTTCTATTCATTTACGTACAAGAAAGGAAATGAGTCAAGTAGATGCGCATTGGGAGCTAATTCCGGAAATCAAAAAATTACGTGACCGTATCGCACCAAACACACTAATAACAATTAATGGTGATATTCCTGACCGTCAAACTGGGCTACAGCTTGCTGAACAATATGGCATTGATGGCGTTATGATCGGGCGAGGTATTTTTAAAAATCCTTTTGCTTTTGAAAAGGAGCCAAGAGAGCATAGCAGTAAAGAGTACCTTGATCTTTTAAGACTGCAGCTTGATCTTCAAGATCAATATGCGGAAGAACTACCACGTTCCATCACAGGGCTTCATCGTTTTTTCAAAATTTATGTTAAGGGATTCCGTGGAGCTGGTGAATTAAGAAATCAATTGATGAATACGAAATCAACAGATGAAGTGCGTGCATTGCTTGATAACTTTGGATCAAACAATGTTGAATGACGATAGATAGCAAAGAGGGGCAAAAAACCCCTCTTTTTTGTTGCCTAATATAGTTTTGTAAAGTACCGTATCTCTTCTTTATCCGTATAAAAGACTAGAGAACTCGGTCAAGAAATTTATACCAGATGATGTAAAAGACAGTGCGACAGGAAGAAAATCATGTCCTTTTTTCCTTTTAATTTTCATTTGACCACAATGGTCATTTTTTGTTAAATTAAATATGACCACATTGGTCATTATAGAAGGGAGATAATTATCATTAATTCCATATTTAACAGCCTAAAAACAGAAAAACAAGAGCGTATTATTAATGCCGCCATAAAAGAATTTGTGCAAAGTGGTTTTGACAAAGCTTCAACAAATGAAATTGTAAAAGAGGCAAGAATCTCCAAAGGTTCATTATTTAATTATTTTAATAGCAAGAAAGATCTTTATATATATTTAATTGAATACTCTATTCAAGTCATTGAGAAAATTTATGGGCATATAGATTTGAATGAAACGGATATATTTATAAGAATTGAGAAATTAGGATTAAAAAAATTGCATATACAAAGAAAATTCCCTCTGGTATTTGATTTTCTTTTTTCTTCAGTCCATGAGGAATCTGATGAGGTGAAGGAGGATATTAAACAAAAAGTTAATTCTATTTTCGAAGAGGGAGTTACAAAAATATATGAGAATATAGACTACTCTAAATTTCGTGAGGACATCGATATTCAAAAAGCGATTGATATTCTTAATTGGACAATGTTCGGATTTGGGGAAAAAGTAATGAATCAATTAAACAGCTTTGAAGAAGTTAGGGAAGAGTATCTCGAAGAATGGGGTAAATATTCCAAGATTCTGAAATATAGTTTTTACAAATAAGGGGGATGGATCATGAGCGTGTTGGAAGTTAGAAATTTAACGAAGAAGTTTGGGAAGGTTACAACTTTAGATGGCGTTAATTTTGAGGTACGGAGTGGGGAAGTTTTTGGATTCATTGGTCCTAATGGAGCTGGCAAATCAACGACGATACGGATATTACTTGGTATTTTAAAGGCGACTGATGGAGAAGTTAAATTATTTGGTAAAGATGCTTGGGATGAAGCAGTGGAAATCCATAAGAGAGTGGCTTATGTACCAGGTGATGTTAATTTATGGCCTAATTTAACAGGTGGAGAGGTAATTGATTTATTTGTTAAATTACGGGGAACCAATAATAAAAGCAGACGAGAAGAATTAATAAAAAAATTTGATTTAGATCCAACAAAGAAATGCCGAACGTATTCTAAGGGAAACCGACAAAAGGTTGCATTAATTGCGGCATTTTCATCAGATGCAGATTTGTATATTTTAGATGAACCAACCTCGGGCCTTGATCCGCTGATGGAACAAGTTTTTCAGGAGTGTGTTAAAGAGGTTAAAAATAAAGGGAAAAGTGTACTTCTTTCAAGTCATATCCTCTCTGAAGTAGAAAAATTGTGTGATAGAGTGGGAATTATTCGACAAGGTAAAATAATAGAAACCGGATCGTTAAATGAACTTCGTCACTTAACAAGAACACATATCCTTGTTGAGACAAAGAAACCTATTTCATCATTAAGTAAGTTACAAGGAATACATGATATAAAAGAAACTAATCAAGGTTTGACCTTTCAAGTTGATACGGAAGAACTGGACAGTGCCATCAGACATATTAGTCAATTTGGAATTGTAAAATTGGAAAGTGCACCACCTACTCTTGAAGATTTATTTATGCGTCACTATGAAAGCAAAAATAATGCAGAAGGGAAGTCCATTAATGAATCAAAATAGATTTGCGAATACAGGTCAACTATCTCGATTAATTTTCCGTTTAGATAGAACAAGAGTTTCATTATGGATAGTTGGAATAACGTTGCTCACATTAATCGTACCTCCTGCTTTTGAAAGTTTATATAAAACGCAACAGGATAGAGATACCGTTACTGAAACAATGGCTAATCCCGCAATAACGGCAATGGTAGGAACTGGTGATTTAAAAAATTATACGATTGGTGCAATGACAGCTCATCAAATGCTCATTATAACTGCGGTAATTGTTGGTTTAATGGCTATTTTACTTGTCACACGACATACAAGAGCAGATGAAGAAGACGGTCTCATTGAAATGATTCGTTCTTTACCATCAGGGCGCCTTTCTTATTTAAATGCATCATTTATTGTAGCAAGTGGTACATTTATAGTTTTAGCATTATTTATAGGATTTGGATTATATGTACTAGGAATTGAAAGTATGGATTTAGAAGGATCCTTACTTTATGGTGCTGCGTTAGGCGGAACGGGGTTCATTTTTGTAGGAGTGACAGCGATTTTTGCCCAACTTTCTGAAAGTTCCCGAGGTACGATTGGATGGTCGGTTGCAGTACTACTTCTTGCTTATCTTTCTAGAGCTATCACTGATATAAGTAATGAACAATTATCATGGCTTTCTCCATTAGGGTGGGTATCGAAAGCAGAAGTATATTCATCTAATAATTGGGGGCCAATATTATTAATGCTGGCTTTTGCTATCCTGTTATTTATAATTGCAATTTACCTAAATAGTATTCGCGATTTAGAACAAGGGTTCATAGCATCAAAACCAGGGAAAAGTAATGCATCTCGCCTTTTACAAAGCCCAATTGGTCTAGCATTTCGATTACAGCGAACAGGCTTTATTGCATGGGCAATTGGCTTATTTATACTTGGAGCATCTTATGGATCTATATTTGGTGATTTGGAATCCTTTTTTAAAGGAAATGAAATGTATCAACAATTGTTGCAGCAAGAAGAAGGTGCATCATTAGTTGAACAATTTATTCCGACATTAATGGTAGTCATCTCCCTAATTGCAACAATTCCTCCTCTCTTGGCTATGAATAAACTTCGTAGCGAAGAAAAAAAGGGGCGTCTGGAGCATTTATTAGGTAGGGCTGTATCGAGGACTAAGCTAATTGGATCATACTTAATACTAGCAATTGTGAATAGTTTTGTGATGATTTCTCTTACTGCAATTGGTCTATGGGCAGCTGGTACAGCAGTTGTAGAACATGGTCTTGAATTCAGCATGGTTTATAGCTCAGCTCTTGTATTTTACCCAGCAATACTTGTCATGATTGGTATCACTGCAGTACTTAATGGATTTTCACCAAGGCTTACCCATTTGATTTGGTTTTATTTAATGTATTCATTTATTGTCCTATATTTAGGAAACTTGATTCAATTTCCTAATTGGTTAGGAAAGCTATCTCCATTTGGTCATGTTCCGCATGTACCTATAGAGGAAGCAACTTTTATGCCATTATTCCTATTAAGTGCAATTGGGGTAGGATTAATGATTATCAGCTTTATTGGTTTTCGAAAGCGTGATATTAAAAATTAGCATTAAAACACAATTCGATGTTCATCCCAAACCACTTTATTGTCTAACTTTTAGGGGTGATCTCAATTTACCTTCGATATTTTTTATCTCTTTTCTTAAAAATACATTGCTTTTTCAATAATAATCTTATAGAATGTAGAACGACATAAATGAACGAAATAAATTTCCTTTAATACGGTCCAGAGAGGCTGAAAAGGGCTACATGATATTTTTAAAGCTAACAATATCTTTGCTTTTGCATGCCCTTTTGTCCTCTGTGACAGAAGGGCTTTTTTATATTCATTCAGCAGAAGGTTCCCACCTTTGAAGGTGGTGAGATGAATGCAGATGTGGTTCCTTTTTAGTGGGTGTCCCAATACCTGCTGAATGAATATAAAGCCTCCGGCGGATGTCACGGATTTTGAAAGGAATGAATTGTGCCCGCACAATTCAAAATCCGGACGCAATTACGCCAAGGCGAAATTGATTTATATACCTCTTTTAAAGGGAGTCCCGTGAGGCTTCAAAAGAGAATGGAAAAGAATTGAATAATCCATTCCCTCAAATAGGCTAAAAGAGATCTTTAACAATGAAAACTGGAGGATAGTAAGAATGGATTATCGTAAGAAAACAGTGGTAGCTTCAGTAGCTGGTTTAACGTTGGAAGGAATGGACATTATGTTTATTTCCTTTGCGATGACAATGATTATTTCGGAATTTAACATTGATCTCGCAACGGGTGGGTTGATATCTTCTATAACGAATATTGGTATGCTGTTGGGTGGTATTATTTTCGGGGTTTTAGCTGATAAGTATGGACGGGTAAAAGTGTTTACTTATACCATCTTGTTGTTTGCAATTGGTACAGCTCTAACTGGATTAGCAACAAATATTGAACAAATTTATATTTATAGATTTATTGCAGGTCTTGGTGCAGGGGGCGAATACGGCATTGGTATGGCGCTTGTTGCCGAGGCTTGGCCGAAGAATAAGCAAGGAAGAGCCTCTTCATATGTTAGTGTAGGTGCTCAATATGGAGTTATTTTAGCAGCATTACTAAGTGCCGTTATTCTTCCTACTTTAGGATGGAGAGCTTTATTCTTTGTTGGTGTGGTACCTGTAATTTTTGCTTTTATTGTACGAAAAAATCTTGAGGAATCACCGGAGTGGTTGGCTGCTCAGAAAAATAAAAAAATCGATAAGCAACATGAAAAAGGTAAGCTGGCACAACTATTTAAAACGCCGCGAACATCGATGACGACCATCACATTAATCGTTATGGCAACAGTTCAAATTGCTGGTTACAATGGCTTAATGATTTGGTTGCCGTCTATGTTGCAAAAATCTCAAGGTCTTTCCGTTTCAAGCTCGGCACTTTGGACAATTAGCACAGCAGTAGGCATGATTATCGGGATGCTAACATTTGGTCGATTTATGGACCGATTTGGAGCAAAGCGTGCATTTGGTTTCTTTTTACTTGCTTCCGCATGTGCTGTGTTTTTATACTCCTATGCCACAGGAAGTGTCGCAATTTTAATCGGTGGTGCGATTGTCGGCTTCTTCTCAAATGGCATGTTCGCAGGGTATGGAGCTTTAATTAGTAGCTTCTATCCGGTGCAAATTCGAAGTACAGCTACAAACACAATTTTTAACTTCGGTAGAGCAATTGGAGGATTTTCACCGATCTTTGTCGGCTATATTCTACAAAGTTATGATATGACAGTCGTAATGATCTACTTAGCTGCCTTATATTGCATTTCCTTTATCGTTATGCTAACTCTAAAAGGGGCAAGCAAGGCTTTACAACCGGTTGAAATTAAATAATGAAAACATGAAAGAACGAATTCCAATTTAAAAAAGGGATTCGTTCTTTTTGAAATTTATTATTATAATAAACCTTTTGAACGTTTTTCAGCCATTTCTACGAGGCGTTTTGTAATTTCTCCTCCGACTGAACCGTTTGCACGAGAAGAGGCTTCTGGCCCTAATTGTACATTAAATTCTTGTGCGATTTCATATTTCAATTGATCAACAGCTTCATGTACACCGGGAACTAGAAGCTTATTTGAACTACGATTAGCCATTTATCTCACCTCCTTGAGATTAGAATGGTCGAGAGTTAGCTAATCATACATGTTAAAAAGTAAAATGCACATTCTAAATACTATAGTAAAGTAACTTTTGGAAAGCTAGCTAAAATTGTGAATGTCTCTGCTATAATAAAGTAATGCTTCAGTTTCGAGGATAGGATTGTTAGAAGCGCTTTTACAGTCAAAATGGAGGTTTTTTAAATGACGAACAATGATATTTTAATTCGTTTAAGATATGCATTAGATATCAAAAATAAAGATATGGTTGAAATTTTTAAGTTAGGCGGCATGGACTTTACGAAGGAAGAAGTATTGAACATGCTTATTAAAGTTAATGATGAGGAAGAAGCACCAGAAGAATACATCAAATGTAATAATAAAATGGTAGAGGCATTTTTAAATGGATTTATTACATTTAAACGAGGGCCGCAAAAGCCTAAGTCTGGTCAGCCAGAAGGACCACTACCTGTTTCTGGGAAAGAAAGCCCTAATAATATGCTATTAAAGAAAGTGAAGATTGCTTTAGCCTTAACGAGTGAGGAGATGCTCGATATTTTATATGACGGAGGCGTTAGCGTTTCGAAAGGCGAATTAGGTGCCATTTTAAGAAGTCCAAGTCATCGTAACTATAAAGAATGTGGCGATCGCTTTGTGAGAAATTTTTTAAGAGGGCTGACATATAAATATAGAGAAGAGTAAAATGGCTCAATATTAAAGTCTGTTCTTTATTAAAAAGAAGCGTTAAGTCGAGACGTCGTCATAGCGTTCTTTCTTGAATAATCAAGTGGAAATTTTAGTGAATAGCCAATATATTAATGATTAACAAAGCAGCTGCGAATTTGTAGCTGCTTTTTTTGAAGGTCTTGCATAAATACCTTTGTTGTGATGAAAATTTTCTACAAAAAGCATTTTTTTCTTAGTTAAATCTAATTGACAACTTGTGACAAAATTGTGTACACTGATATTGACATAAAGTTGTCACAAAGATGGAAAATAAATGTTCACGAACAGAGGGGTGCTTTTATGTTTGGTTTAGACATTTTATTAGTTGCTATCGCATGTGTTACTATCCCACTTGTTGTTGCTTCAGTTATGTTAGATATTTTTTATGCAGAAAAGAAAAAAGTGCGTTTTTCATTACGCCGTACATCTATGTGGTATTCATGCATGTTTGCTTTATCATTCATACCGTCAGTTTTAGTCATGGTACTAAATAGATAACGATCTTTAATATGAATAATCATTTAGGGGTAATTGATTATTTAAAATTATAGTAGCAGCTACAATATTACGTTGTAGCTGTTTTTAATTGCTTTAGGCTATACATCTAATTTGAACGATGTATATGAAGCGGGTGAAATCTTTACTGATTTAGCAGATGAACATATGAAAGCAGCGACAGGCATCCAGCAAATTACTGACTCTGCTAATACAGCTGCTGAATTATCTATTTCTGCTTCTCAAGCTACAGAACGTGGAAATCATGCTGTTCGGCAAGTCATTGCACAAATGGAGTTGATTAATGATTCTGTTGAACAAATAGGGACAACGATAAACGGATTACATATCAATACGAAAAAAATTAGCGATATTGTAAGTCTTATTACAGCAATAGCCGATCAAACAAACCTACTAGCATTGAATGCGGCAATTGAAGCTGCTAGAGCAGGAGAGCATGGGAAAGGCTTCGCTGTTGTCGCTGACGAGGTTAGACGATTAGCGGAACAAACATCACAATCTGCAACGGAAATATACAATTTAATTAGTACAGTCCAAGCTGATTCTAACGCTTCTATCACTGTAATGGAAAAAGGTAAAGAAGATGTAAAGACTGGTATGGAGTTTACAAATGAAGTAGGGGAAATCTTTAAAGAAATACTCGCTTCATCAGAAGAAGTTGCAAGTCAAATTCGTGAAATTTCGGCTGCATCTCAACAAATTTCTGCTTCATCGGAGGAAGTTGCAGCATCTGTCAATAATATTAAGCAATCTACGGAGCAGTCATCTGAATTTTCGTCGAATGTGTCAAATGCAACTCAAGAGCAATTGACCGAACAAGAAAGCTACAATCAAGATATTCTCCATTCTATTTTAAGACTGAACAGAATGGCAGAAGAACTTGAAAAATCCGTTTCAAAGTTTGATGTAGATGCTAGAAACGAAGATAATTCCCATAGAAATTAAGAATGAAAAGATAATCGTTAGAATAAAATTTCTATTAATATGGATGAAATAATCCTATCGATTATCTTTTTGAGGGTGGGATATGGATGAAAACCTTTTTTCTTTTTTTTCTTGGAATGATCTATTTATTACTAGCGAAGTCAGTCGAAACGGCTACATTTAGTAACGTATATTTTTTAATTGGTTTAGGGCTATTAATAGCAGGGGTTATTCGGTATGTGAAAGAGCGATATATCTACTTCAATGAATTAAATGAAATGAAAGAGGTAAGTGAGGAAGAGCTTATGGCTATCCCTCATACACATTGCATCATCTCAAATGATTGTTTAAGTGCTTTATTATTAAATGAACCTTCTAATACACTTTTCCTCGTAAGTCGAGAAGATTTAGAAGAGGAATTGATAAAAAAAGAAATCCCATTCAATAAAATATATGAAGTTGCTATAGTAGAGGACGAAATGTATATTGCAAGGACAAGCAATAACTTAATAAGTGGTTCATTACTTGGTGAAGATATGGATATGGAAGAAGGATTAGATGAAGAGGACCCGGAGTATAACACTGTGTCTCAATTGACATTGAAAATTGTAGCTGATAACCTATCTGACCCTATTCTAGAATATGTTTTTATGGATAATAGTGATCCTATATCCAGAGAAGAGGATGAGTATCAAGAAGCACTAGAGTTATGTGAGGATTGGTTTAAGAAGATCAGTGTTATTATAAAACGTTATGAGCTTGAAAGGGTTCCAATTAGACATTGGCAATAAAATAATATGAAGTAAAGAAAGCTATCTCGAACAAAATGTCGAGATAGCTTTTTAACTTCTAGGATAATTCTAGAGTGACGAGGTGTCACCTCAAAGTGCTCGAGTGAGCTAGAAAAGTGATCCGGTATTACCACGAAGTACTTGGGTACCAAAGAAATCTCCGTTAGAGACTCAAAACGTTTAAGTTCTTCAAACTACTGTATATTAAGAATCATTCGTACTTTAAATTTTAAATTGCTGTAATTGAATATTTAGCTCTTCAGACATACCAGCGAGCTGATTTGCACTCCTTGAAATTTCCTCCATTGTAGCGGCTGTTTCCTCTACAGTTGCTGTTGTTTGTTCTAATCCAGCTGCAGACTCTTGAGAAATAGAAGCCATTTCATCAACAGAGACATTGATAGACTCAGAATTTTGAGCAACTTTATTTAAATTGCTTGAAATGGTATTTATGTTAAGAATCATTTCCTCAACTGCTTCCGAAATTTGTTCAAATGTTTCATTTGTTTGATTTAGTTGGGCGGTTCCTCTTTTTACTTCCTCATAGCCGGATTGCAGAGCGGTTGTTACATTGCCTGTTTCACCTTGAATACGGTTGACGATTGTTGAAATATCAGTAACAGAGAATTGAACTTGTTCTGCAAGCTTACGAACTTCATCGGCAACAACTGCAAAACCTTTACCATGCTCTCCTGCACGAGCTGCTTCGATGGCAGCGTTTAAGGCAAGTAAATTTGTTTGGTTTGAAATATCATCAATGACAGAAACAAGCTTGGAAATTTCAGCAGACTGCACATTTAAGCCTTCAACTTTTTTCACTGAATCTAAAACTATTTCATTAATGGCTGCCATTTGTTGTGTTGATTGTATCATTAAGCCTTTACCTGTAGTTGTTAAATCTTGTACATGACTTGAATGCTCTTTTAATTCAATGCCTTCCTGTGTTGTTTCATGAATACTACGCTGGAAAGAAGCCATGGTTTCGGCTAAATCACCTGCTGTAGATGCTTGTGTTTCTGTGCCAGAGGCCAGCTCCTGCATAGTTACGGTAATTTGTTCTGTACCCGTTTGTACTTCATTAGAAGATTGGGCCAGCTCTTCGCTACTAGCTGCTACTGTTTCGGAAACAGCATGGATTGAGCTTATCGTTTGCTTTAATTTTTCATTCATTTCATTGGCGGAAAGCATTAATTGACCAATCTCATCACGATGAGTTATTGGAAGTAGTTGATGTTGCAAATTACCATCCGCTAATTCACTCATGCGCTTTGAGACAATCGTAATAGGCTTAGAAATATTTCTAGCAGTGACAATGGCAATTAGGACACCTGCGATTGTCAATACTATGCTAACAATTAGTCCAACTGTTTTATTGTTTAAACTAGTTGATACTACGTCATCTCCCACCTTAGTAATGGAATCTGAACGTTTATTGGCCAATTCTTCATATCCATCAAGAACTTCGGTTACGAGATTATTCATAGCTGTTAAATTTTTTAATGCTAAATTTCTATCACCTTTTTTATAAACATCGAATACTTCGGCATTTACGCGATTGCTCCATGTACGTGCCATTTCTACTAGCGCCGCACGCTCAGGCGTATTTTCGTATTTCTCTACAATACTAACACTTTCCTCAGCAATTTGACGATACTCATTAAAAAGTTCTATGTATTTTTCTTCACCAGATACAACATAACTTAAAGCTGCAGAAAGACGAACACTCATAGACATTGCTAAGTTTTTACTTGCAGTTAAGACTTGTAAATCTTCTTTCACTAAATCTTCTGCTTGTTTTTCCATCTTATTATTAGAAATGTAAGTATAGGTTGTAAAACAAACAACTAATACTAATAAAAGAAGAAATGAACTTAATATTCGAGCTTTAAGTGTTTTAAACTGAAAAATACCTTTCATCTTTTCCCACCCTTTATGCTAATTTTCAATGGTCTTTAAAATAAAAATTGTTATAGTACAAATATTATTTTATAACTAAATCTTTATAGAAATAAACCTTTTTAATGTAAATTTTAAAAATAGTTTTATTAGTACAATAACTTTTTGATGTTAATGAGGTAGGTAGTAAAAAATATATGTCTTAAGTGCAATTTTGAATTTTTTTTAATATCTTTAAGTATTTTTTCCTACCTAATGAAAAAGCACTTGCTGCAAAAGTGCACCAAGCGCTCCTAAATGTATCTTCATTCAGCAAAATGTTTTATTGTTTTTCTTTTTTAGCTAGTCGCTCCCATTGTAATAATGATGGATATGGATCAAATGCCCATTCTGTACGTCCATTGAACTTATATATCCCATAGTGAAGATGAGGTGGGAATTTTCCTGATGTCCCTTCTTTACCGTAGCCAGAGCTACCAACATTACCGAGAACAGTCCCAGGTTCGACAAGATCCCCTACTTTAATCTTCTTATTATAACTACCAAGATGGGCATAATAATGATATGAGTTATGATTATCTCGAATTCCTATGCGCCAACCACCAAATTGGTTCCAGCCCTTTACTTCTACCACTCCATAAGAGGTAGAAAGCACAGGAGTACCATAGCTAGCGAAGATATCTGTTCCTTCATGGATGCGGCGTCCCCCCCAGCCCCTATTAGCACCCCATGTACTACGATAGCTATAATCGTAATTAGTAGGAATTGGGAATGTGTGGGCATCGAGATCAGTAGTTTTGAAATGACTATACATTTTGGAAATGGTGAAGATTTGATTTACGGCCTGTTCACTTCCGTAATACTCCCATAAAGCTAATTTAAAATCCTCATCAGTTGTTCCAAATTTACTTAAAAAAGTAGCCATGGAGAATATTGTATCGGCATCATCCTTTGGACTGGCAAATCCATCACCATTGCCGTCTAGCCCCATTCCGCCAAAGTAACTAATTGTATCTGGGCGAATATCATCTCTTACAGGATTTAAAGCACCTGACCAATATTCATCAGAAAATTGAATGGCAATGATACCATCCCGTTTTGGAATATCTTTACGAACTGATTGCAAATTTCGTTCATATTGATCAATGGCTGCTAAGAAATGCCACGGAATGAGTAATTCGTCAAATTGTACGTAATAGGCCATACGTTGCTGCACAATTTCTTCTTGGGTGGGTTCTTCTTTTGCTAAAGCAACAGTGGGGAGAGTATAACTCCACAATAACATCCATGATAAAAGGAATATAAAATGGCGAATCAATAATGGACCTCCTTTCTAAAGTTAGAATAACCGAATTTTTTATCTTCATTCAGCACTTTTTGTGGGAAAACAAAGCGGTAGAAATGAGCAATTTTTGTGAAAAAAATCATCAGATATAACAATAACTGTTTCGAGTAACATTTGTTGAAAATAAGTTGATCTTCGTTCTGGCTGGGCAACTCCTTGGGGGTCAGCGTTAGAGGAACGAAGGATAAAAGAGCCCAGCCGGGACGGAAATCAACCCCTCGTTTTGCCGAAGAGCCATAATTATTTTATCTATTATCCAGCAGGGGAAAATTATAACCAATAAGAAGAAACTTCAACAAAGAAAAAGTATTGGGTATCATAATGTCATTTCCTTCATACTATGTTATAAATCAAGCCCTGAATGGAGGGAAGGCTATCAACATTTTAGATAAAGTGAAAAGCTATCGCGAAGAAGAAAATCGGCTAAAGTGGGAAGGTACATTTGCAGATTACTTAAACATCATCAAGGAAAGACCTGAAGTTGCTCAAACAGCCCATTCACGCGTCTACAATATGATAAAAAGTGCTGGTGTAGAGGAACGCGATGGGCAAAAAATGTATGAATTTTTTGGGCAAGAAATTTTTGGGCTTGAAACAGCAATTGAAAGACTGGTGGAGGAATATTTCCATCCGGCAGCACGAAGATTGGATGTTAGAAAACGTATTTTGTTATTAATGGGACCAGTAAGTGGTGGTAAATCAACAATAGTGACCTTGTTGAAACGCGGACTTGAGCAATTTTCGCGGACAGATGAAGGCGCAGTTTACGCAATTAAGGGATGTCCAATGCATGAGGATCCTCTACATTTAATTCCACATCATTTGCGTAATGATTTTTACGAAGAGTATGGTATACGAATTGAAGGAAGTTTATCGCCTTTAAATACGATGCGTCTTGAAAAGGAGTACGATGGACGCATTGAAAATGTGATGATCGAACGTATTTCTTTTTCTGAAGACAAACGTGTGGGCATAGGAACATTTACGCCATCAGATCCAAAATCGCAGGATATTGCCGATTTAACAGGTAGCATTGATTTCTCGACAATAGGAGAATTTGGTTCAGAATCTGACCCTCGTGCTTATCGTTTTGATGGTGAGCTAAATAAGGCAAACAGAGGTATGATGGAATTCCAAGAAATGTTAAAACTTGATGAAAAATTCTTGTGGAATTTATTGTCTTTAACGCAGGAAGGTAATTTTAAAGCAGGGCGATTTGCATTAATTAGTGCAGATGAGTTAATTGTTGCGCATACAAACGAAACAGAATATCGTTCATTTATTTCAAATAAAAAGAATGAGGCGTTACATTCACGTATTATTGTCATGCCAATTCCGTATAACTTAAAAGTGAGTCAGGAAGAATTGATTTACGAAAAAATGATTAAAGAAAGCGATATGGCACATGTTCATATTGCGCCACATGCATTGAAGGCCGCAGCAATCTTTTCGGTTCTAACAAGACTTGAAGTACCGAAAAAACAAGGTGTGGATCTTATTAAAAAAATGCGACTGTACGACGGAGAAAATGTGGAGGGATTTAATTCCGTTGACTTAGAGGAGCTTAAAAAAGAGTTTCCAAACGAAGGCATGAACGGTATTGATCCACGATATATTATTAATCGTATTTCTTCTGCGATTATCCGAAAAGAGGTACCATCTATTAATGCGTTAGATGTTTTGCGTGCACTAAAGGATGGGCTTGACCAGCATGCTTCCATTTCTCAGGAAGATCGAGAAAAATATATGAACTATATTGCAGTTGCTCGAAGAGAGTATGATGACATTGCCAAAAATGAAGTGCAAAAAGCATTCGTTTATTCGTATGAAGAGTCTGCAAAAACATTGATGAATAATTATCTTGATAATGTAGAGGCGTTTTGTAATAAAAATAAAATTTTCGATCCTTTGACTGGTGAGGAAATGAATCCAGATGAAAAATTAATGCGCTCTATTGAGGAGCAAATTGGCATTTCGGAAAATGCGAAAAAAGCATTCCGTGAAGAGATATTAATTCGTATCTCTGCTTATGCTCGAAAAGGAAAGCGTTTTGACTATAATTCTCATGAAAGATTACGAGAAGCAATACAGAAGAAATTATTTGCGGATCTCAAGGATGTCGTGAAAATTACAACATCCTCAAAAATGCCGGATGAATCACAGCTCAAGAAAATAAATGAAGTTGTAGCAAGACTTGTTGATGAACACGGCTATAATACAACATCTGCTAACGAATTATTGCAATATGTAGGTAGTCTGTTAAATCGTTAGTGGCTTTGACCTATTCAGTGAAACTATAAGACTATTGATAGGAGTGAATAGGAGTGTCCCATTTTAGGGCACTCCTTTTATCTTCATTCACTTATTATTTACCATAAGTGATGTAACCACGAAGTGAAATTGATTTCTCCAAAAAAGTTCAAGAAAGTGATTTACTAGCATAGTATAGAAAAAGCGAATTTGATAGATGGGTGAGGATAAAAATGACTGAAAACGAAAATAAACGTTTTGCCATTTCTCAGGAAAATTGGTCCCTCCATCGTAAAGGGCACCAGGACCAGCAACGGCATATGGAAAAAGTAAAAGATGCTATTAAGAATAATTTACCTGATTTAGTTAGTGAAGAAAGTATTGTCATGTCCAATGGTCGCGAGGTAATTAAAATACCTATACGTTCACTTGATGAATATAAAATTCGATATAACTATGATAACTCCAAACATGTTGGGCAAGGACAAGGAGACAGTAATGTAGGTGATGTGGTTGCGCGTGATGCCAGCAGAGGCAATCAGGCTAATGGTAAAGGAAAAGAAGCTGGTGACAAGCCAGGCCATGATTATTATGAAGCTGAAGTAAGCATTGAAGAGGTTCAAAATGTGTTATTTAACGAGCTTGAGCTACCAAACCTACAGCAGAAAGAAAAAGCGGATATTAAAACGGAAAAAATTGAGTTCAACGATATTCGGAAAAAAGGTTTAATGGGAAATGTCGATAAAAAGCGCACAATTCTCAATGCGCTAAAGCGTAATGCTATGCAAGGAAAAGCAGAAATTACACCAATTCATAATGAGGATCTACGTTATAAAACTTGGGATGCAGTGGAAAAACCTGAATCGAAAGCAGTGGTCCTTGCAATGATGGATACAAGTGGCTCGATGGGCTCCTTCGAAAAATATTGCGCTAGAAGTTTCTTCTTTTGGATGACAAAATTTTTGCGCTCGAAGTATGAAACCGTGGAAATTGAGTTTATTGCACATCACACAGAAGCAAAAGTAGTGACAGAAGAAGAATTTTTCACGAGGGGAGAAAGTGGGGGAACGATTTGTTCATCTGCCTATATAAAAGCATTAGAACTAATTCGAGAAAAGTATAATCCTTCTCGCTATAATATTTATCCAGTACATTTTTCAGATGGTGAAAATATATCAATGGATAATGAAAAGTGCCTGAAACTAGTGGCAGAATTAATGGAAGTATCTAGTATGTTTGGATATGGTGAAGTCAATCAGCATAACCGCTTTTCTACACTTATGTATACTTACAAAAAAGTAGATGACCCCAAATTTAGGTATCATATTATAAGAAAAAAAGGCGATGTATATGATGCCTTAAAGAGCTTTTTCAAAAAAAGTGAATCTTAAATCATGTTCAAAGGAGGGGGCGGAAAAGTGGAAATGAAAGAACTTGAGCGAGCGATTGATGAAATTACAGAAATTGCCTCAAGCTTTGGCTTAGATTTCTTTCCAATGCGCTATGAAATTTGTCCGGCAGATATTATTTATACATTTGGCGCATATGGTATGCCTACTCGATTTTCACATTGGAGCTTCGGTAAACAGTTTCACAAAATGAAGCTCCAATATGATTTAGGGCTAAGTCAAATCTATGAGCTAGTAATTAACTCAAACCCATGTTATGCATTTTTACTCGATACAAATACGTTAACACAAAATAAATTAATTATTGCGCATGTATTGGCGCACTGCGATTTCTTTAAAAATAATGTACGCTTCTCCAATACTAGACGAGACATGGTAGAGAGCATGACTGCAACAGCTGAACGGATAGCTGGCTATGAAAGAGAATATGGAAAGGATGAAGTCGAGCAATTTTTAGATGCGGTTTTAGCGATTCAGGAGCATATCGATCCATCCCTTTTGCGGCCAAAATTGTCTTGGAATACAAAGGATGAATATGAAGAAGATATTCCTCAAGCAAAATCACCGTATGATGATCTATGGAGTTTAGATGATAAGGAAAAAGAGTATAAATCAGTAAGGCGAAAAATAAAGCACTTCCCGCCACAGCCAGAAAAAGATTTATTGCTATTTTTAGAGGAGCATAGTCGAGAGCTTGAGGACTGGCAGCGAGATATATTAACGATGATGCGTGAGGAAATGCTTTATTTTTGGCCACAATTAGAGACAAAAATTATGAATGAGGGCTGGGCTTCCTTTTGGCATCAACGTATAATGCGTGAGCTTAAACTAACAACAGCGGAAACAATTGAATATGCAAAATTAAATGCAGGTGTTGTGCAGCCTTCAAAGACATCTATTAATCCTTATTACCTTGGTGTGAAAATTTTCGAGGATATTGAGGATCGCTATAATCATCCAACGGAAGAGATGAGAAAGCTAGGTGTACAACCGAACTCTGGACGGGAGAAAATGTTTGAGGTTCGAGAGATAGAGTCGGATATATCCTTTATCCGTAACTATTTAACGAAGGATTTAGCAAAGCGAGAGGATCTTTATTTGTTCCAGAAAAAGGGCAATGAATACCGTATTACAGATAAGGAGTATGAAATGGTACGAGATCAGCTCGTATCGATGCGTGTAAACGGGGGATTCCCATATATCTTCGTTAAAAATGGAGATTACCTTCGCAACGGAGAACTCTATTTAGTGCATGGCTATGAGGGAACGGAGCTCGATCCACACTATTTAGAAAACGTTTTGCCATATATTTATCAGCTATGGGGTCGTCCTGTTCATTTAGAAACATATGTGGATGGAAAGCCAATGCTTTATTCCTATGATGGTACAAAAAATTATAAACGCAATGTGTGAGACGTGATTCTTTTGGATAACCAAATCAAAAAACTTCTATCTGTTGGTATGAACTATTTTTACAGATAGAAGTTTTTGCTGTTTCAAAAAAAGGCTTATCGTTATAAAGAGGGTGGTGATTTTCGTTCCTACTGGGCGTGATGAATCTAAATAAACTTTATTCGTTTATATTTTCATCTAGCAATGGAGAGGATTCATTTTCATCTTCACTACTTTCACTATGATTCGAAGATGAATGGATATCGCTGTCGATTACTCTGCTGTCTTTTGCTTTTATTCCTTGTTGTCCGCCACTTCATCATTATTGTCACCAGCAATACCGCTTCTGTCGTTTTCATCGGCGAATTGGGAGTTTATATTTCTAGTACTGTCGTTCATGGCATTTTGACCGCCTCGGTTGGCATTAGTACCTACATCCTTATTGATTTGTCCTCCACTTTCAGCCCTTTGATTAAGATGGATTTCTTTATTGCCAATATTAATAGTAAGATTGATGGTAATATGATTTTTAGATGGATCCTTTGAATGTTCATTATCAGGCATAATTTTCACCTCCTTCATTTTAGCATTACTCTTAAGTTATTAATCTTTCTCAAGCATACTTGTTTATGTAGCCCTAAATTGTATAAATAATATGAGAGGATGGAGGCTGAAAAACTGTTCCTTATCGTAAAATTTGTTAAAATGAATAGAGTTTTAATAATTAAAGAACTGGAACGGTGAATCAACGTTGAGAACATTTAAAAAAGTTTATATAGAAATAACGAGTGTCTGTAATTTAGCATGTAGCTTTTGTCCTCCAACGGCTCGTGCAAAGGGACTTATTAAAGTGGAACAATTTAATAAAATATTGGATGAAATACGTCCTCACACGAAATATATTTATTTGCATGTAAAAGGGGAACCGCTTTTACATCCACGTATTGATCAGCTTCTTGACGCAGCACATGAGAAAGGTTTTAAAGTTAATATTACAACGAATGGTACACTGATTAAAAAGAATCGTGAAAAGATATTAGGGAAACCAGCCTTACGCCAAATCAATTTTTCTTTGCATAGTTTCGACGGTCATGAAGGATCGGAAAATCGTGAGAAATATTTAGGGGATATTTTGGATTTTGTGCGTGCTTCAAAAGAATATAATACAATTATTTCATATCGTTTATGGAATTTACAAAGGGATCATGTAACGGATATTGCGGCACGAAGAAATCGTGAAACGCTCGAAATTCTAGAAAATGAATATAATCTTGATTATCGCATCGAAGAAAAAGTGCAACCCGGTAAAGGTGTAAAGATTGCTAATAATATTTATTTAAATCAGGATCATGAATTCAAGTGGCCAAGCTTGCTGGAACCTGAGGATGAAGGAAAAGGCTTTTGCCATGCGCTGCGTAGCCAAGCCGCTATTTTAGTAGATGGTACAGTAGTGCCGTGCTGTCTTGATGGTGAGGGCGTTATTAATTTGGGGAATGTGAACGAAAAATCCTTCACTGATATTGTTCAGGGTGAACGTGCAAATAATATTGTCGACGGATTTTCACGTAGAGAAGCAGTAGAGGAACTGTGTAGAAAATGTGGTTATCGTCAAAAGTTTGGAATGGAATAAAGTGAAGCTTTAATACAGTAATGATGATTTTAATATTATTTACTACGGGCCTAAGGAGCCCATCCAAAATATTGCTAGAAAATATGAAAATAAATATGAGGTGGATATTAGCCGCATTAAAGCAGTGTATCAAGAAATTTCGAAAAATATTTTTTAGCTAGCTGCAAAAACAGCTCCAACGTCATTGACTATTGGAGCTGTTTTTCTTTGATTGTGAATCAATAGTATTTAAAAAATCATTCGTAATGCGTACTACGTATTTCACCTCGTCTAAATTGCGCTCCCTTAATACTGAACGATGTATGTCAAGCACAAGGTTCTTTTCTTCAATATCTGTAACACCAGATAATTTTTGAAAATTAAAAAGCTCCTCAGGCATAATATCTAATGCTTTCATCAGCGATTCTAAAGTGCTTAATGTGATATTAGATTGCCCGTGTTCAATATTTGAGATTCGTCCTTTACTAAAACCTAGTTTCCCCGTTTTTTCTGCTACTTCTTCCTGACTAAGCCCCTTAGATACTCTAATAATACGGAGTTGTTCGCCTACTAGCTTTAAAAAGTCTGACATATGATTCACCTCTAAGTAAAAAGCTAGTGAAAAACATTGAAAATGCCTATACCATTATAGTGGTATAATAGAGATAATGTTACATTAAAATGGTACAATGATTGATAGGTAATTTTATTAAGAGTAAAGACTTATGCAAAAACAGTGTTGATGATTCTTCAGTAGCTTGTTTTAGAGTATCGCTAATTAAGTTAAGGATTGGAGGATTCACGCATGGTGAAGCGTTATCGATTAGATGAAGTTGCTAAAATAGAAGAGGGAAAAATTGTACCGAGGAAAAAGTATTTTACAAACATCGGAGTACCCCTAATTACAGCAGAAAATTTAAAAAAGTTAATGCTAGATGGTGATATTGAACAATTACCAAAAGTTAATGTTACATTTAAAAAACATTTTAAGTGTACACCAGTACCAGCTAAAACCATCATTCTTACTAAAGCGAATTTGAAGGATATCAATAAACATATATATCAATGTGAAAATGAAGTATGTATTGCAAATGATATCGTCGCTATTATTCCAAATGAAACAATTATTTTAAGTGATTATTTATACCATTTTCTCAGGTGGTATCAAATTAAAGAATGGCATCATTTGTACCATATATCCATTGATATTCCGATGAAAGATATCCAACATAATGTGGCGCAAGTTTTAAATACGATTCAACTCTTATTAAAAAAAAGAGAGTCTTTGATGACAGCAGTAGAGGGGTTACCGCAGCATTTTGAAATTTTCTCGAATCAAGTAGACAATCACTCGGAAAGTTTACAACATGGGTTTAGTCAGGCTCAGTATCTTTACAATGATTTGTTACATAAAATTTTCAATGATGAGTATAAATAAGATAAAACGGTCGGTCTTCATCCTGGCTTTACTGGCAGTTAATGCAGGATAAAATAAATTTAGTCGGTGTAAAGGTAACTCCCATTACACCGACTTTTTTAAATTTCGATAATTATAGGTAAAATCATTGGTTTTCTTTTTGTTTGTGAAAATAGATATTGACCGACAGCTCTTTTGATTTCTCTTCTTAAGACATGTATTTGCTGCTTACTTTCATCCTGAAGCTCATTTACCGTTTCTTTGACCAGAATATTTACTTTAGTTAACAGCTCCTCAAAGTTTTTGGCATAAACATAGCCTCGCGAAATTGTATCTGGTTCTGAAATAAAGGCACCATCTACCTTACTAAGCGTTATAACGATAACAAGCATACCATCTTCTGACAGCTGTTTGCGATCACGTAAGACAACTCCTTCGACTTCACCGATACCAATACCGTCGACATACGTATCACCTGAAGGGATTTTACGTGTTTGCCTAGCCATTGAGTTCTCAATATCAACAACATCTCCATTTTTCATAATAAACGTATGCCCTCTTTTGACACCGACGGACTCAGCTAGCAAACGATGCTGATGTAACATACGGAATTCACCATGAATCGGAATGAAAAATTTGGGCTTCATTAGCGTCAGCATTAGTTTTAAATCTTCCTGATGACCATGACCTGAAACGTGCATACCTGTATGACTAGACGAGCCATAAATAACCTTTGCACCTAGCTGGAACAAATTATCAACAATCCGTGAAACACCTTTCTCATTCCCTGGAATAGGGGACGAAGCTAAAATAACTGTATCATCAGGTAGAATTTTTACTTCGCGATGATTTCCACTTGCTAAGCGAGAGAGTGCAGCTAATGGTTCACCCTGACTCCCCGTACATAGTACAACTACTTCTTCAGGTGGAAGGTATTTCACCTCACGTGCATCAATTAACATATCCTCTGGTACGTTTAAATAGCTTCGCTCAAGGGCAACATCTACAACATTCACCATACTACGGCCGAGTAATGCAAGCTTTCTATTTGCAGCAACCGTTGCATTTACAATTTGCTGTATGCGATTAACATTAGAAGCGAAAGTAGAGATAACGATTTTACGCTCGGCGTGTAAAAATGCATCTTCAATATGATTACCAACAAGCTTCTCTGAAGGAGTTAGCCCAGGTCGTTCAGCATTCGTACTTTCAGAGATAAGTACTAGTACACCTTCTGATCCTATCTCAGACATCTTATGAATATCTGCAAACTGATTATTGACAGGCGTTAAATCAAATTTAAAATCCCCAGTGTGTACTACATTTCCTTCAGGGGTATTCATAACGATTCCTAAGCAATCAGGTATACTATGGCTCGTTCTAAAGAAACTAACATCAACTTGTCCGAAATTTAATGATGAATCGGAATGAATTTCTATTAATTCTGTCTCTCTTAAAAGTTTATGCTCTTTCAGCTTTAACTCAATTAATCCAAGAGTAAAACGTGTCGCATAAATAGGAACATTTATTTTTTTTAACATATAAGGGATACCACCTATATGATCCTCGTGTCCATGTGTCACAATTAATGCTTTGATCTTCTCTTTATTTTCCAGTAGGTACGTAATATCAGGAATTATTAAATCGATACCTAGTAAGCTTTCGTCTGGAAACTTAGCGCCACAGTCGATAATTAAAATATCATCCCCATACTGTATTACATACATATTTTTGCCAATCTCATTAATGCCACCTAAGGCGAAAATTGATAATGTGTCTTTTGTGGACAAGCATATCCCCTCCTAAGTTTAAAGGTATTTGGAAGTACCTTTAATGAAAATTGAATTTGTTTTGTTGCTTCAGCATTATGTAGTATAGCTTTAAGCGTTTCATCCTATACGAAAATACAATTTGAGGTTTTACTTTCACTCAGCATTAATATTAGATTTTCAAGAAGAATAGAATAGAGGAACGTATAGAATAAAGGGGATGTGACTGGTTGTCGAATTACTTACAGCATGCGATGTTTGAACATAAGTTTTGGCTAAGGATACTTAAAGATCATTCTCAATTTATTCATGATTCATTGTATTCTTCGGAAACGGAGGACATTAAAAGAGCGAGTTCATTTATTCATCAATTTTCTCAGCTTCTTGCCTATGTTAATTCGATAGATGCCAATAATGCTGTTTCCTTCTCACTTACAGTCGACGAGACTGTAGAACAACTAAAGCAATTTAAATTTTATATCCTTAGAAAGCAATTAACAGGAAATATTAATATTCATCTACCACCTACTTTTATTAATCACATGGTGAATGAACTAGAGGAGTATCAAAATGTACTTAGTTATTTGAAGAAGGGGGAAGTCCCGCCAATCTTTCATGAGCTACATCATCACTTAGTATGGCTTTTAGATGCATCAGGACATGCAGGTATCATTCATGACGATTTGGCTGGTGTAGAAAGAAGATTGAGGCAAAAAAGTACTATCTTTGCTCAACATTTTGAAGAGTTTTATTTAAAAGCAGTCGAGCTTACAGGATATTTGCGTTCAAATATAGACTCATTCCCCGCATTAACTCGCTTTAATCGAGATGTAGATATAGAAATGGAATTATTCAAAACTTTTTTAAGGGAGTTAGAGGAGATGGAGTTAAGTGCAGAAGTATTAGGAACGTTTACAGCTTTAATGGCGGATCATATGCTAAGAGAGGAGCAATACTATTTATCGAAGCTAGCACAATCTAGAGGTGAAGGTTAATTTCACAAAAGAGGTCTCTTTAGCAAAGGCGCTTTCCTGGGGGCGTCAAGCCTCCACTCCAATCAACCACTTCACATAGCGTGTATCTTCGGGCACGTCACCCTGGATGTAGGCATAAGAAGCGATGGCAATCTGAGGTTTTCAGGTTGCCTTTTTTCTTCCGATAAATCCACATAATGTTCCGATAAAATTGGAAAACATTCCGATAAATCCACATAATGTTCCGATAAATCCACATAATGTTCCGATAAAACTAAAAAACATTCCGATAAAATCTTAGGAATGTTTTTAGTCTGAATTTTAAGGATGAATAGAAACGCCGGTACCGATTGGGACAATGCTTGCAAGCTCTTCGACATCATTATTATGCATACGAATACAGCCACGTGAAACGGCATGACCGATTGAACTAGGATTATTCGTTCCATGAATTCCGTAGTGCTCTTTAGATAAACTCATCCACATTGTCCCAAATGGACCACCGGGATTTGGAGCCTTATTAATGATTATAAAATCGCCAGTAGGTGTATCATGTAACATCCTTCCAACCGCAATAGGGTACTGCTTTTGAAGAATATTATCCTTATATAACCGTAGCCATCGATTTTCAGTAGAAATATCTATTCTATAAGGGATTGTATTTGGATTGGGAAATCCAGGTATAACAATTTGTTGTCCTATATAAAGTACATTCGGATCTAACCCAGGATTAGCAGCCATTATGGACGATAACGGAGTACGATAATTTCTAGCTATTTGGGCCAAGGTTTCGCCTGCATTAACTGTATGGATCAAATTTATCACCTCCTATAAAATAAGGCTCATCATCAAAAGTAGGGATGACATTTGTTAAAACATATGCCGTGTATATAAGTTGATGAGGGGCCTAAAATAATTGCTTTAATCCAGGTTATGCCGAAGCTAACTTTAATATATTCATGAGGATAGCAATTGTAGTTAGTTGGATATGATAAGCAGTAACAAACCATATCCAATAATCGAGGAGTTATTATGAAAGAGTTTAAAATTACTTATTTCTTTGATGAAATGCATTATATAAGGAGATTTATCCATAGCGAATCACAGGAAAAAGCAGAGGCATTAGTTCGAAGCGAACGAGATCAATATATATCCTTTACGGATAGTAGAGGGATGTACCACGAGCTGCATACAAGAAATGTTCGGGTCATTCAAATATCTGAATATCATCGCATCGATAAAAGTGCAAAAACGAAAGGCACATAATTTGTTCAACATTGCACATACTTTCTGTAAAGGAGTGAGCAATGATGGACTTAGAAAACATACCTCATAAGAAAAAGGTATTTATGAATTTAGCAAGCAAGAACAAACCAGACATGGTTGAATCAGATACTATAAGTCTTTTCGACTTACACGAAGATATGCAAACCGTTGATTCTATACCGGTTAAGGAGCTCAATAAAAAAGTAGAACGAGAAGGCGATGAATTGATCGAATTGCAGCCTGATGAATTATAGAAAGTAGGGATTTGTATGACTGACCATAATGAAGTTCAGTTTACTTCTGCTGGAACAAATATTAATGAAGTAAAAAGAAACAATGCAGAAGGTGGTTTATCTTACAATGAAGTGAAAAAGCTGCTAGCCCAAAGAGGTGGGGTTGGTACGGAAATATATAGTGATACAGATGTCGAAGAAGTAAAACAACAGATTCAATGGAAAAATCAATAAGCTATTTGGAGAGGAGTATGAAATTAAGTACTCCTCTATTTTAATCTGAAAAGCGCGATTAAGATGAAAAAATCACTGATTAAAACTTCACTTTATTTTACAATGTAAAGTAAATGTAAGGAGGTATACGAATGGAGGAAAAACGTTGTCCGTTATGTGGACAAGAAAATCATTGTGGGGTAGTAAATGGGCAAAAAGATTGCTGGTGTATGACGGAGAGTTTTCCTAAAGAAATTCTTGAAGAAGTACCTAAAGAGCAATGTATTTGTCAAAAGTGCTTGAATACATATGAAAAAGATTGATCGTTTATTTTAGGTCTTAAACTTCAATTGTTGTCACGAAATAATAGAGATCAGTTGGTACAATTGTCTACCGCACAACAACCTATCGGACATATATTACTCTGAAAGGAGTGTGTCTAATGGCTAAACCAATTGTACTCAGTAATGTTACACAGGCTTATTTAGCGGAATACCAAAGGATTCTCGACAAAATGATTCAGGGCATGACCTATGTAACAATTACATGTAGCATTTCAGAAAATTTTATTAAGCAAATTTTACCGCACCAAGTAGCTGCTATTAAAATGTCAGAAAATGTTTTGCGATACACAACAAATATACTTGTACAAGAACTTGCATTAGAAATAATAGAAACAAGTACAGAGACTGTTGAATGTCTAGAAGCGATACAAAATAGATGCTGTATTGTGCAAAATTCAGAATATGAATTGTACGAATATATGTGCGCATATAAAGAAATTACTGAAGCTATGTTCAAGGCAATGAGCTTACCACCAGTTTCCAATAACATTAATATAAACTATCTTCGAGAGATGATTGTTCACCATCAGGGAGGAGTTCGACTTGCACAAAACGTTTTAAGGTTCTGTATTTGCCAAGAATTAATACCAATCCTTAAAAATATGATTCAAACGATGTGCGATCGAATTTGCGATATGGAAAAATTACTTGATGCTATACAAGATTGTGAAAATTGCTAGTTAGGTGAAAAAACGCTAGAATCGAAATCGATTTTAGCGTTTTTTTTTCGCATGTAGACTTGCGTAAATCTTAAAAACGAACCTTAATTGACAGAAGGAGCGCACATAAATGTTACTGTTCGTTTATCACTATCGTAAAGACACCACTCACGGTGATCAACAACTGATCCAACATTGATGCAGTACTGCTTTTCTTGTAATGCGATTGGTTGGCCAAAGCGAATAGGAATAGATAACTTTTTATTGTGATGATAAAGACCTGATTCATGACTATGTCCGAAGAAAAGAAGCGGTTTTTTGAATGGCGGAAATGTTGGCTGCCATGTCACACTCCATTGAAATTGATGTCCATGCATAAGTGTTGCTCCAACAATCTCCATTGTTTCAGGTAGCTCTGTAAACCGTTCGATGCCAGTTACACGTGTAATACGCTCCTCTTGATTGCCACGAATAGAGGGGAATGTTAGTAAATTTTCAAAATCATTTTTCACTATTGCAGCTTTTTGTAATGGTAAACCCGACATTGTTTGTGCCTTTTTCTTACTTACAGTACATTCATATAAATCACCTAATCCCAATATCTTTGCATCCGTCGCAGTTTGCTGAATATGGGTAAGAACTGCCTTAGTATCTTCAATATTAGAATGTAAATCTCCTAAAAGTGCGTACAGCATTTTAATCCGGCCTTTCCTCAAAATCATTATGCAAATATCATACACCTAACAGAAATTGATAGAAAAGTAAAATGTATTAGTATATTTAGTTACATATTGGTCATATTTTCGAATGTGTAGAAAAATTGCCAACTTATTTATAGCTTGATAAAATATAATCATAATTTTCTGAAATTTGTTAATAGTTTTATCTTTTTTGATGATTCTACAAGATATCAGGATTATGAAAATTAAAAATTGGGGGGCTTATGATGACGATGTTAATGACAGACATTCTACAAAATTATGCTATGCAGCAACCAAGTGGGATTGCAACGGTATACGATGGGACAAAGCTAACCTATAGTGAATTTTATAAAAGTGCAGAAAAATTCGCAGCATATTTACAAGAGCAAGGCTTTGAAAAAAATGATGTAATTGCATTATATACGCTCAATTCAGATTTATTTTTAATCGCTTATATCGGTGTTCAATTAGCAGGCTATGTTGTTATGCCTATTAATACAAAATTAGCAGCTCCAGAAGTCGAATTTATTTTTAATCATTCAGAGGCTAGAGGACTTATTTATGATGAAAGGTTAGAGGATGTACTCGCAACTATTGCATATCCATTTCAACATATAATAGGGCTCAAAGAAATGAAAGAGGTAACTGAGAACTATACTGGCCAAAGAAAAGCTGTTAAGTTGGAGCCTCATGATACAGCAGTTGTTATGTATACTTCTGGTACGACGGGTAAACCAAAAGGAGTTATGTTAACGCATCAAAATATTGTATCAGCTGCGGATATATGGTCCTCATCAATGGATATGACCAATGAGGATAGAATGTTTATTTGTACACCTTTATTTCATTGTGCAGGGCTTCATGTATTTGCGATGCCGATGTTTTATAAAGGTGGTGCTGTTGTTATAGAAGAGGCTTTTTCTTCAACAAATACAATAGAACAGCTTGCCTCAACAGCTGCGACAATTTTCTTTGGAGTTCCGTCAATGTATACAATTATTTTAAATACACCTGACTTTAAGGAACATACATTTAAAAATTTACGTTTATTATGTTATGGGGCAGCACCGATGCCTTATGAGCTTGTTAAGCAAGTGAAAGAGACATTCCCTAATGTGAAAGTACAAAACTTGTATGGACAAACTGAAAATTCTCCTGCGGCCACTTCCCTTTTAGATGCTGATGCATTGACAAAGATTGGATCAGTAGGAAAACCATTAGCACAAACAGACGTCCGTGTTGTTGATAGCTTTGGAGAAACTGTGCCAGCGGGTGAGGTAGGAGAAATTTGTGTCAAAGGACCACAAGTAATGAAAGGTTATTTACGTAATCCTGAGGAAACAGCTAGAGCAATTAAAGATGGCTGGCTTTATTCAGGAGATTTAGGACGTTTTGATAAAGAGGGCTATCTCTATATTGTAGATCGTAAAAAGGATATGATCATTCGAGGTGGCGAAAATATTTACCCTATCGAGGTAGAAGAGGTTTTATATCAACTGCCAGAAATTTTAGAAGCAGCTGTTGTAGGTTTACCACATGAAGTATATGGCGAAGTTCCGAAAGCATTTGTCGTACTGAAGGAAGGGAAGTCTTCCGATGAAGAGGTGATTTTGGCTTATTGTCGGACTCAGCTTGCAAAATATAAAGTGCCACATGAAATTGAATTTTTAGTAGAATTGCCACGTAATGCTTCTGGTAAAGTGTTGAAGCATACGTTACGACCAAGAGTAAGCATGCCATGAACTAAGTGTATAAAAGTGAAACTCGAAATCAAAAAAACTCGATTAGGCGTTGACTGATGGGCTATACTTCACATCTAAAGGGTGAATGAAGAGCAATAATGCCTCGGCATTATTGCGTCTGGGAGGCTTTAGACAAACAAATGTTTTTTGTGCGAAAGCGTGTGCTAACGTAGCGGCAGCAACAAATGTTTTTTGTGCGAAAGCGTAGTGTTAACGCAGCGGCACGAGGTTGGCCACTCAGAAGTTTTCACAGGATGTGAAGTTCTTAGTCTGAGTTCCTCTATTTCAGCGGATGTTCGGACTACCGCTGAAAGAAGTTAAAATAGGAACGTCTATGAAATTAGCGTATAATAGAGTCTACGACAAATTGAAATAATAGAATTGAAGTTATTGTCTTCAAACAAGATAGGAGCGGAATTTGTCTTGTGGACGAGGTATAAACGCCTTTTACTAATAGGTATTATGATAATCATGCTACTTTCGAGTTGCAATCCGTTTTCGCATCAGGAAACGCAAAACAAAGAATTAACAGTGTTAACGGTAGAGTTTAATAGTGGTGCACCCATACCTAAACTTTATATAACTGCTACAGATGTAGAGACGGGTAAGGTAGTGGAGGATGCAGTTGGCTCTGAAGAGGGCGAAGCAACATTTTCGAAGCTTATCGAGGGACGTAAATATGTTATGGCAGCAACTACGCTTGAAAATAGTACGAAAAACGATGGTTATACGACTATCGAAAATTTTACATATGATGCGACAAAGCCTTATTATCGATTGGAAACACATTTTTCTAGGGACGAGCAAGAGCTGGATGTACCAGTTGTTATGCAAAATCCAGAATTACCACATGGCTGTGAAATAACATCGTTAACGGCTGTATTAAATTATTATGGGCTAGATGTTACGAAGCTGGAAATGGCTGATAACTATTTACCGAAGCAAACAATAAGTATTGTAGACGGACAACGATTTGGTCCGAATCCGGCACAGGCTTTTGCGGGTAATCCTCGTGATAAGGCACACGGAATGTATGTCTTTGCAGCTCCGATTGTCAAAGCAGCAGAGGCAGTAATAGCAGATAAACAGGCTGACTTACGAGTGACAAATAAGAGTGGCGCTTCGCAGGATGAAATATTACAGCTTGTTCGGGAGGGAGTCCCTGTTGTGACATGGGTTACATTGGATTTATCAGAGCCAAAAAGAAATTTAGATAAGGGCTGGATCTATGAAGGTGAAACAGTGCCACATGAAGCGTATATGAACTTGCACGCTGTTGTTTTAACCGGGCATTTAGGCGATAAAGTAGTTGTCATGGACCCATTAAAAGGTTTTGTCACTTATAACGTGGATCAGTTTTTTAAAAGCTATGAAGATTTAGGTGAACAAGCTGTAGCCGTTCATAAATGATTCAAAGAAGAGTTATAAGGAGTACAAGGAAAGTATGTTACACTTGTAAAAAAGGCTCGTCACTGGGGATGAATCCTACGTTATATGAGAGCCTAATAAAAGCTAAAGTGAGTTGAGTAGAATGGCCATTGAGCACGCTTTTTTACCGGTTTTATTAGGAGATGAAATGAATGCTTACGGCATGGCAAGAGCATTTTACGAGTCCTATGGCGTTAAACCACTTGCATTAAATCATACGAATATGGAGAAAATACAGCAAAGTGATTTATTAACATTTCGTGAAGTTCAAAGACTCCATATTGAAGAACGTTTTGTCGTTGCGTTAAAGGCAATTGCAGAAGAATTTGCAGGTAAAAAATTGCTTTTATTAGCCTGCGATGAATTTTATGTAAAAAAAATTGTGCAGCATAAAGAGGAGCTAGCAAAATATTTTGTCGTGCCTTATGTGGATGAAAAACTTGCTAACGAGCTATTAACACGTGAGAGCATGTATGAACTTTGTGCGAAATTCGGCTTTCACTATCCGGCAATGCATGTTTGCACCGTCAATGATTATGAGGAATTTGACATCCCTTTTGAATATCCAGTTGTCATTAAACCATTGAATATGACAAAGTATGCTGCATGTATTTTTCCAGGTAAGAAAAAAGTGTATATTGCAAAAGATAACGACGAAAAGGATGCTATTTTCCATGCCATTTATAAGGAATCGGCATACCGAGATGACTTAATGGTACAGCACTATATTCCTGGCGAAGATGCTCATATGTGCGTCGTAAATGCTTATGTTGGGCAAGATAGTAAAGTAAAGCTACTTTCTGTAGGTAACCCAATTTTAGAGGAGCATTCTCCAGAGGGGATTGGTCGCTATGTAGCCATCATGACAGCATACGATAAAGACTTAATGGATCGCGTGAAATTGTTTCTAGAGGAAATACGATTCCAAGGCTTTGCTACGTTTGATATGAAGTATGATGAACGTGATGGTCAATATAAGTTATTAAGTATTGAATTACATAATGAACTTTCAAATTATTATGTGACAGCAAGTGGCTATAATTTAATGCAATATGTTGCGGATGATTTTATCCGTGAGAGCAAGCAACAGCTAACATATGTTCAGAACAAGCATCTTTGGACGATTGTGCCAAACGGTGTCCTCTTTAAATATGTACAAAATGAACAGCTTGTGATTGAAGCGAAAAGCCTTATTCGCCAAGGATTGGCTACGGATTCCATCTTTAATTATAAGGATATGAATGCAAAGCGATGGTTGAATATAACGCTAGATAATTTAAGTTTTTATCGCAAGTATAAGAAATATTTTAACAACAAAGGTCTGTCAAACTAATGAAAAAACAAACTTTAGGTATAATTGGTGGCGTTGGTCCACTTGCAACGATGTTTATCGGTGAAATGATTGTAAGACGTACGAAGGCAACGAAGGATCAGGAGCATCTACATACAATCATTGATAATGATACAAATATCCCTGATCGTACTGCCTTTATTTTAGATAGTACAAAAGAAGATCCTGTACCGGTGATAGTCGCAGATGCAAAAAAGCTTGCTTCTGTTGGAGCAGATATGATTGCTATTCCATGTAATACGGCACATACTTTTTATGATGAGATTGTTGAAGGGTCTCCAGTTCCTGTATTACATATGATAAGGGAAACAGCAAAGCGTGCCTCTGATTTAGGTGCAGAGCGTGTAGGCATTTTAGCGACAACGGGTACATTAACCTCACGTATGTATCAAGATGCGTTAGAGGAATTTGGTATAACACCAGTTGTTCCAGACGATGTGATGAAAGAAAAAGTGATGTCTATTATTTATGATTATGTAAAGGCTGGAAAGGATGTCTCTCAGGAGGATTGGCAGCCGATAGAAGAGGCAATGCTCGCACTTAATTGTGATCGTATCGTATTAGGATGTACAGAATTATCTATCGTCAATCGAGATTTAAAATTAAGTGACAAATATATCGACTCATTAATCGTTTTAGCAGAACGTGCTATATTAGCATGTGGCTATGAAATAGTAGATTAACAATTGAATGAACGAAATAAAAATCTGTTCGCTTTTCGCAGGTAAGTTGTAAACCTTCAAAGAAGCTCAAGTGTCAATGAGGGCTTGAAGGCTGACCAATCCCGTGATGAGACGTGCAGATTTTTTTATCTACATACTCAAATTTCGTTAGGGGAGATTAAGAAAGCGACATTTTTGAAACGATTATACAAAGGTTTACGTACATATGAAGTAGGAAAATGATTAGTGTGTTAAACTAGTGTCAAGCAGATAGAAGGTGGGAAATTACATGTCAGTAATAAATTTATTAAATGAAGATGTACAAGCAAAATGGAAATTTGAAGAGCCGATGAAAATTCAAGAAGAAATGATTCCAGCAATGCTTGACGGCAAAGATATTGTAGCTGAATCGCCTACAGGATCGGGGAAGACTTTGGCTTATGTACTTCCTTTACTAAATAAAGTAAACGGTTCAAAAAAACAAACGCAAGGACTTATTGTAGCCCCATCACAGGAGCTAGCAATGCAAATTGTAGAGGTTATTCGTGAATGGACAGCAGGTTCTGATATTACGGTTCAACAACTAATTGGTGGTGCAAACTCTGCACGTCAAATCGAAAAGTTAAAGAAAAAACCGACGATAGTTGTAGGAACACCTGGTCGATTAAATGAATTAGCACGTGCTGGAAAGTTAAAGCTAAAAGAAGTTGAAACAGTTATTTTAGATGAGTGTGATCAGTTACTTAGTCGTGAATACCGTGTTGTAGTAAAATCCTTTATCGAAGGTTCAGCATATGGGCGACAAGTAGTTGTTGTGTCGGCAACAATTACGGAGGAAATTGAATTAGTAGCTAGTCGCATGATGTTCGAGCCAGTACGCTTCAAAATTAAACCTGAGGATATGTTAAAGGTGGGTAAAGTTGTACACTCTTTCGTGAAAGTAGAGGAGCGAGATAAAACTGATTTCCTACGCAGACTTTCACATACGGAAGGATTACGTGCACTTGCTTTCGTCAACAATATAGATCAATTGCTGATGAAGGAAACGAAATTACAATACCGTTCGGCACCGATTGTGACATTACATTCTGACATGAAGAAGGAAGAACGTAAAAAGGCGTTAGATGCATTCCGTAAAGGTGATGCGCGTATTTTAATTGCTACAGATATTGCAGCACGTGGTTTAGATATTGAAGGTTTAACACATGTTATTCATGTAGATGTCCCAAGAACAATTGAGCAGTATTTGCATCGTTCTGGTCGTACAGGTCGTGCTGGAGCAGATGGTGAAGTACTAACGTTATTATCTTATCGTGATGAAAAAACTTATAAAAAATGGACAAGAGAAATTTCTGCGAAACCTGTACAGAAAGTCTGGCATGAAGGCAAGCTAGTGGAGGGTAATTCAAAAACAATTGGACAAAAGCGAGGTAAATAATATGACTTTTGAAGAAAAATTACAAGCATATGCAGAACTTGCGGTAAAAGTTGGTGTCAATATTCAACCAGGGCAATACTTATTAGTCAACACATCAGTGGATGCACTGGATTTCGCCCGTTTAGTTGTGAAAGAAGCTTATAAAGCTGGAGCAGGACGTGTTCATGTTAACTTTTCAGATGATGAAATGGATCGTGCTTATTTTGAGCATGCCTCAGATGAAGAATTTAATCGTTTTCCAGAATGGGTAGTCAAAATGCGTGAAGAGTTGATCGAACGTAAAGGAGCACTATTATGGATTGATGCTTCAGACCCTGATAATTTAACAGGTATTTCAACAGATCGTCTAGCTACCCATCAAAAGGTATCAGGAGCTGCTCTGAAAAACTATCGCAACGCCGTAATGAAGGATTTAATAGCTTGGTCGATCGTTGCCGTCCCTTCACCAAAGTGGGCATCGAAGGTATTCCCGAACTTAGCAGCTGAGGAACAAGTACCAGCATTATGGGAGGCCATTTTTAAAACTGTTCGTATCGGTGAAGGCAATGCTGTTGAAAACTGGCGTGAACACGTAGTAAATTTAGAATCTCGTGCGGCCCTACTGAACAGTAAAAAATATGCAAAGCTTCACTATACAGCGCCAGGTACTGATTTAACAATTGCATTAGCGCCACAGCATAAATGGCTAACTGGTGGTAGCAAAACGCCAGATGATACGATCTTTATTGCGAATATGCCTACAGAAGAGGTTTATACGTTACCGATGAAACAAGGTGTAAATGGCTATGTGAGCAATACAAAGCCATTAGTTTATCAAGGGAATATTATTGATGGCTTTAAACTGACATTTGAAGAAGGAAAGATTATTAAGGCTGAAGCACAGGTAGGACATGATTTATTACAGGAACTTATTAATGTAGATGAAGGCTCTTGCTATTTAGGTGAGGTAGCACTTGTACCGCATGAATCACCAATTTCAGCATCAGAGATTTTATATTTTAATACATTGTTTGATGAAAATGCATCGAACCATTTAGCGATTGGCGAGGCTTATCCAACTTGCTTAGAGGGTGGAAGAGATTTAGAGAACGGCCAGCTTGAAGCGTTAGGTGCAAATATTTCAGTAACACATGAGGACTTTATGATTGGCAGCGGTGAAATGGACATTGACGGTATTTTACCAGATGGAACTGTAGAGCCAATTTTCCGCAAAGGTAGCTGGGCATTTTAAGATTCTTCATGTGATGAAAGGAGTTTTAGCAGATGAAACGATTACTTAGCTTAATTGGTACAGCAATACTTATGATGGCATTTGGTGTTTCATCTGCTTTTGCTCAGACTGAAAACTACCTGTCGATTGGAGACTCCTTGGCGGCTGGTCAAACACCTCATCAACAGATTGATACAGGCTACAGTGATTTAATCGCCATGAGATTGGGGATGACTGGGCAAATGAGTTTCTATACAAAGGAGCTCGCTTTCCCAGGCTATACAACAGCTGATGTCTTGAAACGAGTTAAATCTGAGGAAGCAAGTGACTTACTAGCAAATGCAACACTTATTACTGTTTCGGCAGGTGCCAACGATTTACTGCGTCTAGTGCAGGTCAATCCGGCTGCCGGTACATTAGCCTTTTCACAACTACAAACGGATTATGCATTAAACGTTGCCAGAAAAAATATGGCGGAGATTTTAGAAGAATTAAAAGTGCGAGCACCTAAAGCAAAGATCTATGTAATGGGCTATTACTTTGCATATCCAAGTGTTCACGCTACGCAAAAAGAAGGAACAAATGCACAGCTTGTGAAGCTAAATACGATTTTAAAGCAACAGGCAGAGCATGCTGGAGCAGCTTATGTAGATGTGTATGGTGTATTTGGGTTAAACGCAATAAACTTTTTACCAAATATCGCTGATGTACATCCAAATTTTGAAGGCTATCGCCAAATGGCAAATGCATTTTTAAAGGAATATAGTGGAAGTAATGCTCTAGCTATTTCTTCAAACGAACTGCCAAAGCCTAACCCCATATCATTTGAGCAGATTTTAGAACAACTGTTGAAGGTGGAGCAGAAACAAGAAGAAAAAGAAAAAGAAAAGCCAACTCCTACGGCACGTACCATTCAAGGTTTCAAAGGATACGCCGCTTTTATGGAGAAGGTAAGAGCGAAACGTTTTAATCATAATTATTTGTAACAGGGCATCGACAGTGATGCTCTTTTTTTATATTGAAGATATATCAAAATATAAGCGACGGAAAGAATCCCATGAACGACGGATAGAATCCTCTGAGCGACGGAAAGAATCCCATGAACGACGGATAGAATCCTCTGAGCGACGGAAAGAACCCCATGAACGACGGATAGAATCCTCTGAGCGACGGAAAGAACTGAAGCGACGGAAAGAATTGTCGGAGCGACGGAAAGAATCCCAGGAACGACGGAAAGAATTGTCGAAGCGACGGAAAGAATCCCAGGAACGACGGAAAGAATTGTCGAAGCGACGGAAAGAATCCTCAGAGCGACGGAAAGAACTGAAGCGACGGAAAGAATCGCCGAAGCGACGGAAAGGGTTGTCGAAGCGACGGATTGAACCCTCGAAGCGACGGATTGAACCCTCGAAGCGACGGATTGAACCCTCAGAGCGACGGATAGAATCGCCGAAGTGATGGATACCCCGACACCTCAGCTCTCCACATTATGATGAGGAACCTTTATCAAACTAATAAAAGGAAAAACAATCAATCTATCAGCCGTGATAAAATGAAATAGACAGGAGGCGCAAAGAATGAAAATATTTCATACAGCAGATTGGCATTTAGGGAAGCTTGTACAAGGCGTCTATATGACGGAGGATCAACAATATATTTTACAGCAATTTATGCTAGCTATTGATGAGGAAAAACCGGATGTAATCGTAATAGCAGGTGATTTATATGACCGTTCAATGCCCCCGATTGAGGCAGTGAATTTACTAAATGATATTTTGGCGGAAATTGTGCTTGATAAAAAAATCCCTGTGTTAGCAGTTGCCGGGAACCACGATAGTGCTGGTCGATTGAACTTTGGCAGTAGTTTAATGAGTGATAGTGGATTACATATTAAAGGCCAATTTACGAAAGATCATGCACCGATAGTTTTACGTGATGAGTACGGCGAAGTACATTTTCATCTCGTACCATATGCAGAGCCGGCTTCGGTACGGACTATTTTAGAGGATGATTCCATTCGTTCTCATCAAGATTCGATGGAAAAAATTATCGAACTTATTGGGCAAAATTTAGATACTACAAAGCGTAATGTTTTTGTTGGACATGCCTTTGTGACGAAGTATGGGGAAGAGGAAGCGAATACGAGTGATTCAGAGCGACCTTTATCAATAGGAGGCTCGGATTGTATAAATGCAGCATTGTTTAAGCCTTTTAATTACACAGCACTAGGACATTTGCATAAAGCGCATTTTGTGTTGAATGAAACGATTCGATATGCTGGCTCTCCATGTAAGTATTCATTATCTGAACACTTACATGAGAAGGGCTTTTTAATAGTTGAGTTAGATGCACAGGGAGAAATCACTGTTACAAAAAGAAAGCTTATAGCGAGACGAGATTTACGTGTGGTAGAGGGTTTAATGGATGATTTATTGCAATTACCACCTAGTGATGATTATGTATTTGTGCGTTTAACAGATACTACGCCAGTAACTTCGCCCATGGAACGTATTCGTACAGTGTTTCCTCATGCGATGCATGTTGAGCGTAAAGTAATACGCCAAGAAGCACCACATGAAATTCAAGTAGTTGAGACAGAGAATATAGAAGACATCGATTTATTCCGATCATTTTTTACAGATATAATTGGCGTACAGCCAGATCAAGATACAGAGCGTCTATTTACAGAGATGCTACAAGAATTATTAGATGAGGAGCGAGAGACAGTAAAATGAAGCCTTTAAAGTTAACGATTACTGCATTCGGCCCCTATAAAAATACAGAGGTTATTGATTTTCAACAGCTAGGAGAACATCGCCTATTTGCGATTTCCGGAAAAACAGGTGCGGGGAAAACGACCATTTTTGATGCTATATGCTATGCACTTTACGGAGCGGGTAGCGGTGAAGATCGTCAGGATACGGCCATGCTACGAAGCGGGTTTGCAGATGATGATGTGTATACTGCCGTTGAACTCGTTTTTGAAATGCATGATAGGGTCTATCAAATTTTACGTCAGCCTGGCCATATTAAAGAAAAAAACAAAAGTATTACTGGTAAGAAAATTGAAATGGCTGAAATAAAAGGAGACATGCTTGATTACAGTATTGTAGAAAAGCAACAAACGCTTGAGGTAGATAAAAAGCTACAGGAAATAATAGGCCTTACCAAGGATCAGTTTAGTCAAATTGTTATGCTGCCACAAGGTGAATTTCGCAAGTTGTTAACCTCAGATTCTACGAATAAAGAAGTTATTTTGCGTAAAATTTTTAAAACAGATCGCTTTGGTGCTATGACAAAAAGACTTGATGCGAAACGAAAAGAAGCAGAAAGTGATTTACTGCGTGCTAAACAATTAAAAGAGCATCTTCTTGGTCAAATTGCGGGGGCTTTACCACAGCGTTCATCATCTTTATTTACTTGCATTACTACTAATACTGAAAATATGCATCAGTTGAAGAAGGCTCTGGAAGAGGAGCAGACCCATTATACTGAATGTATACAATTGGAACAGCAGCGCTATAAAGAAGCTTATGCGCATCATCAAAAAGAACAAGAATATTACAGTATGGCGAAAACACTGAATGAACAATTTGATGAGCAAACTAATCGTCAGAATCGCCTACAAGTATTGCTACAAGAACAAGATATATATAGCGCAAAAGAACGTGAAATTGCATTAGCGGAGAAAGCGGAGCGTCTTGTTATACTTGAGCAACAATGCATTGATTTACGTGCTGAGCAAAATCGTAAAGAACAATCCTATCAGCAAGAAATTACAGAGCAGCAAAACGCAGAGGCTCAGTTAAAAATAGCACAAGAAAAGTTTAACGTTGAAGAGGCGAAAGAACCTGAACGTCAACACGTTCTACAACAGGAATTACAGCTGCAAGCATTATTACCGACATTCGAGGCGTATGAGAATAATTTGCAGCAAATGCAAATAGCTGAACAATATGTTGCAACAGCAAAGCTAGCAGTAGAGGATAATAGTAAAATTGTAGAAAAAGGACAATTGCAATTTCAGCAACTAATAAAAACAATTGAACAATATGAAAAACAACTTGAGCCATATGAGGGTTACTTAGAACAGCTACCGAAGCTAAAAGAGCAAGTATCTTTACTAGCGCAAGTTGAAAAATACACTAGAGCAGTAGAGATTGGTGAGCAGGATGTAGCCACTACTAATGTTCACTATCAAGAAAGTAAGCAGGCTCTTCAAAAACTTGAACAGCAATGGATTGCGAGTCAGGCAAGTATTTTAGCACAGCAGCTTAAGGATGGAGATCCTTGCCCAGTGTGTGGTAGTACAACGCATCTCGAAACACATCGTGAGCAATTAGAGATGATCGAATTAGCGCAGGTGGAAGCTTTACGAGGAAAGGCTACTACTGATGAGCGCAAGTTTTTAGAGAAAGAGGCTTTCTTGAATTCTACAAAGCATCTTCTACAAGAGGCGCTAGAACAGTTAGAGACGAATGAGATTGATCAATCGAATCAGGCACAAATTGTAGCTTCCTTGCAAAACGTAGAGCAACAAATAACAATTTTAAAAGTAGTGAGCAATCAATTGTCTGATATACGTATGCAACAAAAGGATCATCGCACACGAATGGAGCAGCTACAAGAAAAGCAAATAAAACTAGAGCAATACTTAGCTGAGAAGACGAAGGAATTGACTAAGCAACAAGCAATTGTGGAGGAGCAGCAAAAGCATATTCCAGAAAATCTTACGACGCTACAAGCATTGAAGCAGGCGATTGCTGATATCGGTTCACAAAAGGTAGCTTTACAAACTGCGTGGAATATCAGCCAACAAAGCCTGCAATCTGCCAAAGAAGCAGCAAATAATACTAGAATGGCGATAGAAATAGCGAAACAGGCTTTTGAGGAATTAAAGCTAAAAATGGATGAAAAACGCGAGCAATTTTCAGTAAGTATGAAGGAAGCAGGCTTTGAAAGCTATGAAGAATTTGCTGCTGGGAAGCGAAGTATAGTGCAAATAGAAGCTTTACGGAAGGCATGCAGTGATTATGCACTACAAATTCACACATTACAGGTGCAAATTGCTGAGGGTGAAAAGCATCTTAAAGGGCAAGAAAAACAAGATTTAACGGCAATGGAAGAAAAGTTAGAGATGCTTCGTGTCACATATGAGGAAGCCTTTAAAGTATTGCAACAAATGGAAGGATTTGCGAAGGCTTGTGCAGACTTTATCGAAAAAGTTGAGGGGACCGAACAGGAGATTCGTTTACTTGAAAAAGAGGCGGGACGGGTGAAGGAACTGTATGCAATGCTAAATGGGCAGAATGAGAAAAAGCTGTCCTTTGAGCGTTATATTCAAATTAATTATTTAGATAAAATTACAGAGGCAGCAAATGTCCGGCTTTATCATCTATCCAACGGTCAGTTTGAACTACGACGTTCAGATCGCTTAGAAAAGCATGCCAAGCAAAGTGGGCTTGGGCTAGATGTGTATGATGCCTATACGGATCAATTACGAGATGTGAAAACATTATCAGGGGGAGAAAAGTTTAATGCGTCTTTAAGTCTTGCCCTTGGTATGGCAGATGTCATTCAAAGTTTTCAAGGTAATATCCGCATTGAAACGATGTTTATTGATGAGGGCTTTGGTTCTCTCGATGAAGAAGCGTTAAATAAGGCGATTGATACGCTTATTGATTTACAAGATTCTGGGCGTATGATTGGAGTCATTTCTCATGTTGCAGAGTTAAAAGCTACAATGCCAGCTGTGTTGCATGTGGAAAAAGCGATGAACGGTCAAAGTCAAACATATTTTGAAGTGAAATAAAAAAAGAGGCGTGTTTCCATTGTGTGGAAATACGCCTCTTTTTCATTTTTTAGTTACGTTAGGATTTGTTCCTTTCTTTGCAGCGATTACTTTTTTTACAATGGGGATAGCGATAGGTGCTAATTTTACTGCGACTTTGATTACTTTAGATACTTTCACAAATAACAGCTCCTTTTAGTACTAGCTGTTCAAGGTTGAAATGAAACTTATCGGATAACGCGAACAGCTTGGATAATATTCCAAATAACGATTCCAATTGAAACGAGTAAGTAAATTGCGAATGAAGCAAACCAAATGATAAGAAACGTATTACTACCTGAATCAGGGTCGAAATTGGTGTTGAATGATAAAGTTGAGAAGACAAAGACGACAAATAATATAATTCCGAATGCTACTGGGATTAAATGTGATATTAGTGCTCGAATAGAGTGACTCTTTACGTCGCTATCTTTTGTAACAAAGTAAACGACTAATGGCACAATAAAAGGTGCGAATAAAATACTGAGATAACTAAAGGCAGATAAAATTTTTTGGTTCTCCATAGTAGTACCTCCTTTTTTTATATTTACGCATGAAAAACAGCAAAGTTTCAAAAAATAATGTAGAAGAGGTTGTAATCGTAACAGTGTTTGAGTAAAATGAGGTTGTTCAAATAAATTAAGATGTAACGACCACAAGGGGAGCTGATGATGTCAGCTGAGACTGGGCACGTAATGCCTTGACTCTTCGAACCTGTAAGTTAACACTTGCGTAGGGATGTGGATAGAAACCGACACTTTTACGATGTGAGGCTCTGTCCTGGCATCGTTTTTATTTTATTGATGCCAGATAGGGACATATTTGCCAACTGATTTCTATTCCTGCTCTTGTATCCTACATCGGAACAAAGGAGAGAATACTTATGGACAATAAAAAACTTTTAATGCTTGTGGAGATTGCGATATTTGCAGCGATTGGTCTTGTGCTAGATCAGGTTTCTTTTAAAGTATGGGCACAAGGTGGCTCTGTTAGTCTAGTGATGGTGCCAATAATATTAATAGCATTTCGCTGGGGACTTATTCCAGGCATGACAACGGGTTTACTCATTGGTGTTATGCAAACAATGTTTGGTGCCACTATTGTGCATTGGCTTCAAGGCATACTCGATTATGGTGTTGCCTTTACAGTTGTGGGATTGGCGGCCGTTGTTCGTCAACCTGTGCTAGAGGCTGCTAAAGATTTAAACAAAAAGAAAATGGCGCTTTATATTATTTTAGGAACTGTATTAGCAGGCTTCTTACGTTATGCAACACATACCATTGGGGGCGCTGTATTTTTCGCAGAGTATGCTGGCGACCAAAATGCGTGGATTTATTCAATCATTTATAATGGAACATATATGCTACCAGCAACGATTTTAACAGCAATTGTTGGTGTTCTGCTATTTACGGCAGCACCTCAATTAATGCAACGCAAATCATAATTAGTATGCCCTTCACATTAGTGGAGGGTTTTTTGTTTTGCTTTTGCGAAAAGATTGTTGCTATTCAACTAACGATACAGGTTAGTTGAAGAAGAAGGGATATTTATAAGAATGTTGAAGTAGTACTATAGAATATCGTTCATCTAAGAAGAATTTAACAAAATTACTAAATGAAAGGGAATGTCTGGTTGGTAAGAGGGGGATAAATATGAGGAACAAAATGATTATGTTGATTTCTATGCAATTCTTAATGACACTTGTCGGTTGTAACAATATTGATAAAAAAGAAACTCGTGAGGTAAGTTCTACTTTTTCATTGCCCGTTACTTTGGGTGATGGGACAGAAGGTGAGTATTTATTGATTGGCGAAGAAGGGAAAGTTGGTTTTTTGGTCGGTTCGGGTAAAAAAGATGAAGCAGTAGAAGAAAAGATTATTGCTAATAAAGCAAATAAGTATATGTGGCATTTTTGGGGAGATAAAGATAGTATCAGTGGTGATTTTAAAGTAGTTGGAATTGACAAAGAAGGGAAAGAACATCCCGTGTTGGTATCTGGCGATGATACAGTATGGCAATATTCCAATACTTCCATTAGCCCTAATAACTTTGCCGATTCCCATATCCCATCGAATATGGTGTTCCCTATAAGTGGATTATGGAAATTAGAAATATATTTTAATGAGAAGTTTTTTGGGGAAATAGTTATAAACGTCGAAGATAGTTAAATTATCTTCAATGGAGTGCTTTACTTGAAGATCATTGAGTTGCGTATGCAGCTCTTTTTTCTTATCTAACGGGCAGTTTAGTTTAAGATCTTTGTTAATTTTAAATGGATAATTTACTTGAAATTGGAACTTCTATTCATGCCAGACGTATTAAAGTAAAGGGACTATGTCAGTTCAAAGAGATACATATAGAACGTAATCATTAAAAGGAGAAAATGAAATGAATATTTATTTAGTAATATTACCAATGATTAGTATGTTGTTTGGTTTGTATTTAGTATGTCTGGGACTCTGGGAATTAAGAGTTGGTATAGATAGAAAAAAATTTATAACCTTTTCGTTTACAGGGCTATTTTTGATCTTTATATTACCTAATATGTTTGGGTTTTTTCAATTAACTATTAATAACTTTCAATAAATATCTATCTGCTAACTGAACTAACGGGTAGCTTTAGTTGAAGGAGATAGCTAAACCAGAAACAACAAACTTTAAGAAAACTGCCTTTGTTTTTTAGCTAGTTACGAATGACATTTGTTGCAAAGTATACAATGTATATAAGTTGATTGTAGTGGAGGCTGGGCGACTCCTCAGGGATCGGCAATAGAGGAACGAAGGCGTTATCACATTCTGTGGTAATGCCTTCGTGACCAACATCGTTGCTGTTGCTGTCGCTTCGTTGCACTACGCTTTCGTACAGAATGAACCTCTTTTGCTGCCGCTACGTTAACACTACGCTTTCGCGCAAAAAACATCTGTTGGCCAGAGACCCTGCAGCTAAGCGAAGCGACAGCAACAAATGTTTTATCTGTGCGACAGCGATAAAAGCGCTCAGACGGAACGGAAATCAACCCCACGTCATGATGATGAGCCTGTTTTCAGCACTTTACACTTTAAGATGGCATATAATATTTAAAGCGTTTAGCGTTTTATGTATAAAAAGTTATGTTATATTAAATAGTAGATATTAGATGAAAGGGACGTTAAAAATGATTGTAAAAACGCAAGAAGAAATTGAAGCCTTTAAAAAAATCGGCCGTATTTGTGCTGAAATTCGTGAGGCAATGAAGGCAGCTACAAAACCAGGGGTAACAACACTTGAACTAGATGAAATTGCAGGTCGTATGTTTGCAGAAGCAGGAGCAATTTCTGGACCTAAAGGGGAATATGATTTCCCAGGTTACACATGTATTAGTGTAAATGAGGAAGTTGCACATGGTATTCCAGGTAAACGTGTGATTAACGAGGGAGATATCGTAAATATAGACGTATCTGGTTCTCTAAATGGCTACTTTGCTGATACGGGCATTTCATTTGTAGTTGGTGAAGGCTATGAGGATAAAGAAAAGCTATGTCGCGTAGCCAAAAGTGCTTTCGACCGTGCAATGACAAAAGTAAAAGCTGGATCAAAATTAAACCAAATCGGAAAAGCTGTTGAGCGTGAAGCATATGCCAACGATTTAACAGTAATTATGAACCTAACAGGTCATGGTTTAGGCCGTTCTTTACATGATGAGCCAAATCATATTTTAAACTATTATGATGCATGGGATTCAACAATTATGAAAGAGGGCATGGTGCTTGCAGTTGAGCCATTTATCTCAGCGAAAGCGGAGCATATTGTGGAATCCGGTGATGGCTGGACATTCGTTACACCAGACAAATCATTAGTTGCTCAAATCGAGCATTCAATTATCGTTACAAAAGACAAACCAATTATTTTAACTACACTTGATGAACAATAAAAAAACTAAAATCCTGCTAACCAATTTATTTTTGGTAGGCAGGATTTTTTTTAATAAATAATATACCAACAAGTAGCACTCCACATAAAAACAAAGCTGCTGTTGTCACAAGTAGCTCATCAAAACCATTATGTAATGCAATCCCAATATAGGACCAGATAAATACACTTGGATAGATAATATCAAAATAATGGAATCGAATATGTAGCGCTATTGTTACCCCAAGTGTCAGTAAAATAACTGCCCAAAGTGGATTACTAAGGCCAAAACCATTCCATTGATAAGATGTTAGCGTAAAGCTTACATTTGTCATCAGGCTAAACGTAATCCATCCGAAGTAAATCGAGAAGGGGATACGACCTGTGAGTGAATTATTGCTAAGAGGGTACGTTTTATACAACTTAAATAAATACAGTACTAAAATGAAAGTACTGACAATTGACACGATAAACAATTCGTGATGCCAAACAACAATTGCTAACGCCTGCATGATACATATGCAACTAAAGAGAACAGTCTGTTTCATAGATGTCTTTTTTAGATTCATAACTAACCAATAACCAAGAAATATGTAAACCACAATCCAAATCGCATAACTAACATTAAAAGGTGCAAATATTACTGGAAAACGATTTGAGATTTCTAAAGAAGATTGACCGTTTATTTTCATGAAATAGGATGAAAAGGTTAGGATGAGTGAGACAATATAAGTGATTGTCATCAAAAAAAACCGAGGCATGCTTTCCTCTCCCTTCGTGTTAAATTGTATAGGGAAAAGACAAATAAGTATAGGACTGTAACATTATATTTACATTATAACGGAAACTACCAACAATGTATCGTGTTGTTTCGCTAAAATTATCTACAATTTACCATTTACATAGGCATTCATATGTTTCTTTAGTACAATAAGAATATTCAAATGTAAGGAGTGAAGTTTTAATGACTCAAAATTTAAATGATCTAGATTTATCAGTTCAACTGGATAAGAAAATGTATAAGAAGAAATTAAAAGTACTCCAATATGAAATGTTAAATGCTCAACAGTTTTTATTGAACAATAAAATTGGGCTAATTTTAGTATTTGAAGGTATGGACGCTGCTGGTAAGGGTGGCGCTATTAAGCGTCTAATTGAACGTGTTGACCCACGTGGCTATGTCGTACACCCAATTGCAGCACCTCAGCCTCATGAACTGCGCTACAATTATTTACAACGCTTTTGGAGAAAGCTGCCACAGCATGGACAAATCGCTATTTTTGACCGCTCATGGTATGGTCGTGTATTAGTTGAGCGTATTGAAGGATTTGCAACAACAGAAGAGTGGTCTCGTGCATACGAAGAAATTAATAATTTTGAAAAGATTTTAACAGCAGGAGATTATATTGTTATTAAGTTTTGGCTTCAAGTATCTGACGAGGAGCAGCTTAACCGTTTTAAAGAACGCGAGCAGGATCCATATAAGTCTTGGAAGTTAACAGATGAAGACTGGCGAAATCGTGAAAAAACACCTCAGTATATAGAAGCTGCAAATGAAATGTTTGAAAAGACCGATAAGAAAAGTGCTCCATGGGTTCTAGTATCAGGAGACGATAAAAAATATGCTCGTGTTCAGGTGCTTCAAGAAACACTAGCACATATCGAACGTGAGGCAAAAAAACGTGGCCTTCATTTAACGAATGTATTAGACACAGCGCATTTAGAAGATGCTGAATCGTCTAGCCTTGAATTGCTAGAGAAGCAGCCTAAAAAACAAAAACAAAAAATAAAATAATGTTATAGATGCTGTAACAACAAGACGAGATGTTTTAGTTGTAGCAGCATCTTTTTTTACATACAATAAAGTAAAACTTCAATCAGTGGGTTATTTTCCCACTGATTGTTAGTTGAACCAATCGGGCTTTTACGGTCAGTTAATCGTCTACTATGTCGACTACAATCTTCATTTAAAGCGAGGAAAGACATTTACTGACCGTTAAAGCGGGATAAAGTAAAACTTCAATTTGGTGGTGATTTACCCATAAAACGGGCTCATTACTAAAAGTTGCGCATAATATTTGTTAAAATTTATACCATATATAAGTTGATTGGAGTGGAGGCTGGGCGACTCCTTGGGGATCAGCGATAGAGGAACGAATGCTAAAATCATCACGTCCTGTAACGCCTTCGTGACCAACATCGTGTTGGCCCGAGACCCTGCAGCGCAGCGGATGTTTTCTGTGCGAAAGCGGAGCGGCAGCGAATGTTTTATCTGTGCGAAAGCGAAGCGACAGCAACAACAACAAAAGCGGCTCATCGGACGCCTCCAGGAAGCTTTGCTCTGTGCGAAAGCGAAGCGACAGCAACACATGTTTTATCTGCGCGAAAGCGAAGCGTCAGCGGCAAAGCGCCCAGTCGGAACGGAAATCAACCACACTCTATGGTGAAGATTCATAAATTGTTTGTTAACCATTGAAAATGAACTCAGGCATTAAAGAACGTATTGACAATTATCGGAAGGTTAGTGTGGGAAAATGGTGCTTAAAATTTGGAGATTATTGAGGAAAAAGGGTGAAAATGTGGTATCAATTCAAGGGGGAAAATGCTACATTCGCACATTTTATGAAAAAGATGCGCAAAGTTTAACTGATCTCGTAAGTCGCAATAAATACTTTTGGTCTACATACGAACCGTTACAACGACCTGAATATTATACAATTAATGCTCAATATAAAAAAATTCAAGAAAGCTTATACTTAATGGACTCAAAGAGGGAATTTACTTTCGGTATTTTTGAGCCAGGTACAAATAACCTGATAGGACATATTGCTCTTTATGCTGTAAAACGTTTACCATATTCCAGTGCATTTGTTGGTTATGCGATGGATGAAATTTATGTTGGAAAAGGGATCGTGACAGAAGCAGTTAATATGGTCGTGCAATTTGCGTTCGAGCAAGTAGGCTTACATCGAGTAGAGGCTTATGTTTCAACACAAAATAATGCTTCTATCCGAGTCTTAGAAAAGTCTGGATTTCAGCGTGAAGGTCTTTTGAGAAAGCTGCTGTACATTAATGGCCAATGGGTGGATCATTATATGTATGCACGTTTAGAGGGCCAATAAAAAGAAACGTCTATCTTTCAAACAATGAAGGATAGGCGCTTCTTTTTTACTATTGTTCGTTACCGTCTATGATTACATCAAGGCGACCTGTATTTGGATCAATTACTAATCCATGAACAGGCACATCTTTAATCATTAACGGGTGATTGCAAATTGTTTCGACGCTTTTCTTTACACTTGTTGCTACGTCGCCAAATCCACGTAAAAACTCTTTTAAATCAATACCTGAATATTCTATTGTTTTGATAGTATCAGGGTTTATTCCTCTAACAACCATTTTATTTAACATTGCTTCTGGGTCAACTGCACTCATACCGCAGTCGTAATGTCCAATAACATACACCTCATCTGCTTGTAGTTCATAAACAGCTACAAGTAAACTACGCATAATTGCACCAAAAGGGTGACTAACTAATGCCCCAGCACTTTTAACGATTTTTACGTCGCCATTACGTAAATTCATAGCTTTAGGTAACAGCTCTACAAGACGAGTATCCATACAAGATAACACAACGATGCGCTTATCCGGATACTTTGTTGTAATAAAAGGCTCATATTTTTTGTCTTGAACGAAATCTTCATTAAACTTAAGAATATCTTGTAACATTGTCATGAAAAATTGCTCCCTTCCTTACAGGAATAATTTTAGAGCAAAACTATAAATATGCAAATAATAATGACAATATTCACGCAATTTTTTAGAAAAAAAAAGAAGTTTAGTAATTTATTTAGCGAATCGAAATAATTAAGAATAAATAAAAAACAGCTACATTATGGTAGCCGTTTTTTATAGAAAGATTAAAACTTTTCATTTGGTTTTGGATCTACAGTTACTGAAGACTTAGTATCTAAACCAACTTGTAGGTAGTGGATGAAGAATCCCAAAGAGATTAATAAAACGGCTGAAAAGCCTAGTACAGTCGTAATGAACATAATGACATCTCCTCTCTACTAAAATAATCTACAATAATATCTATAGTAATTATACAATAGGTTACTAGGAAAATCTAAGGAGAATTTATGACATCCATAACATACCTAGTCTGGACTAATATTAGTAGGTATAAAATACTTAAAACGTCCAGTTTTTATTGCGGAAAATCGGTTCTTTCTTACTGTTCGATCTAGAACTAGTTAAAAAAGTCATGTGTAAAGCTTTGATATAGCTCATTCCGGACGCAATTATGCCGAGGCATAATTGATAAAATCAGCTGTGTCCCTTGCTCAGCTAGTCATTCGAGTTTTAAAATTTCCTTGATAGGAAGAAATCAAGTGAGTCTTTTGGATCGTTTTCGTAGCGAGTTCAAAAAAAGTATAGCGTCTGATAATTCAACAAAAACCTGTTTTGTACCATTTTTATATGCTATTTTAATAATTATCTGAATAAGTTTTAATTTATCATTCGAACTGCTTATGTGAGGGAGTTGATTTTTTTGGATATTTTCTCCTGATTTTACGGCTAGTTCAGCATATTTTAGTAATTTTGTGTCGAAGGATAATAACAAATTCTTAACTAATTTCAAATAAAGACAATTTAGTGTATTATTCTTAATTCAATATAATCAAATATGGTCGAAAAGTGAATAAAAAGTAATTATTACATCGAAAAATTTGTGAAATACATTTATACTATATTATGTATTTATTTAAAATATGGAAAAGTTGACGAAATAAAGTTTAATAGGAGATTTGGAGGTTCAAAAATGGATTTGTCGTCGGTAGTAGGGTTAATTTTAGCGTTTGTTGCGCTGTTAACAGGGATGGTACTAAAGGGTGTAAATTTAAGTGCGTTTTATAACCCCGCAGCCATTCTAATCATCATCTTCGGTACTATTTCCGCAGTAACAATTGCCTTCCCAATGAAGGAGTTAAAGCGAGTACCAAAGCTATTTAAAAATATTTTTAAAGAAACAAAATTAGCAGATGATATTGAGATTATTAAGATGTTTTCACAATGGGCTGATTTAGCTCGCCGTGAAGGTCTATTAGCGCTTGAAAGTAAAGCTTCAGAGATTGAAGACCCATTTTTAAAAAATGGACTTACATTAGCAATTGATGGACAAAATGCGGACTATATTCGTGATGTCTTAACAGAAGAAGTAGAAGCGATGGAAGAACGCCATGCAAGTGGGGCGCTAATCTTCACACAAGCTGGTACATATGCTCCGACGTTAGGGGTACTTGGTGCGGTAGTAGGGTTAATTGCCGCATTAGCAGATATGAATGATATAGATAAATTAGGGCACGCCATTTCAGCTGCCTTCATGGCTACATTATTAGGTATTTTTACAGGTTACGTATTATGGCATCCATTTGCTAATAAATTGAAACGTAAATCTGCTTTAGAAGTAAAACAAAAACATTTAATGATTGAAGGTATCCTTTCGGTATTAGAAGGGGAGGCACCACGTGTTATCGAACAAAAATTATCTTCTTATTTAACAATGGAAGAACGTCGTCAAATTTCGGATGAAAGCGGGGCGGGCGGCCTTGGCAAAGAAAGCTAAGAAAAAAAAGCATGAAGAACACGTTGATGAGTCTTGGTTAGTACCATACGCTGATATTTTGACGCTGTTATTAGCATTATTTATTGTACTGTTTGCATCCAGTTCAGTAGACCAAGAGAAGCTAGATCGAATGTCAGCAGTGTTTACTCAGGTATTTGATGGTGGCACAGGCTTTTTAGAGCAACCTGCAGCAGTAAAAACTCCTAATGCAGAAAGTAGCCAAACACCACAACAGGCACAGCAAAATTCAGCTTACTTAAAAGATCAGCAGGAGTTAGCTCAAATTAAAGATAGTGTTGATAATTTCATCGCTGTTCATGAGATGGAAGGTCAATTCGCAACAGCGATGACTGATGAGGGGTTACTTGTTACAATTCGTGATAGTATTCTGTTTGATCCAGGGAAAGCAGTGATTAAACCAGAATATATTCCAATTGCTAAAGAGCTTGCTGGTGTATTAGTATCCGATCCAGCCCGAAATATTGTTATAACAGGACATACAGATAATGTTCCAGTAGGACCGAATTTTTCGTCAAACCTGGAGTTATCATTAATGCGTGCTTCAAATTTCTATATGGTTCTATTGAATAGTAATTCTAAATTAAAGTCTGAGAACTTTAGCGCTAAAGGTTATGGTGAAAATCGAGCTATTGCTCCGAATGACACGCCTGAGGGTCGTGCGAAAAACCGTCGTGTAGAAGTGTTAATACAACCACTTGTAACTGAAGACGGTACTGCCGTGAAAAATAAAAAATAGAAAAAAGCTATTAGTAAGCGGCTTTGATGCCCTATTGCTAATAGCTTTTTCTTTACAAAACCCTATTTATTTACGTAAAGATCCTAATTCTGCAACGATGGCTTGCATCTCGCTCGGACTAAATGTGTTGCGCTTCATGACCATTTCGTATAAATAGACTAGGTCTTCGTAATTAGCTTCATCGAAATTTTCCGATTTCATCGCATCGACATTAACCATGCGAAGCTTGTCTTTCATTTGATCAACCATATAAATAACGTTTTCTTTTGACGGTACTGATAAATCCATTATTTAAACCTACCTTTCATAATCCTCGAAAATATCATTTCATTGAATAAAAAAAATGTCAACACTGTATTTGGGCATTGCTTTAAAAATAGACTGTTATTGGGTAGAATAAGGGCAGTAAGCAGTTTAATTATGGTACATCACCATAACGTGTGGTTGATTTCCGTTCCGACTGGGCGCTTTCATGGAGGTGTCGGGGCATCAAACAGCCCTAACTTTTGGTGATGAGTCTTAATTATCCTAAAGGAATATACACTTACCAAGCAGGAGGTATTTAACATGGGACGAAGTAAATTATTAGCATCCATCGTAGTTGGCGCTACAGTTGGTGCTGCATTAAGCATGTTTGACCGTACAACGCGTGAGAAAACAATAGCTACAACGAAAAAGATGAAAGAAGCAATCTCGTATTATGCAGCCAATCGAGAGGAATTACAAGTACTAGTCGAGGAAAAAGCATTGGCCGCTAAAGTGCTATGTGAAAGTGTAACAGAAAATGTCAACACAATTGTTGAAAAGGTTGATGAATTTAAAGAATTACCTTCCACAATCGAAGGCATGATTAATGACACAAAATCAGCCTTTTCTTTATCTGATAAAGAATAGTTATCATACAGGAGGAAATTTGTATGGAAAAGAAAAAAGCATCGATACATACAGCTGTCGGTGTGGTGAAGTCATTTGTCTCACCAGAAGAAGACGCTGTAGATGTGATGACATCAAGGGGCTTTATGCAAGATTTAATACTACGCTTACAGCGAGTGGAAATATCAGCTCTTGCAGCGGAATTGGCTTATTTCTTTTTACTATCTTTTTTCCCACTACTAATTTTTCTAGTTACATTACTACCGTTTTTGAATATAGAGACGACGCAAGTGTATTCCTTTTTAGTGAATATTATGCCGGACGAGGTATATAGGCTTATTGAAAATACATTGAATGAAATTTTAACAAGCCGTAATAGTGGTTTATTATCCATCGGGGTGCTTGGAACAATTTGGTCTGCTTCCAAAGGAATTAATGCATTGATTAGAGCCTTGAATAAGGCATATGATACAGAAACTAGGGGGAGTATATTAGATCGAGGGTTATCCCTTGTTTTCACCATAGCATTTGTCGTTGTTATTGCTGTTGCTCTTCTTTTACCGGTTTTTGGGCAACAAGTGGGGCATTTCTTATTTTCGATTGTTGGCATTGAGGAGCAGTTTGAAATAATCTGGTATAGAATGCGCTGGTCGATACCACCTCTACTTATTTTTATCGTTTTAATGGGGATATATAGATTTGTTCCGAATACAAATCCTCGCTTGAAGTTAATGAGCGTTTGGCCAGGGGCATTGTTTTCAACTCTAACCTGGTTAGCTGCAACATATGCTTTCTCTTTTTATATTAGTAATTTTGCAAATTATTCCGCTACATATGGCAGTATTGGTGGGGTTATTATTTTGATGCTTTGGCTATATTTCACGGGAATTATTTTAATTTTTGGTGGGATTTTAAATGCAACGATGCAAAAAAAGACATTGCAAAAAGAACTTCTGAAGCAGGGGACACTACCTAATAGTTAGGAATATTAAAAAGAACAGCCTCGTTATCACGTTTTGTGATACGAGGCTGTTTATTTTAGACGTTTTTATTAAGCATACGTAAGCCGTTTAAAATAACTAAAATGGTGCTTCCTTCATGTCCAATTACACCTAGAGGTAAATCGACGATTTGTAAAAAGTTTGAGGCAATTAATAAAACGATAACTCCGATTGAGAAGAAGATGTTTTGTTTGACGATGCGTTGCATTTTACGTGATAAGCGTATTGCATAGGCAATTTTAGATAAGTCATTTTTCATTAAAACGACATCTGCTGTTTCTAAAGCCACATCTGTTCCTTCTCCCATAGCAATTCCGGTAGTTGCAGTTGCTAATGCAGGTGCATCATTAATACCGTCACCGACCATCCCTACAAATTTATGTTGAGAAAGAAGTCGTTTCATCTCAGTCACTTTTGTTTCAGGGAGACATTCAGCAACGTATTCTGTCACGCCTGCTTCCTTGGCAATGGCCTTTGCTGTCTTCTCATTGTCTCCTGTTAACATGACAACATTAATACCTAGCTCTTTTAATAATGATACTGCTTTTTTTGCTTCATTACGAACGGTATCCTTTAAGGCTGCTAATGCGACAATGCCATCTTTGTCACGAATGAAAATAACACTTTTTCCTTCTGAGGCAAGGTTTTCTGCTACACCATTTGCAAAATCATTTGCCTCATCTATACCAACAAAGTCTGGTTTACCAACAAGATACTCGACTTCATTAACGTAGCCTTTAATACCCCAACCTGGGATATCTTCAATAGTAGCTTGAGGAAATTGTGTGATACCCTCTTTTCTTACGAATGAAGTAATTGCTTGAGCAAGTGGGTGGTTCGATTGTACTTCAATACTTGCTAGGATTGCCATTGTATTTTCACGGTCTACTCCTTCTCGAACAATAAAATCAGTAACAATTGGTTTTCCTTGTGTTAAAGTACCTGTTTTATCTACTGCTAGTGCACGTAATGCACCTAGATGCTCTAAATGTAAGCCTCCTTTAAATAGCACACCGTGTTTTGCACCATTTGAAATTGCTGCAAGTGTTGCTGGCATAATGGATGCAACAAGTGCGCATGGAGAAGCAACTACTAGAAGTACCATTGCTCGATAGAAAGTTGTTGTCCAGTCCCAACCGAGTACAAAGTGGGGTAAAAACATCATTATAGCAACTGTAAGTAGTGCAATTTTCACGTAAGTACCTTCGAATTTTTCTATAAACTGCTGAGAAGGAGATTTTTCACTCTGAGCACTTTGTACAAGCTGGATAATTTTTTGGAATAGTGTTTCGGAATTCGGTTTTGTCATTTCCATCGTAATGGCACCGTTTAAGTTCACTGTACCTGCAAATACCTCGTCACCTTCACGTTTTGCTACTGGCAGAGGCTCACCGCTAATAGCGGATTCATCGATAGAAGACTGTCCTTTAAAGATTACACCATCTGCTGGTACACGTTCACCAGGCTTAATAAATAGGCGATCACCAATTTGCAACGTTGATACAGCGACTTTCATAGGTTCAAAATCACCACGAACAAGCCAAGCCTCTTCGGGTTGTAAATTCATGAGTGCAGAAATTTCACGATGACTTTTATTCATTGCGTATGTTTCAAGAGCGCCACTTACAGCAAAGATGAAAATTAGAATAGCACCTTCCGTCCAATAACCGATTGCTGCCGAACCAATTGCAGCCAATACCATTAATAGCTCAACATTAAGCTCCTTATTTTCAATGGTCTCTTCAATACCTTCTTTAGCTTTAGCAAATCCACCAACGCAAAATGCAACAATATATAAAATAATAGAAGCTGTTGTTTGCTCGCTAGTATCTAAACGCCATGCAAGCAAAATAAACAAACCTGCTATAAGAGCTGCAATTAATTCAGCATGCTCCTTAATTTTCTCAATTAGATTAAAATTTTCTCGATTAGAATATTCCACCTTTATCCCCCCTGATAATGAAAATCAATATCAAAAACCATGTAAATCAATATATATTAACAATAGTGAATTGAAAATGGCTTTCAATTGGCTCCTTTCTAATTTAGAATTATTATAACAAGGATATTTTGAAAAAGAAAGTGAAAAATTTGAAGGAATTTTAAAAGAAAGAGGGATAAAAGTAGTCCAGGATTGAGATTGAGGTGATTATGACTTTTTTTGAAATAATTTTGAACATAAAAAAAGCACAGTTATTCATAGGAATATTCTGTGCTTTTCAAATTTGTGCAGTGAAAATGCCTTTACTTTAGGAATTACTGCATAAATTAGTCTCATCATAAAATGTGGGTTGATTTCCGTTCCGGCAGGGGACGCTTCGCTTTCGCGCTGAGTAAAGCTTCCTGGAGGCGTCCGATGCTTATCTGTGACGCTGATCCCCAAGGAGTCGCCCAGCCTCCACTACAATCAACATGGCATACGTAAATGTCATCCCAAACTTTTGATGATGAGCCTAAAATATTAAGTTATAAACTCTTTTTTGCAATGTGGCTAATGTTCTGCTATCGCCACAGCTTATAAAATAATTCTGCTATTCAAAGTAACTCTTTATTAAAATACTCTTTCTGCGTGAAGCGCAAGTTTTTCTAGGGATGATTTATCTACGTCTGCGTGTAGTGAGTTACCATGAGAGTCCATAGTTACAACAGCTGTGAACTTCTCAACGTTTAAGTGCCACATAGCTTCTGGAACACCAAATTCCATTAGATCAACACCATCTACACCTTTAATGCAGTCAGCGTAGTATTGTGCAGCACCACCGATTGCATTTAAGTAAACACCACCATGTTCTTCTAATGCAGCAAGTGTTTTTGGTCCCATACCGCCTTTACCGATTACAGCACGGATACCGAATTTTTTCATGATGTCACCTTGATATGGCTCCTCACGAATAGAAGTAGTTGGACCAGCCGCTTTAACTGTCCAGTTGCCTTCTTCGTCTTTTGCCATTACAGGGCCACAGTGATAAATAACTTGTCCATTAAGATCAACTGGAGCATCATGACTCATTAAGTGATGGTGAATTGCGTCACGGCCAGTATACATACGACCAGTAATTGATACAACATCACCAACTTTTAGAGCACGAATTTGTTCTTCAGTAATTGGTGCAGTAAGTTCCACTACATTTGTAGTAGTATCTTCTGTTGTTGCTGCAACTTCATCTTCTTTAAATGTAATTTTTTCGCCTTCTTGATAATGCCAGTTAATAATTTCGCCAGTTTGAGGATTGATGTCCACAGCCATACGACGGTATGCCCAGCAGTTATAAGCTACTGATACGTAGAATGAAGCTGGGATACGGTGCATAACACCAATTTTACAACCAAGTAATGTTGCTTCACCACCGAAGCCCATTGTACCGATACCAAATGTGTTTGCAGTTTTCACTACATAGTCTTCTAATTTAGCAAGCTCAGGATTTGGATTTGTATCTTCCACATGACGGAATAATTGTTCTTTCGCTAAGTCATAACCAGAAGAACGGTCACCACCGATACCTACACCGATGAAACCAGCTGAACAGCCTTGTCCTTGTGCTTGGTATACTGAGTGAATGATACATTTACGGATACCATCTAGGTCACGACCAGCTCGGCCAAGACCATCAAGCTCGCATGGTAGGCTGTATTGAATATTTTTGTTTTCACAGCCGCCACCTTTAAGGATTAACTTAATTGTGATGTAGTCTTTTTCCCATTGTTCGAATTTCATAACAGGTAGACCGTCACCAAGGTTATTACCGCTGTTTGCGCCTGTTAATGAATCAACCGCATTTGGACGTAATTTTGCATCTGCAGTAGTATCGTTAATAGCTTTTTTAATAGCTTCTTTAATTTCTAATTGGTTTACACCAACAGGAGTATAAATTTTAAATGTTGGTAGACCAGTATCTTGACAGATAGGTGATACATTATCTTCTGCCATAATAATATTAGTTGAGATTGTGTCCAAGCTCATTGCAGCACGAGTACCAGCATTTTCAGCTTCTTTAGCTTTCTTAATTGCACGACGAACGTCTTTAGGTAGATTCGTAGATGTTTCAGTAATTAAATTGTAAAGACTTTTCTCCAAAGTTTGGATATTCATTTGGCATTGCCCCCCATAGAAAATTTGATTATTTCCACGTTACATTATACTCTTTTCAACTAATGAAAAAAAGAGTTCAACTCATTGTGGTCGGAATTATAGGTCTATTCTCAAAAAGAAGTAATTTATATGTGAAATTATGTTAATCAAGTATTATCTATCGTTAAGCTATTATTAAGATATTGAAGCAGGGGAATAAACAATATCTTAAGAAGAGTATAGTAGGAAACGAAGGCATTTCCTGAGAAACCGATCGCTTTTAGAAAGAAGCCGATCACATTTGGAGCTAACCGGATCAGATTTTCCAAGCAGCTGATCAATTATAGAGCCAACCTGATCAAAATTTCCTATGTACCTAATTGATATATAAATACTTACCCAATCACGTATATAGTGAAAGAATGTACCTGCCTTCTTTAAAAGTTATAGGTTACTTGAAATAAAGATTGTCATACAGGAACATTTGTTCTATAATGAAATTAAATTTACTTTAGGAGGTTATTATGAAGCTACTTAATTTACCTGAAGCATTTGAACAATATAGGACAGTAATAGAAGAAACTATACAACCTACTGTATTTATTGAAACCGAAGAACGAAAAACATCTTTATTTGAAAGTAAGTTTGCAGGGGATCCGTATTTTCCGATGTCAATGGAATATCCGAAAAGTCCTGAAGGGCAACCATTAAAATTACTAGCACAAATTAATTTTGCAGGTGCACCTAAGCATTTGCCAAATTTCCCTAAAGAGGGAATCTTACAGTTTTATATTGATGGATATGATGATGTACTAGGGATGGACTTTGATAATGGTCGAAATCAGGTGGGCTTCCGTGTTGTTTTTCACGAATATATTGTCAGTGATGAGTCACAGTTAATACAAGACTTTTCATTTGTTGAAGCGAAAGAAGAAGAATTATACTTTCCAGTGGAAAAAGAAATGGCATTGTCCTTTGAAGCAGGCTATGAACCACTATCAGCAAGTGACTTTAGAAGTGAAAAACTATATGCGAAGATCCTTGCTGATATAGAAGATAATGATAATTTAGTAGACTCATTTTATGAAACATTAAATAGCACAGGTCATAAAATCGGGGGATATCCATTCTTTACCCAGGAAGATCCAAGGGCATATGGCGACTATACAGATTCAACAATTTTGTTGCTTCAAATTGACAGTGTAGGCGATCATATTCTGTGGGGAGATGTCGGGGTCGGCAATTTTTTCATCTCAGAGGATGAGCTGAAAAGTAAGGATTTTAGTAAAGTTCTATATAATTGGGATTGTTATTAACTTAAATTAAAAGCAAGTGGATAATTAGAGCCTTCCACTTGCTTTTATCAGTTATTGTTCACGAGCATTAAATTGCTCCATTTTGTCTTCTAAATCATCCATCATTTGAATTAATCGATCAATATCCTCTAATTCAGTTGTTTCAGGATCAATCGCATCTAATACCTCTAAAAATATTTCAAGACGCTCTCTTAAGTAATTCACTTGTTGCTTTTTATCAGTGATTGGATTTGACATACATACACCTCATTTCGTCCCCTTCATAGTAGCTGATTTGGGACTAAATTTCAATGCTTAGGTAAACACCTAGGACTAAGCGATTATTTTGAAAAAACAATAGACAGAATATTTACAATATTGATGTTGTGTGTTAAATTAATATTAAGAAAAAGTAAAGGAGCTGATTTTAAAAATCTTAAAAACTCTAACTCGAAAAGGAGGGAGTTTAAACAAGTAATCGGCCAATGTAAAAGCCGAAATTCGTGTTTATACAATTAAATGGAGATAAGTGTTAGTTAGGCCTTAGCGTAAAATCACATGTGGTGAGCGCTAAGGCTTTTTGGTATGCTGTTATTTGGAAAAGTGACTTAATGTTGGAGGAAAAGATGACATACTTCTCAGATTACAGCAAAAAAAGATTTGCCATTCTAGTGTTAATTGTATCTATATCAGGCTTTTCACAAGGGATGCTTTTACCACTAATTTCGATTATTTTCGAACGTGATGGAGTATCCTCCGCGTTGAATGGATTGAATGCAACAGGTCTATACATAGGAACATTATTAATCTCACCGTTTATCGAGCAGCCATTACGAAGATGGGGCTACAAACCAATTATCTTAATTGGCGGTGCAATTGTCTTCGTTTCGTTGTTAGCATTTCCTTTATGGAAGAGTGTGACCTTCTGGTTTACCCTCCGCCTACTCATTGGAGTAGGGGATCATGCGTTACACTTTGCGACACAGACATGGATTACAAGCACCTCAGATCATAAAAGCTTAGGAAAAGGTATGGCCATTTACGGCTTGTCCTTTAGTACAGGATTTGCAGTTGGACCTTTAATGGTGAAACTTATACAAATTGCAGAAGCATTACCGTTTATTGTTTCCTCGGTTATGTGCTTATTTGCATGGGCTTTTGTATTCCTTTTACAAAATGAAAAACCAGAGCGATTAACGGGAGACTTGCATGCAAGAGGTTGGCATCGTTATAAAATGGCTATTGTATTTGGGTGGATTGCATTTGTAGGGCCGTTTGTTTATGGTTTTTTAGAATCTTCTTTAAATGCATTGTTCCCTGTTTATGCTTTACGTAAAGGTTTTGACGTGAATATGATTCCTATTATTTTATCAGTCTTTACATTTGGCGGGATTTTAACGCAAGTACCACTTGGAGCAATAGGGGATAAAGTAGGACGACGCAATGTCTTGATGATAGGCTCATTTGGAGGGGCTGTTCTTTTTGGTATTGCAAGCTTTTTGGAGCATTCACAAATGGCAGTAGCCGTAGCATTTTTCTTTACAGGTACATTAGTCGGTTCGATGTTTTCGTTAGGTATTACTTATATGGCTGACTTAACACCAAAGGAGCTACTGCCAACAGGAAATCTGCTTTGCGGCATTGCCCTTAGTATTGGTAGCTTAACAGGTCCATTTTTAGGAGGCGTTTATTTAGAATATGTAAATTACAGCTTCCTTTTATTAGTGGCGATGCTTTTACTTATTATAGCAATTATTTTGCTAGTATTTGGGCGAAATAAAAATAAGCGACCAGTGTCGATGTAAGGGGCATTGTCCTTTCGAATTTGGGGAAGAGAATCAAACGCTCGGGGAAACAGAAGAATTACTCAGCTCGGAGACTTTTGGGCAAAATAAAAGAGCGGGGCTCATCTTCCCGCTCATAAAACAAAAAACGCCCAGCAAATCCGTGCTGTTATGGCGTTCTTTGGTGTGACAAGGATGTTCCGTCCAAGTCACATAGGTTTGGCACCTAGAAAGTTATTATACAGACAAGCAAACATAAAATCAAATAATATTTGCAGACAAGAAATATTTGGATTTTGGATTTCCTGAGCAACTGGTTCAGGTGTTGGTCTTTCTGGACCGTCCGTCATCCACCAGGCAGCTGGAGCTGTGCATTACATATAAAAATAATAAACAAAACAATGATGGCGTCTCTTTATTTTAGGAGACGCCTGTTTTACAGCTGCATAATTCCTCCCCATATAATGTATTTTTCCGTCTACCTTCATATACGGATACAAGCTCTATAACTTTATAATCGCCATATATAAAACGACTTAAGTGATATTTTGATAAGTTTATATTTTGAATTTAATAAAATAATATAATTTAATTGATAATTGATAAAAACTCAGAGTTTTATCAAAATTTGTTCAATTTTCGAAAAAAACTGATTTTTAAAATATTATAGCAAATGCTATGGTACTTATATAATCATAAAAAAGTATTGGAGGTAGTAATTATGTTAAAGAGATTAACAATGCTTTTCTTAACTATTGCAATTCTATTTTCAATTGTAATTCCTAGTTCGGCAAGTGGTAATAATTATGACGAATCATTAAAAATGTAACAGGGAATATTGTTTAAAAAAGAGGGATTATATGTACTGGTACAATATCGTCTCAATGTTTTGGCTACTTGTAGGGATAATTCTATTAATTAGCATTACTTTATATAATAAGCGAAATAATAAAAGTGGGAGGGGTGTAGGGGTAGCGTTTTTGCTTCTTGCTAATATGTCCACATTTGTTGGAATTGGTATTAGAAGTACAGCCTCTTTAATATTCTATTTTCTATCATTTATTTTAATATATATCGCAATAGTATTGATTTTGAAAAGGGATAAAATTGACAAGGAGGGAACATAAGAGCTACTATATAATGGCTCAAAAATTGCTAAGGACGTCTCGAAAAATTGGAGACGTCCTTTTTCATCATTATTTATCTGCGCTATGTAAATTTTGAAACGGCTAGATTGGCGTTATTTAAATACATTGAAGGTTGGTACAATCGTAAACGATTTCATAGTGCTCTAGGGCTTTCTAACCCCCAATGAATGCGAAGATATGTGCCGAGCTACGGCGTAACACTTTGGGGTAAAAAAGCAACCTTCCCCTTCACATATTTGGAGCGCAACCTCCATGAGTTTCTCGCCCACATCCCGAGTAGTCTGTCAAAGGTTCGTTTCACTTTAACTGGCTACTCGGGATGTGGAACACTCCATAAATGGTGGTTGCCACAAAACAAAAACTTAACTTTGTGTGTCCGGAATCTTGACTTAGATCCAAAAGTTTACGTTTCAAAAGTTCTTTTGATTAAAGTTAAAAACTTAAAGTATAAAAATTTTTTAAATCCTTGACTATTGGTTAAGGTGCTGATTTTTCTGGACCGTCCGTCATCCACTAGGCAGCAGGAGCTGTGCATTACATATAAAAATAATAAACAAAACAATGAGGGCGTCTCTTTATTTTAGGAGACGCCTAATTTACTGCTGTTTAATTTTCCTCATATGTTTTTCCTTCAACCTTTATATACGATTTTATAATTCCCAAAAGCTAACGACAGCTGACTCATCAACAGTTGGAATACTAATAACAAATATCCATGGATTATTAATCAATATTTCAAAGTCTAAGAAATCGTGCACATTATGCAACTAGGTATTTTCATCAAGAGAAATGTCTATAACAATATAATGCATAAATGAAAAATGGGGATGGGCAATTAAAAATGTTAAATGTCGAATTAATATTATTGATTTTTGTATTAATGATGTTTAATTTTATTTATTTACATTTTTATTTTCTTGTTATATAATCAAATCAACTAAAAGGAAGGGATAACATTATGGCTTATAAAGTAATCACGAATTGTCCTGTCTGCAGTAAAACATTGAAAATTACAAAGTTGCAGTGCTCTCATTGTCATACGACGATTGAAAATGAGTTTGAATTATCTAAGCTGGCATCCTTATCAAAGGATCAGCTTCATTTTGTGGAAGTATTTTTAACATGCAGAGGGAATATCAAAGAGGTTGAAAAGGAACTGGGGATATCGTATCCAACGGTTCGAGGTAAGCTAACAGACATCATTTCATCCCTTGGATATGTGCAGAAGAAGAAAAATGAAGTAGACGAGAAAAAAGTTGTCACTATGTTGGAAAATGGCGAAATCACACCAGAAGAAGCCATTAAGCTCTTAAAAGAAGAATAAGGAGGAAATTATCATGAAAGAAGAAATTACAAGAGTGTTAGCGATGGTTCAAGAAGGTAAGATTGATGCAGATAAGGCATCAGAACTGATTCAAGTATTAAAAGAGAAAGAAGAAGAAACAGATAATAAGCTTTCTGAAAAACCGGCAAAATATTTAGATAAAACTTTAAAAATTCGTGTCGTATCAGACGAAGGCGATAACGTCATGGTCAATTTACCTATAAAGCTTGTCAAGGTAGTACTAATGGCTGGACACAGCATTGCAGCGAGTATTCCTCAAGCGGAACAATACGTTAAAGATATAGACATAAACCTTATTATAGAAGCAATCGAAAACGAATTAGATGGTCAAATTGTTGATATTAAATCGGCAAACGGGGATACCGTTTCGGTCATCATTGAATAGTGATTTGCTTATGATGTATGTAAAAGTGAAAGCAAAAGACGTTCGGTTTACCTTACCAATTCCATATGCTGTTTTAAACATTGCTATTTCAATTTTGTCTTCGAAATTTTTTCAGCAAAATGCAAACAAATGGACAAAAGAGCACTTCGAAAGAAAAAAACTGGACTTTACCTTCCCGTTAATAAATAAAAAAACGCTAAAGCCTATTGTTAAGGAACTGAAAAATTATAAAGGAATCGTGCTAGTAGATGTCAAAGCTAAGGACGGTACTGAGGTTAAGGTTAGATTATAATTTATTATAGAATACACCGATCACTGACTGGCATTTTGAAGAAATAGCCTAATTTCTTACTTACAAAAAGCATTAACCCCGTTCTAAATTTAGGACGGGGTTAAAAATATAGTTGTTTAATTTTTGATGAAAGATACATTTAGTAATGTACATTTTTATGTGCAAACATTATGAACAAGTTAAATTATTTATTCTTCAACACAAGCTTTGCAACGCATTCCACTTGCGCCGTTTGTGCAAACATATCGACAGGCTGAATATACTCTACATCATAAAGCTTCGATAATTCATTTAAATCCTTCGCCAATGTTGAAGGATTACAAGACGTATAGACAAAGCGCTTAGGTTTTAGCTTTAATACAGTGCGGATGAACTCTGGTGCTAGACCTGTGCGTGGTGGGTCAACTGTAATAACATCTGGAGTAAATCCTTCTTTGCGCCATTTGGCTAAAACACTTTCTGCTGTGCCGACTGCGTATTTTGTATGCTTGAAGCCATGGTTTCGGGCGTTTTTACGTGCATCCTGAATGCTTTCTGGAATAACATCCATCCCACGAACTTCTTTTGCTTTGTCAGCCAGCCATAAACCGATTGTTCCAACACCGCAGTAAGCATCAACAACTGTTTCTTTGCCTGTTAATGCTGCTGCTTTTTTGATTTCATCATAGAGATGAACGGTTTGTGTTGGGTTCAGTTGGAAAAATGCGCGAGCTGATAAATCAAAGGCTAATTCGCCAAGCTCCTCGTGAATCGTTTCCTTACCATCAAGGACAATCGTTTCATCGCCAAAGATTAGCGATGTTTTCTCACGGTTAATATTTTGTGCAATCGATACGATACTTGGATCGATTTTTTTTATACGAGCAATGAGTTCCGCTAGATGTGGAATTTCTTTACGCGTTGTTACGAGCACGACTTGCGTTTCATCGGTACGAATCCCTGTACGTACAACAATCGTACGCACTAAGCCATCAAGAGAACGACCATCGTAAATCGTAATATTTAGTTTTTGTAAAATTTTACGTGTTGCCACTGTGATTTTTGATGTAATCGGATGTTGGACAAGGCAGTCATTGATGTTCAGTAACTTGTTGCTACCTTCTGCAAATAGCCCTGCATAGACACGCTTACCCTCTTTACGTACTTGATATTGACTTTTGTTACGATAATTCCATGGGTTATCCATCCCTAGAGTTTTACGAACTTCAACTGCATTAGCTAAAGGCTTAGCATAACGTTCTAATGCTTGAACTACGATATCACGCTTTTCGATTAGCTGTTTTTCATATGTCATATGTTGAAGCTGACAGCCGCCACATTCGTTGTAAACTGGGCAAGGAGCTTCCTGACGATATTTTGAAGCTTTGCGTATATTCAATATTTCTGCTTCGGCAAAATTTCGCTGTGTTTTAGTCACTTGTGCTGTAATTTCTTCGCCAGGAATAGCGCCCTTTACGAATACGACATTACGTTTATAAAAGCCTACTCCTTCACCATTAATACCAAGTCTCTTTATTGTTAGAGGAAATTTTTGTCCTACTTCCATTGTTGTTTGCTGCGTCAAGCGTTCCACGTCCCTGTTCTTTTAATATCATCTCCCCATTATAACTAAGGAGTAGACGATTGCAAAGCGACAGGGAAATCTTCATATTCTAAAACTAAATCGTCAAGGGATAAAAACGTATAGCCTTGTTTTTTCGCTTCAGCAATAAACCTAGGAAGAGCTTCAGCGTTATCCTGCGCAACAGTATGCATTAATATTACGGCACCAGGGTGTAGCTGTTCTATTAGTGCATTATACGCATAATCTGCGCCACGACGTACATCCCTTTCCCAATCCTTAAAGGCAACAGACCAGAAAATATGACGATAGCCTGCAGCATTTCCAACCTCTAATAATTTCGCATTAAATGTACCTTCAGGTGGGCGAGCATATGTTGTACGTTCAATACCTGTCAATTCACGTAACTTATCATCGAGTTTCTTCCATTCACTACGCATACCTTCTGGCGTAAGCCTCGCCATATTTGGATGCCCCCATGAATGGTTGCCGATAGTATGTCCATCTTTAACCATGCGTTTTACTAAATCAGGGGCACTTTCTAAATAATGACCTGTTAGAAAAAAGGTAGCTGGTGCGTGTTCCTTCTTCAATGTATCCAAAATGCTTTCCGTAAATCCATTTTCATATCCGTTATCAAAGGTTAAATAAGCAACTTTTTTATCAGGCTTACCTTTATAAATAGCGCCATACTTCTCAAGTAGCTGATCAAGCTGTGCTCCAGCCTCAGCTGGTTCACCGTTTTTCGCTCGTTTGAGGCCCCAGTTATATTCTTCAGAGCCAGAAGCTGAAAATGGATTAAAGCTAATTGCCGCGGCAATAATAAAAGTAGCGATGACCGCTCCTACAATATGCTGTTTCCACATAAAAACGCATCCTTTCTTTTTCATTAGAATGCGTATTTTTCAAAAAATTATCCTACTCAATTTAATACAATAAATTTTGAAGGGCATCTTTTAAAGTGATGTTTTTCTAAAACAGTAGGTAGTACATGCTGACCTTTACCCATTTAAGAGAAGCGAATACCCGCGTGAAACGGGAAAATACCCGCGAACATGAGAATACCCAAGGGAAAAAAGCAACACCCACGAAAAATGTTATAATGGTAAATAGTGAGGTGTTACTAATGCGTATTATTACGAAAATTGCACGTCAAAAAAACAATCCAGAACGTTATAATATATATTTGAACGAAGAATACGCTTTTCCAGTAGATGAGGCAATTCTCATTCAATTTGGATTAACAAAGGGAAAAGTGCTTGAGGAATTTGATATTCAGGAAATTGCCTATGAGGATGAGATTCGAAAAGCTTTTAACAAAGGGTTAAATTTTTTGTCTTATCAAATGCGCAGTGAGCATGAGGTCAAAAAAAAGCTTCTCGCATTAGAGTTTGGGGAAGCTGTTATATTAGAGGCTATACAAAAGCTCAAATCATATGGTTTTTTAAATGATGAAACTTATTCTAAGGCATTACTCGATACGAAAAAAGCTACGATGAAAAAGGGACCTAAGGCAATTAGGCAAGACCTTATGAAAAAGGGAATTGATAAAAGCTTACAGGATGAGGTACTTTCTACGTATAGTCATGAGGAACAGGTAAAGCTTGCGACACAATTAGCTGAAAAAGTCATTCGATCTGAAAAAAAGAAAACACCAACACAAATAAAAGCTAAAATTCAAGATTTTTTAATGCGAAAAGGTTATTCTTTTAGTGTTGTAGATGATGTGCTAAGTCAAGTAGAGATTGAGCAAGATGAAGATGAATGGCAACAGTTACTTGATGTACAAGGAGAAAAAGTTTGGAAAAAGTATTCATCGAAGTATACTGATTTTGAACTGAAAATGAAAATAAAGCAGGCGCTCTATCAAAAGGGATTTCCTATAGAGGTTATAGATCGTTTTATAGAAGAGAAGGAGAATGAGGAATGAACGAAAAAAATTATGCTGCAATGTCAGAGCACGAATTACGTGAAGAAATAGCCATGATAAAGGAAAAGGCACGTAAGGCGGAACAGCTCGGTATCATCAATGAGTTCGCAGTATACGAGCGTAAGGCTTTAATGGCTGCTGCTTATTTAGTAGATTTAGATACAATAATTCCTGGAGAAATGTATCGTATTGACGGCTCTGAAAATGAATTTTTCCAAGTGGATTATTTAAAAGGACGCTTTGCCTGGGGACATCGCTTAGGAGGCGAAAAATACCAAGAAGCTTTACCAGTTTCAATGCTATCTCCACTAAAGGTGGGCAAATAAATGGATGAAAAAATTGAGAAACTAATTGCTGAGTTACTTGCAAAAAACCCACAAATGTCAGTAGGACGTGCACGAGTTTGGATTGAGCTTTTATGGAGTGATTTTGAATCAACTTCTGCAAAAGCTGGCTACGCCTATCGTGGTGCTGATTACACTGAAAATTTGGTGCGTCAATTAATTACCAGCTATGGTGATAAACTGCATGCATTTGCAGGGCGCAATCCCAAATACGCACATTTACTTGATGCTAGTGATGATATGGTGCAATAACAAAACCCTGACCAATGTTGGTCAGGGTTTACTGATGTTTAATTACTTGCTCCAACTTGTAATTTTTTCTGAAGTTTATCTTCAGTAAAAATCCAGCCTGTGTATGAAGTGATAATCTCGTTGTCATCGTTTAAATGAGCGACAGCTACGAAAGGATAGCGATTATCACTACGGTAACGCAGATCAATTAATCTTACTTCAGTTAAGCCATTATCGAGTTCTGAAATTTCCCAACGATACAATGGTGAGAATGACACGAATGCAGCGAGATTGCGATCTTTCAAAGCTATTTCGATAAGAGGCGTTTTTGGTAAAGATTTTATTTCGAATTTATCATAAATATTAACAGTTCGCCCATAAGCACGCCCGACGTAATAATGCGTTTTGGATTTTGCTGCAATTCGCCAGTGGAAGAATCGCATTGTAGGAGCTACAATAACATGCTCTTCATCCTGAATGGTATTATGCACAGCGTTCTTGACAGCCTTTTGGACTGCAAATCGTAAAATGTAGTAAACGATAATAATGAGATACATGATACTAAATGTCCAAACTGGATTTGCACCAAATGCCCAAAGTAAAATGCCAAGGCAATGTAGTGTAAAAATAATTGGATCAAACGTATTAATGACACCAAGTGCAACCCATCTTCTAGAGAATGGTCGAAGTGCTTGTGTACCATAAGCATTGAAGATATCAACAAAGACGTGAAGTGCTACAGCTAAAAATGTCCAAAGCCATAAATGAAACACATTTGCGTCTTGAATAATAATTGCTAAAACCGCTGTAATTAAGAGAGGCCAAATAGCTACTGCTGGTAGTGAATGTGTAATCCCACGATGATGTCGAATATAAATTGCGTTGTTGCGCAGTTTTAAAACAGTATCGACATCTGGTGCCTGTGAGCCAATAATTGTACCTGCCATTACTGCGGTAAAGGTCATAGAATGATCTGCTACAACGGGATCAGCTAGTGCAAGACCACCGAGGGCTATACCCATAACGAAATGTGTGCCTGAATCCAAAAATATCCACTCCTTGTATGCATAAGAATAGAGTACAATTTGCATACATGTATATTTCAATAATCCGTAATACCTGATATTTACTTAATCGTGCTGAATTGAATTATGACGTTTTTTGTCGTTTTTGACAGATAATCTTTTCTTAATTGTATACCCTTTTTACCATAAATAAAATCGTAAAGACGCTGGAGGTCACTGTGAATTATCCATATGTAACAGAATTTCGACAATCTTTAGTCGAATGGTTTAATGTTGAGAAACGTGATTTACCTTGGAGGCATACTACGGACCCTTATAAAATCTGGGTATCGGAAGTGATGCTACAACAAACACGTGTCGACACAGTTATTCCTTATTACAATCGTTTCATGGAAAGTTTTCCAACATTAGAATTACTCGCGGAAGCTCCACAAGAATACTTATTGAAGCATTGGGAAGGCCTCGGCTATTATTCCCGTGCACGTAACTTACAAGCAGGTGTTCGCGAGGTATTAGAAAACTACGGTGGGGTAGTACCCGATAATCGCCATGAGATTTCAAAATTAAAAGGTGTAGGTCCGTATACTGCTGGAGCTATTTTAAGTATTGCCTATAGTAAGCCCGAACATGCAGTTGATGGCAATGTAATGCGTGTTTTAAGTCGTGTACTTAATATTTATGATGATATAGCAGTTCCAAAGACTAAGAAGATTTTTGAAGCGGCTGTTGAAGAACTGATAGATCCAGAAAATGCATCTTCCTTCAATCAAGGCTTAATGGAACTTGGTGCACTTATTTGTACGCCAACTTCACCAAAGTGCTTATTGTGCCCAGTTCGCGAATACTGTACCGCTTTTAATAAAGGTGAGCCTGAAAAATTACCTATTAAATCTAAAAAAGTAAAGATGAAGCATATCACATATGATGTGCTTGTATGTCAAGATGACAAAGGTCGAATTTTATTGGAGCAACGTCCAGAAGAGGGTTTACTAGCTAATCTATGGCAGTTTCCAATGCTCGAGCACAGTAAAGATTCAATAGATACTTTTAAGAATGATTATGCTATATGTGTTCAATCGCAACATGATTTACTAACATTTAAGCATGTTTTTTCACATTTAACATGGCATATAAATAGCTATTTTATGAAATGTAATTCAGCAGAAAAGGGCAAATGGCTGACTCGCGAACAAATAGAATTATTACCAATGCCCGTTCCAATGCTGAAAATTTGGCAAGAAGTTAAGGATTAATCAAAAAAATATATTAAATAAAAATTTATGAGCATAAAAGCATTCACCTCGGTACACAATAATGAACGTGGAGGTGAATGAATAATGAAAAAGCAAAACAACCAAAATTTACAACCGAATAAAAACATGCAACGTCAAAGTCAAGAATTTGGTTATGAAACAGACGTTAATGAAGTGCAAAAGCAAAATGCTAAAGCAGAGCAAAACAAAACTCAAGCTTCAGGTAACTTCAACAAAACTAACCAAGATCTTGGTGAATAACACTTTGTAATTGCATAATTGCATTTACCTCTTAGGAGCTGTCTAAAATCGAAAAGATTAAAAAAGACAGCTCCTTTTGAATTTTAAGATAAGGAAACTGCTCGGGTAGCCAAGAAAACCGCTCAGATTCAGAAGAAAAAACCCGATTTAATATATAAGAACAAGCAAAAAAATCCAATTGGGTTGTTGTTATGATAATATTCGCTTCAAATTAACGAAATTTTGTATAGACTTAAAAGAGCGCAGGGAAATTTGTGGTTTTCTAACTACACCTTTCGCGTACACATTGCTATAATATACTAGAGACTGCTAGATTAAGGTAGCATAGACGAAAAGGTGGGCTTCAAAAATGGCAATACCGGTAGAAGGAGAAACGATACAAATACATAGTTATAAGCACAATGGCCGTATCCACCGTGTTTGGCAAGAAACAACGGTTTTAAAAGGAACGAAAAATATCATTATCGGTGCGAATGAACGGACACTTGTGACAGAATCCGATGGTCGAACGTGGCTAACGAGAGAGCCTTCTATTTGTTATTTCCATGCGGAGCACTGGTTTAATATCATTTGCATGCTACGTGAGGACGGTGTGTATTATTATTGTAATCTAAGCTCACCATTTGTTTTCGATAATAATGCCATTAAATATATTGACTATGATTTAGACATTAAAGTTTTCCCTGATATGTCTTATTCACTCTTAGATGAGGATGAATATGAGCTCCATAGTAAGGAAATGTCTTATCCAGATGTCATAGATAAAATTTTAAAGCGTAATGTCGATAAATTAATTAGCTGGATTCAACAAAAAAGAGGACCTTTTGCACCTGATTTCATCGATGCCTGGACAAGTCGTTATAAGTTTCAGCTCGATATGCAAGCAGATGATTGTTAGTTGCACCTATTAGTTTTACTAATGGGTGTTTTTTTATGTCTTAAATAATCTAATTGCAAAATAGTTAGTGTTAAAGCTGAATTAACTGTACTTTGAACGAAATATTGCTATAATACGTTTGGGCATTCAGTTTGTGGATGTCTGTTTCTTTTTTTGTGCAAAGTGGTGTATCTGCTTAATGTACATAAGAGCGAGGCTTTTAAATAAGGATGTGATAATAAATTGGGTAGTATAAAGCGTTATATGAGATTTGTAAAACCATATACATGGGAAATTATTTTAACAATTATAATTGGTATAGTGAAATTTGCGATTCCGTTATTTATTCCATTACTCATAAAAATTGTGTTAGATGATATTATCGCTGCAGATAATCTAACGGATGCAGAGAAGACAAAAGAACTGTTTTATTGGTTAGGTGGTACGATCATAGTATTCTTTATTATTCGACCACCGATTGAGTATTACCGTCAATATTTTGCTCAACATGTCAGTAACAAGGTGCTTTTCGATATTCGACAACAAATATATGCACATTTACAGCGACTAAGTTTAAGATACTATGCAAATACAAGAGCTGGCGATGTTATTTCAAGAGTGATTAATGATGTGGAACAAACAAAAAACTTTATCATGACAGGCTTAATGAATGTTTGGCTCGACCTTGCGACAATTGTTATTGCTATTGGTATAATGTTTGCCATGGATGTTAAGCTTACGCTAGTAGCATTAGTTGCGTTCCCGTTCTATGCATTTAGTGTGAAGTACTTCTTTGGTAAACTTCGATCTTTAACACGTAAACGATCACAAGCACTTGCGGGTGTGCAAAGTTATTTACATGAACGTGTAGCTGGGATGAGCATTATTAAAAGCTTCACGCTAGAAAAGCATGAGCAAAAATTATTTGATGAAGCAAATGGAGAATTTTTAGAAAAAGCGTTGGATCATACGAAATGGAATGCTAAATCCTTTGCAGTGGTGAATACAATCACGGATGTAGCACCTCTCCTAGTAATTGCTTATGCGGGTTATCAGGTTATTAATGGTCCTCTTTCAGTCGGGACGATGGTGGCCTTTATTGCCTATATCGAACGACTTTATGGTCCACTCCGTCGTCTTGTAAGTTCATCAACGATGTTAACACAATCATTCGCATCAATGGATCGAATGTTTGAACTAATGGACGAACCCTATGAAATAAAAAACAAGGCGAATGCGTCAGAGTTACCTCGAGTAAAAGGTGAAGTCAGCTTTGACAATGTGAACTTTCAATATGAAGAAGATGGCTCACAAATTTTAAACAATATCAATTTCACTATACAACCTGGAGAGACAGTTGCATTTGTAGGGATGAGTGGTGGAGGAAAATCAACTATTATTAGTTTGATTCCTCGCTTTTATGACACTACTAGTGGAGCGGTGTGTATTGATGGATATGATGTTCGAGACGTAACATTACATTCTTTACGCTCACAAATTGGAATCGTCCTACAGGATAATATCTTGTTCAGTGATTCGGTAAAAGAGAATATTTTAATGGGCAAGCCAGATGCTTCTGATGAAGAGGTCATAGCTGCGGCAAAAGCAGCAAATGCACATGATTTTATTATGAGCTTACCAAATGGCTATGACACAAAGGTCGGGGAGCGCGGTGTAAAGTTATCAGGTGGACAAAAGCAGCGAGTAGCGATCGCTCGTGTATTTTTGAAAAATCCTCCTATTTTAATACTAGATGAAGCAACCTCTGCATTGGATTTAGAAAGTGAGGCTCTTATTCAAGAATCATTGGATGTACTTGCACATGAACGTACGACCATTATAATTGCTCACCGACTCTCTACGATTACACATGCAGATAAAATTATTGTTATCGATCATGGACAATTAATTGAAAGTGGTACGCACGAGCAATTAATGCAAAAAGAGGGGACTTACTTTAATTTATTCCAGGTGCAACATTTAGATTGATATACCCTAAATAGAAAAAATCTGACTAATCACCATAACGTGGGGTTGATTTCCGTTCCGACTGGGCGCTTTGAGGCAATAAATAGCGAAAGCGTCATGTCATCCCCATCTTTTGGTGATGAATAATCTATAAATAGCCTTCCGTTTAACATAAATGGAAGGCTATTTTTTTATCTTATTTATATAATATTATCAATTAATAAGACATTATTAGTATGAAACTCGAACAATGTAGAAAATCTATGTTAATTGCAGAATAATAATGATTGAAAGAGAGAGATTTATTGGTTAGAATTATCTGAAAATAGAGAATAGAGCGACGGTTATTTCGGCTAAATAAAAATATGGGTGGGAGGGAGCGATTAATCATGAGAAAAAAGCTGCTAGAAATAAAGGGTTTAAAGACAACCTTTTTTACAGATGATGGACAAATTCCTGCCGTAGATGATATCGACTTTTCTGTTCATGAGGGGGAAATATTAGGGATTGTAGGGGAATCGGGAAGTGGAAAAAGTGTTACATCACTGTCCATTATGGGATTAATACCGTCACCACCAGGAAAAATAACGGGTGGAGAAATACTGTTAGATGGCAAAAATCTCGTAACATTATCTGATAAACAAATGCAGAAAATTCGTGGAAAAGATGTGGCGATGATTTTTCAGGAGCCTATGACATCCTTAAATCCTTTGTTTACAATTGGGGATCAGCTAAAAGAAGCGATTTTAATTCATAATCCAAAATGGTCGAAAAAAGAAGCCTTTGCAAGGGTAATTGAAATTATGAAACTTGTAGGTTTGCCACGTGCAGAGGAATTATTAAAAGATTATCCACATCAGCTATCTGGGGGAATGCGACAACGGGTCATGATTGCAATGGCGCTTGTCTGTGATCCGAAGGTATTGATTGCTGATGAGCCGACTACTGCACTAGATGTTACGATTCAAGCTCAAATCTTGCAGCTTATGAAAGATTTAAATAAACGTTTAAATACAGCTGTTTTATTAATTACACATGATTTAGGCGTTGTAGCAGAAACATGCGAGCGGGTTATTGTGATGTATGCAGGCCAGATTGTAGAAGAGGCACCTATTCAGGAGATATTCGCTAATCCGAAGCATCCTTATACACAGGGACTTATTAAATCTGTACCAGATATGCGTTATAAAAAGGACAACCTATACTCAATACCAGGCAGTGTACCAAAGCCGGGAAGTATTCAGGCAGGATGTCGTTTTGCAGCGCGTTGCGAATTTGCAATGGACCGTTGTGTACAAGAAACACCACCTTTATATGAAGCAACAGAGCAGCATAAATCGAGATGTTTTTTACTAGAGAAACAGGAGGTGGAGCAACATGTCGAAAGTGTTGTTGAAAGTTGATGGTTTGAAAAAATATTTCCCCATTCGGAAGGGCGTCTTAAATACACAGGTTGGAGATGTAAAGGCAGTGGATGATGTTTCCTTTGAAGTTTTTGAAGGAGAAACATTAGGCATTGTAGGTGAGTCTGGATGTGGAAAATCAACGACTGGTCGACTTTTAATGCGATTGCTTGAACCAACAGAGGGAAAAATTGAATTCGCAGGTAAAATGATTTCGGAATTATCGAACAATGAAATGCGCAAAGCCCGTAGAGATATTCAAATGATTTTCCAAGATCCTTATGCCTCTCTTAATCCTAGGCATAATATTGGAAAAATATTGGAGGAGCCTCTTATTGTTCATGGAATGGGCAATGCAAAGGAACGGAAACAGAAGGTCTTAGAGCTTCTCGAAATTGTTGGGTTAAATGAATATCATGTGAAACGTTACCCGCATCAATTTAGTGGTGGTCAAAGACAGCGTATCGGTATTGCTCGTGCTCTGATGACGAATCCGCGTTTAATTATTGCGGACGAGCCTGTCTCTGCACTTGATGTGTCAATACAGGCTCAAGTTTTGAATTTATTGCAAAACCTACAAAAGGAATTAAAGCTAACTTATATTTTTATCTCCCACGATTTAGGGGTTGTACGCCATATTAGTAATCGTGTAGGTGTGATGTATTTAGGGAAAATAGTGGAGTTAACAGCAAGCGAGGATTTATATGCTGAGCCACTTCACCCATATACACAGGCACTGCTATCCTCGGTACCTGTTCCAGATCCTGCGTTTGAACGTGAACAGCTCATTATTTCTGGAGATATTCCAAGTGCTTCGAATCCGCCAAGCGGGTGCACTTTCCATACGAGATGTCCATTTAAAAATGAAGAATGTTCTCAAGTAGTTCCGAAATTGCAAGAAGTGAAACCGGGTCATTATGTTGCTTGCCATCTTTATGATGCAATCCAACATTCAATGATATAAAAAAATTTAGGGGGAAATTCAATGAAGAAAAAGAAGCTTTGGACTTTGGGTGTAATGCTTATCCTTGTTCTCTCGACAATCTTAGCTGCTTGTGGTAGCTCAGATACTAAGGATACGGGTAGTAAAGATACTTCAAGTGGTGGCGATACAGCTAGCAGTGGCGGACCAAAAACATTAGTTTATGGTCGTGGTGGTGATTCAGTAGCACTAGACCCTGCAGTTGTAACTGATGGTGAATCATTCACGGTTACAGCAAATATATATGAAACACTGGTTAATTTCGGTGAGCGAGATGTAACAATTCAACCAGGTTTAGCGAAATCATGGGAGCCATCAGAAGATGGATTAACATACACATTCCAGTTGCAAGAAGGTGTAAAGTTCCATGATGGCACTGATTTCAATGCAGAAGGTGTTGTTAAAAATTTTGAGCGTTGGAAAGCTGGTGCTGATAAACACCCTTATTACAGCTCCCAATTTGTAGTAGGTGGCAAGCAAGTGATTGAATCGGTAACTGCTAAAGATGATTATACTGTTGTATTCAAGCTTAGCCAGCCACAGGCACCATTCCTAAAAAATTTAGCGATGTCTCCTTTTGCAATTGCTTCTCCAAAAGCTTTTGAAGCAGATGAAGAAGGATTATCTACAAATCCAGTAGGTACGGGTCCATTCAAATTTGTGAGCTGGGTACGTAATGATGCAATTACTATTGAGAAAAACCCAGATTACTATATTGATGGTTTACCGAAATTAGATAAAGTAATTTATAAATCAATTCCAGAAAACTCTACACGCTTAAATGCATTAACTAACGGTGAAGTTGATGTAGCGGATGGCTTAAGTCCATCTGATAAAGCTTCCATTGAATCAAACTCACAATTACAATTAATCGAACGCCCATCTATGAATGTTGGTTATCTTGGATTAACAGTAACACGTCCACCATTCGATAATGTAAAAGTTCGTCAAGCAGTAAATTATGCAATCGATAAAAAAGCATTAGTAGATGCATTCTATGAAGGCTTAGCGGAGCCAGCGAAAAATCCTATGCCTCCAGTAATTTCAGGATACAACGATGACATTAAAGGCTATGAGTACGATCCAGAAAAAGCTAAAGCATTATTAGCTGAGGCTGGCTATGATGGTAAAAAAATTCAACTATGGGCTATGCCTGTGCCACGTCCGTATATGCCAGATGGCAAAAAAATTGCAGAAGCGATCCAAAAGAATTTAGATGATGTTGGAATCAAATCTGAAATTGTATCTTTTGAATGGGCTACGTATTTAGAAAAAGCGCAAAATGGTGAAGCAGATGCGTTCTTACTTGGTTGGACAGGTGATAACGGAGATGCTGATAACTTCCTTTATACTTTATTAGATGGGGATAACATCGGTTCCAACAACTATACATTCTATGACAATAAAGAATTACACAAACTTTTAGTGGCTGCACAAACTGAAATTAATGAGGACAAGCGTAATGAATTTTACAAGCAAGCACAAGAGATCATCTCTAAAGATGCGCCATGGGTTCCACTTGCTCACTCTACTCCAATTTTAGCTGCTAACACTAAAGTTACAAACTATATTGCACATCCAACAGGTTCTGACCATTTAGCTAATGTAGATACGAAGTAGGAGTAAAAGGGTTATCCTTACAAGTTTGATTTGAGAGAAAATTTTAAAGAATCTGCTTGCTTTCTGCGGGTAAGCCGTAGAAATCTAGCGGATTCTTTTTACAAGGTAGATGTATTTTTTTCTGTATGAAAGACCAATCATCTAAACTGTTTGGTGAAAGCTGACCCTTTCTACAGTATGCGTTGAGACTTCAATGCTTTTGATGAAAAAGTATTTTATGAAAATAACAGAGGGGTGAAGAAGATGCTTCACTATATGGGAAGACGTTTGTTTCAATTAATCCCAGTTTTGCTTGGAATGACTTTTATCGTCTTCATGTTAATTCGTTCAATTCCTGGTAATCCAGCACAAGTAATTTTAGGACAGCAGGCAACGAAAGAAGCGGTCGAAGCGTTAAACGCAAGTTTAGGATTAAATAAGCCATGGTATACACAATATTTTAGTTATTTAGGTGGCGTTTTTCAGGGGGATTTAGGAGTATCATTGCGTACTAAATTACCTGTATCAGAGGAAATTTTCCCGTATTTAGCGGCAACAGCTGAGCTAGCGCTATTTGCAATGATTATCGCAGTGATAGTTGGCGTAAATGCAGGTATTATTTCTGCATGGTTCCAAAATTCTTGGTTCGACTATGTGGCAATGGTAGTTGCTTTAATTGGGGTGTCTGTACCAGTCTTCTGGCTCGGTTTAATGGAACAATGGGCTTTTAGTAATCAGCTCGGCTGGTTCCCGACATCTGGGCGAGAAAATGTGCGAGATCCAATAACCGCCATTACTCATTTTTATTTACTGGATACGTTAATACAAGGCCGCTTTGATCAGTTTACTGAAGTATTAAAGAGATTAGTATTACCGGGCATAGCTCTTGCGACAATTCCAATGGCGATTATTGCAAGAATGACTAGGTCGTCTATGCTTGAAGTAATGCGCTCTGACTATGTACGCACCGCTAGAGCAAAGGGACAGAAAATGTTTATTGTTGTTTATAAGCATGCATTAAAAAATGCAGTTATTCCAGTGTTAACAGTAATCGGTTTGCAAACAGGGTTACTGCTAGGTGGTGCCATATTAACAGAGACAATTTTCAGCTGGCCTGGAATTGGTCGTTATATTTATGATGCCATTGGCTTCCGAGACTATCCTGTTATTCAATCAGGTATTTTAATAATTGCTTTTATTTTTATTATGATTAACTTAATTGTGGATTTACTGTATACGGTGATCGATCCACGGATTAAATACAAATAGAGGAGGGAAGCGATAATGACTGAAGCGATAGATATAAAAACAGAAGTAGCACCAAGTCGTGAACGAGCGGCAGGTCCTTGGAGAGAAGGCTGGCGTAGCTTTAAAAAGAGCAAAATCGCCCTCATAGGTGCAGGTATTGTACTATTATTTATTATACTTGCTATAGTCGGCCCGATGATTGCTCCTGAAGGAATTAATGAACAAAATTTTTCGCAGCGTTTATTAGCACCGTCAAGTGAGCATTGGTTTGGCACGGATGACTTTGGGCGGGATATTTTCTCTAGAGTTATACATGGAGCTAGTATTTCTTTGAAGGTAGGGTTTTTTTCGGTTATCCTTTCTGTAATTGTAGGTAGTTTCCTTGGCATTATTGCGGGTTATTATGGAAGATGGATTGATACGATAATCTCGCGTATTTTCGATATTTTGTTAGCATTCCCTAGCATTTTACTAGCGATTGCGGTAGTAGCAGTACTTGGACCATCTTTACAAAATGCATTGATTGCCATTGCCATTATTAACGTGCCAAATTTCGGGCGCCTAATTCGTTCGAAAGTATTGAGTGTAAAGGAGGAGGAGTATATCGTAGCGGCAAAGGCCATCGGAATGCGTGATTCACGAATTTTGTTCTCTCATATTTTACCAAACTCGATGACGCCAATCATCGTACAAGGAACGCTAGCGATAGCGACAGCGATAATTGAAGCGGCGGCATTAGGCTTCCTTGGATTAGGAGCTCAAGCACCAGCGCCAGAATGGGGTAAAATGCTAGCGGATTCCCGTATCTATTTATTAAAGGCGCCGTGGACGATGATTTTCCCAGGTTTAGCTATTATGTTAACGGTTCTCGGTTTTAATCTAATGGGGGACGGTTTACGTGATGCACTTGATCCGAAAATGAAAAGTTGATAGAAAAATCAAAAACCTTCAATATGTGAAGGTTTTTTGATTTTTATGGGTCTTTCAAATAAAAGGATGCATGGAAATGGAAACACTTTTTTCACCAGGAACGTCTTCTATAAAGAGGCCGAAATAAGAAAAGAGACAAAACCTTTTTCTGGAATCGTTTATTGAGTTTTTTGTAGTATTATTTTAAAATTGAGATATATTGGCTGATAACCGATAGTTTAGCAACTTTGCTTTAACGGATGTAATTTTTTTATTTACATACAATGATTTAGTGGTTTATCGCCAAAAGTTGTGGATGACCATTTTTTTTAATATATGCGCTGTATATTAGTTGATTGGACGTCCCTAGGAAGCTTTGCTCTGTGCGAAAGCGAAGCGGCAGCGATAAAAGCGCCCAGTCGGAACGGAAATCAACCACACGTTATGGTGATGAGCCGATTTAGTGGAAGTACATACAATTTGTAGGAGGTTGTTGAAATTGGGAATTAATTTGCAAAAAGGGCAACGTGTTGATTTAACAAAAGGTAATGCAGGTTTAAATAAAATTAAAGTTGGTTTAGGGTGGGACCCTGTAAGCCAAGGAAAAAGCGGTGGCTTCTTAGGTGGTTTATTTTCTAGTAAAAGTGGAAGTAATGAAAGAAGTATCGATTGTGATTCATCCGTATTAATGCTACAAGATGATAAGGTTCTAGCAGGAGATGACGTTGTTTACTTTGGAAAATTAACAAGTACATGTGGTTCTGTCCGACATTCAGGCGACAATTTAACGGGTGATGGAGATGGGGATGATGAAGTTATCACAATCGAGTTATCTTCTGTACCAACGCAATATAACAAACTTGTGTTTGTCGTGAATATCTATGATGCTGCAGGACGTAACCAACACTTTGGTATGATCCAAAATGCATATATTCGTGTGTATGATGACAGGACTGGAAATGAATTGATTCGTTATAATTTAACTGATAATTATTCGAACTTAACGACGCTAATTTGTGGTGAGATTTATCGTCATGATAATGAGTGGAAGTTCGCTGCTGTTGGCACAGGTACTAACGATATGAAGCTTGGCGATGTAGTCCGAAGATATCAATAATTTAAAATATAGGAGGAATAGAATAATGGGAATTTCATTGCAAAAAGGTCAAAAGGTAGATTTAACAAAATCAAATCCAGGATTAACAAATGTTGTTGTTGGTTTAGGCTGGGATACAAATAAATATGATGGTGGAAATGATTTTGATTTAGATTCATCTGTATTTTTACTTGCTGATACAGGGAAAGTAGCAGATCAAAATGATTTTATCTTCTATAATAATTCAACAGGTGGCAACGGTTCAGTTGAACACTCTGGTGATAATCTAACAGGTATTGGCGATGGCGATGATGAAGTGGTAAAAGTAGCTTTAACTCAAGTACCTGCACATGTACAACGTATAGCATTCACTGTAACAATCCATGAGGCAGAGGCGCGTAGCCAGAACTTCGGTATGGTTTCTAATGCATACATTCGTATTATGAATGCAGCTTCAAATGAGGAACTAATACGTTATGATTTAGGGGAAGATTTCAGTATTGAAACAGCTATTGTTGTAGGTGAACTGTATCGCCATAACGGTGAATGGAAGTTTAATGCAGTCGGTGCTGGTTACCAAGGTGGATTGGCTGTTCTATGTAACGATTATGGCTTAGATGTAAACTAAAATTTATCTTTAAACAAAGAAGGGGAATTCTAATGGGTATTCAATTAAGTAAAGGGCAACGCATTGATTTAACAAAGCAAGATCCAGGCTTAAATAACATAGGTATTGGATTAGGCTGGGATGTGAAACAATTCGATGGTGGGCAAGACTTTGACTTAGATGCATCTGTATTTTTACTAGATGCATCTGGAAAATGCCGAAATGAACAAGACTTTATTTTCTACAATAATTTAAAGAGTTCAGACCAATCTGTCGAGCATATTGGTGATAATCGTACAGGTGAAGGCGATGGGGACGATGAAAAAATTCTTGTTAACTTAAAGCAAGTATCTCCTCAAATTGAAAAGATTGTTGTGACTGTTACAATTTACGATGCAGAAGGACGTCACCAAAATTTCGGACAAGTGTTGAATGCATATGTTCGTTTAATGAATGAAGACTCAGGGTCAGAAGTACTGCGCTACGATTTAGGTGAGGATTTCAGTATTGAAACAGCTGTCGTATTTTGTGAGCTGTACCGTCATAATGGCGAGTGGAAATTTGCCGCAGTAGGCGCAGGCTATAAAGGTGGATTAGCAGCATTAATTAATACATTTGGCCTGCAATAAAGTAAGTGGCATTCTTATTAACATTTGTTGTGTACAAGACGAATAAGAAAACAATTGTATAACTAAGGCACTGTATTGGTCTGTAGAAGGAGGCCGATGCAGTGCTTTTTTACAAGGTATACTTCTTACTGAGGAGGGGATTAATTTGCAACATTTTGCAACAGAAGCAGAGACGATTTTTTATAAAAAGCCACAGCCTTTTACTAAATGGGAAACGCCAGATATTTTGTCATATGCCTTGGGTGCGACTTTGTATATGCCTGCATCCATGCCCGATATTGTGAGTATAATACAATCACGAAAATATAAAGAGCTGGCATCACTGGTCATAGATTTAGAGGATGCAGTAGGAGATACCGAATTAGAGTGCTGTGAGGCAAAATTGATAGCTGATATTAGTGAATTATATATGCTCTATAGCAATAAACAACTACTACCTCAGGAATTACCACTAATATTTATTCGTGTTCGAAATGTCGAACAATTCAAATATTTAAGTACCGTGCTAGGAGAGCGACAAGAAGTATTAACGGGTTATGTGTTTCCTAAATTTACAGCAGTGCAAGGGGCTATCTATTTTGAATTATTGGAGCAAACGATTCAACAGCATCAATTAACCTTATATGGTATGCCGATTTTAGAAAGTCGTGACATTTTATATAAGGAATCTCGTATGGATTCGTTATTTGCTATTAAAGAAGTCCTACAGCAATACCGACAGCGAGTATTAAACGTGCGTATAGGTGCAACTGATTTTTGCGGAATATTTGGCATTCGGCGTCGTATGGATTCGACAATTTATGATATAAGTGTGATCCGAGATTGTTTTGCTGATATTGTCAATGTACTAGGTCGTGAAGAAGATGGCTTTATCATTTCTGGGCCTGTATGGGAGTATTTTAGTAATCAACGTGTATTAAAACCAGAATTAAGAGTAACACCGTTTAGTGAAAAGGGAGCACTAGCTACACGCAAGGCATTGTTAGATGATTGTTTAGATGGATTAATGAAGGAAGTATTAATGGACAGACAGAATGGAATATTAGGTAAAACGGTTATTCATCCTAGCCATATTCGTGTTGTACATGCATTATATGCTATTTCCTATGAGGAATATTTAGATGCACTAAGTATTATAGAAAATAATGATGGTCAAAAAGGTGTTTTGAAAAGTCACTATGCCAATAAAATGAATGAAATAAAACCACATATGAGATGGGCACAGCGAATTTTGCGTCAGGCACATGTATATGGAGTCTATCACGAGTCCATAGATTTTGCCTCACTTTTATTAAATTCAGAGATAGGGAGTAGTGACTGTCTATGCAACAATTAAAAAATAAGTTAAATATTCTTCAAAGTTATGACATAGAGATTGATATCACACATAACCCATATGATTTTGCAGTCACAGATTTATTTAAAATGGCGGCACGTATTAATAAGAAAAGACAATTTTTATTTGTGAGTACGGTTCTTGGGAAACATTTAGCTGTTCGTCCACAAGTACCATTGCTTACAGGAAACCTCCTAGCAATGATGTATTATCAGAAGCTTGTTGATCAAGAAGTAAATAGCATTACATCTATTGTACAGGCGCTTAAAACTTTCAATGAGCAGGATGATTTACAACTATCCATGGATGCAGGTATGACACTGCCTGAGGAAACATTGTTTATTGGATTTGCAGAAACAGCAACAGCACTTGGTCACGCTGTATTTAATACGTTTCAATCGAATGCTATGTATATCCATACGACACGAGAAGTACTACCTGACTTCGAACCATTTGTTACGTTTGAAGAAGAACATTCTCATGCGACTAGCCATAATATTTATACGGAAGAACCTGAAAAATTGTTACATGCAAAGCGCATTGTGTTAATTGATGATGAGATTACAACTGGAAATACAGTCGTGAATATTATTAATACGTTACGAAAGAAATTTCCTTTAGTCAAGCATTATACAGTGCTATCCATTTTAGACTGGCGTTCTGAACAACAGCAAGCCTTTTTTAAGCATTTAGAGGAGAAGTGGCATGTATCGGTTGATTTTATAGCGATTATGGGTGGTTGCTTTAGCTGTGGTGGTACACCGCTTTTAACAAGTAGCCAAAAAAGAGTAATGGACTGTGTTGCACAAGATATATCGCTATTACCGATAAAAGAAACGGGTGAGCGTAGATATTATCGTTCTATTGCGGAGAACGGTTTAGAAAACAGTAAACCCTATATGCTAGCGACTGGAAGATTTATGTTGACGTCTGAGCAGCATAGCAAGCAAAAGGATGCATTACAGGGAATCGCCAAACAATTAAAAAAACTACGAACAGATGGACCGGCACTAGTAATTGGAACAGGTGAGTTTATGTATGTTCCAATGCAAATTGCCGCTTACTTAGGTAAAGATGTTTATTTTCAATCAACAACACGAAGTCCGATTTATTGTACAGATCATGAAGACTATACAATAACAGAAAAAATCTCTTTTGAATGTCCTGAAAATAATGGTGTTGAAAACTATTTATATAATGTACAAAGTCACCCTTACTCGGAACTATTTGTAATTGTGGAACGTATAGCAAATAAAGAAATTTTAGCACTATTTGTGAAAGCATTACAATCTGTAAGTAATGCAAAAATTTATGTAGTTTGTATGCATGAAGTGGAGGAAGAATAATGATCTCAATTATGCAGCCAGATAAAATGGGTAGTTATGCACCTGAAGATGTTGTTTTTTTATTTCGTGATATTAGTAATGTCTTACTTGAATTGGATAATGAAAAACGTGAACGTCTTATTCAATCTGGTACGCATTATTCAGAAATGTTGCCAGTCGAATATCATCCAACTGAGGCATATATGGCACTTTTTCATGAAACTTTAAGTGTCTATGAAGAACGGATTGCATTAGCTGTTGGTATTGTGGCTGAACAAATTGTAGAACATCAGGGTTTAGAAAATTTAGTACTTGTGAGTTTAGCAAGGGCAGGTACTCCAATAGGCATTTTAATTAAACGTTATTTAAAAATGCGCTATAGTGTCTGTGTCCCTCATTACTCTATATCCATTCTTCGTGGTCGAGGTTTTGATGAGACAGCTATTCGTTACATTTTTACTAAACACTCTCAAGCATGTATTCAATTTATCGATGGCTGGACGGGTAAAGGTGCCATCACAACAGAATTGCTACATTCATGTGAAAAGTTCAATGCAAATCATAAAGAGCAACTGAGTGCAAATTTGGCTGTGTTGGCTGATCCAGGTCATTGCGCTTCGATTTATGGAACACGTACAGATTTTTTAATCCCTTCAGCATGTTTGAATTCCACTGTATCCGGGTTGGTGAGTCGGACGGTTTTGAATTTGCAATTTATGGATGAAACTGACTTTCACGGGGCTAAATACTATAAAGAACTCGCGGATGTAGATGTGTCAAACTTATACATAGATCGTGTAGCTACATGTTTTGAAAAAGTGCAGAAGGAGGTTGAACAACAACTTCTGGAGCGAACAGCCTCTCCGATTACTTGGCAGGGCATGAAATCAGTGCAAGCGATTCAACAGGTATTTGGTATTAATAATATTCATTTTATTAAACCTGGTGTTGGTGAAACAACACGAGTATTACTAAGACGAATTCCATGGAAAATTTTAATTAATCCAAAATACATGAATGAACTTGAACACATTTTATTATTAGCTCAGGAAAGAAATGTACCAATAGAAGAATATCCAAATATGTCGTATGCATGTTGCGGCCTTATTAAAGAAATATAGAGGAGATAAATATGCTACTATTTACATCTGATTTAGATAGAACACTCATTTATTCAAAGCGCATGATGGATAATTTCCCGCCAGCAACAGATACGGTTGTAGTTGAACAAAGAGCGAATGAAATTATTAGTATGATGACAGAAGTAACTGCGCCATTACTGCAACAGGTTCATAAACATGCACAGTTTGTACCAGTGACAACACGAGCTTTGTATCAATATGAACAAATTCATTTTATAAATGATTTGAGCCCTACTTTTGCAATTACGAGTAATGGAGGTACAATATTAGAAAAGGGTCGTCCATATGAACAGTGGGCAAAAACATTACGTATGCGTATTGAAGACTCTTCTATTCCTCAGGGGGATATGCTAAAACATTTTCATACTATAAAATCGGACACATGGCTACAGCGTTCATTTTACATAGATGACCTATTTTATGTTCATCATGTTGATGTAGATGTTTTACGCCCAGATGAATTACAAGCAATTATCCATGAATTTGACGGACACGGTTGGCATGTTCTTCTACAAGGGAAAAAATTATATTTTATGCCTAAAGTGCTTACGAAGGAAGCGGCGATTGAGTATATGAAAGAACTTTGTACATATGATTTGCATGTAGCAGCTGGCGATTCTATTATGGATTACGGAATGCTTGCGATGGCTGACATAGCTTATACACCTCATCATGGGGATTTAAAGGATAAACAACCACGAACGTTAATGAATACAACCTATTCGGTGCACAGTGGTGAAGCATTTACAAAAGAATTACTTGAAGCAGTTTTAAGACTGGCTACAAAGTAAACAGGCTATAAGTAAGTTTCATTTAAATAATAGGCAAGTAAATATAAGTGATGCAACACAATGGATAAACGTGAATATGTTATTTTTGAGCATGTGCAAAGGAAGATGATTTTGGAGGAGGTGACGTTTGTATGCAAACAATCACAATTAAATCAGTGCTAGAACGAGATCCGGATGATTGGCTACAGGCGTTCCAAGATTCACCAAAGAGTCGCGCATATTATGAGGAAACAGCGCAGCAGGTGAGTTTTAGTCGCATTGCTGTTCGTGTGTTAGGTGCACCGATAGAAGAAGATGATTATTTTAATTCATTATTTACATTGTCACAAAAGCCAAATATCCATATTTTAAATGAAGAATTAAACAAACATATAGAACAAAAGGATTTTCAGGCACTACAAAATATTTTAGCGCAGCATCAGCAAACACCTAAAGGTTTATCTATTAATCGTTTAGTGGCTATGATGTCTGGTTATCAGTTAATACCGAAGCATGATGATGCCGACATGAATCGTCATTTACAGCTAGCGACGATTCGAGTTGTTGAACGTTTTCAAGAGCAACAATCACTAGGCTTACTGGCAAATGATTTTCGTCGATTTCTAATTGATATGGTGAAGTGGTTAAAAAACCATTGGATTGAATGGACGAAATCGATGAAGCCGACAGATGACTTTCCAAAAGTCGTTTGGTATGGCGAAACCACAATTAGTCAGAGATATTTTTTATTATTATTAATGGAGCTTGGTTGCGATGTATTGATTTTTCATCCAGCTAAAGTTGATGAATTTGCAGAAATTGATTCTACAGATGCGTTTTCTATTACACATTCCTATGCAAGTCAAACAACGTTACAGCCTTTTCCTGATAAGATGCGTGACCGTCAGGCGACAGTTGGTTATCGTTCAAGTCAGCATTTCGAACAATTAATGCATGATCAGCAATCGGGTGTGTTTAAACCTTGGCAGTTTAAAGATTGCCTGCCTCGCTCTTTAACGCTACGTATGACATACGATGATATTTTTATTTATGCAAACGAGAAGGCCATGGTTCGCCCGAAATTCGAAGTAATAAAAGATGAAGTGATAATCCCAGTAATTTTTGCGAAAATAAGTGGTGTTTCGAGTAGACGTGAAGAATATTGGCATTATATGCATCAACTGATTACTAGCCAACAAACTGTATTTGTACAGGAGTTTCCATTTGTGACAACTAGTAGAGCCAACTATCATTTTCACTATAAGCATTGCTTAGTGAATGGTGAACTATCAGTAGAGCGTATTGTGCAAAGTGATTGGTGGCAATATGGCGATCTAACATTAGAACTACAACATGCAATCGCCCATACGATAAAAACTTCATGTGAACAGCCAATGTTGAAACAACAGCCGAACGAACCTTTGTATGACTTACAATTATTTTTATTTAAACAATTGACGATGATCCCTCAAGAAATACTGCGTTTATTGCAAAGCTTTGATTATTCGCAAGAGGTGCCGAAATTAGTATTATATCAAGCGCCTCAGCAGCCAGCTTTATCACGAGAGGATATTGTGCTTCTTGCATTTTTAAATCGCTTCGGTATTGATATTGTATTATACAATCCGACAGGCAAACTAGATTTAGAAAAATATTTGCAAGAGGATACATTTGATGTACATCGTTTGGAGCATATGTTGTTTGATTTACAATATGAAGAACCAAAACAACAAAAAAACAAGCCAGATAAAATGATAAAAAAACTATTTAATCGCTTTTTCTGATGGTTAGGAAGGGGGCGCACGATGTCAAATATCCCTGTTACTCTTGAGCAACTGACACTAGAAACAGCGGAAGTAGCAAAACAACAATTACGTCAAAATGCAGAAGTAAAGCAAATTGCAAATCAGATAAATATAAAAAACCAACTAGATTTAATGGCATTGGGTAAAGGACCTGCAACGAAACTATCACATTTCTCTGATCAAATTTTAAACATGATAACGCAATCTAAAGCAAATGAATCAAGTAATTTATTAAAGCAGCTTGAAGTCTTGATGTCAAAATTCGATAAAAAAGAAGTGATTGAGCAGAAAGGTTTTTTTAGAAAGTTGTTTAAGCGTGAAGCAAAAAAAGAGGAAGATTTGTTTGCCAAGTACAATATTCTAGGTAGAGATATAGAGAAGATACATTATCAATTTGTGCTAATGGAAGAAGCATTGGCAAAGGATAATCGTATGCTTGCACGGCTATATAAAGAAGATTTGATGTATTATCTTGACATTGAAAAGTATATAGTAGCTGCAGAATTAAAACTAGATGAAGTCTCGACAACATTAATACCTATGTATGAAAAGCAGAGTGAAGCAGGCAACCAAATAGCAAAAATGGAACTAAATAGTTTACAAACCATTGCTGAATTACTCAAGCAAAAAATAGAAGAGCTTGAGAAATCACGTATGGTTGCTATTTTAGCAGCCCCGCAAATTGAGATGCTTCGTTATGGCAATAGTGAGCTAATGGAGCAAATTAATAATGCGTTTGTGACAACGATTCCTGTTTTTAAGATGGGGATTATGAATGCGGTTAATGAAAAACGTCAAAAACTACAAAATGATTCAGTAGCAGCCTTTGAAAAGCGTATGAAGCAATTCGGAGGAGTTAGCAATGAAACTGTGGAACTAAGTACTGCTATGGCACAACAGACTGAAACAACACAAACTCTCGAAGAAATATGGGATACCATTGTTTTAGGTATTGCTAACTATAGGAAGTTGCGCGATGAACAAACAGTACAGCATAAGCAAGCAGAGAAAAAACTGATGGCATTGCGTAACTGAACCAGTATCCCCTCTAAGGTAAAACTGTTACTTTAGGGGGGATTCACTAAAAGAGTATATGTTTATCAAATTTAAAAAACGACAGAATGGTAATCCAATCTATCGTTTTTTTTAGTTAATGAAACTATAGATTTTTTGCCTTGGATAACCTAGAACATAGTCGTCTAGGTTAAAGCGCTACATCCTCGAGGTCGCTTCGATCCCTCGGGCCAAAGAGGTGGAGCGTTTACTTTTGCTTCGGGCTCTCCAGCGCTTGTCGGATGTAAACGAGCGCTTTGGCGCATTTGTTCGTTAAATAAATTCCTCTTCAAATTCCACATTGATTTCATGACCATGATGAGTCTGATACGACACGATGAGCGTATCTAAATGCTCTAGGTTTTCTTCGTAATCTAAAATACGCGATAAAATATAAAGCAAGTGATAGCTCGAAAATTCTGTATCGCCTTCATCATGTGCATAAGTTATTTGTTTGATAAATATTTCCATCAACTCATTGCGCTGAACATAATCGATGTTTTTACTCCACTCTGAATGTTCGGGCTTTAATTTCCCTGTATATTTTAACAGTAGTTGCTCATGGTAAGTTAGCAGGAAATCAAGCCGTTCTTGAATCATTAAATGAAATTGCGTCGGTAGCTGTGCTAATTCGTTTTCATGATTATGAAGGCGATGAAGAAGCTCTAAACTTTTCTTTGACGTTGTGATCATTTGACGATAAACAACTAGCTTACGTGCTTTTACAAACTTTTTATTTTTTAAGTAATTACGCTCTTCCTTATAAAAATCATACAGTGTATCAACTCGTTGCATACGAGCCTTAAATTTGCTTAATGCTTCTTTTGTAGAAGTATGCTCAGATGCCTGACGAACAGCAAGTCGCGTCCATCGAATAATATCATCCTGTAAAAAGTAAATCTTACGGAAAAGCTTTACTTCATATTTTGGTGGAAGGAAGACTAGGTTAACAACAAATGCTGCTAACACCCCAACTAATATTGTAATAAAGCGAATAAGACCAAATGTAAGAAAGTCATCTCCTTGAAACTCCATAATAGCTACAACTGTAACAAGTGCTAGAGACAACGACCTTTCAAGTTTAAATTTCAACATGATACCGATAGCAACAATGACTGCAATGCCAATTGCTACTACATGGTGACTAAAAAGCAAGCCAAAAATAACCGCAATGGTAGCTCCTATAATATTGGCTTGTACTTGCTCAACAATTGTTTGATAGGAGCGATAAATAGATGGCTGAATCGCAAAGATTGCTGCAATTCCTGCAAAAACAGGTGAAGGTAGCTCTAGCAACTCAGCAATAAATAGTGCGAACACGATGGCCACACCAGTTTTAAATACACGGGCACCTAATTTCATAGAAAATGGATGTCCTTTCTGTCTAAAATTTTTAACTTCTTTCTGCGAGACACAATTATGCCAAGGCAAAATTAATGCTTCTATACATTATAGAAGGAAGTGTTCATAAAATACATAGATTTGTACGTCATTTAAATGAAAAAGACGACTCTTAGGAGAGCCGCCTTAATAATTTATAGTTGTCGCTAATTTAAATAACTGTTGAACATATGTTTTTTATGTGTTCCCATAATTACAATTGTGAAAATGCAATATCTACCGCTTTGATTGTCTCAATAATATCTGCTTCTGTATGCTCTGTTGTTAAGAACCAAGCTTCATATTTTGATGGAGCTAAATTAATGCCTTGTGCAAGCATTAATTTAAAGAAACGACCAAAGATTTCACCGTCTGAGTTTTCAGCTTGCTCATAGTTTTCTACTTTCACATCTGTAAAGTAAATTGTAAGAGCACCTTTAAGACGATTAACAGTAATTGTTACATCATGTTTTTTGGCTGCAGCTAAGATACCTTCCGCTAAAATACCTCCGAGACGGTCCATTTCATCATAAATACCTGGAGTTTGTAATACTTCTAGGCAGGCAATACCAGCTTGCATAGATGCAGGGTTTCCAGCCATTGTGCCTGCTTGGTAGGCAGGTCCAAGTGGAGCGACTGTATCCATAACCTCTTTACGACCGCCATATGCACCAATTGGTAAACCACCGCCGATTACTTTACCAAGGGCAGTTAGGTCAGGTGTTAAGCCTAATAAGTTTTGAGCACCACCATAATGGAAGCGGAAAGCAGTAATAACTTCATCGTGAATAGTTAATGCACCTTTTTCCTTTGCTGTGGCATGAACTAATTCTAGGAAGCCAGGGTTAGGTTCTACAATACCGAAGTTTCCAACGATAGGCTCGATTAAAATAGCTGCGATTTGATCGCCCCATTTATCCATTGCTTCTGTAAATGCTTCTGGATTATTAAATGGTACAGTAATTACTTCCTCTGCTGTTGCAGTTGTAACACCTGCTGAGTCTGGAGTACCTAATGTCGCAGGACCAGAACCAGCAGCTACTAATACTAAGTCAAAGTGACCATGGTAGCAGCCAGCGAATTTCATAACTTTTGTACGGCCAGTAAAAGCACGTGCAACACGAATTGTTGTCATTACGGCTTCTGTACCAGAGTTATTAAAGCGTACTTTATCCATAGATGGGATTGCTTCTTTTAGCATTTTAGCAAAAGTAACCTCGTATTCAGTTGGAGTTCCAAACAAAGTGCCATTCTCAGCTGCGTGTGTAATAGCCTTTGCGATATGTGGGTGACCGTGACCAGTAACGATTGGACCGTATGCTGCTAGATAGTCGATATAGCGGTTGCCATCAACATCCCAAAAATAAGCACCTTTCCCACGAGCCATTGCAACAGGTGAACCTCCGCCAACTGCTTTATAAGAACGAGAAGGACTATTTACACCACCAACGATATGCTGTGTCGCTTCTGCGTGTACTGCTTCAGATTTTGTGTGATTCATATATATTGCCTCCTAAATCTTTATACTTCATCTATTGTAGACCTATCAGTGCAAGAAATCCAAAGAAATTAAGGGATATGATTTGTTTTACTATTTAGAGTAAAATAGAGCCTACAGAGGAGGAGATTGATATGGCTTTAATAGAAGGTAAAAAAGCACCTGATTTTTCCCTTATAAATGAAAAAGGAGAAACAGTAAAGTTAGAGGATTTCAAAGGACAAAATGTTATTTTATATTTTTATCCTAAAGATATGACACCAGGCTGTACGACGGAGGCTTGTGACTTCCGTGATAAGCACGAGGATTTTAGTAAATTAAATGCAGTTGTACTTGGCATTAGTCCTGACGATGCAAAAAAACATACCAAATTTATAGATAAGCATGGATTACCATTCTCGCTATTAGTGGATGAGGATCATGCCGTAGCAGAAGCGTATGGCGTATGGGTGCTGAAGAAGATGTATGGACGTGAATATATGGGGATAGAACGTTCGACGTTTTTAATTGATACAGAAGGAAACCTGATAAAGGCTTGGCGTAAAGTAAGAGTGAAAAATCATATTGAAGAAGTATATACATATTTAGCGGAATGGGAGGCGACGCAATGAGAATTTATTTTACTTTTGAACCAAGACCAGATTTACGTGAGCCACTAGTAGCAGAATTCCCACAAGTTGATTTTATTTTTGAAAATGGCTTATCAAACGATGAGCTACAAAAAGCAGATGTGCTTGTGACATATGGTGAAGATTTAAATGATGAAAATATTCAGTATGCGACAAATGTTAAATGGATTTTTGTAGCTTCAGCGGGGATCGAAAAAATGCCAGCTCAAGCCATTATTGAACGAGGGATATTAGTTTCGAATGTGCGTGGCATTCATAAAACACCAATGGCAGAATCAATGCTTGCCCATATTCTAGCGATTAAGCGTGCACTGCCTTGGATGTATGAACAGCAGAAGAAAAGTGAATGGTCAAAAAAAGCGAAACAAACCGAACTGCGGGATAGTACAGCACTTATTTTAGGGCCAGGAGCTATTGGCTCGGAAGTAGGTCGCTTATTGCAAGCGTTTGGTGTTATGACAATTGGTTGTAACCGTTCTGGGAACGAAGCGACATATATGAATGAAATAGTGAGCTTTGATCAATTAATCGAAGCTTTACCTAAGGCTGATATTGTCATTTCTGTATTACCTAAAACAGAAGAGACGACACATTTATTGAAAGAAGAACATTTTAAAGCGATGAAAAATGACGCCATTTTCATGAATTTTGGTCGTGGAAACTTAGTAGAGGAAAATGTTTTAATCCATGCCATTCAAGCAGGTGAAATTGGTTATGCTGTTTTAGATGTATTTGAACAAGAGCCTTTAGCTGAGAATCATCCTTTATGGACTTTACCAAATGTCATTGTGTCTCCGCATATTTCAAGTCACTCATCTCGCTATGTTGAACGTAGCTTAGAGATCTTTAAACCAAGTTTAGAGAAGTGGTTACGTGGTGAAATAGATGTAGAAAATATTATGGATTTATCAAGAGGTTATTGAAGTGTCGGTCCTAATTAAACTGAAATGTGTATGATTGTTGACAGAAGTAAGAGTAATTCGATACACTAATTATAACTATTATAAATTAAGAATCTTTATGGAAGAGGTGCATGACGATGTCTGCAACGCATTTACAGGATGCACTTGACACGTTAAAAACAACTGGTGTTCGTATTACTCCTCAGCGTCATGCTATTTTGGAATATTTAATTCAAACAATGGCACATCCTACTGCCGATGAAATTTATAAAGCACTTGAAGGGAAATTCCCAAATATGAGTGTAGCGACTGTCTATAATAACCTTCGCGTATTCCGTGAAGTTGGTCTAGTGAAAGAACTAACATTTGGTGATGCTTCTAGTCGCTTTGATTTCGTTACAAACGATCATTATCATATGATTTGTGAATGCTGTGGAAAAATAGTCGACTTCCATTATCCTGGTCTCGACGAAATTGAACATTTTGCATCACAAGTAACAGGCTTTGATGTGCATTCGCATCGTTTAGAAATTTACGGCACTTGTCCATCGTGTAAAGATGTATCTGCAAAAGTACAATAAAAAAATCCTAGCTCTTATATGAGGGCTAGGATTTTTTTGTCTTATTATAAGATTGGTCGAACTCTTTTCCTTCTAGAGTTGGATCCAGCGTTAATGGTTCATTGCAGTACATACACATATCTACACGACCTAAAACTTTTGTGTGCTTATGGCAATTAGGGCATTCCACTTGAACAGCTTTTGTTGAGAGCAGTCCAATCCATGCATAAACAACTGTACTACCGATAATACAAAGTACTCCAAGGGTCATGAAAATTAAAACTAGAATAGGATTGTTTTTAAAGAAGATTCCCCCATACATAACTACAAAGCCGATAAAAATAAGTGCTAATGCGAATGAACGGATTTTATTAATTTTACTTTTGTAAGGTTTCATTTATCATCTTGCCTCCCAATCTAAAATCTACTATAACATATAAGAACAAAGTATTTTAGCTTTGAAAACATGGAAAGAAGGAATACTTTTAGAGTATGTCGAAATTTTAACGAAATAAATTTCGCTTTGGCGTAATTGTGCTGTCGCTTCGCTTTCGCACAGAAAACATTTATTGCTGCCGCACAGATGAACAATCCGTGACATCCGCCAGCGAAAGGTAAAAGGTCACAAGTAAATAGAGGGGGGACTGAAAATGGAACAAGTTTTGCGTCCAATATACCAAGAACGTGCAAGTCAGTCGAATACATTAGGCGTTATTTTAGTGGGAAAACGCGAGGAACAAAGTAATGTTACAGATACATTTGATACAGTCTTACTTATTATCGTAAAGGAAGCAGAAAAGCCAGTCTTTACGAAACATTACTTATATGAAGGAAATAAAGTAGCTTTACATACTGTTACTGAGAAAATAATACGAAAATGGTTACTAATTGGTTCAAATAAAAAAGTGGTCGATTGGATTTTCTTTGGTAGAGTATTATTTGATCGTAATGAATTTCTTCATAAATTAAAAATTGAATTACAGGAGTTTCCGTTTAGTGGTCGAAAAATCAAAACAGGCATTCAGTTTTCAAAATTAATTCGACGCTACTTAGAAGGGAAAGAATACTTTGATAAGGGTAGTTATCTCGATGCTTATAACCATGTTGTAGATTCGTTACATCATTTGGGCCGTTTATCCATCATTGATAGTGGACTTTATCCTGAAGTAACTGTTTGGTCACAGGTAAAAAAAATAGAACCAGCGATTTATAAATTATACGAGGAACTCGTTACAAGTAATGAACCGATAGAAAAACGGCTAGAGCTATTGTTTTTAGCAAGTGAGTTTTTAATACATTCACGTACTCGAGACGGCGCTCAACATATTTTAGAAGTAATGCAATCAAAAGAGACTTGGACAATTCAGGAATTGCACGATCATGATGAGCTCATGAATTACTCGGTTGATTTAGAAGTGTTTGTAGAATTTCTAGTGGACAAGGGCTATATTCAAATAGAACCTATCGTTGCGAAAAGTGAAATGATATTCCATCGTCATTATAAGGTAAATAAAGAAGCTCTAGAAATGGAGCAAGGACTGTAGTATGCTAGTTATCGAGGTATGAAAAATACCTCGATATTTTTTTATAAAAAGTTGTTGACTTTTAATTCGTTGATATTGTATTATATTAATTGTCGCTAAGACGTAATAAAAAAACTCAACGAACGAAAAAAACTTTTTAAAAAAAGTTGTTGACACGAATTGAGTTAAATGTTAATATTAAGAAGTCGCTGAAAACAACGACGAAATGAACCTTGAAAACTGAACAAGCAAAACGTAATCAATAAAGTTTTTAGTAGCTAACCTTGAGTTAGTGAACGAAACAAAATTTTGGACATCAAACATGATGCCAGCAAAACAATTTGAGCTAATCAAATTTCTTTTTATGGAGAGTTTG
>NZ_JBNNTL010000012.1:0-132235 GCF_050278745.1 Lysinibacillus sp. NPDC094403 | reverse complement strand
TCGCTGCCGCTTTGCTTTCGCGCAGGAAACATTTGTCGCTGCCGCTTTGCTTTCGCGCAGAAAACATTTGTCGCTGCCGCTTTGCTTTCGCGCAGGAAACATTTGTCGCTGCCGCTTTGCTTTCGCGCAGAAAACATTTGTCGCTGCCGCTTTGCTTTCGCGCAGAAAACATTTGTTGCTGATGCTTCGCTTTCGCACAGAAAACATCCTGCAGGGTCTCATCTGTGACGCTGATCATCAAGGAGGTCGCCCAGCCGGAACGAAGATCAACTATTTCACTTAGCATGTACCTTCTTGCATGTCACTAATTTATAGTGATATGACTAAGCTTCGATAACAATATTTGATTTGTGTGAAAGTGCAGTGCTAACGAAGCGGCGGCATTTCTGTTGATCATGATGAGTAGCGATAACCTTCACTTTTGAAATGCATAAAATTTATAAAAGTTATTCCCTTTTAGCCGCATAGCAAAGCTTCTGTGGTAAGCGAGTAGTCTGTAACAAAGAATACCCTAGCCACAACACATCAAAGACTTCCTTGACCATTTTTTGTGGACAGAAATCTGTTTGAAAGAAAAGTCGACTGAATTAACAAGAATGATTTAGAAAATATTGTGGATAACTAGAAAATTGTGAATAATAACATTTACACGGCGAGAGGCGGTAGAAAGCCTATTCTTCCATACTCGGCTGTCCTTTGTTACAATAGATTGTGGATAACATAGACTGAATTGTGAATAAGTTTGTGGAAATTTCGGAAAATAAGAAGAGGTGTAAAAATGGAAAAATACAGCTGTGAAAACCATATAGAACACGCTTTAGACATGTTTGTGGCAGAGCAAAAAGAGTTCCCAATTATGGATAAAATCGAAGGGGATAAAAAGTTATCCACAAAATGTAGCTACTGTGAACTACCTGCAGAATATCTTGTATCAAGTAAATAACTTTACACAAGATATAGGAATCACTTGTGGATATGTTGATAACTTTTGTGGATAATTTGTTTGTAAATGAATTGTAAAGGTGGATAACGTGTGAATATAACGATCGTATCAGTCGGAAAACTAAAAGAAAAGTACTTAAAAATGGGAATAGATGAATACGTAAAACGTCTCGGTGGCTATGCAAAAATGGATCTAATTGAAGTACCAGATGAAAAAGCACCCGAGCAGCTAAGCGAAGCAGAAATGGAAATCGTAAAGAAAAAAGAGGGTGAACGTATTCTATCTAAAATCGGCCCAGATACATACGTTATCGCCTTAGCCATTAACGGCAAAATGAAAACCTCTGAGCAAATGGCGGCAGACCTTGAATCCCTCATGACCTACGGCAAAAGTAAAATCGCGTTCGTCATTGGTGGCTCCCTTGGTTTACACGATGATGTGTTGAAACGAGCTGATGAGCTACAATCCTTTGGAAAGATGACATTACCGCATCAGCTAATGAAGCTTGTTTTGGTAGAGCAGATTTATAGAAGCTTTAGGATTATGAAGGGTGAACCGTATCATAAGTAAGTGCGGTTTTTAAATGAACCACCTGGAACGTTGAGAAGAAGTAAGTGAGACAATAACGAACCTATTGGAAGAGCTGAAAAAAATAAGCAAAAAAGAACCTAATCTGGTTCTTTTTTGCTTAGTATAAGGATTCAAGTCACCTTTTTGTTCATATATATAAAATCCTAAGGATAGGATGGGAATAGAAGATATGTTAGTTTAATATTGTTACCTTTAATTGTTTTACTCCAAAATTGATTGCATCCTGTTGAGAAGGGAAAAAGACATCGATTCGATTTCCTTTAATGGCTCCGCCAGTATCCCCTGCGATCGCTTCACCATAGCCTTCTACATAAACTTTACTACCAAGTGGAATGATAGTTGGGTCAACTGAGATGACCTTTGCATTTGGGTTTGTTTTAAGGTTAATTCCAGTAGCAGTAATACCGGAACATCCCTCACATGAAGCCGTATAGGCTGAAGCTTCCACTATAATTTCCTTTGAAGCAGTATTATTTGTTGCTGGAGCGGTTGCTTCAGGTGCATTATTCTTTGAAGCTGTATTAGATGTTGCTGGAGCAGTTGCTTCAGGTGCACTATCCTTTGAAACGGTATTAGTTGTTGCTGGAGCGGTTGCTTCAGATGCACTCTCCTTTGAAGCAGTATTATTTGTTGCTGAAACAGTTTCTTTATGTTTACTCTCCATTGAAGTTGCATTATTTGTTACTGAAGTTGTAGTTTCCTTTGATTCATGTGCTGCAGGCTTTATTGGTTTGTCAGTTACAGCCGTACTAGTTTTTGTACCATCAATGATGTATAGATTTAAACCTGAATGAATGAGGTCCGTATGTAATTGATTCCATTCTTTAATTTGCGAAACGGTTACTTGATGATCAACGGCTATGTCCCATAATGTATCACCTTGCTTAACGGTATATTGTTGTGCAATGGTAAGGATATCACCAGGGTGAATAAGGTTAGTAGTAATTTGATTCAACGTTTTGATATTTTCTACAGATGTATTATGTGCACGGGATAAATCCCAAAGGGTATCCCCTTTTTGTACGGTAATCGTTGCAGCTTGAACATTAGCACCTAAAGTTGCCGAGAGCATTGCAACTGGTACAATTGAAATAATTTTTTTAAGCATTCATTAATCCTCCATGTTCGTTCTTAGTTGTTAATTTAAAATAATCGTAACATAGTTTTTTCTGAGAAAAAGAACAAGGAGGTGTTAATTTGTTTACGTTCATGGCATTTATATTGCAATAATATTGCTAATATTAAACGATACTATCTCCTAGATGAAGATACCTATTATCTAAAGTATGTTCTTAGGTTTAATGCAAAAATGACAGTGAAAAATCCAATTTTATCAACAGAAGCAAACCATTCAAATAGAATAAGAAATATAATTTGTATTTGTAAAAATGACGAGGTTGAATTTATTTCGTTAACGGATTCGATAAAGGTTAAATGTGATAATGTATATACATAAAATAAATTTGATAAATGAGGGATAATCATGTCAGTTGTGAACCTGTTAGCTTCTCAACTAAGTCGAAATGATGAAGTGCCAAATATTGAGCTGGCACATAAATTAGCTAATGAAGAAAATTATGCGGGCATAGAAGAAATAATTGAAAACCTTACTTGCAAAGATAAAAAGATTCAATACGATTGTATTAAAGTAGCGTACGAAATTGGGCAAGTTAAACCAGAACTCATAAGTAAGTATGCGCTGACTTTTATAGAGTTGCTAAAAAGCCGTAATAATCGTTTGGTCTGGGGCGGAATGACTGCATTAGCAACGATTGCCGAGGGAGCATCAGAAACCATTATGGCTCATCTTGACATATTAAAAAGTGCTATGAAAGTTGGTTCAGTTATTACAATTGATAAAGGTGTCCTAACTCTTGCGAAGCTAGCAGCCGTCAGTAAGGAAAACAATGATGTGATTTTTCCAATATTACTCCATCACCTTGAGAATTGCAGACCAAAGGAAATTCCTCAGCACTCGGAAAGTACGCTTTTAGCCGTAACAGATGAAAATAAAGAGGAATTATTGAATGTGTTACGAAAAAGAGAAAAATACCTAACAGCACCACAATTAAAAAGAGTCAAAAAGATTTATAAAACATTAGAAGCTTAATAAATGTAAATTTTGAAAAGTTGTATGTACTGTAAGTATTGTTATCAAGACGTGTGGACGCCTATGTTTATGGTAAATGTCATCGGCAAACTAAGGTTGATAGCATAAATAAGTGTCATTTTGATAGGGATCATTTATATTAGCGGATTATAGTTGAAATCCTTCATTTCAACATAGAAAGTCAGCTCAATTTGAGTTGACTTTTTTTGATCGGTAAAAACCATACTTGGGGTGATGTCTAGGCTCGTAGACCAGCTGATGTCAAAAGTAGATGCATCTGTTAAAATTGAGATTATTTAAGGATCTAGTAGCTTGTAAAGGAGTAAAAGTAAATCAATGGATTACGATAAAGTTCAACGTATGCAAATCAATAAAGTAGTAGAGTATATTGAAGAACATATTTATGATACCCTCCGACTTGAACAGTTAGCCAAAGTGTCTACGTATTCTCCTTTTCATTTTCAACGATTGTTTAAAGGGATTATTGGCGAAACTCCGGCTGGCTATGTAAAACGGATTCGTTTGGAGAATGCGGCACATTTATTAATTTATGAACCACAATTACCAATCACACAAATTGCATTAATGAGTGGCTATTCATCATTGTCTGCTTTTTCTTATTCATTTAATGCCTATTTTAAAACGAATCCAAAAAGCTGGAGAGAAGGAGCTTATTTACAACGATTTCCACGTGAATATCATAATCGCAAGAAATCTAAACTTGTAAGCACAAATAAGAAAGTAGGAAATGAACATAGCTCTTATAATGGATTCAAATGGCTAGACTTAACAAAAGTACAAGTTGTTCAATTTCCAATGTGCACAACAGTAAATAGGTATAATATTGGTTCTTACAAGAATGGAATTCCAGATGTGTGGGAAGAACTCTATCGATGGTCGAATGCAAGAGGGCTAGTTGGACAGGATACAATGATGTTCGGTGTTCCGAGGAGCAATCCATACATTACACTGCCAGAAAAAAGTCGCTATGATTGCCGCATAGCCATTTCTAAGCATACAGAGATAAATCTAGACGATGAAATGACCTATACTTTTAATGGCGGGAGATATGTATTATATTCTTTTGATGAGCCTGTTGAGTATAGTGAAAGAAGTATGTTAATCGAATGTTACTCAGAATTGTATAGCTATTGGTTACCGATTAGTGGGTACAAATATTTGGGAAATCCAATTGAGCTTGTGCACATTGAAGAAGTGAGTGGTACACTCAATCTTAATTGCAGAATTAGTGCAATCGCTTTAGCCATAGAGCCTAAATAAATCGGGGGTAAATGTATGTCAATTGATTTAAGTGCGTTAAATTATCTTGCTATTCTTATTGGTGGAATTTTGTATATGATTTATGGGGCGATCTATTATTCCATATTAGTAGGGAAGGAAAATCAAAGTAAAGGTGCATTAAAATATGTGATTTCAGTAATCGTTGCCTTTATTAGTTCCATTTTTATTGCTATTCTCGTTCAAGCAACTAGTTCAAATAGTTTGTTAGAAGGTGCTGCTGTAGGAGGTATTATTGGCATTCTTATTTCAATTGTTTATTTGAAAAATACATTATTTGGACTTGTAAATAAGAGAAATTTTTTAATTGCGATTGGTGACCATTTTATCATTTTTACCTTACTAGGAGCACTCCATGGTCTTTTTGTCTAATCGTATCGATTTTATAGATTGAAACGAGTAAAAAGAAGGATCTCTCATACATATGAGATCCATTTTATCACAGTGAACCGTATCACAAGTGATAGTAAAGAGAAGTTTGAACTTAAAAAAGTGAATAAACACAACGAAAGTCGCCTCTTCGGCGACTTTTTTGTTGTAGGTCTAAAGATGGAAGATAATTAGTATTTAATAGAAATATTGACATTTATTTTTCGGACAACTAAGCTTAATGGACAATAGTGCTGGGGAGGGGACTGCCAGTGGAATTCATTAAATTAAATTGTCCGAATTGTAATGGAAAAATTGAATATAAAGAGGAGCAATCATTCAAATGTCCTTTTTGTGAGACTGAAATAATGTTGAAAGAGAATAAAGTCTATTATGTTGATCAGACGATAAATAATTATTATGGTACAACTCCTGCGAATAAAGCTACACGTCCAAAACCGAATTTAAAAGCGCTTTTAATGATACCGATTGTAATCCTTTGTGCATTCCTTGGCTATTTCCTTTTGAGCGGTAATCAAACAGAATACGGCAATAATGAGAAATTACCTGTTCGGAAAATGCCTGAAAGCGAAGTTCTTTTATTCTTTTTAAAAGATATTTTTGATAAAGGTGAAGCAATGCCGACTAAAGAAGAAATCGCAAGTATCCGTTATTTGAAGGCATACTATTCTGAAGATCAATGGCATTTTGATTACAGTCTCGACGATCCGTTTACAAATAAGCAAGCCGAAATTTCTAACTATATTATCATGGATAAGTTATTAAATACACAAAAAATCGAACAAAAAGATTTTGAAGCCTTTACTGGTCTGACGGTGTTGAATTTGATGGGCGATTATGAAATATCACAAAGTGAAAATGTAAGCTTCCGACATTTGGAAGGTTTAAAAAGTTATACAGGTAGCTTTAATGAATCATTTAGTAAAATTGCTGAATATTTTAGCGATAAGTCTAATGTTGTAGAGCTCTCTGTCCAAATTCGAAGTAATGATGAACTTGCTTTATTATTAGCGTTTCCTAATCTTCAATCACTTGAAATTTCGTATCACACCGAGACGGTTACAGACTTCCCTCTTCTGAATAAACTGCCATTAAAATCATTGTCTTTAAGATTTATAAATGATTTGAAGTGGTTGTCTTCATTAACTGATTTAGAGTCGTTAGCAATAGATATGAGTGAAGCGACAGATTTTAGCTCGTTCTATTCACTGAATCAATTACAAGAATTGAAACTTACAGCGGTAAAAAATTTAAAAACGCTTGATTTTATACAAAACATGCCCAACTTACAATCGCTTGATCTTGAAAATATGGATATTACGAATATAGAACGCCTTAGAAATAAGTCTTCATTGACAAAGCTGCGTTTAGCTTCTCTTTATAAATTAGAATTGCTTGATATTGTGAACAGCCTGACTTCACTGACCGATTTATCGATAACTGGTTATAGTGGCCAAATAGCATCGATTGTAGCACCCCATTTAAAAAAAGCGGAATTAAAAAGTACATTCCTATCCAAGTTAGAGGCACCTGCTTTAAAAGATCTGACTGTTGATATAAGTGGGGCACAGTCGCATTTGAATGGAGCAGAATTACTAAAATACCCACAGCTAGAACAACTTACAGTGATGGAGTCTGGCGATTTTACAGGCATACGTTCTTTAAATCGTTTACCAAATCTGCAAACAATAAATTTAAATGAAACAGCTTTTTATGAAGAGACGAGTGAAATATTCAATTTACAGCATGTAAAAACGTTAAATTGTAATGAATGTAGGTTTCAAGTTAATAGTCAAACTTCGTTTAACAACAACATACTAGAACATTTAACTTTGAATGACGTATCCTTTCGAATAGATAATAGTGACTGGGTGCATGAGGTTGATAAGATTATGCCATACTTTGCTGGCCTTTCAGCTCTGCGTTCATTTACTATACAAGATAGTTCACTACAATCATTAAGTTTTATGGAAAATTGGCAACAAATTGAGGTGCTTCATTTGGAAAATAACGCTATTTCAAATGTAGAGCCTTTAGTGAATTTGCCCAATCTGAAGAAGCTATATATTTTAGGGAATCAGGTGCAAAATAAATCTGTTCTAGACAATGGAATTGTGATTTATTGAGGTAACGTACTTTTTTATATAGACTATGTTCATAAACTATTAAGACGGTTGTATTGCAACGTTTTAATGGAATGCCATACAACAGTAAACTAGCAAAAAGTAGGTGCAAGAAAAAATCTTGCACCTACTTTTTTATATTGTCGCAATTTCCGTAACTTCTGCACCCACATGTACGGGTGGTTTACGATCTTTCCATGGAGCAGATTCTTCTAATTGTTTCCCAAGCTGTAAAAGGGTTAACTCATCTGCGAAGCGTCCGGTAAATTGCAGCCCGATTGGTAAGCCTGACGCACTCATCGCAAGCGGTAATGATAATGATGGTTGACCTGTTGCGTTAAACAAATTGGTAAACGGCGCGTATGTGAAAATTTGCTCAGTCCATTCAATCGCCGAGATATTTGGATTATCCGCATTTAGCTCACCAATTTTCGCTGGCAATGTGCCGATTGTTGGGCTTAAAAGCACATCATAATCTTCAAAGAATGTCGCTACTTGACGTGATACAAGTGCATTCGTATTAATGGCTTCTAAAAGTGCGCTAGCTTTTAAGTTTTTGCCATATTCATAGCATTGCCAAATGGCTGCTTCAATATTATCGCGTGAAGGTGTTTTACCTGTTAATTCTGCTGCTCCCATAATCATTTTATAAATATTCGCTGTCCAAATATTTACCGTTGCGCGTGAAAATGGTGCTTGGTCGTAAACTGGTCGAGCTTCGACTACTTCATGCCCTAACTCTTCTAATAATTTTACGGCCTTATGTACGGCCGCGATGCATTCTGGATCAACGAATGCACCAGAATTTGTTTCTGTTGTCCAGGCGATTTTCAGTGGACGTACATTTTGCTGAATTGCTTTACTGTAAGGTATTTCTGGGCTTTGAATAATCGAGTAGCATCCTAAGTCTGGCCCAGCTACTTGATCCAGTAATGTAGCGGTATCACGAATGGTTTTTGTCAGCGCAAATTCAATTGCTAGCCCATTTAATGCCTCACTATTATATGGCCCCATTGGCACGCGACCGCGTGAAGGCTTTAAGCCAACGATACCACTGCATGATGCAGGAATACGAATGGATCCGCCTCCATCATTACCATGCGCGATTGGGACGATACCACTTGCGACAGAAGCGGCTGCACCGCCACTTGAACCACCAGGACTATGGTCTAGATTCCATGGATTACGTGTTGGACCATAAATGACAGCTTCGGTTGCGGCATTATAGCCGAACTCTGGCGTTGTGGTTGTACCGCTTAACACAAAACCAGCATTTTTAAAACGTTTCATTAATTCACTATCGACAGACATTACCGCATTTTCTGCAACACGACTGCCCATACTATGTGGCACATCTTGCGCATGGAGTACAACTTCTTTAATTAAAAATGGGACTCCTGCAAATGGTTGATTATCATTTAAAGTTGAAATCGCGTTGTCAGCCTGTTCCTCTAACACGCTGACGACGGCATTAATCGAAGGATTAACCTTTTCAATACCTTGTAGCGCTAATTTTGTAAGCTCTTGTGGTGTCACTTGCTTTGTCTTTACTAACTCCGCTAATCCAAGACCATCATATGATGCATATTCTTGTAAATTCATCTGATCACCTCATTATAGTTTTGACTTACAAATTCATTTTAGATTGAGGTGAAAAAAATTGATATTACCCAAAAGGATAATTCGTTTTAAGCGAGAATATATGGATTTAAAATAGAGAAAAAGGTGAGTTAATATTGTGTGAGCATAAAGAGTTGAAGTATTTATTAGAAGCAACGGTTCAGATTTCAAATATGAATATGCAACAAGCAAGTGAAGACTTTAAATTGAATATGTTGCAAGTATTGAGTAAATGTTTTCAATATGAGCATACGGTATTTTGGGAAGTGGCAGATGGGGAGTTAAATGAACAGCCTGTCTGTTTCAATGTAGGGACATGTATGATACAAAATTATCTGCATGAATATAAATATTATGATCCTTTACACCCAGTGAATATGAAAAACCAACCCGATATTCAATTAATGCAACGAAATGAAGTAATATCGATGAAGAAAAGGCAGCATTATGTGGAGCGTTTTTTACAATTAAATGATTTTATAGATGAAATGGGTATGTATCTGTACAATCAGCAAAAACCAATAGCGGTTATTGGCTTTTTGCGAAAAAAAGGGGAAATACCATTTACAGAGCAGGATAGTCAAAAGCTATCGTATGTAAAGCGGATGATTGAAAATGTTTATTTATTACATCAATATGTTCAGCCAGGCGAGTCATTGCAAATTACACAACGTGAAAAAGAGTTGTTAATGTATTTATGTAAGGGATTTAAAAATGCTGAAATTGCTAGTTATTTATATGTCAGTGAAAATACAGTAAAGAAGCATCTGCAAAATTTGTATCGAAAATTTCAAGTAACTCCCCGAACGCAGCTTGCATTAAAATATGCAGAAAGCTTTCGAGCGTAAAAATAAACTGTAGGCAATCGATAAAAACAGAGTGCTATTTTAACCCGAACAATCCCACCTTCTTGATCTATCAGACCTTTCAATTTTTTATTAGACGTTTTATGGAGAACCGTATCATAAATAAGCGAGGTTTAAAATATAGAGCCTAAGACAATGAATTTTTTATGCAATCTTTCTTCCCAATAGAGAAAAATACATGTCACTCTCAAAGAAATGTTGAAGTTACAAAGTTCATTCGACATTTCTAAGGGAGTGACATGGATAATTTTTTATAATTCTATTTCTAGTCGCCACGTTTCTCTAGATTTTTAGCAGTTTTACTTTGGGTAACATCCTTTTGGTTTTTAAAGGTACCCATGAGAAAATCATAGGCTGGGTTCGTAACACCATACCAGTAATTTTCGTTTTTGAAATGATGCAACAAATGAACTTTTTTCATCCAACGCCCCCATGGAGATATTGGCTGAAGGGGGCGATGGGCGATATAATGCTTCCACTCATAAAATAATAAAAAGAACATGATGCCTGCAATAAATGCGTTTGTTAATACAAAGCTAGATGAAAGAAAATAAAAAATAGCTCCTACAATTGCAATGTTTGGCACACTATACCATAAGGGTAAAAATAATAAATGTAATTCATTTGGACTTGTATGATGGTCATAATGTAAGCGTTTAAGCATTTTTAACAAAAATGCATTCTTAGGTGGGTTCAGATGAAAAAGAAACCTGTGTGTAACATACTCAGCTAATGAATACATAATCATTCCTAGAATAAAAGCACCCAAAATTTTGATAGAGGTTAAATGTAGAATCATAAAACCAAAGCTAATGAGGAATAGAAAGCTCATGATTAATATATCAGGGTAGGAAAAATATTCTTTAAAATATTTCAATTTCATTGATCACGCCTCCAGCAATCTTTATTTTTTTCTATCTTTCCAGAGAGCCAAGCTTTTCTCCATTGTTGTCTTAGACAACCCTTCCGCTTCCATTACATCTCCCTTTAATGCAGCTTTTAATAAGTCGTGGTAATAGTTGAAGGACAACTCGCGATGATCTTTTACAGAAAAAAATCTTTTCGCCATATCTATATAAATGGAATCGAAGCTATTTAAAATGAGTAGAAAGATTGGATTGACAGCAAGGCCAGCACACTTTTTTTGCAAATCCCAATCAAATGCTGCATAGCTTTCTGCACTATCTTCAAGCTGCTCTAGATTGGCAAGGAGAGCAACCACTTTAGGTTGATTAAATGTAACAGCATCACGGATATAAGTCGGAGTCAAAGAACTTCTTAATTCTAATAAGTACATGACAAATTCATCTGTAATGGTATGATGATTCTCAACAATATTAACAAGTGTCGTTAGATTCCCATTGCGCCAATAATCATTAACAATCGCAGGCATTCCTTTTCTCCCTGTTATCCATCCACCCCTTCCTAAACGTTGAAGTACCTCCCGAATTGTTGGACGACCAACACCAAATTCTTTTGCAAGCTCTCTTTCCGGCGGTAAAGTACTTCCTACTGAATAAACACCAGCCAATATGGATCTAATTAATTCATTCTCAATTTTATCTGAGGAGCGTTCTTTTTCTTTCAAATCCTCGTCCCCTTTGTTTTTTGGTAATACAAATTAAATACAGTGGTAATACCAAAAATTATATATTAAGTTCGAATTTTCTGTCAATAGAAAAAGTGGCGAAGTTCATTGGGATTCCATAATCAAAAACATGGCCAAATGACTCTTGCTCAAAGGAGATGGGGAGAACTAATAAAGATTTAATATGAAACCGTTTAATTAACTATATATCTAATAAATTTTAGGTTAAGGAAGTTAAAATATAAATGAATAAAATAAGCTGTATAGAAAGGAATAACTTCTATACAGCCTATTTTTTTAATACTTATATAATGTGCCATAAAACATGTATTTTACTTCATCATTCAACACTCTAAAAAAATCGACCATGTATGCCACGAATCTGTACTGGGCATAAACATGAGTCAAGATGCATAGAAAGAGTTATTAATGTTAGCTTTTTATAGCTAGGCCACTAAAAGAAATTGGTCCAACAATGTTTGCTTGTGTGTTGGGGGTAATATTCTCAACAAAAACCTGATAGAAGTTAGCGCCAGCTACTAAATTGGAATCAATAGCTTGGAATGTAAAGATGTAATTTTGTTCTGAACCAGCTGATTCTGCTCCATTTTGAGTATTATAGATTTCTTTCCCGTTACGGAAGATTCTAAATACAAGTTGGGAAATATTCGTAACTCCCGTCACACCCACGCTTGCAAGTAGCTCAACGTTATTATTTCTTGAAGCGGTGCCTGGGATGTTTATTTGAATCGAAGCTAAAAGAACTCTGAATGGAGCCTGTGGAATTGGAAAAGCAGTTTCTGGGTTAAACGTACTTAGAGGTTCAGTTGCTTGGTAATCAAGAACTTGCGCCATTTTTATCACCTCCTTTTGCTAGGATACTATAAGATATGTTCTATATTAGAGCTTAATTGTGTAGTAAACTAAGCCGTGCTAATTTTTAACTTTGTTTAGTTAACTGTTCTAGTTCTTTTGGAATTGTAAGCTTTCAATATAGATTTATTATTATAAGTTTGAGGTAATAAAATATGTGAAAAGGTATGTGAACATAGTTGTTTTGCATACCTTTTTAGATGAAGTGAGTGAAAGAAAGGCGTTTAAATTTGAGGTAACTCTTCTTTTTGCATTGAAATGAGCCAAATAAAATCATCCTCAATAATAATTTGAATGTCTTGGCCAAGGCTAATCAATTTCTCGGCTTTTAATTGTTTCGTACTTATACCGCGACGTTTGTCCCCAAGAATAACGAAATCTGTATCTTGTGTAACAGCCCCTTGCATAATCCCTCCACAAGCTCTTACTCTTTTCGCAGCTTCTGAACGTGTCATAGCGGAAAGAGCACCTGTAAAGACGATTTGTTTATTATAAAACGGATGCATCAAGCACTCGGATGGGTCAGAAAGTAAGATGATTTCTGTGTTGTCCTTATTGTTGTTCATGTTGACTCTCCTTGATTGAAATGAAAGATTTCTAACCTTCATGGAGAATAGTATCATATAGATCTCTTCTTCATGAATACTTGTATCAATAGATAAAACTAAGAGTTTGTGAAGTTTAAATCGATTTTGCGTATTTTTCCAAAAGAAGGATTTTGTAAATGCTGCTCGAACTATGAATAGTTAGGACAAAAAATTAAATCTTTTGTTCGACAAGTTTGCTTATTAGCAAGGAAATAAGGGGAAAAGGATGGGTTTATAGTGATTCAATTCCAAAAAAATAATATTACGGTTTTCCAAAGTGCATTATATATGACTACCTCGGCAATCATTCAAACTAATGAAGCAGTAATTATGACAGACCCTAATTGGTTACCTACTGAAATTGAAGAAATTAAGAGCTATATCCACAAGATTAAAGGTGATAAACAACTATTTATTATTTACACACATAGCGATTTTGATCATATTATTGGATCTGGTGCATTCCCAGAAGCTAAGGTAATTGCATCTAAACAATTTGATGAAAATCCTAACAAAGAAGACAGCATTCAAAAAATTAAACAATTTGACCAAGGATATTATTTGAATAGAAACTATTCACCTGTATATCCAACTGTAGACATTGTTGTTTCAGAGGATGGGCATAAATTAGAATTAGATTCCCTAACTATGATATTTTATCAAGCACCTGGTCATACGAATGATGGTTTGTTTACAGTTATAGAGCCTTATGGTCTGTTTCTTTCTGGCGATTATTTGTCAGATATTGAGTTTCCATTTATTTTTAGCAACTATGAAGACTATGTAAATACGGTCAATAAAGCTGAAAAAATTTTGCTGAATCATCATATAACGACCCATATACCTGGACACGGTTCGACAACACAAAATCAACAGGAAATTCAAAAGAGAATAAACGATTCGAAGTATTATTTAGAAAAGCTTCCTCATGATAATGGAGAGTTAGAAAGATATTTAAGTCTAGAGTATCCATTTTTTGAAGGAATGAAAAGCATCCATACTGACAATAAGAAGATGGCTAAAGAAAATGAGTAAGAGGCTGATAAAAAGGAGACCAATCATTTTAGACGATCTCGTTTTTTCTTAAACTTGCCCTTCACTTATTAATGCATGAGTATTATCTTCTGTGTTTTTAAAAAATAATATACGCGTTTTTGTTTGTTCCATTTAGATATTCGCTAACTTCTGCGTACATATTTTCTGCACATATTCCAATACTATATCTAGATTATTTATCAAATTTGCAGGAAGGGAAGAGGCAAAATTGGCTAAGCACTCAGATATGAGCTGGAAACAGGATCATCCAAGTACTTTGTTTGGGAACTCTGTCCAAAAGGCGGAGCGTTTGTTGAAGCATGCAAAGTCACATCCGGAGGAGATAGCGATTGAGCATGCTTTCAATCAAATCGAACATGCAGAAAATGCATTTATGAATGCAAAGCAATATGGTGAACATTTGGATACAGTCCAACAAAATAAAGCATACTTAGAGCAGATCAAGCGGCAATTACACGAAATGCAAGGTAATATAGAGAATCAATAAATTACATTGGTTCTGAACAGTAGACTTAAGCGGCTTAAACCCCATAATCAAAGGGACTTAAGCCGCTTAATTATATTCCACTTGTTTGCTTGGTAGTCGATTTTTTATGTGAAATGTTGTGCAGATGAAGGATTAATGTTTTGAATCACAAAATGTAGCCCGTCGGTTTACTCAATGTAGTTAGTAAAGAGCTTAACACGGATAATTGAGACCTTTCCTGGGAAATATTTTCTGTTTTTTTAGTTAACACCAAACAATTATTTTATACGGTGTGGTTTGCGCAGGAATACTTCTTGTAGTAGGGCCATAAATAACAATTAAGTTTCGATTTGCGGGGCTTTTTGAAAAAGGTTGCCCATTTTTGAGCAAAATAAGTGTATAAGAAGAAAGATTTAGTTGTAATTGGCCATCACTACTCACTAATTGGTTATTAAAGAAGTCGACTTTAACATTTAGATAGTTATTTTCCTTTACAACGATGAGTGCTCGATATTGGGGTGGATATATCAAAGGGACAGGTGCATCCCCATCATAATAACCAGTAATTTGATCACCGAGAGTCACAATGTCTTGATTTACAAAATAAGTAGACGGTGATACGACAAAATTGACGATGCCCCGAGTACTATCTTCTACCGTCATAAGTTTATAACAACCTTCCCTTTCTCCATTTTGCCCGACCGAAAAATCATCAATCTGTGTAACGATCCCACGAAAAGATTTAAAACTTACCATAGCCATTCCTTTCTTTATAAAATCTAAATTGATCATTGGTGAGAAAAAGCTCCGTATGATTATTGTTTATCCAAATGAACTGATTTGAAGTCAAAAGAAAACCAATCTTACAATAAGTATTTGAGTACAGCATCTTTTAATTTATGTAACATTTCCAATTTGGGTGACAGAGAATGATTTTATTATTAAAAGGGTAGGTTTATATATTACATGAATCAATATATACTTAATTTGCAAACTATAAACGTTATTTTTTAAGAGGAGGGGAGCCTATTGAAGTGGATTTCTAAAAATAAGAAACCCCTTTTGATATTCATCATTATTATTATTTTCATTGCAGGTATACTCGATATCAAATATGAAGGATTGTTCTTTCAAATATTACCAGAGTCTATTCAAAACTATTTAGCTAATATTTTCAAATAAGTAGAGTCTGGCTAAAAACCCATCTATTCATAGTTGGAATTGGATTTTTATCCAATTCCTTTTTTAATCTCAAGCAAAATTTGCGATTAGAAGAATTAAAGGAGTTGAGGTAAGAATTGCTTCTCTTCGTAAGTCTGTTGACATGGAGTTAACTCCATCTTTTAAAGTGAAAGTATTAAAAGAATGGGGTGATGTGAATGGCTATTATTACTTATGTATTGATAGGGTTATACGCATTATTAACAGGGTTTGCAGGCTTGCATCAATGGAAAGAGAATGGATATCAAATACGAGTATTCTTATTTGTGGTCTTGTCTATCAGTATACTTGTAACGATATTTATCCCAAACAAAGCTTTGGTACTGATGTTACTAATTCTTGAATTTGTTCTGTTACATGTATTAGCAATTGCTGAAGGGCTATTAACAAATAAACAGCTTAGATATAGTCACCATTTCGTTCGCTTCATATTCCATTGTATACTACTATTAATGGTTTATAAATTTGTTAAATAGCAGGTGATTATTATAAAAATCGGTGAATTTTCTATATGTACTAATCTTAGTAAAGATACCATCCGTTATTATGAAAAAATGGGCATATTACATCCAGAAATAAAAAACAAACATCGTGAGTATAACGAGGATCATATTGAAATAATTAGTACTATCCTAAAACTAAAGCAATGTGGTTTTTCACTTCAAGAGATTAAAATGCTTTTTGAATGGTCGCAAAATACTGATGAAAATGATGAATTGACAGAAGCGGAGATCCAAAACCTTCAACAGATGAAAATATTATTTCAAAATAAGTATAAACAGATGACTCAAAGAGAAAAAGAGATTCAACAAATAAAGCAAGTATTGCTACGTGCTGATTATAAAATGGAGCAGCTATTAGAAAAAAATAAAGGTTAGATAGGTGTTCTAATAAGAATTATGGCATTATTTTAGAGACATTTGAGATAATCATCAAATTGAACAAATAATCTTGTAAACGACGAATATATTTCCTTATATTCAAAGGGAACATCAATAAAAAAGATAACATTTTATAATTTAACGCAGCTAATTAGGCTGTGTTTTTTTATATACAAAATTCATTTTTCCGAAAGGTCTTCTTTATTAAATCTCGAATATATTGTGGTATTCCAAAGTGCAATTTTTAAGAAAGGTGATAATAATTTTATGGAAGAATGGGAAGTGGCTCTTGAAGAGTTTTTAAAAGATTGGAACAACCAAAATGATGTTGTAGGGGCACTTGTATGTGGCAGCTACATAACAGGAAATCCTTCTAGATAGATGTACATATTATTTTATCTGATGATGTTGATTGGCGAGAGAGAGGAAATAGAATTATTAATGGTTTTCTTATAGAATATTTCGCTAATTCACCAAAACAAATTTGCAAATAGATAGATGGTTGGAAAATAAAAAGTTCTGTCGAAGAATAGGATGAGATTTGACTGGTTAGAATAAAAAAGAAATAATTTTAAAATAACACTAGAAAATATTAAGAAAATTCGATATATTTTTATATGTAGTGGAGCTGGTGCAAAAACAGGACTGGTTCCATATTTTTATGTTATTATATAGATATAATAATCAAAAAACCCTCATTATTATATGAAAACGCTAGCCAATTTTGGGCGAATTATTCCAAAAAATTTAAATAAAGGTTGGGTTTCTTTGTGAGGGAATAGGAGGTTTTTCTCTTGATTTATTAAGGGGAAGGCTCGAAAAATGCACATAACTCTCATATAGATAGTTAATATTTTAATCTTTATGTAATTATGATACACTGCAATAAGGTAATAATTGATACAGAAAAGGTGTACTCCTAGGTTACTCCATGGCTTCTAAGCAGGAGAACTTACATCCTTTCTGCAAATCTTAATATATAAGGAAGGTAAAAATGAGTAACAGACAAATTAAATCAGATGTTATCTTAATTGGTGCCGGAATCATGAGTGCTACTTTGGGGACAATGCTCAAAGAATTAGCGCCAGATTGGAAAATTACAGTGTTTGAGCAGCTCGATAAAGCTGGTGAAGAAAGTTCTCACGAATTAAATAATGCGGGAACTGGGCATGCGGCACTTTGTGAGCTTAACTACACTTCAGAGAAAAAAGACGGATCAATCGATATCAGCAAAGCGATTAACGTTAATGAACAGTTCCATGTTTCAAGACAGTTTTGGTCTTACCTTGTGAACAATAAACTGATCAATAATCCACAAGACTTTATTATGCCTTTACCTCATATGAGCTTAGTACAAGGGAAAGACAATGTAGAGTTTCTAAAAAAACGTCATGAAACGATGACAAAAAATCCTTTATTCCAAGGTATGGAATTTTCTGACAACCCAGAAAAACTAAAGGAATGGATTCCTCTTATTATGCAGGATCGTTCAGCAGATGAAGCTATCGCTGCGACAAAAATTGACACTGGTACAGACGTTAACTTTGGTGCATTAACACGTATGTTATTCGACCACTTGAAAAATAAAGACGTTGACATCAACTACAATCATAGTGTTCAAAGCATGAAACGTACTAGCGATGGTTCATGGGAAGTACGAGTGCATGACAAAAACGGCTGTAAAATGGAATACCATACAGCGAAATTTGTCTTCCTTGGAGCTGGTGGAGGAAGCCTAGAGTTGCTTCAAAAATCAGGTATTCCTGAAGGAAAACATATTGGTGGATTCCCAATCAGTGGATTATTCTTGGCATGTAAAAATCAAGAAGTTACTGACCAACATCATGCAAAAGTATACGGAAAAGCTAAAGTTGGTGCTCCACCAATGTCTGTTCCGCATCTTGATACACGCTATATTGATAACAAAAAATCGTTACTATTTGGTCCGTTCGCAGGTTTCTCACCTAAGTTCTTAAAAACAGGTTCAAATATGGACTTATTTGCTTCTGTTAAACCGCATAATATTACAACGTTATTAGCGGCAGGGGTTAAAGAAATGGGATTAACAAAATATTTAATCCAACAACTTATGCTATCTAAAGAACAACGTATGGAAGAGCTACGTGAATTCATCCCGAATGCTAAGAGCGATGATTGGGATATTATCGTAGCTGGTCAACGTGTACAAGTTATTAAAGATACTCAAGCTGGCGGTAAAGGAACACTTCAATTTGGTACTGAAGTTGTAAGTGCTTCTGATGGCTCAATCGCTGCATTACTTGGAGCTTCTCCTGGTGCTTCTACTGCTGTCCACGTTATGCTTGAGGTAATCAATAAATGTTTCCCTCAACATGTTAATGAATGGGAAGCGAAAATTAAAGAAATGATTCCGTCTTATGGTAAGTCATTAGCGGAAAACCCAGAGCTTCTTAAGGAAATTAACGCATCAACAGACGAAGCGCTTCGTTTAAAATAAAATCTGATGTAGAAACAATGGATTTAAGCGTTTGTTTCTACAAAATATAATATAGAACCTTCATTCTAATTTTGGATTGAAGGTTCTATTTTTTTATTTCATAAATCGTAGTATGAATTTTCAACCATATTAATTAATATATTTAAAAAGGCATTGATTAATGACAAAATCACAACGATTGAACGAAAAAAGTTGAATGGAGAGCAAGATGAGAAAAATACTAATGAAGTATATGACGAAGTATTCGACTCTTAGTGAAGAACAACAACAAGCAATTGTTGAAGGGATACAAATTGAGGAATTTAAAAAGGGAACAATCCTCCTTAGACAAGGAGATGTTCCAACTAAATGTTATTTTGTATTAAAGGGATGCATTAGGCAGTATGCTGTAGATGAAACGGGGAAGGAAGTCACATCCAATTTTTATACAGAAGAACAATCCATTTCAAATATTAATCGTCATAAACAGGATAAGTCATCCTCATACACTTTCTCTTGTTTAGAGGACTGTACATTGGTCGTAGGTGATCTTGTAACTGAAAAAGATATGTATCACAAATATACACAATTGGAAGCAATGACCCGCAAGATGATAGAGCATAGCTTTGGTGAGATGCAAGATGAGTTAGCTTCATTTATTGCATCTACACCAGAGGAACGCTATAAATCATTATTACAGAAACGACCTTATTTAGTTGATCGTGTGCCCCAACATCAATTGGCGAGTTACCTTGGTATAACGCCAGAATCCTTAAGTAGAATTAAGAAGCGAATTAATAAATGTTAGGAGGATGCAGCTTTAGAGACTTTTCCTCCTCTTATTAGCAACCAAATCCCAAAGCCCAGCTCTCCTAAAACCATTGGTACATTAAATATAAGTTTGAGAATTGAAATAATCACATCATATTGCGAAAAAAACGTGATACATAGATTAATAATGATGTAGCCTATTGCGGCAATCAACAACAAGATGCTAATGACTTTAGGGATTTCGGACGATTTGAAAGCAATATAGCTTATAACCAGAAGATGCCCTCCAAAAATAATTAAATCAATAGCCCAGATTGTTTCAAATGCTTCAAGGAATAACATAGTATGTGCCTGAAGTTGATCAATATTAAATGTTAAATTATTTGTACCATTAGAAAGGAGTAATACAAAGACCAAATTTAGAATGGCAATGCCTAATATAGTCGTATAGGTAAGACGGAGCCATGCTGCGAGCAATGCAAGGCTTCTATTAATGGGCTCTAAAAAAATATAAAACGCCCAAGTAACTATAATGTCAGTAATTAGGATGATAATCCAACCAAAAATTTCAGCTTTGAAAAGCCTTATTGATGACTTTAAGTTATTAAAAGTTGCACTAGCATTTTCATGTAATACAAGGTTTTCATGGACAAATCCATAGGAAAAAAATGCAGCAAGTGCCATGATGATGAGAGCGGTTCCCCCAATTAAAGCCGATTTTCGTCGGTTGGAATGTCCGTTTATTGTTGTATTCATATCAAACCCTCCCTTTTAAAGTTGCTTTTATTTTAAAGGGATGATCATGATGTAGCATTGACTTAAATCAAGGATTAAAAATATAACGATACTTCTAATCACGACGAAATCCTCGAGAGGGGGGCACATCTTTTGATTAACTAAAAGATGTGCTTTTTCATGTTAACCCTAAGCTTCGAGATAGAGCGTTTAACATATATTGAGCAAAAGAACAGGAGTAAGGATACAAGGAGGGCTAGGGGAATACTGAAGATGACTGGAAGCTCAACGCCATACCAAATGCTCATCTTTATTTGCTCAAGACCTAATGTTCGCAAAATGCCGGCTAATATTGACAATAATGCACTAAAGACCAAACCTACATAGAGGACAGATAACACAAGGAGTGCCAATGAGCCAAAAAAGGTCTGAATAATGTTTTTTAATATCATTCCTTCTCCCTCCGTATAGTTTGTTGCACTTTAGCACTTGGAGCAATTGAATAACTATCAGTATAATAAAGTGTTTTTATTCTACAATTACTTCCTACAATGACAACATCGCCTTCGACAACTTCCGCATTTGTATAGGAAAGACGTACATTTTTCCCTTTTATGCAATGACAAATCAATTTTTTCTTTAATAAAGAAAGAACAGAAATCTTATCCTTTTCTATACATATTTCATCTGCTATAAGCTCCCCAATTTTACTTTCACCAGACATTTTTAAATGAAAAAGCTTGGCTAGTATTTTTGTTGCTTTCACAATACCGATTGCATCCACAGTTTCAGCCTCTAAACTTTGCTCAATGGTCATCTTCCCAGAACTACTCAATTTTTTTACTTGCCCATTACGTATATTTAAGTTCCCGGCATTTTTAATCTCATTAATTTCACAAAAATCTTTTATAAGACATGATCCTGTACTATTTAAAATCTGCGCTTCAACGTGAGAATGAAAAGAACTATGACCATGAGTAGAGATTTTTTTTACGCGTACCTCGTGATGTAAAGTAACTAATCCACGGATATTTAATTGCTCACAGTCTGCTGCTAAGTCTTTAATATTGCCATTTGTAAGAGTTACCGTGCGTAGTTTTTGAATCAAAATAATCACCCCGTATATTTTAGTCTATATATATTTTAATTATTAAAATATATATTTATTAAAATATATGTGACTTCATTTTGTCAAGAACTAATAAAGTGAAAATTGCCTAAGCATGCGTCAAATGTGTCCTAGTATATTTTCTGAGCAATAAAAAAAGGATTTCAATTTTATGAAATCCTAAAAAATTTTTTTCATTAACTGATTAACCTCACGCAATATTGTTGCCATGTCTATCAGTTTTTCCTGTGGAAATTTTAAAAATAAATCTTGAACCTTCATTTCACCATTATTAGTTAAAATCATTTTTACAACACGACGATCTTCTTTCTCTCTAATTCGCTCTACTAATTCTAATTTTTCCAGCTTATCGCACATCGATGTAACGGCTCCAGGTGTCACACTAAAGAACTCAGCAATTTCTGTTGCTTTCATACTACCATTAATCTTTAGCTGAAGTAGGAGGATCAGTTGGTTTTGAGATAATGATTCTCCCTCAGATAAAAGATTTACAAACATTTTCGATGTATGCTGTATTTCAAGCATCTCGCTCATAATGATTTCCACATTGTGCAATTGATCATTTTTTGACATAATATCACAGCCTGTTAAAATATTTAATAACTAAATTATATAGTAAATAAATAATGTGGGCTACTATAGATACCCTTAAGGGAAATGATTTCTTGACATTGTAAAAATACTGAAGCTGTCATCGAGAAAGATAGGAAGTTAATTAACATGATGTAAAATGTTGTACCGGACATAAGATTATGAAATTAACACAACTGTATTTATTTCTGCTCATCGGACGCCCAGTAAAGCACCCAGCCGGAACGAAAATTAACTCCCTTTATAGTGGAGAGCCATTTATTTCAAAAACGTATCGCACATCCATTCATAAAATTTTTCCTTCTCTTCAAATTGTGGATAATGAGCTGATTGTTCAAATGCAATAAACTCTTTTTTATCGGCTTCAATCATATCAAAGTATTTTCTCGCTTGGTTAGATGAAGTTTGATAATCATATTTACCCATAACAAAATAGCATGGTAATTCAAGTTTTTTTACTTTAGTAGGTAATGGGTTTTTCATTACTTCCTCTAATAGAGTTTTTGGAGAATAGGATAGCCCATAGTTGTAACGAATCACATCTAATAAGTTATACTCACGACTGAATAACATACCTATGCTATTCCCATCAGGGTTATCAATAAGTCTTGAAGCTCCACCATATTTTGCAATATATTCCCGTGGAATAAACGTCTCGCCATTTTCAACTTGTTCAGTTAACCCTTGTAAATATAAAACATCATCCTTATTGCCAGCATTTTCGGCTTGCTGAATAACGTAATTCAAACCGTCAATCTCGCTTCCTGCTTGATCACTCATCTGTCCAATTCCAACATATGCTGTAAATTTTTCAGGAGCTTTAGAGGCAGCTTGCGTTGCAATATACGTACCATAAGAATGGCCAATTAATATTACTTTTTCTTTGCCAAGACGATCTGATATATAATCCGTCAAAGCCAATAAGTCATCTACGAGTAAGTCTGATGAAAGATTAGAGTAATCCTCAAAAAAATGATATGATTTTCCGCTTGCCCTTTGGTCGTAATTCACGACCGTAAAATTGTTTTCCAATAAGTTTTGATACTTACTGGCATACGGTATTTCTGAACATCCAGGCCCTCCATGAACAAAAATAATAACGGGATTATCCTTATCTTTGCCACGTATCATAACTTCATGATTACTTCCATTTATCTTTACTTGTTCTAATGCACTTACACTGTTATTGCCTTTAATATCGGAAGTCCATGTAGGGAATAAAAGCGCTGTTATGAGTAATACGATTGTAATTATTACAGTATATTTTATAAATTTCATGATCTTTTTCATCTAATTCCCCCTGCGAACATGAAATATAATCATAATCTTCAGACTCTTTTGGGAAGAGTTGTTGAATTGTACATTTTTCTTTTATAAACATAAAAGTACATGCTTAGGGGCCACCATAGGACTACAAAGATTGGATAAAACGCCCATATTACTCCTGGTGAAGAGACAATATTTACAGTAATAAAAAAGATACTGATAAGAACTGTAGCGGTAGCAGAGAATGCTACAAATGTTTTTCTTTGTGCGTGGTATAAAGCTAAGGGCCACCAAATTACTAAAAATGAAGGATAAATCGCCCAAGGATATGGATGGGATAAAATAATATTTAATAGGGAGTAATAAATAATGGTACTTGCACAGCCGATCAGTGCAATTTTTAATGTTTTTGCTTTTTCCTCTAAATACATAAGAATTGGCCACCAGATGATTGGATAAACCGCATAAATGAACCATATATAATCTGGCGAGTATAAATAATTTTCAATGATAAGAAAAGCAATAATCAGGGCGCTGCAAACAAGAGAATATTGTTTATACATTCTTTTAGACATAAAGAATATCGTTATTGGCCATAGCAAAACAAGTAAGCACGGGTAAATAAACCAAAGCTGCTGAGGTGACGTCGTATAATTGACGATCCCTAAAAAAATCATTGTCATCAAACTACCTACAATCGAAAAGTTAATCAAGTTTTTCATATTTATTCACTCCATTTCTTACGTGACCAAACGAAGTACATAGATAGTGGCCACCATAATATTGCGAAGATCGGATAGATTGCCCAAATTGTATCTGGTGTATAGTAAAGATTAATAAAAATAAAAAATGCAATAATTAAGCCACTACCCCAAATAGAAAATTCTAAATTTAATTTAGACATGTTTTTCTTTTCGGGCTCCTTGACACCTAATTCTTTTTTTAAATCCTCAATATCTCCAAATTCCACGATGGCTTTGTTGATGGCATCCTCTTGTTCTTTGCCTTGATCCATCAAATAAAATACTTTTTCTTCAAGATTTTGAATGATTTCTTGTTTAACCATCTCTGTTTCTTTATTACGAGGAATGTCTTTAAAAAGCTCATCAATATGATTTTTTATTTTTTTCATTCTAAGCCCTCCATAAATAAGTCGATAATTTCTTTTACTTCCGACCACTCTTTTACTAGCTCATTTAAATAAGCTTTACCTAATGGGGTAATACGGTAATACTTTCTTTTGCCTCCGTGTGAAACATCACCAAAATAGGCTTCAATAATTTCCTTTTTCTCAAGACGTTGAAAAACTGCGTATAAAGTTGCTTCTTTAATTTGAAAACGATTATTTGTGCGGATACTTATTTCCTGAGAAATTTCATAACCATAACGATCTTTCTCTAAAATTAACCTTAAAATAATGGAGTCCAAGTGTCCGCGGATGATGTCACTTCGAACCATAAGTCACCTACTTATTTTTTTATTGCTCTATCTGTCAGAGTAATATTAGCAAACATTACTCTACCTGTCAAAGTAATTTTTCCAAATACGTCCATATTTCTTCTAAGAAGGATCATCATCAAAACGTGTGGTTGATTTCCGTTCCGGCTGGGCGCTTTCCTGGGGGCGTCCGATGAGCCGCTTCACTCGCGATGCTCGCTCCAGGGTCTCGGGCCAACAGATGTTTTTTGCGCGAAAGCGTAGTGTTAACGTAGCGGCAGCAGCACCGATGTTGGTCACGAAGGCGTTATCACAGGATGTGATAACGCCTTCGTTCCTCTTTTCGCTAATCCCCAAGGAGTCGCCCAGCCTCCACTCCAATCCAATCAACTTACTGACATAGTAGACGTTTTAACAAAAGTCATCCATGACTTTTAGTGAGGAACTATCAAGAAGCAATCAATCAGAGGGTAAAAAATCCCCATTCACTTCAAAAGTAAAAGGGGATTGGGGTTATTTATTTGGCATTGAATTATGATGTTTACTTCGAGTTCATAAAATTTTTTACGAAACATAAGATCTTCATGCGCACTATTCTATTACATATACAATGCAGCAAGGAATATGCCTAATGTCTCTTCATAAATATCGTCGAATTGGCTGAGCGGAAGAGGATTTGTACCACTACCTAACTCAACTGTGAAGCCAGGTCTACGCCAATCTTGAATAAACCAATCTTTATAGCCCGCGTAACTGCCTGCTGAATTGATAGGCTCGTAGCCACTGACTCGACTAAACTCATTAACAAGGATTTCTGACTCAAGTGGTTCGAGATTTTCAAAACCCCAATAAATTACTCTACCTTGTGTATGAAACGCAAGCACTCTGGCAAAATCACGCTTCTTTGTTAAATCAGCCATAGCAATGGCCTCTGGCTCGGACAAAGGTCGTTGTCCTCCGAAATCTCTTGGCCCAGGTGTATTCGGATTTCGTGCGCTTTCGAGCTCCCATTTTGCAGGAAACTGGTCGTTCAAATCAACACCATGTATATTTGCCTTCCAACCAGAGAAATCGGTACTACCGTTATTCCAAGTAATAAGCTGATTCCTTAATGCTTCATCATTAGGTGGTCCTTGTAATACTAAATCGACACCATCGGGGTTGACCATCGGAACTATAGAAAGGATTGTTTGCTGGTACAGTGGGAGTAGAGATAAACCGCGAATTGTACTTTGATTGGTGAGTGAGAGTAGGTAGTCGTTTATAAAAGTTAAAATAATCGGAGTTGTAATCCATTCATTCGCATGAAAGGAACCGTTATAATGGACACGCTTAGTTCCGTTCCCGATTAGAAGCTCTGGGATTTCATGCTGTAAAACAGAATGTCCAATCGTAGAGCTTTGTAGAAAAGGATAAGCATCGAGTAGCTTTTTGATATCATTCATCATAATAGTGTAAGTATAATTTTGTTTCCCATTTACGAGCCTCCATGTGATTCGTTGGGGAATACGTACTGTCTGTCCAATGTGCAATTGATTTGGATTAAAATCAGGGTTTACAAGCAAGATGGCTACTAATGGGAGATTTCTGCTTTGGGCTATTTGCCAAAAAGTATCTCCTTGTTTGATTTGATAATTGACTGTGATGAATCCCGGAATTCGAATACGTTGTCCAACCCTTAAAAATTGAGATTTAACGTTTCGATTTGAATCTATAATTAGCTGAAGAGGTATTTTAAACACTTCACTGAAACGCCAAAGAGAATCCCCTGGTCTTACGTAAATGTCCACAATTGTTCTCTCCTTAATATCAATTATTACTTGGCAAAATTGGCCAATATAAATGTATATGAAAAGAATGCGGGACTTATTAACTTTTAACTTCTTTTAGCAATTATTCTCTGTAGCGAAAGCAAAGCGTCAGCTACAATTATTCTCTATAGCGAAAGCAAAGCGTCTCATCGGACGTGCCTAGTCGGAAAGGAAATCAATCACACGTTACGGTGATGAGCTCTTGCAATGTAAAAGTACTTCTCGGCAAGAGATTACTCTTAACCTAAGAGCAAGAAATTTTGTTACTTCTTGATGTACAATGATACTAGTTATAGAGTTTATGACAGATAAAGGTAGGGAAACAAATGCTAAATAAATTAAAGATAGGTATACGAACGAAAATTACGTTAGGCTATATTGTTATCATACTTTGTTTACTTGCATCAGTGCTCATCTTAAATAATCAAATTATCTCTCTACAAAAAGAAAGAAATTATATTATCAAGAATAATTCACATATACATGCTGTAACCAATTGCATTGAAAAATACATTTTAGATATGGAATCGAGCCAGAGGGGCTTTGTTATTACGGGTGAACCAATCTATTTAGAGACCTATTACGAAGCTGGTGAAAAGTGGAGATCCGATTTTAATGAACTTTATCGGCTTTTTGAACATAAACCAACACAGCAACAGAAGTTAAACGAGATAAAGGCAACGATAGAGCATTGGATTACAACATCAGGAGAACCAGCCATTGAATTTAAAAAAGAAAACAAGGCAGAAGCGATATGGGAACTCTACAAAGTAGATGTAGGTCGTAAAGACATGGAAACAGTACGAGCTCAGTTTGAATCGCTCCGTTCAGAGGTAATTGCAAGTATGCAAGCCAAAGTAAATGACTTGGACAAAAGGAGTAGTATCGTAACACTTACATTGCTCGGCATACTTGTATTTATTTCAGTTGTTGCGATTATCATTGCAAATGGTATTTCCCGTTCAATCGTAAAGACGTTAACACAGGTTACGCAAACGATTCAAGAAATCACTGCTTCCAAGAGCAGTCAAAAGGGAAGGATTCATGTTAGAACGAATGATGAGATCAATGACCTTGCAGCTGCTACTAATGAGTTGTTGGATATACTCGAGAGAAGAGAATGGCTGCAGCTGAATATCGCGGAAATCGTCACAAAATATCAAGGCATTTCTGCCATCACCAAATTAGCTGAAACCTTCCTTTCAGAAATAGCGCAAAAAACGCAGTCTTCCCTTGGTGCATTTTATGTTCGTGAAACCACTGATAATCATATACAGTTTGTGAAAAAAGCTGCTTTTGCGGACGCAAGGGATGATGTTGGAATTGAGAGCTTTAAACTGGGGCAAGGTTTAATTGGACAATGTGCTTTAGAAAAAAAGATTTTAATTTATAACGATATTCCAGAAGATTTCCGTTTAATAGGTACTAGCTTAGGGGAAGTACCACCAAAAAGTATTTTTATCGTCCCTATTATATTTGAGAATGACGTCATAGCTGTCGTTGAATTAGCTACAATGACTGGCTTTAATGAGCAACAGCAGCGATTAGTGAAGCAAGTTATCGAAACTTTTGGATTAACGATCAATAGTGTCCTAGGGCGTATGGAAATTGTCCGTTTATTAAATGAATCAAGAGCTATGACAGAGGAATTACAGGTGCAATCTGAAGCACTTCAGGCACAATCCGAAGAATTGCAGATGCAAACAGAGGAACTGACAGTGATTAATGAACAATTGGAGGAAAGAACAAAAGAGGCAGAGTTAAAGACGAGAGAATTAGAACAAGCTAAAAGAGAATTAGAGGAAAGTGCGGAGCAGTTGTTACTAAATTCAAATTATAAATCTGAGTTTTTAGCCAATATGTCACATGAATTGCGAACGCCACTGAATAGCATATTAATTTTATCTGAAATGTTAGCTGAAAATAGCCAAAGTAATTTATCAGATGAGGAAGCTGAATTTGCAAAGGTTATCCATTCTTCAGGTGAAGATTTGCTTGCGTTAATTAACGATATTTTAGATTTATCAAAAGTTGAGGCAGGCAAGTTAGATATTAGTTTTGATGAAATGAATATGAGTGAGGTTCCTGTACAAATCGAGCAAACCTTTGCGCCTGTAGCAACGAAAAAAAATCTCCAATTCCATATTTCGAAAGAAAATAATGTAACAGATGTTTTCTATACGGACGAAAAAAGATTCAAGCAAATATTGAAAAATTTATTATCAAATGCCTTTAAATTTACAGAACAAGGCTCAGTTAATCTTGAAATTAAACAGCTTGGCCAAGAACAGTTAACAAGTAATATGCAGGATCTCAGTGCCGACTGGTTAGAAATCACAGTTATAGATACAGGTATAGGGATTCCGAAGGATAAGCATCAGCTAATTTTTGAATCATTCCAACAGGCTGATGGGGCAACAGTGCGTAAATACGGTGGAACAGGTCTTGGTTTGTCCATTTGTAAAGAGCTTGTAAGATTACTTGGTGGCTGGATTTCTTTACAAAGTGACGAGGGGCAAGGTAGTACATTTACACTGACAATCCCAAGCTTACCCAATGGAATCGCGGAGCAAAAATACCTTGAGCTTGCTATTCATGAGGTAGGGGCTACTAATGAAGTACATGAGTTAGAAGAGGAAGAGCCACTATCAAAAGTTCAGGGATTTTCTCAACATGAGGTAGAAGTTTTTCAAGGGAAAAATATTTTAATTGTAGATGATGATTATCGTAATATCTATGCATTAAAAAATGCGCTCGAAAAACGAGGCATGAATATCTTAGTTGCAAAAGATGGAATAGAGTGTTTAGATATTATGCAAGCAAATGGTGAGATTGACCTTATTCTGATGGATATTATGATGCCAAATTTGGATGGCTATGAAACGATGTCGATTATACGCAAACAACTCAAGATTACGGATTTACCGATTATCGCTTTAACAGCGAAGGCTATGAAAAATGATCGAGATAAATCATTAGAGGCTGGTGCTTCAGATTATATTAGTAAGCCATTAAATTTAGAACAATTAATATCCGTTTTAAGAGTATGGCTAGTTTCTAAAGGGAGTTAATAAGATGGACCGATTTCCTTTGCAACAAAAAGCGCCGACAGATTTAGAAATTGATTTATTACTTGAGGGTATTTATCGTTTGTCAGGATTTGATTTTCGACAATATAATCGTTCTTCAATATCACGAAGAATTAGTAATAGGATGAGGATGAATAATATCTCAACGATTTCTCGTGTACTTGAAAAAGTAATACACGAAAACGGATTTTTAGAGCAACTATTGAACGATTTTTCTATAAATGTTACTGAAATGTTCCGCAACCCTAGTTTTTTTAAGGCTTTTCGCCAAGAGGTTGTACCGTATTTAAGAGATTACCCTGAAATTCGGATATGGCATGCAGGATGTGCCACGGGTGAGGAAGTATACTCCATGGCTATTTTGCTAGAGGAGGAAGGGTTAATGGATAAAGTGGTTATTTACGCTACAGATATGAACGAACAAGTTTTGGAAAAGGCAAAAAAGGGAGTATTTCCGATTAGCAAAATGCAGACATATACTAAAAACTATATGCTTGCAGGTGGCCATCATGCTTTTTCCGAATACTATAAAACAGATTATCAATATGCTTATTTCCATCCATCACTGTTAAAAAACATTATATTTGCACAGCATAATTTAGTAACAGATCAATCGTTTAATGAATTTCATGTCATTGTGTGCCGAAATGTTTTAATTTATTTTTCATCTGAGTTACAAAATCAGGTCCATCATTTGATTTCCGAAAGTCTAAGTGATAATGGATTTTTATGCTTAGGAGATAAGGAGACAATACGATTTGAGGACAGCATTTCAAAATATAAGGAAATCATAGGTAATGAAAAAATATATCAGAAGATAGAGTGAGATAAAAAATGGGCTGTTGCCTAAGTTTCTCCACAGTAGAGACTTAGGCAACAGCCATATCTTATATAGCCTGCACTTGAATCATTAATACACACATATCATCTGGTTGATTCGCTTGTTTCTCCTTAGGCAGTAAATTGTCGATTAGACTTCGAGAATAATCCCATTTCGTAGATATTAGCGATTGTAAATGCTTCTCGGATTCCATTTCACAAGGTCCCATTGCTTCTAGCACACCATCCGTATATAAAATAATTTGCACATCTTCATTGTATTGAATAAATTGCTTTTGTACGTCGATCTCATCGAAAAAGCCGACTGCACAGCTTCCTCGTTTTAATGGTACGAGCGTCTTTTTATCGATCAGAGCATAGCCAGAAGGATGACCAGCGTTCACATATTCAATTGTTTTTTGTTCGGTATCTATCACTAAATAAATAGCCGTGAAATAAAAAAGATTGTCCTCTTTTCCGTTGCGCAAAAGTGTCATATAACGGTTTAACTCTTTTATAACTAATTCAGGGTCTTCTAATTGTTTAACAGCCTCTCTTAGGACAGAGGAGATAAACATACAAACAAGTGCTGCAGAGATACCATGTCCCATCATATCAAGTAAAATGCAGGCGTATCGGTGATCATTTATTTTATGCCAATAATACATATCTCCCGCTAAATTAGAAGAAGGAAGATAAGATACCTCTATTTGAATATTAGTCTCGTTTAAAGGAGCGCTCAAAAGGCTTCTTTGTACGTGTGTTGCCAGATCTAATTCGTATTGTATTTTCTTTTCTTGCTGAGTATGCCAATCTAATTCAGCTTTCAATCGTAAAGCAACTCGAATTCTAGCGAGGAGCTCCGTTTTATTAATTGGCTTTGTAATATAGTCTACTCCTCCGATATCAAGTGCTTCTGCGAGCTTGTTTTTATCTTCTAAAGCTGTGACAAAGATAATTTGAATATCTTTTAATCGTTTATTTTGCTTAATACGTTTACAGGCTTCAATACCGTCGATTTCAGGCATCATAATATCTAATAAAATCAAATCCACGGAATTTCCTTTTGGATTTGGTGCATCTAACTGTAAATAATCAAAAAGCTCATAGGCAGATGTTAGAGAAACACAGTTATCATAACCTGCATTTTTTAATACTTTTTCAATTACAAATAGATTGACTTGATTATCATCTACAAGAAGAATGGTCATAATTATTTCCCCTTATTCTGTTTGAATTAGTGCAGATTATTATTATACAAAACATTAGAGAATAACGGTATTTTGAGGGAGCATCTTAAACGTTTTCAGGTATAGGAAAAAGTTTTTAGTAGGTAGTGAATTTATATGATGAGTAAAGAGCCAACAAGAAAGAGTCAGCCCTCAGAACTTATATTTCTTTTCAAACTCTAGCCTTTTTAAAGCCATTATAAATATCAAATGCATTTGCTATGATGGCTATAGCAATGCTTACGAATAATATTCGGTCTATAGCAAACAAAATCTTAGCAGAGGTCGTTTCCGTAATCGCAGCGATATAAGGTACAGCGGGACTGTGTATGAAATCATGGTGAATAGCCAAGAGGATAAAAACAATAGTTCCTGTACATTGAAGGAGCGCATTAGCTACGGCAATTAACATTGTCCATTGACCAGTCTTCAATTTCCATAATGTTAAAGCTACACTTAAAGCTATACAAAATAAAATGATTGGAGCGAAGGAGAGTAAGACTTCCTGATTGAATATAGGCATAACAAATTTTAAGCCGCCTTTATTGTGAGACGTATAGATTCCTAAAAGGTGATTAGCATTGAAATAGACAAAGGCGAAAATAGCAATACCTAAGAGACTAAAAATATTATCATTAAGTGAAATAGTTTTTTCTTTAGGAATTATTTTAACTTTTACTAAATCATCAGGTGTCCATTCCGGACGGTCTGTTATAAAGGGTATTCGAATATTATTTCCTCCAGATCGTTCAATAACAATGAAAGCAACTGTAATCCAGAACAGTACATATATAATTACTGAGATAATATTAGCGATAGTTAAAGAAATAGTTTTAATAATAGCAGTCAGAAGTGTACCTTCTCCGTTATAAAGAACAATACTTTCTATCACCTGAAAAATAACAGTAATAAAAACCGCCCAAGGAACAACTAATTTTATTGTCCTAATATAAGTTTCAAACACTTTTGGACCGATTAAAAATCGTGGTGTGTCCTGATAGCTTGCTGCAACTTCTACAGGATTGCCTAGCTTTTTAAGCACTCCCTTTATATCTGATTCTGAATAATCTCCAGGTAACATATCTTCAATAGTAGATTTTAGTTTTAGACTGGTATCATTACGTTTATCTTTACTTATCCTTTTAGTTACTTCATGAATATATACATCAATCAGATTCACTCTTTCCGTCTCCCTTCAATAATTCATGCACTCCTAATTCCATAACATTTAATATTTCCGGGCTTTCCCTTTGGTTGTATCCTTGCAACTTGTAATTACTGCCTTATGCCCAATCGACGAAGCAATGTGAGTAGTGTACATAGTTCATTGTTACATCCGACTTGCTCGAGACGCTGAATAAGGTTGTAGCTATTATACGTTGTATGCTGTTGACTCAAAACAACAAGCACTAATGTTCCACCTTGTAATTCTTGTGTAGACATCTAATAAGGAACTAACCTTAATAATCTTGTCAACATACAGTATTATTTGCATGTGGTAATATATGTTATTATCAAGAGCTGAAATTAATGTGAAAAAAATTATGAAAAGAGCGTGCCTTAAAATAAATTTAGTGTAGGATGGGGTTGTATATGAAATTGAAGGAAGAAGATTTTATACATTCTGTTGATATTGAGGTTGGCGCTTATCTAGGAAGGATGGGTAGTTTACAGCCAACAAAAGAGCATCTAAAAGCACTTTGTATCTCCATTCAGCAGTGTTTTTTGTATCGAAAGTGCAACGTCAGTTACAGATGTTTTTTGTGGCGAAAGTGAAACGTCAGCTACAGATGACTTCCACCACTAAGGTGGAGAAATGAATGCGGATGTGTTTCCTTTTCAGTGTAGAGTGGCCAGAAATTAAGCAATTCTACAGTATCAAGCTATTGTTCTTTTTTCATAATAAGCGATGATCGTACTGGCCGTTCCAGTGGCGTAATATTAATAATAAAATAGCTTATAATTAATATTAAAATAATAAGTGAATAAATTAAGGTGTTTACGGGATGATCATGCTCTACGATAATTAATCGTATCATGGCCGTAATTCCTATATATATAAAGTACCTTAGTGGAAAATGATAATTCTCTTTAAAATATTTAATAATCATAGTGATAAATTCAAAATACAAAAAGAAAATAAGAATATTTGCGAGGAAAAGCTTATAGTCTCCGCCATCATTGTTGAATATTAAAATTTTAAGGAATTGGATAAGTTCTTTGCAAAGTAGGAAGGATAAAATGAGCGCTAAAAGTACAAGGCAAACATTTAGAAAGAATTGTAAAGATTTCGGTATAGCCTTTATTAATTGTAAATAAGTCGAGTTCTTTTGGTTCATCGAATTCCTCCAATCTTGTAAGTCGTTCTAAGTGAATATGAATAACTAAATAACACATAATCATATGGTTGAGCGTATTCGTTTTATGATTTGACTATAACATTTTATCGTAAATGTATTAGGTTTCATTTGTAAAGTTTTGGTATATATTAGGTTATCGCCGAAAGCTGTGGATGATATTTGTTAAAACGTATGTTATGTATATAGGTTGATTGGAGTGAAGGCTGGACGCCCCAAGGAAGCTCTGCTCTGCGCGAAAGCGAAGCGGCAGCGATAAAAGCGCCCAGTCGGAACGGAAATCAACCACACGTTATGGTGATGAGCCTATATATTCGCGAAAGAAAGTTTTCAAAATAAATTAGCTGTATGCTAAAATAGATGTGCATGAATATAAAATTCAAAAGGGGTTTTTAAAATGGCTAAAGCAGCAAAAACAGGAAAAATTACACCAGAGCGTTTAGAAGAAGCATTAAACGTACGTGATCGTCTTATCATCGAGTTACTAGTACAAGTTCTTGATGAAAAGCTTGTAATTGAACGTCCAGTATTACGTGAGCGTGTGGCAAACCTTGTAGACCTTTCTGATCATGATGCAGAATTAAAAGAAACAATCCACGCTGTTATTAACAAGCTATAATCTTGAAAGAGATGCTACACTTAATTGGTAGCATTTTTTCTTTTGCTGAAAGTGTGCATATAATGGTAATATCCCTTATTAGATTGGCTGTAAAACCTATCTTATAAGGGATATTTATCTTTTGACAAAATATAATATCACGTAAAACGATCGACTAAATCATGCATGCGCTCTGCTTCTGTGTGTAGCTCCACAGAGGAGTCCATAATGGATGTGACTGCCGACTTTTGTTCATCGACCGAAGCATTTATTTGTTCAGTGGCCGCTGCTGATTGTGTTGCAACGCTAGCTATTTCATTAATGGCATTAATAACGATTAAACGATTTTCAGACATCTCACTCATAGTTTGATCGAGGGAAACAAGATGCTCTGTAATACCTTGTATAGAATTTGCTAATATAGTAAATGCATGTTTTACTTCATTAATTGATATAGCCTGTCCCTGTGAAAGTTTGAGTGTGTTCATCATCTTTGAATCTGAATTAGCTGTATCTATTTCGATACGTTTTATTAAGCTCCTCACGTGGTTTGTAGCTTTATTTGTATCTTCCGATAAATTACGCACTTCTTCTGCTACTACAGCAAACCCTTTGCCATGTTCGCCTGCTCGTGCGGCCTCAATACTTGCATTTAAAGCTAAAAGATTAGTCTGTTCAGAGATGGATGTGATTGTTTGGACAACATTATGAATTTCTTCTATTTGGCTGGTTAAACTTGAGAAATTTGCTCTCAGCTCTTCAATCACATTTGTAAATTCATTCGAGTTTTGTTGTAATATTTCTACTTTTTGTCTGCCGTTTTCCTGGGATTTATGAATAGCATTCAAATTTTCAGTAATATCTACGTATTTATCAGTTGCATTTAAGATAAGTGAGGACAATTTTTCAACCATACTACTCGCCATTTCAGCTTCTTCAGCTTGAATAACAGCCCCTTTGGATATTTCTGTAATTGCTTGGTGAATTTCATCTGCTGAAGCAGTCGTTTCTTCTGTAATGGCGCTAAGTATTTCTGATGAAACTCTCATTTGAGCTGCACTTTCTTTCGTATTATTAACCATTTCGTTTAAGCTATGCTTCATATTGTTGACATTACTAGCGAGTATCCCTAATTCATCTTTTGTCGTAATAGGAATGTCTTCACCAGTTAATTTTCCTTTAGCAATATCTGATGTCATCTCCATAAGTCGGCGTATGTATGAAGTCATCCTACCTGAGAAGAACCAAAATAGTGTGACACCGATGATTGTTGCAAGAGCAGTCATAGCAAGTGAGTAGTAAAGGACCTTTGTAGTACCTGCATTGAAATCCATTTCATAGGTACCGGCTGCTATAATCCATCCCCAATGCTTGTCCTTAGCTACATAAGTAATTTTAGGAGCGGTTACATCAGGTTTTGACGGTAATGCCCAATCATATCGGACATACCCACTGCCTGCATTTGCTTCATCAATCATTTCACGTACAAAATAACGGCCGTCAGTTGTTTGTAAGTCGTAGATGTTTTGCCCTTCAAGAGATGGGTGCGTTTCCACTGTTCCGTCATCTTTAAACGCATAAAAGTAGAAGTTTTCACCGTATTTAACAGGGTTATCAATGGATCTTTTATTATCTTCAAGTTTTTTGCCAACTATCTGTGTTCGGGCACGTTCCTGGGCTTCTTCTAACGTAAGCTTCCCTTGTTGAACCTCCTCATCTAATTGGGCAATTAATTCAATAATTCCTAATGTACCATTTTTAAGACTTTGTCGACCTATCTCATCCATTTCATTTTTCGCCACGAAGTAATTAACCAATCCAACTAGTGCCGTAGGAATCAAAATAACGATAATGGCTAGAGTGACGAGCTTGTTACGGACTGATTTCATCATAGGCAAAACCTCCGTTCTTTATTTACAAAATGTAACATCTAATTTAATTATAATATAAAATTTTTCAATAAAATAGAAAATTCTGAAAATAAATAATAGTATTTTGAAATATGTCCAATTTTATATATATTTGGAATAGGAAAAGGGGTCGAAGGCTCGAGTAAGAGTTACAATCGCTTGGTATTTATCCTAAAGCTCATATAGAGTAAAGAAACGGAATCCAATGAAAAACCCAAACAAGAATTTATGCCATTCTTGTTTGGGTTTTCTTAGTTTTTAGTATACTTTGTCTCCATTAAAAATAGAGTTTTTCACAATTACATAATCTACATTTCGAATGGCGTCTAGTTTATTGCCGCCTGCATAGGAAATAGATGATTGAAGGTCTTGTTGCATTTCGATTAAAGTATCTTTGATGCTGCCTTTATGCTCAACAAACATCTTTTTACCTTCAACATTTTTACGTTCGCCTTTTTGGAATTCAGAAGCAGACCCGAAGTATTCCTTCACAGTTTTCCCTTCGATTTCGATTGTTTCGCCAGGTGACTCTTCATGACCTGCAAATAATGATCCGATCATCACCATTGAAGCACCAAAGCGAACAGATTTTGCAATATCACCATGCGTACGAATACCACCATCAGCGATAATAGGCTTCGTTGCAGCTTTTGAACACCAGCGTAGTGCGGCTAGCTGCCAACCACCTGTACCAAAACCAGTTTTGATTTTAGTAATACATACTTTACCTGGTCCAATACCAACTTTTGTTGCATCTGCACCAGCGTTTTCAAGTTCACGTACTGCTTCAGGTGTGCCCACATTACCAGCAATCACAAAGCTATTTGGTAGATGTTTTTTGATATGTTGAATCATACGAATGACAGCATTTGAATGACCATGTGCAATATCGATTGTAATAAATTCAGGCACTAATTTAGCAGCTGCTAATTCTTCAATAAAAGGATATTCCTCATTTTTCACACCAACACTAATTGATGCAATTAATCCACGGTCTTGCATATCTTTGATGAAGTTGATACGTGTCTCTGGATTAAAGCGGTGCATGATATAAAAGTAACCGTTTTCAGCAAGCTTCGCAGCAAGACTTTCGTCGATAATTGTTTGCATGTTTGCTGGTACAACAGGAAGTTTGAATGTATGACCGCCTAAAGTAACAGAAGTATCACATTCTGAGCGACTTTCTACAATACATTTTGCGGGAATTAGTTGAATATCTTCATAGTCAAATACGTTATCCATTATAAACACTCCTAAAATACGAATATTTTTTAAGTTTTGATTTAAATCGTTCGTCATTTGGTAATTTACATTATTTTTGAGCAAATGTCAAAGCTTTTATCCAAATAAATAAAAAAGTAGTAGGGGAGAACGGGAAATACCGCTTTCCCGCGGAAGTCGAGTAGACCGTAGCGGAAATTAGTTAAAAATGGGGATATATTGGCAAAATAGCAACAAAAAATCCTTTTATCGCTCAATAATCACGCCTGTTATAGATGGAAGTAAAAGTTCGATTAAAATGTCTTTATATTTTGTAAAACTCTGCACAAAACCGGTTCATCTAAAATTTGTATTATTATTCGTTATCCATGTACAATAGAGTTGTTTCAAAAAATGACAAAGGAGTGTTGGAAATGGCAGTAGAGGTATACTTAATTTTTAATGGAAATTGTCGAGAGGCAGTATCGTTTTATGAGAAAGTTTTTGATACAGACAAGGCTGAAATTATGACATTCGGTGATTCACCACAGAATCCAAATTATCAATTACCAGAAGAAGCTAAAGACCTTGTAATGCATACGCGACTTTCGATTTTTGGTAGTACTGTAATGTTTTCAGATACATTTCCAGGCTCACCGTTCACAATCGGAAACAATGTAACATTAGCTGTTGTCTCAGATGATGAGGCTAAGATGCACAAAGCTTTTGAGGCTCTTAAAGATGGTGGAAAAGTTACTATGGAGTTACAAGAAACATTTTGGAGTAAATGTTATGGCTCACTCACTGATAAATTTGGTATTGAGTGGCAATTTAGTCATGAGGATAATAAATAATAACAATGCAAGAAAGCACGATGAATGGGGAAACCCTTTTTCATCGTGCTTTCTTTTTAGTATTTAAAACGATTTACATAGCTTTGTAATTCATCGGCCATATCGAGTAGTGATTTTGCAGCTATAGCCATCTCCTGCATCGAGGACAATGTTTGTTCAGTTGAAGCGGCAACTTCCTCTGACGCAGCCGCATTTAATTTAGCATGATCTGTTAGCTCGATAGCAGTTGCAGAAACTTCCTCGACTACCGCTGACATCTCCTGAGCAGATGCAGATATATCCTCCATTTTCGGAGCAATATCGTGCAGACTCTTAATAATACTTGCAAACTTTTTACTTGTATCTTCTGTTAGCTGTAAACCATCCTGGACATCTGCTGAAGCCTTAATCATTGTTTGAACAGATTTTGCCGTATCTTGCTGAATGCCAGTAATTAGTGCAGAAATTTGCTCTGCTGATTGATGGGATTGTTCTGCTAATTTCCGCACTTCATCGGCGACTACTGCAAAACCTTTCCCATGCTCTCCAGCTCGCGCGGCCTCAATAGCAGCATTAAGGGCAAGCAGATTTGTTTGATCCGAAATAGCGCTAATAATTTCTAAAATAGAACCAATTTCTTTTGTTCGATCATAGAGTGATTTAATCATCGTATCTGATTGTGTCACAGATTCATGAATGGAGATCATTTGATTAACAGTTTGTTCTACCGCTTGTCCGCCTTCATTGGCCAATTTTATAGCATGGCTAGATAGATCTGAAACTTGCATAGAGCTATCGGCTACCTCAACGACTCCTTTTGCAATTTCCTCAATAGAAATAGCATTTTGGTCAATACCTATTGTTTGTTTTTCTGTGCTGATAGCAACCTGTTGCATAGCTTCAGTAACTTGCTCTGAAGCAGCTATATTTTGTTCGGCATTCGCAGATAATCCATGTGCCGAAGTCTGTACATGTTGAGAGCTTTGATCAACGTCACGAATAAGTTTTTTTAAGTTAGCCTTCATTGCGATAAAGGCTTCCCCGAGTTGACCAATCTCGTCTTTAGAATGAATGTCAATAAACGCTGTTAAATCACCTTCGCTAATTTTTATAGCGCTTTGTTTAAGTCGAATAATCGGATTAACGATCGATTTTATCATGAATAGCATAAAAATAATGCCAACAATAATAGAAACAACAATGATTATTAAGTTTATATTAAAGGTTGAAGCAGCAGCATTTGCAGCCTCGGCTGTAAACATTGTACCAACAACTTTCCAACCTGTTAGTTTATTTGTAACAAATTGTAGCTGTCGATCTTTTTCTATAACAGTACCACTATCTTGTTCATAGATTTTAGTAATATAGCTTTCTGTTGCTTCAGCACCACTCTCTTTATCTGGTTGGGCAATATAAACTTTATTGCTATCTAAAAGTGAAGCAAAGCCAGTTTCTCCAATGCGTATATCATTTGTGATAGTACTTAGTGTAGATATATTTAAATCTAACCCTATTACCCCAGAGCCATCTGGTAAAGCTTGAGTAATCGTAAGAACGATATCACCAGTAGTCTCTGTAACGTATGGAGCCGTAATAGACACTTTGTTTTCGTTATCTAAAGCTTGCTTATACCAAGGTCTTGTGCGGGGGTCAAACCCACTAGGGTATTTTTGAGCAGGTTCATCCAGAAGCCTACCATCAGAGGTTCCGATATAAATCAGCTCCACCTCTGGATGCATGTTCATGTACTCGCGGAAAAGAGATTTAAGTTCTGTAATTTTACCTTCTTGTAAATAAGATTGATTGAGCTTTTTTGTAAAATATTGAACGTCCTTCACTTTGGGCTCAACCGTGTTGGTAATATTTGTATTAAGCATGCGCACACTCTCGGTTGCGCTTGCTTGTTGTTCTTCCGAAATTTGCTTTCCAGCACTTTGGTAAGAAACAATTCCAATTAACAGTGTTGGGATGAGAAGCATTGCTAAAAATGAAAAAATGAGCTTTTTCCTTAAACTTAGTTGTTTCACTTGAATTATCCTCACTATAATATTAGTATTTTATACTTTGTCTTATCACCAAAAATTAAAGATGACACGTGTTAAAACACATGCTATTTATTTCCATTCGGTAGAAGATGCTCAGCGGACGATCCAAAGAACATGCTCGGTCGGAACAGAAATTAACCCCATGTTACGGTGACGAGTCTATACTTTTCCGGATAAGGCAAATAATAGACGACTAGGCTCATTTTATCAAAAATAAAATAAAAGTTAAGTATTTTGTAATAACTATTCATTAATTGTAGATATCAGGAACTAATACGTTGAAATTCTCCTAAAAACGATAACCATTAGATGACATACAAAGCTACCTTTTGATGTATACTAATGCTCAAAAGAGGAGGGAATTGTTTCATGATTCGACAAATTGGACAAGTAATGTTATACGTAAATGATCAGGATACTGCCGTGAAGTTTTGGACAGAAAAAATTGGATTTGTTGTAGTTGCTGACCAGGAAGAGGGAGGAGTACGTTGGATTGAAATTGCTCCAACTAAAGAAGCTCAAACTACCTTTGTTCTACACAATAAAGAAATCATTGCAAAAATGCAGCCTGAATTAAATTTAGGTACACCTTCTATCATGTTTTATGCCGATCATATAGAGAACCTATATCAAGATTTTCAAGCAAAGGGCGTTAAAGTAGGAGATTTAGTAATGATGCCAATGGGTAGGGTTTTTAATTTTGCTGATCACGAAAATAATTATTTTGCATTGGTAGAAAAATAAACCTTACAGTAACAGTGTGTTGTCTTATCAGCGTTTTAAAGGGGAATCTGTCCGATTTCGATGTTCTGCGCGGAAATCGGGCAGATTCTTGCTTTTTACCCTATATAAGTGGATAGCAACTTATTTTAAATCTTCTCCAAAAATCCCTACGGTTTGCCGGTCAACTATAAATTCATGGCCATTCCATTTCAAAATATTTTCTACATAGCCTAATCCATCGGCATGGTATCTGCCTGCGATCGACTGATAAGCTAAAATCTCATATATTCCATCGCGTTCATAGTCCACTGGATACAATCCGCTGATTGGATCTACCCACCCTTCAATAGGCTGCTTCAGTGTACCATCTTGATTATAAATTTCCGCTAAATATTCGGGACCTTTGTATTGTAAATCGATGATATATTGCTTTTTTGGATTCATGCTACGAACGGCTACTTTGTATTGATTTTGATAATTAACGGTGTACTTTAGCTTATTATTAAAAGATTCTGCATCAAAAATTGAGCTTATTTTGCCGTTGATTGAGGCAAATATTTCACCGTTGATAATGCCTCCACTACCTCCAGTGTCAGAAATAGCTAAAATATCTTCTAGATGATTGCCAGTAAAGTCACCTAAAAATATGGTTGGGTTATAGCCGACGCTTTGTTTTAGCGTTATTTTTTCGAATTGGTGCGATTGTCCGTAAAAAATAGCGAGCGTTAGGTTTTTCCACAAAGGGCTATCTGGAGTTTTAGTCCCCATCAAAAGAACAGTTTCGAGTAAGCCATCTCCATTAATATCTCCAAATTTCGTCTGAATAACCTGAGGGGTCATAGGCGAAATTGCAATATTATTTAAAGACGGATTCATATTATTAGTCATACATGCACCTCTTTCTTTAGTTTTAGCATATGTTGTAATTATGGCTTGGTGAAAAAAGAAGACGTGTCAGTAATGGATATAAAACTTATAAAAAAACTTATAATTAACCCATTGACATTTTTAAATGCGAAAAGTATCATAAATGTCAACGAATCAGAAAATTCAGTACCAATTATAATCTCGCTACTAAAACGTAGGTAGAGATTTTTTTACAACATAAATCCTTAGTAAATATATATGTTTTATACATTTTAGGAAGAAGGAGATTTTCTTGAAGAATTTATTTATTAAAACAAAGCAACAACAGTATTGGTTAGATCAGTTAGAATCTATTTCGGAGTCAATCAAGGCTGAAGCTAAAGAAGTAGATGAACAATCTCGTTTTCCATTCGAAGCACATAAATTACTTCTGCAAATTGGTTATCCAAAACTAACTTTACCGAAAGTATATGGCGGGGAAGGTTTATCAGTCTATGATATGGTACTCGTTCAAGAAACGTTAGCAAGCTATGACGAGAATGCTTCACTTTCACTAGGATGGACATTAGGTGTTGTAGGTGAACTATATGAGGAAAAACTATGGGCAGATGATTTACTAAGTTCATTTGCCCAGGAAATAATCAATGGCGCAATAATAAATAGGGCCGTGAGTGAAGCGGCAACTGGGAGTCCAACACGTGGAGGGCGACCAGGAACAAATGCGGTTTCAATAGAAGAGGGGTGGCTCTTAAACGGACGTAAAATCTTTACGACAGCTTCGCCAGTGTTAGATTACTTCTTAACATCAGCGTGGATTGAGGAAAAAAATCAAATTGGTTTCTTTCTTATTCATAAAGATGCCCAAGGACTTTCAATTGAAGAAAACTGGGAAATGTCAGCAATGCGAGGCACGAGTAGCCATGATCTAGTTTTAAAAGATGTAATTGTCCCTTCAAATTATTTAGTGGAATTACCAAGTCACCCAAGCGGCGGAAAGATAAATGGTTGGATTCTACATATCTCAGCAACATACTTAGGTATTGCACAAGCAGCTCGTGATTATGCACTGCATTTTGCAAATCATCATCAACCTAATAGCTTAAATGCTCCAATTAGTACATTACCAAATGTGCAGCAGCTTCTAGGCGATATTGAATTGAAGCTACATCAAGCACGCTTTGTACTGTATGGAGTTGCAGAGGCTTGTGATGACCCAGCTAGACGTGAGCTTTTAGTAAATGAAATGGCAGTTGCTAAGCATACAGTAACAAATTTGGCGATTGAAATCGTCGATAAGGCAATGCGTGTAGTAGGTGCGAAAAGCCTACAATTAACAAATCCATTGCAACGCTATTATCGAAATGTTCGTGCAGGACTTCATAATCCGCCGATGGATGATATGACAATTATTAAATTAGCAAATGCCGCAATTGAGCAGCAAAAATCGAATGAAAATCAATTACAAAACCATGGAGAATAAGGGGAAATGATATATGTTTAAACAAAAGAAAAAGGTTTTTCAATTGGCAGCAATCGGCTTGGCGTCACTTGCTATTTTAGCAGGCTGTAATTCAGGTGAAGCTACAGATAAAGACTCAAAGGATGGCGTGAAAGTACGTACAGTGAAGGTTGCATTTGATCAGGCGTCTAAGCCTATTAGTTATATTGATGATAATGGAAATCCAACAGGCTACGATGTGGAAGTTATGAAGCTAGTGGATGAAATGTTACCGGAATATAAGTTTGAATTTGTTGGGACAACTAGTGATGATTTACTGATTGGTGTTGAGCAAGGAAAATATCAAGTAGGAATAAAAAATGCCTTCTTTACGAAAGAACGTACAGAAAAGTTTATTTTCCCTAAAGAATTTTTAGGCTTAAGTAGTGCAGGTTTAGTATTACGTAAAGAAGATGAAGGGATAAAAACATTAGCCGACTTTGCGAAAAAAGGTTATTCATTAGCACCAATTGCTGCGAATAATGCCCAATACACAATTATTGATGAATATAATAAAGCAAACCCAGACAATAAAGTGAAATTACAGGCTGGTGATGCGTTCACTGTCGATGTTGTGCAATGGGTAAATGAAAAACGTGTCGATGGTGGTGTGATGATTGAAGGTCCATTTAAACAACAAGTTTTAGCAGAAGATGGCCCATATCATAATTTAAAGGATGACGTAGTGTACAACGAATTTGCCGTTATTAAAACATGGCCGTTGTTCAATAAAAAGGAACAAGAATTTGCAGATGCTTACGATAAAGCTATAGCAAAAATTAAAGAGCAAAAGAAAACAAATGAATTAAGCACTAAGTTTTACGGTCGAGATTTATTTGAAGTGTTAGATTCTGTGAAGCGCTAATAGGCGGTAGCTTATCCAAGAAGACCCCTCTTTAGAAGAGAAAGTGTTAGCAGCTACTACCAAACAAAAGGCTGTTGAGTCAGTATACTCAGCAGTCTTTATTAATAAAAAGAGAATTTTTGTATCAGGTGTGTTGAAATATGTTGGTTAATTATTGGGTGAAACAAGGATTTTTTTGTTGATATTCTGCTTATATATGAGGATATTTAGCTGATTGTAGTGAAGGGTTACTTGACTCCCGAAGGAAAGCAAGTAGCCCGTAACGGAAATCAGAGTCTTCTAATTAATTTTAGTGAATAAAAATGGCTAATCAACACACCTGTTTTTGTACATTTATATAAAAGTTGGTGAGGAAATGGAGAAGTATTTTGATGCATCATACATTTGGAACTCAATTCCTGTATTATTGCCGTTTTTAAAAGTTACTTTCTTAGTTGCAGGTTCTTCTATTGTACTAGGCACAATATTCGGCTTACTATTAGCGGCTGCCAAGTTAAGTTCAATAACATTGCTACGAAAATTAGCAAACTTATATACAACGATTATGCGCTGTACACCATCTATCGTCTTATTATTCCTCGTATATTATGGCGTTCCGGCGTTAGCGGAAAACTTCGGCATAAATCTCCATTCAATTGAAACAGCCATTTTCGTAGTCGTAACGTTCACTTTACAGTTTGCGGCGATTATGTCAGAGGTTATTCGTTCTGCTTATTTAGCCATTAATAAAGGGCAATTTGAAGCGGCTGTTAGTGTGGGATTAACGCCATTTCAGGCATATCGACGTATTATTTTCCCACAGGCACTTGTTATTGCTTTACCGAACTTTGGGAATGGAATGATTGCATTATTACAAGAAGGAGCCCTTGCTTATACAATCGGCTTAATTGATATTGTCGGAAAGGCAAATTTAATTATCGCAAGTAATATTAATGCACATGCATTAGAAATATATATTGCTTTAGCGATTGTTTATTGGGTGCTGTCGATTATTATCGAAAAATTCTTCGCTATGTTAGAAAAGTTCTTTGGTAAGGGGAAAAAGACGTTAGAAACAACGTAAGGAGGCGTAACCATGAATTATCAATTTTTAGTTGAAACATTTTTTGTTGCATTATCAGGTGTACCTATCGCACTCCTTGTGACAATTGTTGCTATGCTTGTTGCTCTACCACTTGGCTTTCTACTAGCTCTTACACGGGTCAATAAAATCCCGGTGATCCATCATATAGCAAAAATTTATGTCTCCTTTGTCCGAGGTACACCTATAATCATTCAAATTTTTATTATTTATAGCAGTATCCCATTACTACTTAAAATGATTTTTGAAAAATATAATATTGCTTATGATATTTATAAAATCAATCCGATTTGGTATGCATTTATCGTCTTCGCATTTAGTACAACGGCAATTTTAATAGAGGTATTTCGTTCTGCTTTGAGTACGATTGAAAAAGGTCAGCTAGAGGCTGCTCAGGCAGTAGGTTTAACAACATTTCAAGCCTATCGCCGTATTATTATTCCACAGGCTTTAGTAGTAGCTATGCCGAATATTTGTACGGCTACAGTCAATCTCATTAAAGCGACGTCTTTAGGCTATGCAATGTCCTTACCTGAAATTACATTAAAGGCTAAGGTGGCTGCAAATGTTGGCTACAATTACGTAGAAGCATATATTGATATTTTCATTGTGTACTTAATTTTATGTAGTACGGTTGAATACATTTTTAAACGATATGAAAAACATTTAAGTAAATTCAAAGTGGCAAAAGCCTAAGGGGTGAACGAGTATGTTAGAAATTAAAAATATCCATAAATCATTTGGTGACAATGAAATTTTAAAGGGTGTTGATTTAGCCATTGATAAAGGTGATGTTGTTGTTATTTTAGGTCCCAGTGGCTCAGGAAAAACAACATTATTACGTTGCATTAACTTTTTAGAGAAAGCGGACCAAGGACATGCCACATTTGGAGATATCCAAGTAAATTTTCAAAATGTGAAGAAGAAGGACGTACATTCCATTCGTCAACGTGTAGCCTTTGTATTTCAAAACTATAATCTTTTCACGAATAAAACAGCGCTAGAAAATGTTACAGAAGGACTTATTATAGGGCGTAAAATTCCGAAGGCAGAAGCGATTGAAATTGGTAAAAAGGCGCTTGATAAAGTAGGCTTATCAGAAAAATATGATTCCTATCCAAGTCAATTGTCTGGAGGTCAGCAACAGCGAGTTGGTATTGCACGAGCAGTAGCGTTAAATCCTGATATTATTTTATTTGATGAGCCGACTTCTGCTCTTGACCCCGAGCTAGTAGGAGAGGTCCTACAGGTTATGAAAAACATTGCAGCAGAGGGAACAACGATGCTTGTTGTCACTCATGAAATGAGCTTTGCTAAAGATGTAGCGAACCGTGTGATTTTTATGGACGGCGGTGTTGTGGTAGAAGAAGGAAATCCTCATGATATATTTGTTAATCCAAAAGAGGAGCGTACAAAGAAATTCTTAAAACGTGTTCTTCCAGAAGATTATACGTATTACATTTAAAGATCAAAAAAAGAGAACCTGCAAGCTTTCTATGGAAGCATGTAGATTCTCTTTTTTTGAAATTAAAGCTTTAAAAAATGTGTTAACTCGTTAATGGAATAAATATGCAATTCATGCATCGCTCGTGTACAAGCTGTGTAGAAATAATTACGTTCTGTTTCTCTAGCATAATTAGCCGCGGAGGCATTGTATATTAACACAGCATCGAATTCAATTCCTTTTGCCATATAAGCGGGTAACAGTAAAATTCCTTTTTTAAATTGTTTTGTATGATGAGTGATTAGTTGAATATCTACTTGCGCCCTCATTTTATCAAAAGCCATCGTACACTCTTGCTCTGATTTACAGATGACTGCAATTGTTTCGAAATTTAGGGACAAGCTGTTAATCTTTTCGACAAGCTGATCAAATAAATCTATTTCATTCGGAACTATCGTGATAGTCGGTTCGGGACCAGTTCGATTAAAGGCTTCTACTTTGGCGTCCTCATGTAAAATCTTTGAAGTAAGGTGGATAATTTGTTTTGTTGAGCGATAACTTTTCGTTAATATCATTTTTTCTGCTTGTTCACCATACAATTGTGATGTCAGCAGTGAAGGGTTTTTAAAGGTATGAGGATGGATGGTTTGATGTCCATCGCCCAATATAGTCATACGTGCACGTGGGAATAGTTGTTGTAATACAAATAGCTGAAATGGAGAATAATCTTGTGATTCATCAATTAAAACATGACGAATCATCGTATTTGTTCGTTGACCTTCTATTTTGTCCTGTAAGTATAGAAATGGAGCGGCATCTTCATACGAAATAATGCGCTTCGCTAAATTAGGAAGTGTATGTTGACAGATTTCTTCCCACTGATCGGGTAAAAAGTTCTGTAATTGCTGGTGAATAGATGTATTCATTTCAAACAATTGACGATAAATGCCTAACATATGAACGAACTTTAATTGTTTAACAGATTGACGAAGTGGCTGGAACTGTTTTTTGACAATTTGGATGGCTAATTTCTTACGCTCTTGCTCAAAATCGTCAAAAGAGTTTTCTGAAAACCGACCTTCATGTAAAAGCTCGCTATAGGTTTTTGTATACTCTTCAATGTCTAAAAGTTCACTAGCTTCTTCTACCCATTCTTTCGTCCGTTCTGCTTTTTCAATGTTCGATAATCTTTGTAATAACCATTCCTTCACTAATTGCAGTCGATTTGGGATGGGAATTGAAGAATTGAATGAATAAAAGTATTCAGCAATTTCTTGAGCGGTAATAATTCTTTCTCCGCGAAAAACAATATTTTTAAAAAGTAAACCTTCATTTGTAAGGTGCTCAATATATGTGTCCATCAATTCTCGATATTGGAGGCTAGCTTTAAAAGAAATAATAGTAAGCTTCGTTTGATAGAGTGAGTCATCTTTCTCCGTTAAAAGTGATTCCAATTGTTCATAAGGATATTCCAATTGGAACTGTCGACCTAAACGTTTTGTTGCATATTCGGAGAAGGTTAATTGCTGCATATTATCTTCACCTAAATCCGGTAAAACGGTATTAACATATTGATTAAAAAGCTGATTAGGTGTAATCAATAAGATTTGATCAGCGGTAATTTGGTCTCGATAATGATATAACAAATAAGCAACACGTTGGAGAGCAACAGCCGTTTTCCCACTACCCGCGACGCCCTCTACGATTAGATAAGGAGTGTTAACATGTCGAATAATTTGATTTTGCTCAGCTTGAATTGTTGCTACGATGCTACGGATATGTTCGTTTGCATTTTGAGCGAGAATATCGAGTAATAAATCATCGCCAATAGTTAAACCTGTATTAAACATCGATTGTAATTGACCATTCTTAATGATAAATTGCCGTTTTAAAAGCATCTCACCTTGGATTTCTTCAGTGGATGTTTCATAAGTAGCTGAGCCAGGCGTGTAATCATAATACATACTTGAAATAGGAGCTCGCCAATCATAAATTAATATGTTTTCATTTTCTTCATCCATTAAGGTCGCGACACCGATATAAATTTTTAAAGGTTCGTGATGACCATCCTGTAAAAAATCAATGCGAGCAAAATAGGGTGATTGCAGTAAGCGGTCATAAATTTTTACATCCTTGATGACACGCTGCTGAGCATGCTGAGAATCGGATAAGAGCTCCGCCTGTTGTTTGATAGCATAATAGGTCTCGTCTATATCCTCTGGCGTATCTAAATTTACTCTAACGTCGTCCCAAAAGGTTTTCTTTAGCGTTAAAACATTGTCTCTAACATCCTTTTCCTTTTGTAGTAACTCCTCTTTTTTGTGACCAACTGTGTTTAAACAAAGAACAAGATACTGTTTTTCTTCTGTCCATTCATATTGCTTTTCCAACGTTACTCACATTCCTCTCCATATGGCTTTTGAATCGAGAAATTTATCATACAGCTTGTTCAGAAAGAAGTATAGTCTAGTAATTTTGGCAAATTTATGATACAATTAAATTATAAGGGAAAATCAATTTTTTAATAAAAAAGGCTGTTCCACAAAAGTTGGAGCAGCCCTTTTTTGTAGCTTGATTCCCTTTCTGAAGAATGTAACTTTTTATGGGTAAGTCACCGAAATTTAGGAATGAGATCATGTGTAAAGTTGGTCTTCGTTCCGGCTGGGCGACTCCTTGGGGAATAGCAATAGAGGAACGAAGGCTAAAACCATCACATCCTGTGATAACGCCTTCGTGACCAACATTCTGTTGTTGCCGCTGCGCTTTCGCACAAAAAATATCTGTTGCTGCCGCTACGTTGCACTACGCTTTCGCGCAAAAAAACATCTGTTGCTGCCGCTACGTTGCACTACGCTTTCGCGCAAAAAAACATCTGTTGCTGCCGCTACGTTGCACTTCGCTTTCGCACAAAAAACATCTGTTGCTGCCGCTACGTTGCACTTCGCTTTCGCACAAAAAACATCTGCTGCTGCCGCTACGTTGCACTTCGCTTTCGCACAAAAAACATCTGCTGCTGCCGCTACGCTTTCGCACAAAAAAACATCTGTTGCCTCAAGCTGCTCGTCGGACGCCCTCAGGAAAGTACCCAGCCGGAACAGAAATCAATCCCAAGTTACGGTAATTATCCCTTTGTTATCATTTTAACCCTTAAAAATTTATCTCTATACTTTAAAGTTAAGCTGATGATTGATTTTTGATGAATAAGAGGGATAGAAGTTAATCGCTAACTAAAGAATATGTTTCTATAAACGATATAGACACTTGAAAGGGGGTGAGAAAATGAAGGTGATATTTACAGTTGGGTTACCTGGAAGCGGCAAGAGCACGTTTGTTAAAGGGCTAGCTAAAAGCGAAAATGCGCTTATTCTTTCAAGTGATGCTATACGACAAGAGTTATTTGGCGACGATACAAGGCAGAAATCACGAATAGTATTCCGTGTTTTGTATGAGCGTTTAAATGAATGTGTGGCTAAAGGTCAATCTGTTATTGTTGATGCGACAAATATCGAGCGAGAACGCAGGGTATTTGCGCTAGGTAAATTGCCTGATAATGTGAAGTCTGTATGCTATTATTTTGATACACCTTATATATTGTGCGTAACAAGAAATCAGCAAAGAAAGAGAAAAGTTCCGTTAGTGATAATGGAAAAAATGAGAAAGAATTTAGAGTTTCCAATATTGGGGGAAGGATTTGAAGAGGTGCATATTGTGCATGAAGCGAGTCCGTATGAAATCTCAAAAGAGCAATTTATTTCACTAATCCAGAGCCACCCCACATATGAGGAGCTTTTTCAAAAGTTAAGATCAGTCCAACCCTTTGAAGAAATTTATCAATTTAATCAAGAAAATCCATACCATCAATTTTTACTTTGCCAGCATACGTATTTTGTTTATGACTATATGAACGAATACTATATGGAAAGTGATAAGCTAGCATTACAAATAGCTGCTTTATTCCATGATGTTGGAAAACCGTTTTGTAAAAAATATAAAGAGTTACAACAAAGATATGGATATTATGGGCATGAAAATGTATCGGCACAAATGGTATGCCATTTTTTATTAGAACTTGGCTTTGAAGAAGAATTTGTTTTAAAGGTTGTTAATTTAGTGCAATTTCATATGTTAATTCAATATGGGGGCGATAAGGGGTCAAGTAAGATTTATCATTTATTAGATGGTGACTTATTAACAAGTCTTTATTTCTTTCGAGAAGCAGATCAATTTGCGAAATAGATGTAAACAAAGGAAGTGAGTTTATGACCAATTTGATGAAATATCCAAGAAGCTTTCATTTACCATGGAGTAGGGGATATACACATGATGATAAGGTCGCTAAAAATGTTAATCATTTTATTGGAAAAGAGGTTGTTGTAACCGAAAAGTTAGACGGGGAAGGAACAACACTGTATCAAAACTATATGCATGCTAGAAGCTTAAATTCCGGAGATCATCCATCTAGGCATTGGGTCAAAACATTTCATGCTTCATTTGCATTCCAGATTCCAGAAGGTTGGAGATTATGTGGCGAAAATGTTTATGCCAAACACTCCATTTACTACAATGAGTTAACTAGTTACTTTTATTTATTTAGTATTTGGAATGAGAAAAATATTTGTTTAAGCTGGGATGAAACAGTCGACTATGCAGCTGAATTGGGGATTGAAACGGTACCTGTATTATATCGAGGCATTTTTGATGAAGAAAAAATAAAGAAGACGTTTACAGGCAAATCACTTCTTGGGGGTGAGCAGGAAGGGTATGTTATTAGAAATGCGTCTGCCTTCCATTATGACGATTTTCGATTTAACCTAGGGAAATTTGTGAGACAGAATCATGTTCGAACAAGCGAGCATTGGTTAAATGAAGAAGTGATTCCTAATCAATTGAAATAAGTGCTATTGGAAATTATGTAATCTACTATAAAGCGAAAGGATTGAGAAAAATGTAATGCTTAATGGGGTTAATAATACATAATGTATATGAGGAAGATGCAGTGGCAGCATATCCCTTTATAGGACAGGGATATACAGGTTCGACTCCTGTCATCCTCACTAAACGAAAAAATTAGAGGGTTTCCTGTTTGTAATTTTATATTGAAGCGGATCCACTATATAAAAATGAACTCCCAAACGAAAATGGGAGTTCATTTTTAAATCTTTTTATTTTGTATAGTTATCGAAATAACCTTGAATATAAATCATTGGTGTTCCTTTGTCACCTGAACCAGAAGTTAGGTCAGATAGTGAACCAATTAAGTCTGTTAAACGACGAGGAGTTGTACCTTGTGCAGCCATTTGTCCAGTTAAATCTGCATCTTTGTTTTGGATATACTCAGAAATTGCTGCTTTTAATTCATCGCCGCGAAGATCCGCAAAATCGTTATCTGCTAAGTATTTTAGTTTTACTTCGTTTGGCGTGCCATCTAATCCAGCCGTGTAAGCAGGTGAAACAACAGGGTCAGCAAGCTCCCAAATTTTACCCACAGGATCTTTAAATGCACCATCACCGTAAACCATTACTTCAACTGTTTTACCAGTAGCTTCTTTGATTTTTGCTTGGATGCCATCAACGATTGGTTGGCAAGTGTGTGGGAATAGTTTTACGCTATCTTCAGTTGCTTTATTTGAACCAAGCAGACCATATTCCGCATTGAAGCCAGAACCGTTATTAGATTCAGATAAAATATTATCAAGGCTGAATACTTTTTCAGCACCATTTGTCGTTAAAATACGTTTTGTACGTAAGCGTGTATGAATATCACAAGTTAAAACACTCTTCGTATAGTCTAAAATTGTTTTTGGGTTATTTGAAAAGATCACTTCACAAGAAGCGCCTTCAGCTTCGATCAGTTCTTTATAATATTCAATATAATCTACACCTGTAAATGTATGTTTTTTATAGCCGAAATGCTCACGGAATTCAACCTCAGTTAAAGTATCTGTCCAAGGATTAATCCCTTTTACATCTAGCTCATCGATATCAACTAGGTGATTACCAACCTCATCAGATGGATAGCTGAGCATAAGAACAACTTTTTTTACACCTTTTGCAATACCACGTAAGCAGTTAGCGAAACGGTTACGGCTTAGAATTGGGAAAATAACACCAACAGTATCGTCACCAAATTTAGCAGCTACGTCAGCTGCGATGTCATCGATGGATGCATAGTTACCTTGTGCACGCGCTACGACAGATTCTGTAACTGTTACAATGTCACGATCTTCAATTGAATAGCCTTCAGTCTTTGCTGCGTTTAATACCGTATCAACAACGATTTGCTCAATGTTATCGCCCTCGTTAATAATTGGACCACGAAGACCTCTTACTACTGTACCAACTACACGTTCCAAAATAATCTCTCCTTATTAATAGGTAATTGTATGATGAATATTATGCCAAGGCATAATTGCGTCTGGAATCGGCTGTGTACTTACATAAAGAACACCTTATTGATTCCTTGACACCTATTGAAAAAAGTTAAATATTGTGAAATTAAACCAATATGGTTTTACTATACGCCCCTTTAGTGATATAAGTAAAATTAATAGTTCATATAATAGCTATAAGGGGTGCTTATATGATAGGGAAATTAGATTTATATCGTGTTTTTAGTATTGTTGCTAAAAATAGTAGCTTTTCAAGAGCTGCTAAAGATTTATTTATGACTCAACCAGCTGTTAGCCAAGCTATGATGCAATTAGAAAAGGAGCTCGGTACACGCCTTTTTAATCGCACACCTAAAGGGGTAACGTTAACAACTGAGGGTAGACTTTTATACGAGTATACGAATTCAGCGTTAGGTCTTTTAGATGCTGGTGAGGAGAAGTTGCTAGAATTTAAAAATTTAACAACGGGTCAGTTGAAAATTGGGGTAGGGGACACTATTTCTCGTTTCTTTTTAATGCCTTATCTAGAGGCGTTTCATACAATGTATCCAAATATAAAATTACAAATGTTAAACGGAACGACTTCGGAAATTTGTAACTTTATTAAATCTGGTGAGGTTGATATAGGACTTTGTAATTTTCCGATAGAAGATCAGACATTACAGTTAACCGCTTGCACAGAGGTTCAGGATATTTTTGTATGCGGTGAGAAGTACAAAATGTTGGCGTCAAAAAGCTTAAGCTATGAGGATCTGTTAAAGTTTCCACTTGTTTTTTTAGAAAAAAAATCAAATTCAAGAAAGTATGTAGAAGATTATTTATTTGCAAAAGGAATCCGTATTGAACCTGAGTTTGAGCTTGGTTCGCATGATCTAGTGCTGGAATTTGCACGCAGTAATTTAGGGATTGCCTGTGTAACAAAAGAATTTTCTAAGGATTATTTGCAGCGAGGACTTTTATATGAGCTAACATTAACAGAAAGTGTTCCAACACGAAGCATAGGTATGTGTTATTTGAAAAGTGTACCTTTATCTCGAGCAGCATTGAAATTTGTAGAAATTATTGAGCAAAAGCAGGAGCGTAAACGTCTAAATTCAAGAATTATAAAATGAGCTTAGCGAGTAGTGTTGAAAAACAAAATGGTGAAGGGAATCTATGTCACATTAAATAAAGTATGGCTCTTCTGCAAAACGAGAGGTTGATTTCCGTTCCGACTGGGCGCTTTTATCGCTGCCGCTTCGCTTTCGCGCAGAAAACATTTGTTGCTGCCGCTACGTTAGCACTACGCTTTCGCACAGAGCAGAGCTTCCTGGGGGCGTCCGATGAGCCGCTTCGCTTCGCTGCAGGGTCTCGGGCCAACACGATGTTGGTCACGAAGGCGTTATCACAGGATGTGATGTTCTTAGCCTTCGTTCCTCTATCGCTGATCCCCGAGGAGTCGCCCAGTCTCCACTCCAATCAACCACTTCACATAGTATATATCTTCTGACACATAATAGCTTTTCAACAACATGAAGCTTAGCGACTTAATCCGCTAAGCTTTCTTTAATAGTGCCTCTATAAGAATGTCAACATTGCGTTTATTTTTCATTGTAGGCGAGTACAAATAAGAAAATGTTCGTGTAAAATGCTGTTCCTCGTGAGGTAAGATTTTTATATCGTTATTTTTTAATTCGCGCTCAATGACACTAGCAGACAATAATGAAAGTCCAAGCCCTTGTATAACGCTTTCTTTCACACCTTGATTACTACTAATAGTAAGAAGTGAACGTACTTGTAGCCCGTTTGCTCTAAATAAATGATCTAAATAATAACGTGTGCCAGAACCTTCTTCACGTGCAACCCAGTTTTGCTGCTGCAAGTCCGCAACCGTAATCGTTGACTCCTTTGCAAGAGGGTGATCATTCGCACTGACAATAAATAACTCATCTTGCATAAAAGGTTTAATAATAAGTTCATTGTCGTGTGCTTGTCCTTCAATAAGGCCGATATCGACTTGTAATAATTTTGTATATTGAATGATTTCTTTTGTATTGCCAATAATAATTTGAAGCTCTAGCTGAGGGAATTGCTGTTGCAAGTTCGCTATGATAGGAGGCAATATATATTCCCCAATGGTGAAGCTAGCGCCAATTACAAGTGTACCTTGAATTTCATGGTGATAGGTTAAAACATCTTCCTTTGCTGCCTCGGCAATGGCCATCATTTGCTTAGCTCGTTTATATAAAATTTCTCCAGTTGGTGTGATTTGTACAGATTTTGGTGAACGGATAAATAAGGTTGTTTGAAATTCTTGCTCTAAATTTTTAATGTGTAAACTGACACTTGGCTGTGAAATATGAAGTATTTCGGAGGCTTTCGTAAAATTATTGACCTCTACCAGTGTGATGAACGTTCTTAAAGCATCAAATTGCATATTATCACTCCTATCATTATAAATATTAATAATTATGATTATATATATGTATTTTACTGATGATAAACTTTCTAATAAAGTAAAATCATCAAGGATGAAAGAAGTGAACAGCGTGGATAATGGCCAGCATAGATTAAAAAGTTCCCTGACCCCAGCGTTTATGAAGGGAATATTGTTGACACTCATTATTGCCTTAGTATCAAAGTATATTTCGACATTTCCGTTCTTCTCAATATTAGGGCAGCTTGTCATTGCCATTATATTAGGTATGGCATGGAGAGCGGCATTTAAGGTACAGGATTCTTGGCAAACAGGCATATCATTTTCAAGTAAGAAATTATTACGCCTCGGCATTATTTTTCTTGGTATGCGTTTAAATTTAATGGATATTTATAATGCTGGAGCGAGTGTTTTTCTCATTGCGTTTATTAATCTGGTATTTGCCTTAGTGGTTGTCTATGGCTTAACGAAGCTATTTCATGTAGATAAGAAGCTAGGCATATTAACAGCTTGTGGCACAGCTATTTGTGGAGCTGCTGCTGTTGTAGCTATTGCTCCTCAAATTAAAGCGAATGAAAAAGAAACTGCAGTGGGCGCAGCGATAGTCGCATTACTAGGGACTGTATTCACATTAGTCTACACGTTGTTATATTCAGTATTTAACTTAACACCTACTGAATATGGTATTTTTGCGGGAGGCACTCTACATGAAATTGCTCATGTTATTGCAGCAGCCTCGGCTGGTGGAAATGAAGCTGTTGATATGGCAGTTATTGTTAAGCTAACACGTGTCGCATTGCTTGTACCGGTAGCCATTGTCATCGGTATTTTATATGGCAGAATAGACAAGGGGCAGGAAAAAGAAGGATTTTCACTGTCGATAATTCCGTGGTTTATTCTTGGATTTTTAGCGATGAGTGCTATTAATTCGATAGGGATTGTACCAGCTAATGTAGCGCAAGCGTTTGTAAATATCGCTTATATTTTAATTGGGATGTCGATGGCTGGACTAGGTTTAAATGTAGAGATAAAAACATTTAAACAATTAGGCGTAAAAGCGTTTATGGCAGGACTTATTGGTTCGATTTGTTTATCAATACTTGGCTATGTTTTAGTTATTTTCATGTAATCAAGAATATAAAAAATCCTGCATTTTCGAAAATGCAGGATTTTTTTAGATAGAATCAGAAGATATTTTAGTGTTTACCCCACTATCTCGTAAATAGTGGGGATATAGTATACAAATCGAAAATTAGCGAGATGCTTCTATTGAAGAAGCTAATTCAGCTATAACTATTTTGCTACCAATCATTGGACTGTTTTCAGGTTTTTCTCCTTCAGAACCTTGTCCAGGACGGTGATGAGCTGCAGCGAATGCATCGCTGTTACGCCAAGCTTGGAAATGCTCCTTAGACTCCCAGTACATATTGACGCTCATTTCGTCATAAGTCGGATCATCAGTTGAAATCAGTACCTCCACTTTATGGAAGCCTTCGAACTGCTGTAGTGGTCCTGGCTTTGTAAAGTTCGGTGCCATTTTTGCAGCAAAGCCGGGTTTGACTTGAATACGATTTGTAACAATAATCATGCTTTTTTCCCCCTAATCATTTTTTAGTTAAAAAAATATTCTATGCGAATGAATTATCGCTGATTATCATTCGCAATCAATGATAATTGCCATAGGAATACATTGTCAATAGAAGAGCAATGTAAATTGCAAATAGCTCGATATTTTTAGTGTGTGATCCAATGAGGATGCCTATTCAAACAAGATAGTACAATTAAAGCAAGAAACTAAAAGTAGCAATTTTCTTTGTTTTAAAATTTAACCGAAGAGGTAGATAAAAAATAACCATATCCAAAACTTTTGGGTATGGTTTTTGCTTTTTATCGTGCTAAAATTAATCATTCTTTTTTTAGGAGTAATATTATGAATGAACATCAATTTGATAAATATTTACATATTAACACAGTAGGTGAACAATACGGCTTCCCTAAACTAGCTCATTACCACCGCTATGAGCCAACTCCGTATATTGGCTTAGAACAATTATTTTCAGAGTATGAAATGCCTGATAACCCAGTATTTATCGATATGGGATGTGGAAAAGGGAGAGTCCCTATTTATGTACACAATAAATTTCATATCCCGACAATTGGAATAGAGATGGATGCAGGTTTTTATGAAGAGGCAGAGAAAAATAAAAGGGGCTATCTTCAAAAGAAGAATACTCAAGCTCAAATTTCCTTTATCCATTCAATAGCAGAGGATTATGCCATTCAATCACGCGACACCGTTTTCTTTTTTTTCAATCCTTTTTCAATCAATATTTTCCGTACAGTCATTCATAATATTTGGCAATCTTATGAACAGCATATGCGTGAAATTCATATTATTTTATATTACCCACCGTATGATTATTTGCAGTTTTTACATCATGGGACACCTTTTGAATTAATCCATGAGGTTCATCTTGAAAATGAAACAAATATTAACGAACGCCTCTGTGTGTTTGCTTTGAAAAAGGCTTAGAGCTGTGGAAATAGTCCAGCTCTAAGCTTTTTAATAAGATTTTATTGCTCCATTTGATAACGACTAAGACAGAATAAGAAAAATAATCTTATGTTTATTTATTTCCCTGGTAATAAATAGGTATTAATAACTCAGAATTGTTACTTTTCGAGATAAGCGCCTTATATCCTAAATCTTGCAATTTTCGAAAAAAGGACTTCTTGAACGAGATTTTATCGTAAAAAAATAATCGAAAAGGATAGTTTTGTATTAATATTTTCAGACAATTAATAGATAATTCTTAAATTACTAATTATACTGAAAAATCACTCTAGACTAAATATAAAGAATGTTTTACAATGTAAAAGGCTTAAACGAATAGTATTTTAATTCACTTTTAGATATTTATAAATTATAACTTCGGTTATTTTTGTTATTGAGGAAATGCCATGGATTGTTTATAATTATCTGAAATATCTAATATTTGAAAAAACTCAGGGGGAATAAAATTATGAGAGATAACAAAAAGCTTAAAAAGTTTGGCTCAATTCTAGTTGCGTCTTCACTACTTGCAGGCGTTCTTGCAGGCTGTGGTAACGGAGATAGTTCAAGTTCAGGAGGAGGATCATCATCAGGTGGTGGTTCTTCTGATGGTGATACGATTAAAATCGGTGCAAACTTAGAGCTTTCGGGTAACGTAGCTTCTTATGGTTCTTCGATTGGCTTAGGTGCAGACCTTGCAGTTAAAGAAATTAATGATAAGGGCGGAATTAACGGTAAAAAAATTGAACTGATTAAAGTAGATAACAAGTCTGAAAACTCAGAGTCTACTGCAGCAGCTCTTAAACTAGCAACACAAGATAAAGTAGTAGCAATGCTAGCGCCTGCAACTTCTGGTAATACAGTTGCTACTGTTCAAATTGCAAACAGCAATAAAATTCCAATCGTTACGGGCTCTGGTACAGCTCCAAACATTACAGTAAATGATGATGGTAGCGTTAATGAGTATGCATTCCGTACTTGTTTCATCGATCCATTCCAAGGGATTGTAGCAGCAAACTTCGCTTCTAATGAATTGAAAGCTAAAAATGTAGCTATTTTTGCGGATAACGCATCTGATTATGCAAAAGGTTTAGCAAAATCGTTTAAAGAAACAATTACAAAAAATGGCGGGAAAGTTGTCAAGGAAGAAGCGTATGTAGCGAAGGATACTGATTTCCGTACACAATTAACAAATATTAAAGGAGAGAAGCCAGACTTTATTTTTATCCCAGGATACTATGAAGAGGTTGGTTTAATTGTTAAACAAGCACGTGACATGGGTATTGATGTACCACTGATGGGGGCTGACGGTTGGGATTCACCAACATTAGTAGAACTAGCTGGTGCGAAAGCACTGAATAACACGTATATCACAAACCACTACTCTGCAGAAGACCCAGATCAAAAAATTCAAGACTTCGTAAAGGCGTTTAAAGCTGCGAACGGTGATAAAGCACCAGATGCATTCAATGCACTTGGCTATGACACAATTTACTACATTGCTGATGCTATTAAGCGTGCAGGCTCTACGGATGGAGAAGCTATTAAAAATGCTTTGGCTGACACAAAAGATCTTTCTTTAGTAACAGGTACTTTCTCAGTTGACAAAAATCATAACCCAATTAAAACAGCAACAGTTCTTGAATTTAAAGACGGTAAACAAGTGTTCAACTCTAAAGTTAATCCTTAATGTTTTCTAGGCAAGGGGAGGCGGGTAAACACGCCTTCCCTTTTATGTTTTTATCTTAATTCAGTGAAGGCTCCCACCATTGAAGGTGGTGAGATGAATGCGGATATGGTTCCTTTATAGTGTCCAAACACCTAATTACGCAAGGAGAAATTGATAGAACATGAAAAAATTTTTTTAGAGGACACAATTTACCCTATTTTCAATAATAACATGTAGAAGTAAGTTCTATTTTTGCATTTTTCAAAAAAATAAAAAGGAGTGAACGCTCATGGAATGGATACAGCAGCTTGTGAATGGTATTTCACTAGGTAGTATCTACGCATTAATAGCGTTAGGGTATACGATGGTATACGGGATTATTAAGCTGATCAACTTTGCCCACGGGGATGTCTTCATGATTGGGTCATTTATTGGCTTTTACGCAATTGCTAAATGGGAGCTTGGCTTCTTTCCAGCACTATTATTGGCGATGGCAGTCTGTGCAATCTTTGGTGTTTTAATTGAACGTATTGCTTATAAGCGTTTGCGAAATGCCACACGTATTGCAGCTTTAATTACGGCAATCGGTGTATCGCTATTAATCGAATATACTACTATTTTCTTCAGAGGGGCGCAACCGGCAGCATATCCTGAAGTCATTGAAAATAAATCATTTGATGTTTTTGGTGTTCAAATCAGTAGTACATCAATATTAATTTTATCTGTCACAATTGTACTGATGATTCTTTTACAATTCATCGTACATAAAACAAAAATCGGAAAAGCGATGCGTGCGGTTTCTCATGATGCCGATGCAGCACGTTTAATGGGTATTAATGTGGATAATACAATTTCAGCGACATTCGCAATTGGTTCAGCTTTAGCGGGTGCAGCGGGTGTTATCTTCGGGGTATATTACACAAAAATCGATCCATTAATGGGTGTTATTCCAGGGGTTAAAGCGTTTATCGCAGCAGTACTTGGTGGTATTGGTATTATTCCTGGTGCCATGGTTGGCGGCATGTTATTAGGTGTAGTGGAATCATTAGTAAGTGCACTTGGTTTCTCTTTATGGCGCGATGCAGCGGCATTCGTTATTTTAATTTTAATTTTAATCTTCAGACCATCGGGTATCTTTGGTAAAAATGCCCGTGAGAAAGTGTAGGTGAGCGGTAATTATGAAAAAGTCTAAAGTTTTCTGGGGCTATGCCGTATTAGCGTTAGTCATCTATGCAGTTGTTCAGGTACTTATTTCAACGAACATTCTCGATATTTACTATCAAAATATGTTAATTACAATGTGTATTAACATCATGCTTGCGGTTAGCTTGCACATTGTCATTGGTATTACTGGTCAATTCTCGATTGGGCATGCAGGCTTCCTAGCAGTAGGGGCATATATTTCTGCAATTATTACAACTAAATTAATGCTTCCGTTCCCGTTGGCAATTTTCTTAGGAGCGCTCGCAGCAGCAGTTGCAGGTTTAATCGTAGGTATACCAACACTACGTTTAAAGGGTGACTATTTAGCAATTGCGACACTTGGGTTTGCGGAAATTATACGTATTGTCTTTTTAAATACGGATTATGTTGGTGGCGCAGCAGGGATGCAGGTTAAATATTTATCAAATTGGACTTATGCGTTCATAGGTGTTGTTTTAACAATTCTAGTAATCTCTAATTTCACAAATTCGCGTCATGGACGTGCATGTATTTCGATTCGTGAGGACGAAATTGCGGCAGATGCAATGGGTATTAATACGACCTACTATAAAGTTGTAGCTTTCGCTATTGGTTCCTTCTTTGCTGGTCTTGCAGGGGCCATCTTTGCACATAATTTTTACATTATTCAACCGACAACTTTTGGTTTCTTAAAATCATTTGATATTTTAATCTATGTAGTTCTTGGTGGCCTAGGAAGTCTTTCAGGATCTGTCATTGCTGCGGTTTTCTTAACAGTAGTTTCAGCATATCTAGCAAACTTCCCAGAGACACGTATGATTATCTATAGTTTAGTATTAATAGTCGTAATGCTGTACCGTCCAACAGGCTTGATGGGAACAAAAGAAGTTACGGATTTATTTAAGTTTGGTAAAAAAGGAGGTACAAAATAATGACTGGAAACCTTCTTATCAATGTTGAAAACATGGGTATTCAATTCGGCGGTTTAAAGGCGGTACAGGGCGTTAATATGTACCTAAATCGTGGAGAATTAGTTGGTCTTATTGGACCTAATGGTGCTGGGAAAACAACGAGTTTTAATATGCTTACAGGGGTTTATATGCCAACTGAAGGTATTATTACATTTGATGGTATGAAGTTAAATGGGCTTGCACCATATCAAGTAACGCAAAAAGGTATTAGTCGTACATTCCAAAATATTCGTTTATTTAAAGAGCTATCTGTTTTAGATAATGTAAAGGTAGCGAACCATTCGCTTGCAAAGCATTCCATGTGGTCTTCCATTTTCCGCCTGCCGAATCATTTTAAAGGTGAGGCGGAAATGGAGCTTCAATCTATTGAGTTTCTAAAAATCTTTGGCTTAGATGTTTATAAGGATGAGCTTGCAAAGAATTTACCTTATGGGATGCAGCGTCGCTTAGAAATTGCTCGTGCCCTAGCTGCTAAACCTAAGCTACTTTTATTGGATGAGCCAGCAGCAGGGATGAACCCGCAGGAAACACATGATCTAATGGAGCTAATAGCATTTATTCGTAAAGAATTTGGCTTAACAATTCTTCTAATTGAGCATGATATGAGCTTAGTTATGGGGATTTGTGAACGTATATACGTGCTCGATCACGGTCAATTAATCGCTGATGGGACACCAGAAGAAATTCGCAACAATCCAAAGGTAATTGAAGCTTACCTGGGTGAGGAGGTTATCAGCTAATGCTAAAAGTACAAAATATAGATGTATTTTACGGTAACATTCAAGCATTAAAGGGCCTCTCTTTAGAAGTAAATGAGGGTGAGATTGTAACGTTAATCGGTGCAAACGGTGCTGGTAAAAGTACATTATTAAAAACATTGTCAGGCTTATTAAAACCAAAGGGTGGCATCATTGAATATGAAGGCTTCTCTATCGCAGGGAAGGCTGCACAGTCAATTGTAAAATCAGGCATTTCACATGTTCCAGAGGGGCGCCGCGTTTTTGCCAATATGTCCGTTGAAGAAAACTTAGAGCTTGGGGCATATCTTCGTAACGATAAAGCTGGTATCAAAAAAGATCTAGATCATGTGTATGAACTATTCCCGCGTCTTTTGGAGCGTCGTAAACAGCAATCGGGTACATTATCTGGTGGTGAGCAACAGATGCTAGCGATGGGGCGAGCATTAATGGCAAAACCGAAATTATTATTAATGGATGAACCATCAATGGGACTTGCGCCACTCATGGTAAAAAATATCTTTAATATTATTGAGCAAGTTAATAAAGAGGGTACAACCGTATTGCTTGTTGAGCAAAATGCGAATATGGCCTTATCAGTAGCAAATCGTGCGTACGTACTTGAAACAGGACGTATTGTATTATCAGGTACAGCAAAAGAACTTCAAGAGAGCGAACAAGTAAAGGCAGCTTATTTAGGTGGTTTATAGAGGGAGAAGGCATCTCAATTTTGAGATGTCTTTTTTTGTATGATTGAAGGGAGTGAGCAGACGGATAGAAATGTTAAAGTGAAGGGTAGAAGGGCTAGAGCGACGGATAGAGCAGCCAAAGCGAAGGAAAGAAGGGCCGGGGCGACGTAGAATGATCAAAGCAACGGATAGAACAATCAAAGCGACGGAAAGAACAGTCCGAACGACGGATACACTTATCAAAGCGACAAGATAACAGTAGCATTCGTCTTTTATTATTTGGTAATGTGGACGAAAGGAGTGAAGTTTTATGAAGTATTCAGCACAATATTTTATTGAGAAATTAAATTTAGCAGAGCATCCCGAAGGAGGGTATTATATATCTTCGTTTCGAGCATCTGAGGATATGGCTGTAAGAGATGTACAGAGACCAATTTACACGAGTATTTATTTCTTACTACGCTCACAGGATATATCGCATTTGCATCGCTTGAAATCGGACGAGCTTTGGTATTATCATGCTGGCAGTCCGCTAACAGTTCATATGATTTTCCCAGATGGTACATATGAAGCGAAGAAGCTTGGATTAAATGTTGAGGCAGGAGAAGTACCACAAATAGCAGTACCGAAAAATACTATATTTGGCTCATCCGTAGAGGATGCAGATACGTTTAGTTTAGTAGGCTGTATGGTTGCGCCAGGCTTTGATTTTGAAGACTTCGAATTATTTACACAAGAGGAGCTTTTAGCTGACTATCCACAACACGAGGAAGTTATTCGAAAAATGGCTTACACGACAATTTAACTTATTTCAGCAGGCTGAAATAAGTTAAAGCCTCCGGCGGATGTCACGGATTCGGAAAGGAGTGCTTTGTGCAAGCACAAAGCCGAATCCGGACGCAATTATGCCAAGGCATAATTGATTAAAAGAAAAGTAGCCGTCTCAAAATCAATTGAGACGGCACTTTCTATTTACCACAAAATAGTTTCGGGATATTTACCTTTAATTTCAATTTCATGCAACGATTTTTTGGTAGTAATCGCAGCTTCCATAAGCTGTGATTTTAGAGCTACATATTCGTCGTCTTCTAACATTATTCGGAGAGCAAACGATGCTAAATGAGCTTTACGTTCCTCCAAACTTAGTTGAATATACTCTAGGTTCAGAGTATCTATATACTGTGTTGCATAACGGAATGTTAATGGACTTTTAGTGTGCAGCATTCTTAAAAATACTAAGTATTCTTCCTCGTTAAGCTCCTGCTCTAAACAATCAGCAACCGCTGCCTGGAATTTACGAATGGCGGCAACGTCAATATTCCAATCTGAAGAATCAATTAGCTCTTGATGTAGGCGAATGAAATCGTTTAAAGCGATAGCAGTAAAAATTAGCTCAGGCCAAAGAACCTCTGCTGCGAAATAAGCATTTTTGTTTGGGAAAATTAGTTCATGATGTGTCAGTACACTTTTATTGAGCCCGTTGCTAACAAACTCAAGCTGATGCTCTCCCTTGGCAGCTTGACGTAGATTATAACAAACACTAAGAATGCGAAAGCGCGCTCCTTGATAATCATAATATTTGTTTTCATCACCAGTTATTTTGTAAACGGCATTTATAAGCTCATCTAAATCCCAAAAATCCCCACTGATACGTGCTCCGGTTAACTGCTCAGTACTTCGAATTGACAGCATAGTCCTATCCCCTTAAATTGCTTTATTTTGGTGTGTATTTAAGTAGTTTGAATAGTTCTGTTCGTTCTTTATCTGTTAAATCGCGCCATTGTCCAACCTTTAAATTGCCAAGCTTAATATTCATAATACGAACACGTTGTAGACGCTTAACTGAGTAGTCAAGTGCTGAACACATACGACGTATTTGACGATTTAAGCCTTGCTCTAAAATGATTTTAAAAACTTTATCTGATATTTTTTCAACATGACATGGTAGGGTTGTAGTATCTAAAATATCTACACCAGCCCCCATTTTTTTAATGAATTGCTCCGTAATAGGTTTATCAACTTGCACGATATATTCTTTTTCATGATGATTTTCTGCACGTAAAATTTTATTAACGATGTCCCCATCGTTTGTCAGTAATAATAGTCCTTCTGACTCTTTATCTAGTCGTCCAATATGAAAAATGCGAAGGGGGTGATTGACAAAATCAACGACATTTCCTTTTATATGACGTTCAGTTGTGCTTGTTATTCCTACTGGTTTGTTTAAGGCAATATATACGAGCTGTTCTTCTTTCTTTACCTCTTTTCCATCAACACAAACCATATCACCAGCCTCTACTTGACTGCCGACTGTAGCAAGTTCACCATTAATTGTTACTTTACCTTCTGCTATCCATTTATCTGCACCACGGCGAGATACGATGCCTGTTTCACTTAAATATTTATTAATCCGCATACTGTTCTCCTATACATTTATATTATTTTTAAGTATACATTATAGTTGGTCACACCGTGAATCCTAGAAGCTTTTCTAGTACAAATAACTCTTCGCCAAAGCCTGCACATTCCATTCGAAGAGAACGTTTTCAAACGGACTTTCTAGCTGCTCATACTTCGTTCCGGTTGCTTTCATACCAGCCAACTTTTTTTATCAAGAACAGATTTTATCATTGATCAAAAAATTTAAAAAAGTTGAAATTATTTTTCGTTTCTGACAATATATTGAGTAAGAGGGTGTCTATGAAAATATTGTTATTTCGATAAAAATGACGATTTTTGTAGATTATTTTCTCATTATTTTGTGTAAAGGGGAGAAGTAAAATGGTTTATGCATTTCCAAACACTGAAGGATCGGTAGTTCAATTCAAAGAGAAATATGATAATTACATTGGTGGGGAATGGACACCTCCAGTGAAAGGACAATACTTTGATAATGTTACACCTGTTACTGGACAAGTTTTTACACAAGTAGCTCGTTCTACGGCTGAGGATATTGAACTTGCACTTGATGCAGCACATGCCGCAAAAGAAGCATGGGGAAAAACATCCGCAACAGAGCGTGCAAACATTTTACTTAAAATTGCGGACCGCATAGAACAAAACTTAGAAAAGTTAGCCGTTGCCGAAACATGGGATAACGGAAAAGCGGTACGTGAAACATTAAATGCAGATATCCCTCTTGCCATTGACCATTTCCGTTATTTCGCGGGGGCTTTACGTGCACAAGAAGGCGCTGTAAGCCAAATCGATAATGATACAGTGGCTTATCATTTCCATGAGCCTATTGGGGTAGTAGGTCAAATTATCCCTTGGAACTTCCCGTTATTAATGGCTGTTTGGAAACTAGCACCTGCACTTGCAGCTGGAAACTGTGTAGTGTTAAAACCTGCAGAGCAAACACCAATTTCGATTATGGTGCTCGTTGAATTAATAGAAGATTTATTGCCATCAGGTGTTCTGAATGTTGTCAATGGATTTGGCTTAGAGGCAGGAAAGCCACTAGCATCGAATCCACGCATCGGCAAAATTGCTTTTACTGGTGAAACAACGACAGGTCGCTTAATTATGCAATATGCTGCACAAAACCTTATTCCAGTTACGTTAGAATTGGGCGGCAAATCGCCAAATATCTTCTTTGAGGATATTATGGACGAAGATGATGCCTTTTTAGATAAAGCAGTTGAGGGCTTTGTATTATTCGCATTAAACCAAGGTGAAGTATGTACATGTCCTTCTCGTGCATTAATCCAAGAATCTATTTACGATAAATTTATGGAGCGTGTCCTACAGCGTGTTGAAGCGATTAAAGTTGGAAATCCACTTGATCCGAATACAATGATGGGTGCACAGGCTTCAAGTGAACAAATGGAAAAAATTCTTTCTTACTTAGATATTGGTAAGCAAGAAGGTGCCGAATGTCTAATTGGAGGAGAGAAAAATAATGTAGGATCAGGCTTCGAAAATGGTTACTACATTAAGCCAACTGTCTTCAAAGGACACAATAAGATGCGTATTTTCCAAGAAGAAATTTTCGGGCCAGTTGTTGCTGTAACAACATTCAAAACAAAAGAAGAAGCGTTAGAAATTGCAAATGACACATTATACGGTTTAGGTGCAGGCGTATGGACACGTGATATGAATACGGCTTATCGATTCGGTCGTGGTATTGAAGCAGGACGTGTTTGGACAAACTGCTACCATGCTTATCCTGCACATGCAGCATTCGGTGGTTATAAAATGTCGGGTGTTGGTCGTGAAAACCACAAGATGATGTTAGCGCATTATCAGCAAACGAAAAACCTATTAGTTAGCTACAGCGAAAACAAACTTGGTTTCTTCTAATCAATAAGGAGGTGCATGAGCGTGGTCGAGCGTGTTTTAGCAACAGAAGAAGCGCTAGCACTAATCGAATTATTGAAAGAAAAGCATGGACCCGTTATATTTCATCAATCAGGTGGATGCTGCGACGGCTCTTCGCCAATGTGTTATCCAGAGGGCGACTTACTATTAGGTGATCAAGATGTTTGCCTAGGAGAGATTGGTGGTGTTCCCTTCTATATGCATAAAAATCAATATGATTATTGGAAGCATACACAAATAATCTTGGACGTGGTCGAGGGTAGAGGTGGTATGTTTTCACTTGAAGGTGTTGAGGGTAAACGATTCTTAACAAGATCGAGAGCCTTTTCGACAGAGGAGTTAAAGGAATTAGGTTTAATTTAACTTCTTTCAGTAAGTTTGTTCGTAACGAAACGTCAGATACAGGATGTTAAAGCCTCCGGATGCAATTATGCCCGGGCATAATAATTGATTGCTTTTAGAGACAGCGGCAAAAAGTATTGCCGCTGTTTTTTCTATGTTAATTTTTAGGGGAGTGTATGTAAGGCTATATTATTTGGAGAGTTACGTTGTTATGGCGATGAGCTAAAATTGATGAATCCTTTTTTCGTTTTGTTACGTAAATATGGAAAAAAGGAGCGTGTTGAATATGGACTTTGTTATGATTGAAAATCAGTTTACAAATACGGTAGAGGAGGTCTCAAAGGCTGCAGGATGGACGGTTGATCGTAAAATTGTGTTAGCAATTGCTAGCAAATATGTGGCATCCGGAAAAAACTTTGATTCCGTTAAATATAAAGAAGTATTACAAGAAATGAAAAAGCAAACGTCATGGACATCTCCGTTAAGAACAACAGTAGGTTATAGTATTGCTGCAAATTTGATGGAGCAAGAAGACACAGAGCAAGCAGTAAAAAATTTACTGACCAACGTTAACATAATGAAGGAAGTAAAATTTAGAAGTGGAAATTTTAGTTTTATTGGGGCACAGTTTTTAACTGAAGAGGAAAGTGAGAAACGTGCACATGCTCAGGCAGCACGCGCATTATTTGATGCAATTCGCAAACATCATCGTTTTTTAACGTCATATGATGATATTCCATATGCAGTATTGTTAAGTAGCCCATATGATGATGTTGAACTCCGTGCAGAAACAATGAATCGTTATTATAAAGATTTACGTACGTATAATTTTAATGCGGGTAATGAGCTTCAATGGTTATCACAGATACTGACTTTCTTATCTCCTCATTATGATACTAAGCTAGTGTCAAGTGCTGCGACAATCTGTGACACATTAAAAAAACAGGATGTAAAGGTCAAAGCGATGCACTATCCATTACTTGGCTTTTTAGCAATACTTGAAGTGAATCAAGTACAGCTTCAACAGATTGTTGATTTATATCATGAGTTAAAGGGTATGAAACTTTTAAAATGGCATCGTGAGTTCGTGTTATTTATGGCTATACAAATTGCTGTTTATGATATGGCGAAGGTGCAACAATCCTTATCAATGTCAATCATGTCATCCATTGAATTATTAATTCAAGCACAACAAGCAGCAATGTTAGCAGCAGTTTCTGCAGCAGCTGTAGCATCAAGTTCTTCGTGATAAAATAAAGAAGAACTTGATTTTTTGGAGGTGCTTTTGAAGGATGAAGGAAACAAAGCTTTGGATGAACGGCCAGTGGCAGAAAGCAAAGGAAACATATGACCTGAAATCACCCTATAGTGGTGAGGTTATTGCAAAGGTAGCTAAGGCGTCAATTTCAGATGTTGAGCAAGCAATAGAAGGTGCACAGGAGGCATTCCAAACGTTTAAAAAGACAACAGCCTACGAACGTGCCGAAATATTATATAAAGTGGTCGACATAATGCGCCAGCGTAAAGAGGAATTAGCTGAAATTTTGGCCTTAGAGGCAAGTAAGCCAATATCTGCAGGTTTAACTGAAATAGAACGCACAATAGCAACCTATCAATTCGCCGCAGAGGGAGCTAAGCAAGCAAAGGGTGAAACGGTACCGATGGATGCTGCACCCGGGGCAGGAGATCGAATTGGCTGGACAAAACGAGAACCTTTAGGTGTAATTTCAGCCATCACACCATTTAATTTTCCATTTAATTTAGTGGCTCACAAATTAGGTCCTGCCTTTGCAGTTGGAAATACAGTAGTATTAAAGCCAGCGACGCAAACGCCATTAAGTTCTATCGTAATGGCCGAAATTTTTCAGCAAGCGGGTCTACCTGATGGTGCGCTTCAAATTATTACAGGTAGCGGTGGGGAGCTAAGTGATACGCTTGTGACTCATCCACTTGTGAAAAAGGTGACATTCACTGGAAGTAGTAAGGTTGGATTGGGCATTAAAGAAAAAGTAGGTTTACGTAAAGTCACTTTAGAACTTGGTTCAAATGCAGCGGTAATTGTCGAGCCATCGACACCAATTGATAAAATTATTTCGCGTTGTGTCGGTGGTGCCTTTAATTTTGCTGGACAAGTTTGTATCTCCTTACAACGTATTTATGTACACGCATCAATTATTGATGAATTTACAAAGGCGTTCGTAGCCGAGACAGAAAAATTAGTGGTAGGTGATCCACTAGATACAAATACTGATGTTAGTGCAATGATTAATCCAAAAGAGGTTGAACGTATTCGTCAATGGATTGAGGAAGCAAAGTCACAAGGTGCGGTAGTTGCAACAGGAGGGGCATTTACGGAACGTACTTTAACGCCAACTGTTATGACGAATGTGACAGTGGATATGAAAATTATTTGTCAGGAAACATTCGCGCCAATCGTCTCAATTGTTTCATATGAAACATTAGACGACGCTATTCGACTAGTGAATGAGTCGGAACTTGGCTTAAATGCTGGAATTTATACGAATGTGTTACAAGATGCATTACATGCAGCAGATGAATTACAGGCAGGTGCTGTTATTATTAATGATATTCCGACATTTAGGGTTGATAATATGCCATACGGTGGCATAAAAATGAGTGGCTACGGACGCGAAGGTATTAAGTGGGCAATCGAGGAAATGACAGATATGAAATTTATTACGATGAAAAAATCGTTCTAATTTGCATCGACTCTTGTTCTGCGATACGATGACGAAAGAACATTCATGAAGGGAAGTTGCAAGAACTATGTCAAACAACGCAATACCGATGGGCCAGTCACGTACTGTTCAAACGCGTCTCGTATTACCGCCAGATACAAATAATCACAACTCCATTTTTGGTGGAAGAGTGTTAGCTTATATTGATGAAATTGCTGCTATTACAGCAATGAAGCATGCAAAAGGTCTTGTGGTCACAGCCTCTATTGATTCGGTTGATTTTTTATCGGCAGCACATGTAGGGGATATTTTAGAAATTGAAAGTATTGTTTCGTCAACTGGACATTCTTCAATGGAGGTTTATGTTCGAGTTATTTCACGAAACATTGAAACTGGTGAGGAAAAATTAACGACGGAATCCTTTGTAACGATGGTTGCAGTAGACGATGAAGGTAAACCTAAATCAGTTCCAGCAATTTATCCTGAAACAGATGCGGAAAAACGTCTGTTTGAAACGGGACCAGCAAGGCGAGAACATCGTAAACAAAAACGTGCATTACCGCATTAAAAATAAAAAGGGAAATTGACGTATACTGTCAGTTTCCCTTTTTCGTGCTTACATTTGTAATTCATTTACCACATTAATAAGTGAGTCGGAAGAAGAAGAAACAAGTGTAGCCCCTTCTGACAGTTCAGTAATCAAATTAGAGATGGCCGAAATATCTCTTGATGTATTTACATACTGCTGTTGAATTCCAGAAACAGCATCGGCGATATCATTAAATGATTTAGATAAACTGTTTTGTGTATCTACGCTATGTTGAATCTTTTGATCAACATTAATAACTGAATTCGACATTGTTGTAATATTACTTTCTGTTTCCTTAATGAGATGGGAAACATTTTGTACAGCATTTTTTGTTTCTTCCGCAAGCTTACGAACTTCCTCTGCAACAACAGCAAAGCCTTTACCATGCTCACCTGCACGGGCTGCCTCGATAGAAGCATTCAGTGCTAATAAGTTAGTTTGATCGGCAATTCCTGTGACCAATCCTACAATTTCTGATATTTTTTGAGAAGATGTGCGTAACTGGTTCATCGTAACTTCGAGACTGTTTACACTTTGTAAAATGACCTGTATTAAATCATTTTGATCTTGTAGCTGCTGCTGTCCACGTCTAGATTTTTCCTGTGTATCAGCAACGAAGCTTAAGCCTTGCTTAGTAGCTACTGCGATATCATCTGTTTGAGAGGAAATGACTAATAAAGAAGCTGCTGTTTCTTCACTTATCTCATTGAGTTCTTCTGCTGTTTTTTGAATAGTAGTAACAAGTGCATGTTTTGTTTCATCAGCTACTGCACGAATGCGTTCCTCTTCTTTTTCATAGGCTTCGATTACAAGCTGCTGTTCGAAGTTAATGATTTTGCAGAAGGCATTGATAGCACGTATTGCATCATGTTTTGATATATCTAACTCATTTGTAAAGCGTGTAAATGTCGATGTTAATGACTGGAATGAGGCGATATACCACTTCGATTGTAGACCAATTCGAACATGAGTTTCGGCAATTGCCTTCCGTTCATTGATATATGAGTCATTAATATGACTTTCGAAAATATCACTTAAATGCTTATGTAAAGTAACTTTTAAACGATCTATTTGTGACGTTCTGTTTATAATATCCAACAAATTTTGACTCAAACTAATGGCTGCATAAAATTGATCCACCATTTCAGGAATTAAATCTTTAGCTAAAGGCTGTAGTTGTTTAATGATGGCTAAATCCTCAATTGTTAAATCTAAAAGCTGCAACTGCTTTTGAAGTTTTGGATGATTGGATACATCCAATTGTACATTGTTCTTATAATTTTCAGGTGCTATTGTAATTGAGTAGCTAGAATCGCTCTTTTTTGTAAACCAACTCATTGTTGTTTGCTCCATTCTTTATAAATGCATAGTAAGTATATAAAAAATCGAATTGCTTAGTTTGTTAATTTTTCGAAATATATGGTATTTAGTCCATTCTACTATTTTTTGTAGGATATTTGGTTAAAATTTTAGTTTATTTCTTTATTTTTTTATAGGCATTATAGATTATTGTCGATTAAAAGTCATTAAATAGACTATTAAAAAGGTAATAGGTAAATTGAATTTGGAATAGGAAACCTGTAAAATACGAACTGTTTAGATTGAGCGTAACAATAGTTTTGAGGAGGTATTACATGGAGAAAAAACGTTTCAAATTTATTATTCCGGTTATGGTAATTGTAGCAATTGGATCGGTTTACATGTTAAGAAACTACTATGCTGAAGTACCAGATTTAGATCAACTAATTATTACTATCTGTGCAACATTAGTATCTGGCGTACTCGCATACTTTTTATTTCCACAACAAGGAGAAGGTAAAATTGATGATCGCGGTCCTTATTAACAGTGAAAAGGCACCTTAGAAACATGTCTAAGGTGCCTTTAGCTTGCTTTCCGCGAGCTTGTCTACGATCTCCTCGTCATTTGTGCCGTTGATCCCCAAGGAATTGTTATAGCAATAAATTATCACTTAAATAAATTAAACCAGCCTTTAAGTTTAAAGATTCCCAGCATAAATAAAGCGATAAGAATCATAATTCCGAGTATGATGAAGTAGCTATATTTCCCATGTAGCTCTGGCATATTGTCAAAATTCATTCCATACACACCGGCGATAAACGTTAGAGGAATAAAGATTGTCGAAACAATTGTTAAGGTCATCATGATGCCGTTCATGCGACTAGAGCTCATCGCCATATAGCTATCACGCATATCAGCAGTGAGCTCACGGTTGGATTCAATCATTTCGGTCAGTTTAAGAAGATGATCGTAAATATCTCCGAAATAAGCTCGTTCTGATTTCTTAAGTGAAAATCGGTAAGAGTTAAGGATACGATATAATAAATCACGCATTGGTAAAATGGTGCGTCGTAGATCAAGCAAATCACTACGGAATTCAAACACAATTTTCATAGCATTGGGGTTACTTTGATAGGTAAGCTCATCTTCAAGTGCATTTAAATGATCTTCAATCTTATAGACAAGTGGGAAATAGCTATCAACGATTTTATCGATTACCTGGTATGTTAAATATATTGTGCCACGTTCCCAATTTTTTGGCTGCTTTTCTAACATCATTTGTACTCGATCTATTTCTGGTGCTACGTTTTTATGGAATGTAACAATAAATTTATTAGAAACAAAAATATTTACTTCCTCAGCTGTTAGTTCTTCGTTAACTCTTTGGATAACAAAGAAATGGAAATCATCATAAAAATCGAGCTTTGGCCGCTGTAAACGCATTAAACAATCTTCTATAGCGAGTGGATGGAAATGAAAAAATGTATCTAAAAGTAGTTCTTCCTCATAGGTCGGACAATTAAAATCGACCCAGTACCATTCAAATTCGTTTTTGTGTATATCTTCAAGCGGAAAATCTTTTATAAGCTTTTGGTCTTTTGTAATACCGATTGTACGTATCACAGCATTCACCTCAATCCTGTAATTCTATCCTAACAGATGTATTTATCTTCTCAAGAAATAACGCTCTAAATTTTATACGCTCTCTCTATAGCATATCCAGCCGCCAAATAAAGTAGTGGCAAAGAATCTAGATGGTTTTGTAAAGCCAGCCTGCTGTAAGAGTGATAAAATATCCTCTTCAAGCATAAATGAAAGAGAACGAATGGATTTCTCCATTTCCGCTACGTCTGATGGTGATAGCTTTGTATGCTGTAGCCAATAAGCACGCCATAAATCAAATTGTAGCTCAGTTTCTAAGGAACCAGGCTGCCCGTATTTTGAGACGAGCACAAATGGAGCACCAGGCTTTAAATTATTTGCTATTTTTTTTAATGTTTCAAGCTTCTCTTGAGTATCTTGTATAAAATGAAGCACTAGTACGCAGCTTGCTGCATCAAACTTCACTGAAGGTAGCTTAGTTTCCAGTATAGTTCCTTGATATAAAGAAATATTATTAGGTAGAGATTTTAAACGTTCGCCAGCTATTTGTAGCATCGCCTCTGATGGATCGATACCAACAAATGACCAATGAGGTCTTTTCTCTGCAAGTTGTAAAATTTCATTACCGCTTCCAGAGCCAACTACTAAAAATTCAGCTTTCTCATGTAATGTAGATTGATAAAAGGTTTGTGTTAAACGTAGCATTGCATCGTAGCTTGGTAGCGTACGACGAATACCTTTTTCATATTCGTTTGCAAGTGTGTTATTAAATTCCATCAAGTATCACATGCCTTTCAAAAATTTTATAAATCCAATTTATATTTGAAACTATTTAAGGTATGGTGCCGTAAATAATAGTACATAAAATAAAGAAAAATTAAATGGAAGGGTTGATATAAGTGGAAACTAAATGGTCTAAGGTAATCATACACGCAAGTGCGTTTTTTGCGCCATGGGTAGTACCAATTATATTTTTCTTAATTAGTTCGGATGAAGAAATAAAAGCTATTTCCGTTCAAGCGTTACTGTTCCAAGTTGTGATGTGGGTTTTAGTTGGAATTTCAAGTGTTTTAAGTTTTTTATTAATTGGCATACCGTTTTTAATAATTTTCGGGATCATGTTATTTGTTGTACCAATTATCGGTATTGTGAAGGCTTTATCTGATGAGCCTTGGCGTTATCCAATTGTTGGTCGCTGGGTATAATTTTTATAGACGCAAGTATATGCTAGTTGCATATGCTTGCGTTTTTTCTATTGCTGAAAAGGGTATCTTATAACTAAGGATAGGCGCATTAATTTTTCTGTGGGCGAAATAATTGCAATTATTTTCAAGCGTTTTGTATAATATACTCAAAGAAAGTCAAAGATAGTCAAAGTCAGTGAAGTAAGCGAGGTGAATTCCTAAAATGCGTAATATATCAGACATCATAGAAGGCTACTTAAAACAAGTACTTGAATTAGGTGGAGAAGGGCATATTGAAATAAAACGTAGTGAAATCGCGGATAAATTTCAATGTGTACCCTCACAAATAAATTATGTAATTAATACAAGATTTACGGCCGAACGAGGTTACCTTGTTGAAAGCAAACGTGGTGGTGGTGGATACATTCGAATTTTACGTGTCCGCGCGAATTCACAAATTGATCTAATCGATGATGTCCTCAGGCAAATAGAAAGTGGGGCATCGCAAACAATGGCAGAAGATTTAGTTTATCGATTAATTGATGAGCAGGTAATTTCAAAGCGAGAAGCGAAATTAATGTTAGCGGCAGTTGATCGCTCAACTATCGATTTGCAACTCCCGTTACGAGATAAAATTCGAGCCAAAATTTTACGAGCGATGCTAACAACGATTAAATATGAACAGCAAAAATAAAAGAGGTGATGGAAATGATTTGCGAACATTGTAAGCAGCGTAATGCGACAGTTACCGTAACACAAGTTCAAAGTGGTCAAAAGGTGGAGCACCATTATTGTGACGTCTGCGCCTCGCAGTTCCATCCATTTCATGCTGAATTTAAGCAAGAGCCAATATCTATTCAACAGCTATTATCCAATTGGTTTGGCTCACCTTCATGGCAGCAACAAAAAGTGGGTGAAAAACAGCAGTCGCAACCACAAACTCAAACATGTCCACAATGTGGATTTACGTATAAACGGTTTTTAAAAGAAGGTAAATTTGGATGCCCTATCTGCTATGACACCTTTAGCGAACACTTACCGAAGCTCTTTAACCGTATACAGGCTGGTCCTCAGCATATAGGGAAAGTGCCCGGTGCTCAAAGTAATGTCTATGTCATCAAAAAGCAAATTGAAGATATTCGTAAACGTATGAGGGTTGCTGTAGATGAAGAGCAATTTGAAGAGGCAGCTAAGCTTCGTGATGAAGTGAAGGAACTTGAGAAGCAGCTACAATTCGAAGGTGGTGATGTGTCGTGATGATTGAAGGGTTTTTAGAGCGTGCTACACCAATATGGATGAGTATGGAGGACGATTATTCAGATATTGTCATTAGTACGCGCATCCGCCTTGCTCGAAATTTAGATGGTTATCGTTTTCCATTAGCCTTTACAGAGGATGAGGCATTACAGGTGGAACAGGCAGTTACACATGCAATAAAGGATAGTACAGAACTTCAAGAAAATTACTCATATTTTGCTATAAAGGATTTAACACCTTTACAGCGTCAAATACTTGTAGAAAAACATTTAATTAGTCCTCAACTTGCAAAAAAAGAGCAAGTTGGCTCCATGCTTTTATCTGATGACGAATCAACTAGCATTATGGTGAACGAAGAAGATCATTTACGCATTCAATGTATGACAGCGAGTTTTCAACTTCAAAAGGCATACGAGCAGGCCAATAAAATTGATCGTACCTTAGATAAAGCTTTGCCTTATGCATTTCGAGATACATTTGGTTATTTAACAAGTTGTCCAACAAATATTGGTACGGGTTTACGAGCGTCTGTCATGATGCACCTGCCAGCCCTTACACTTACTGGTCAGATGAATCAAATCATTAATGCAATGACGCGATTAGGAATGACTGTAAGGGGAATATATGGAGAGGGTAGCGAAAATACGGGTAATGTTTACCAAGTTTCAAATCAGATTACACTAGGGAAAACAGAGGACGATATTTTAGCTGACATCCAAAGTGTCGCTGAAAAAATAATTCAAAAAGAACGGCATGCAAGAGGCAAGCTAATGGAAAAAGCAGAGCTTGCTTTAGAGGACCGCGTATACCGTGCTTTAGGTACTTTAACACATGCTCGAATTTTAACGAGTGAGGAAGCAGCTACCTGTCTATCCAATGTTCGTTTGGGGGTAGATTTACAGTTAATTGAAGGTATTAAAGCGACCAAATTAAACGAATGTGTAGTCAGTATGCAACCTGGATTTTTACAGCATTATGCAGGGGACGTTTTGCCACCTGCTGAGAGAGATCGCGTACGAGCTGAGATGCTTCGTGATGCATTATATCGAGAAAATATGAGTAAGCCAATTATTAGGGGAAAAGGAGAGGATTCATTTGATGTTTAATCGTTTTACACAACGCGCGCAAAAGGTATTACAGCTTGCACAAGAAGAGGCAATTCGCTGGAAACACGAATCAATTGGAACAGAGCATATTCTATTAGGCCTTATCCGTGAAGGTGGCGGTATTGCTGCAAAGGCATTAGAAGCCATTGATATTAGTCCTCAAATGATTGAAGCAGGTATTGAAGAGCTTGTAGGGAAAGGTAAAGAGGATGTTGGTCCAATTGTTCACTACACACCGCGAGCTAAAAAAGTAATAGAACTATCAGTCGATGAATCACGCAAATTAGGTCATTCCTATATTGGAACAGAGCATTTACTATTAGCGCTTATTCGTGAAGGTGAAGGTATAGCGGCCCGTGTATTAAATAATGCTGGTGTCGGATTAAATAAGGCTCGTCAGCAAGTGCTATTGCTATTAGGCAATAACGATAATGCTCAATCTGGTCAACAAGCTGCACAAGCTGCCAATACCCCAACATTAGATAGCCTTGCGCGTGATTTAACGCAAATTGCTCGTGAAGGCACTTTAGATCCGGTCATTGGTCGAAGCAAGGAAATTACACGTGTGATCGAGGTTCTATCTCGCCGTACAAAAAATAACCCTGTATTAATTGGGGAGCCAGGTGTCGGTAAAACAGCTATTGCTGAAGGTTTAGCACAGCAAATTATTAATAATGAAGTGCCAGAAATTCTTCGCGATAAACGTGTCATGACACTTGATATGGGGACAGTTGTTGCTGGAACAAAATATCGTGGTGAATTTGAGGATCGCTTGAAAAAAGTAATGGATGAAATTCGCCAAGCAGGCAATGTTATTTTATTTATCGATGAATTGCATACATTGATCGGTGCAGGCGGTGCAGAAGGTGCCATTGATGCGTCAAATATTTTAAAACCATCTTTAGCACGTGGCGAGCTTCAATGTATTGGTGCGACAACACTAGATGAGTATCGCAAATATATTGAGAAGGATGCGGCATTAGAGCGCCGTTTCCAACCGATTCAAGTTGATGAGCCAACTGTAGAAGAAGCGATTCAAATTATTCAAGGCTTACGTGATCGTTATGAAGCACATCACCGTGTGAAAATCACAGATGAAGCAATTGAAGCGGCAGCAAAAATGAGTGACCGATATATTTCTGATCGCTTCTTACCAGATAAGGCGATCGACTTAATCGATGAAGCGGGTTCTAAAGTGCGCTTACGTTCATTCGCAGTGCCACCAAACTTAAAAGCACTTGAAGATAAGCTTGAAAATGTACGCTCTGAAAAGAATGCAGCCGTCTCAGGTCAAGAATTTGAAAAGGCAGCGTCATTAAGAGATACAGAGCAAAAGCTAAAAGATGAAATTGAAACTACAAGAAAAAATTGGAAGGAAGAACAGGGTAAAGCCGAATCAAAAGTTACAGTGGATGATGTAGCAGCGGTAGTATCTATGTGGACTGGAATTCCAGTATCAAAAATTGCTTCTGAAGAATCTTCTAAGCTATTACAGCTTGAAGAAGAGCTACACAAACGAGTTGTAGGTCAAGGAGAGGCGGTAGAGGCAATTTCTCGCGCAATTCGTCGTGCAAGAGCTGGCTTGAAAGATCCGAAAAGACCAATTGGTTCATTTATTTTCTTAGGCCCAACAGGGGTTGGTAAAACAGAGCTTGCTAGAGCATTAGCTGAGGTTATGTTTGGCGATGAGGACGCAATGATTCGCGTTGATATGTCTGAGTACATGGAAAAACATTCGACTTCACGTTTAGTTGGTTCACCTCCAGGCTATGTAGGCTTTGATGATGGTGGTCAACTAACAGAAAAGGTTCGTCGTAAACCATATTCTGTAGTATTACTAGATGAAATTGAGAAGGCTCATCCAGATGTTTTCAATATCTTACTTCAAGTACTCGAAGATGGCCGTTTAACAGATTCTAAAGGTCGAGTGGTGGATTTCCGCAACACAGTTGTTATCATGACATCAAACGTTGGTGCGGATGCTTTAAAATATCGTAAAAACCTTGGTTTCAATGTAGGTAGTACTGATACGAAGTATAAAGATATGAAGGGTACAATGCTCGAGGAATTGAAAAAAGCATTCCGCCCAGAGTTCTTAAACCGTATCGATGAAATGATCGTCTTCCACTCACTAGAAAAAGAACATTTAAAAGAAATCGTAGCGATGATGGCGAATGCTTTAACAAAACGTCTGAAAGAGCAGGACATTTCGTTAGAGTTAACGGATTCAGCTCTAGAGAAAATTGCAGAGGAAGGCTATGATCCTCAATATGGTGCCCGCCCACTACGTCGTTCATTACAAAAACAAGTAGAAGACCGTTTATCGGAAGAACTGCTGAAAGGCAATGTAGAGAAGGGCAATCAAGTTATCATTGATTACGTAAATGATGAGTTTGTTGTGAAGAAAAAAGAGGAAGTTTCTACTTCTAAATAATCTTCATTAGTGGGGTGCTTCTGCATTCCCTACGAATTATTAGTCTTCACCACTTGGGCTTTTACGGGCAGTTAATCTCTTTGCTTTAGCTGAAATTTAACTTCTTTCAGCAAATGTCTATTGTAGCGAAAGCGAAGCCTCAGCTACAAATGTCTTTGGTATAGATAAATTTCTTCTAGATTAATGTTTATTTGAAAAGGACAGCAAGGCTATAGTGCCAAGCTGTCCTTTTTTATGTACAATAAATATAAGAACAAATATTCGAGGTGGATGAAATTTGGCAAAGAAAAAAACAAAATTTGTATGCTCAAGCTGTGGCTATGAATCCGCAAAATGGATGGGAAGATGTCCAGGGTGTGGAGAATGGAATAAGATGGTTGAAGAAGTGGAGGTCGTTGCGAAAGGGCCACGTGGGGCATTCCAACATTCTGCTACTGTTACCCAAAAGGCTCTCCCTATTATGCAGATTGAAGCTGCTGAGGAGTCGCGAGTTGCAACAGAAATGGGTGAACTTAACCGAGTGTTAGGTGGAGGTATCGTACCAGGTTCTCTTGTGTTAATTGGGGGGGATCCTGGAATTGGGAAGTCGACGTTATTATTACAAGTATCCGCGTTGCTTTCGAATAAGGGACATCGTGTGCTCTATATTTCTGGGGAGGAATCCATCCGTCAAACAAAGCTACGTGCAGAACGTTTAGGGGTAATATCACAGGAGCTTTATATATATTCTGAGACGAATTTAGAGTTTTTAAATCAGACCATTGACGATGTACAGCCAAAGTTTGTTATTGTCGATTCTATTCAAACTGTTTTTCATCCGGAGGTAACGAGTGCACCTGGTAGTGTATCACAAGTGCGTGAATGTACAGCGGAACTTATGCGAATTGCAAAAACAAAGGGAATTGCAATTTTTTTAGTGGGACATGTAACAAAAGAAGGGCAAATTGCTGGGCCACGTATTTTGGAGCATATGGTTGATACGGTATTGTATTTTGAAGGAGAACGACATCATAATCACCGTATTTTACGCAGCCAAAAAAACCGCTTCGGCTCTACGAATGAAATTGCTATCTTTGAAATGCTTCAGGGGGGCTTAAAGGAAGTGTTAAATCCGTCTGAGTTGTTCTTACAGGAACGTTCACAGGGAGCGGCAGGGTCAACGATCGTGGCTTCAATGGAAGGTACACGGCCAATTCTAGTTGAAATTCAGTCGCTTGTTACACCAACAAGCTTTAATTATCCCAAACGAATGGCAACAGGTGTCGACCAAAATCGTGTACAACTGCTTATGGCCGTCCTTGAAAAGAGAATGGGTCTGATGCTACAAGCACAGGATGCATATATTAAAGTTGCTGGCGGCGTGAAGCTTGATGAGCCTGCAATTGATTTGGCTGTGTTGACAAGCATTGTTTCAAGTTTTAAGGATCAAGCTGTCAGAGCAACGGATTGCTTTATTGGGGAAGTAGGTTTGACAGGCGAGGTGCGTCGAGTATCTCGTATTGAACAACGTGTAATTGAGGCAGCAAAGCTCGGATTTAAACGGGCCTTCATACCGGCCTCGAATATCGGTGGATGGGATTTCCCACAAGGTATTGAGATAGTTGGTGTAGAAACAATAAAGGATGCATTGAATGCTTGCTTTAGAGAACTATAAAGAAGCTTGTGCATGTTGGACAATGTTCTGACATGCACTTTTAACTTCTTTCAGCGGGTGTCCAGGCATAACAAGGGTAGTGATTTTTGAAATTCCTAGATAGAAGGTAGGAAACTCAAAGAGGGGAAATGGCGTCTAAGATAACGTCTGTGAAAAGAATTGTTCAATGTCTTGAGCAAATTTTAATGTGAAGGATTTCAGTAATTGATTTTCCCTCTTTCATCAGACGTGAAATGACCAATCAAAAGAACGATACTTTGATGGGTTCATAAAAGATTTTCTACAGTAAACTATGTATAATTATATATTAAGAATTGGAGGTGACAGTTGATGAAAAAATTTGTTCAAATTGCTTTTTTACTGATTGGAGGAGCATTAGGCCTTGTTTTCTTACCGCCATTATACGAATTGCTTCATTTATCATCTAATCCTTGGCTGGATAATCCTTACGTATCAGTAGCTTTAGGAGCGCTTTTACTGTTTACATTATCGTTTGCCTTTTCAGATTATTTTGTAAAGCTCATTAGCTGGATGGAAGAGGTGCTAATTAAAGTACCTGTCGGGGATTTATTATTTGGTACACTTGGACTTATTATCGGACTAATCGTTGCTTATTTTCTAGGCTTTGCAATTGATAGTATAGATTTACCGAAATTTACAAAGGTTTTACCAATAATACTGTCATTTGTGCTTGGCTATTTAGGATTCCGTGTAGGTTTTAAAAAGCGAGATGAATTAATCCAGCTATTTACATTACGTGGTAACAATACAAAGAAAAAATTACCAGAAGGTGTAGAACCTCAAGATGTACGAGGAAGCTATAAACTGTTAGATACTAGTGTTATTATTGATGGTCGTATTGCAGATATTTCTGAAACGGGCTTTATAGAAGGTACACTAGTTGTACCTCAATTTGTCCTTACTGAGCTCCAGCATATTGCTGATTCTTCGGATACATTAAAGCGAACAAGAGGTCGTCGTGGCTTAGATATTTTAAAAAAATTACAAGATGAACGTATGACGAAGGTTGAGATTACTGAAGAGGACTTTGAGGATGTTCAGGAGGTTGACTTAAAACTAGTGCGCCTTGCAAAGAAAAGGGGCAACGATACACAAATTGTTACGAACGACTTTAACCTAAACAAAGTTTGTGAGCTCCACCACGTTAAAGTGCTAAACATCAATGATTTAGCAAATGCAGTAAAGCCTGTCGTTATTCCAGGTGAAGATATGCAAGTGATGGTCATTAAAGATGGGAAAGAGCACAATCAAGGGGTTGCTTATTTAGATGATGGCACAATGATTGTTGTTGAAGGTGGACGTAGCTATATAGGACAGGCAATTACGGTAACGGTAACAAGTGTTCTCCAAACATCAGCAGGTCGTATGATTTTTGCTAAACCAAAGGATGACTAGGAAGTGGGAAATGTGCAATATGAAGTAGTGTTGCCTGCTGCGGGAAGCGGAAAGCGAATGGGTGCAGGACAAAATAAGTTGTTTTTAAATCTTTTAGAACAACCGATCCTCATACACACACTGGAGGTGTTCGAACAGGATAGCCAGTGTACGGGTATTTGGCTTGCAGTGAAGCCAGAAGAGCGTGTATTTATTCAAGAAATGCTAGAGAGGTATGGAATTACTAAAGTTAAAGGTTTACCTGATGGTGGTGCAGAACGACAGCATTCCGTCCATTCGTGCATGAAAGAAATGAAGCAGGTTGATATTGTGCTTGTGCATGATGCTGCGCGTCCATTTATTACTCATGACATTATTGCGAATCTTGTACAAAGTGCGCATGACTTTGGCGCAGCGATTGCTGGTGTTCGTGCAAAGGATACGATGAAAAAAGTACGTAATGGTGTTATTGAAGAGACGATTGATCGAGATAGCTTATGGATGATTCAAACCCCACAAGCATTTCAATTTGATTTGATTGTAGAGGCAGAGGATGTCGCTGAGAAGGTAGGCTTCCTTGGCACCGATGAAGCAATGCTAGTTGAACGTCTCGGCCATGAGGTGCATATCGTAGAAAGCAGCTACGAAAATGTCAAGATGACGACGCAAGAGGATTTAGTCTTCGGTGAAGCGATATTACGTAAACGTGCTTTGAATGCGAGTAGTTGAAGTGAGACAATAGGTAGCGGCTAAAGTAGCTATACAAAATCCCGTAATGAAGTGCACTATAACTTCTTTACGGGATTTTATTATAAGCTTAAAGTAGATTTTTTCTCTTCTGCTGATTAACTATAGCTATTTTAGCAATGTTTTTAAATGCCTCATTTTCTTTAAGCAACTCTTTTTGCGGAGAAAATTTACTATTTCATAATACTCTTTAATTCCTCTATAAAAGCAGGGCGTTTTGGGTAAGTTTGTAGTAAATCAGCAATCAATCGTTCGGCTTCTACGGCATAGCCAGCGTTTCGCATCACATTGATAGAACGACAGATACTTTTATATTTTTTTCGATTAGTGGAAGATTGAGCATCGATAGCGATGGCGTCAATGAAGAGAGCACAAACTTCTTCATAGTACTGCTCTTTAATGTATTGATGATAGTGCTCTATTTGTGATGGTTTTTCTTTACAATAGTCCAGAATACGTTTAGTCTGTTGTTCCTCTACGATAATTCTTACATATAAGTGGGAATTTGCAAGGCTCTTTAATAATTCTTCTAGAACTTCTGGCCATTGTTCAGTAGAGTGAAGGGCTTTGAATTCCTTGTAATAATCATATTCCCCCTTTTGTAATAGCTCTAAAGCTAATTCACGCATTTCTTCTGTATGTCCTAAATGTTGATGAGCTATAAAGGCATAGCGCTTCCACATGTTCGCAATTCCAGGAGGTTGCTGGTCTTGCTGGAGTCCATCCGCTGTTAATTGTAATACTTTTTCATATTCCCCTCGGTTAATGGCAAATTTAATAATTTGTTCACGCATATGGTAGTCCTCAATATGCTTCTCCAAAAATGCCTCTACTTCCTTACTGCTGTATTTGTTCTGTAATAAGTGAAGTTCGATCTGTTTTAACTCTGTATTTAAATATTGTGCATTCCAACCATCTGATGTACTTTCCATTGAATGAATAAGGGTTTTAAACTGTTCCTCAATCGCATCATACAAACAAAGAGGAACACAGGCGTGGAGCATATGAATTCGACAATCTACCCAGTCATCTAACTCGTGTTGCATTGCTTTTTGAATAACGAGTTCATATACTGTTTCATACTGCTTTTTTGACCAAAGTATTGCCCCTTCTTCAATCGCTTGACTAATTAATTCAAGACTTTCATTAATGGCATCACCGAAGTAACCATCGGAGTCATCACCATATTGTAGTGCCTCTAATGTATATTGGAGGCACAGAAAGCTAAGCTCAATTGCCGTAATATTATCCTCTTTGTCGATATGCTCCTCAGCGTGCTGAAGTGTTGCGAAGACACCTTTTAGTGCTCTCGATGCTCGATTGCGTGGGATGAAACCGCTTCGCCCCTCTTGCCCAATTTTTAGATTTTGGACAATTATTTTTTTTAGCGGCCATTACTATATCTGTTGGCTCCATTAGTCGCATTTCTAATTCTTGCAAAAAATTAGGGGAGTTCTTCCCAACCGTTAGAATTAGGTTTATTAAATTCTCTTTTGTTTGTGTTGCTAGCAATTGCTGTAATGTTGATTTTTTTGTTTTAGATGATCTAGATACTGATACAGGAGGATTGTTAAACTGCTCCTGGATTGCGTATAGAACAGCGACAATATGCTTGCAATCATCATCGTAAGGGCAGTCGCAATTCGCATATGTAATATCGCCATTTGATTTGATGGCGACATCTACAGTATACGGTTCAGTTCCTTCAACCTCTGCCCGCCAATTGCTATTGTCAATTTGCATAATATCAATAACATGATTATTCACATAATAATCGTACCCACGCTGTACAATTACTTTTTTAAACTGCTTTTCAAAAGTATTGATGTTCATTTCAACGCCGCCTTATCGCATTAGTAAGGCAAGCATAACAAAAAATGTGAGGGAGATGGGAGTCCGAATATTATATAGCTTTGTCGAGACACTCATTTCCTAGGAAATATGTTAAAATGTGAGGGTATAATATAAAGTAAATATAAGAGTGAAGGAAGGTGAATGAGACTGCCTTATAAGCTGAATAGAAGCTTTTTAAGTCTGCATATTTTTTGAAGTAAATGAGCTTCAGTTGGTGGATTTTCCTACTTTATTTATCTTATTAGACAGTCTCAAAATCATATGTTTCGAGTAGGACAAGGATTTGACGTACATGCATTTGAAGAAGGGCGTCCATTAATTATTGGAGGTATAACAATTCCTCATGAAAAAGGATTAGTAGGGCATTCGGACGCAGATGTTTTATTACACACTGTAACAGATGCAGCGTTAGGAGCTATTGGTGAGGGAGATATCGGTCGTCATTTCCCAGATACAGATCCCGCGTTCAAGGATGCTGATTCAGCAAAATTATTAGAGCATATTTGGAAGATTGTTGAGGATAAGGGCTATGTTTTAGGTAATGTGGATTGTACGATTATGGCACAACGTCCGAAAATGGCACCGTATATTGAACGAATGCAAAATCGTATTGCTGAATTGCTTCATGCTGAGCCTTCTCAAGTGAATGTTAAAGCAACAACAACTGAGCGTTTAGGTTTCACAGGTCGCGAGGAAGGGATTGCTGCGATGGCGACAATCCTATTAATTAAGAAGTAAAAGCAGACTCTCTTCGCTTTTATTTCCTGTAACAGAGTGGTAAAATGAACAAAGTCAATTTTTTGATCGAAAATTTAGGAGGCTTTTAATTATGGCGAAAGAAGTTCGTGTTCGTTACGCGCCATCCCCAACTGGTTTCTTACATATCGGTGGAGCGCGTACAGCATTATTTAACTATTTATATGCAAAACATCATAATGGTAAATTCATCGTACGTATTGAGGATACAGATATCGAGCGTAATGTAGAAGGCGGAGAAGCATCTCAGCTAGATAACTTAAAATGGTTAGGTATTGAATATGATGAGTCAATCGATATCGGTGGACCATATGCACCTTATCGTCAGATGGAGCGTCTTGATATTTATAAAGAGCACGCTGAAAAGCTATTAGAGCAAGGTTTAGCTTACAAATGCTTCTGTTCTTCTGAAAAATTAGAAGCGTCTCGTGAAGAACAAAAAGCACGAGGTGTAGCAGCTCCAACTTATGATGGTACTTGTCGTCATTTATCAGCAGAGGAAGTTGCAGCTAAAGAAGCTGCTGGTGAAGCATATACAATTCGTATGAGCGTACCTGAAAATGTAACTTATGAGTTTGAGGATTTAGTACGTGGACAAGTAGCATTTGAGTCAAAGGATATTGGTGACTGGGTACTTGTTAAAGCAAACGGTATCCCGACGTATAACTATGCAGTAGTGCTAGATGATCACTTTATGGAAATTTCACATGTATTCCGTGGTGAAGAGCATTTATCAAATACACCAAAACAAATGATGATTTTTGATGCATTCGGCTGGGAATATCCACGCTTTGGTCATATGACATTAATCATTAATGAAAACCGTAAGAAATTATCAAAACGTGATGAATCAATTATTCAATTCGTAACACAATATAAAGATTTAGGATACCTACCTGAAGCGATGTTCAACTTCTTCGCATTACTTGGCTGGTCTCCTGAAGGGGAAGAAGAGATTTTCTCAAAAGAAGAATTTATTAAAATCTTTGATGAAAAACGTCTTTCAAAATCACCATCGATGTTCGATAAACAAAAGCTTACTTGGATGAATAACCAATACATTAAAAAACTATCTTTAGAAGAAGTAGTGGCGTTATCTTTACCACACTTACAAAAAGCAGGCTTATTACCAGAAGAGCTAACAGCAGAAGAACGTGCATGGGCAACTGATTTAATCGCACTTTATCATGATCAAATGAGCTTTGGTGCTGAAATTGTAGATCTATCTAGCCTATTCTTTAACGATCATATTGAATATGATGAAGAAGCAAAAGCAGTTTTAGCGGGTGAGCAGGTACCTGAAGTAATGGCTGCATTTAAAACACAGCTTGAAGTTTTAGAGGAATTTACTCCTGACGCTGTCAAAGCAGCTATTAAAGCTGTTCAAAAAGAAACAGGTCATAAAGGTAAAAATTTATTCATGCCAATCCGCGTCGTAACGACGGGTGAAACGCATGGTCCAGAGCTTCCTAACGCTATTTGCTTAATTGGCAAACAGAAAACAATTGATCGTGTAGAAAAATTTGCGCAATAAGTAGAAATTGATTGACAATTTATTAGTTCGTTGTAAAATGTACTTACATTGAGAAAGCGTTGATAAGGAGAAGTAAGTGAAGCATGCTCCAAAGAGAGGACCATCACCGGCTGAAAGTGGTCTGAGCCTAGGCAAAACTGAAATGCACCTTTGAGCATAAAGCTGAACAATAGTAGGCTTTATCGATTCGTTCCCGTTACAGAACGTCCAGAGTGGAAGGTTTTCTCCTTCAATCAGAGTGGAACCGCGCAAATTTAGCGTCTCTGTCATTCCTTTTTGGGATGATAGGGGCGCTTTTTTATTTTCTGGACATGTGACTTGAAACAATGGGTGCGCCAATTCTACTCGACTAACTAACTCTGCAGTGAAATCAACGTCAAAGGCCAGGATGCAGGGCAGATCAAAACGAAAAGGGGGAGTTTTTTGTGTTTAAAAGAATGAAGGAAGATGTAGAAACAATTTTTGAGAATGATCCAGCAGCACGCAGTGTATTCGAAGTTATATTAACATACTCAGGTCTGCATGCTACTTGGGCGCATCGGGTTGCCCATTGGTTCTTTAAAAGGCGTCTTTATTTTATAGCCCGTGCCATTTCACAAATTAGTCGCTTCTTTACTGGAATTGAAATTCATCCTGGAGCTAAAATTGGTCGACGTTTCTTTATTGACCATGGGATGGGCGTTGTAATTGGCGAAACTTGTGAGATTGGTGATAATGTAACGTTGTATCAAGGCGTAACTTTAGGTGGTACAGGAAAAGAAAAGGGGAAACGCCATCCAACATTAGAGGATAATGTTCTAGTTGCAACGGGTGCAAAAGTTTTAGGTTCTATTACAATTGGTGAAAATAGTAAAATTGGTGCAGGCTCAGTTGTCTTAAAAGAAGTACCGCCAAATGCTACAGTTGTCGGTATTCCTGGTAAAATAGTGATTAAGGATGGAGTCCGTCTAGAGAAAAAGCTAGATCACCAAAATATACCTGACCCTGTAGAAGAACGTTGTCAAGCTTTCGAGAAGCAAATTACAGCATTGCATAAGGAAATCGAACGCTTACAAAAGGAGAGAGAAACACAATGAGTATTCAAATTTTCAACTCATTAACACGACAAAAGGAAATTTTCGTACCTCTAGAAGAAGGCAAAGTAAAAATGTACGTTTGCGGTCCGACCGTTTATAACTACATTCATATTGGGAATTCACGTCCAGTAATTGTCTATGATACAGTGCGACGTTATTTTCAATACAAAGGCTACGATGTGAAATTTGTTTCAAATTTCACAGATGTGGACGACAAAATTATTAAGGCTGCCAATGAACTTGGAGAAGAAGTGCATGAATTAACGGAACGCTTTATCGCCGCATACTTTGAAGATGTTACAGCGTTAGGTTGCAAGAAAGCAGATGTACATCCACGCGTAACAGAGCATATGGATGATATCATTCAATTCATTCAAGTTTTAATCGATAAAGGCTACGCTTATGAGTCAGCTGGTGATGTCTATTACCGAACTCGTAAATTTAATGGTTACGGTAAATTATCTCATCAATCAGTGGATGATTTAAAAATTGGTGCTCGTATAGAAGCAGGCGAGAAAAAAGATGATGCTTTAGATTTTGCTTTATGGAAAGCTGTGAAGCCAGGTGAAATTTACTGGGAGAGTCCATGGGGCAAAGGACGTCCAGGGTGGCATATTGAATGCTCTGTAATGGCACGTGAGCATTTAGGAGATACTATTGATATTCATGCTGGTGGGCAAGATTTAACATTCCCGCATCATGAAAATGAAATTGCACAATCTGAAGCTCATAATGATAAAACATTTGCACGTTACTGGATGCACAATGGGTATATTAATATTGATAATGAAAAAATGTCCAAATCCCTTGGTAATTTTGTACTCGTTAATGATATTCGTAAACAAATTGACCCACAAATTTTACGCTTCTTTATGCTTTCTGTGCATTATCGTCATCCGATTAACTTTGCAAAGGATTTAGTAGATGCAGCCGCAACTGGTTTAGAACGAATTCGTACTGCCTACAACAATGTGAAACACCGTTTAACAGCAACTGCGAGCTTAGGTGATCACTCAGAGGAATGGCTTGAAAAAATTGCTGAACAAAAAGCGCTTTTTGAAGAAGCAATGGATGATGACTTTAATACAGCCAATGCCATTTCTGTATTATTTGAATTAGCACGTATCGCAAATATTTATTTAAATGAAACGAATACTGATGAAAAAGTATTATTGAGTTTTACTGAAACTTTTGAGGTGATAGGTGACGTCTTAGGTATTGAATTTGCAAAAGAAGAAGAGCTGCTAGACGAAGAAATTGAAGCACTTTTACAGGAGCGTGTAGAAGCACGTAAAAATCGTGATTTTGCTCGTTCAGATGAAATTCGTGACCATTTGCAAGCGCAAGGTATCATTTTGGAAGATACGCGACAAGGAACTAGATGGAAACGAGGGTAAGTAACTTGGATAAACTCCGCAACGAAGATGTTAAGCAATTGAATGCATTAGCGTTAGCCTATATGGGAGACGCAGTTTTAGAACAAAAGGTACGAGAGCATTTGCTACGTGCTGGCCGTGTCAAACCTAACACACTGCATAGAGAAGCGACACGTTATGTATCAGCGAAAGCGCAATCTATGATTGTACATCGAATGATGGATGAGGGCTTTTTAACAGAGGAGGAGTTGGCTGTGTTCCGTCGTGGACGCAATGCCAAATCCGGCTCTGTGCCAAAAAATACAGATGTTCAAACATACCGTAATAGCTCGGGCTTTGAGGCTGTGCTTGGTAGCTTATATTTATTAAATGAATTAGAACGCGTGTATGCAATCATTGCATACGCTATTCAAATAATCGAGGAATCGAAAGGAGTGTCGAAATAATGGCAGAGCAGAATGGTGAAATTATTGCAGGTAAAAACCCAGTGTTAGAAGCACTTCGTTCAGGCCGCGATATGAATAAAGTATGGATTGCAGAGGGTGTAAAAAAATCAGGGGTTAATGAACTTCTAGATTTAGCACGAGAACGTGGCGTCATTGTTCAATTTGTCCCGAAGAAAAAGGTTGATCAATTATCAGATGCAAATCACCAAGGAATTGTTGCCTCTGTTGCAGCATATAGATATGCAGAGCTAGAGGATTTATTTGCTGCGGCGACAAAAAAACAAGAAGATCCATTTTTCTTAATTTTAGATGAGCTAGAGGACCCGCATAATCTAGGTTCTATTATGCGAACGGCTGATGCGATAGGTGCGCACGGCATTATTATTCCGAAGCGCCGTTCTGTGAGTTTGACAGCTGTAGTGGCAAAGGCATCAACTGGAGCGATTGAGCATGTACCTGTCGTGCGTGTTAATAACCTAGCGCAGACGGTAGATGAGTTAAAAGAACGAGGAGTATGGATTGCAGGTACAGATGCTAAAGGTTCTGCAGACTATCGTAAAATGGATGCAACATTGCCACTCGCTATTATTATTGGTAGTGAAGGCAAAGGTATGAGTCGCCTATTAAAAGAGAAATGTGATTTTTTATATCATTTACCGATGGTTGGGCATGTTACATCCCTAAATGCATCAGTAGCTGCTGCACTCTTAATGTACGAAGTGTATCGTAAACGTCAAGAAGCGAATGATTGACGATGAAAAACATTTTGCTTGTTGACGGCTATAATATGGTAGGAGCTTGGAAAGAGCTACGACCATTACGTGATACGAATTTTGAAGATGCCCGTAGGAGATTAATTGAGCTTCTGGCTGAGTATAAGGCAGCTATGGGATGGCGCGTAATTATAGTTTTTGATGCACATCTTGTACCGGGTGTGGAGCAAACTTATTTAGAAAATGATGTCGAAGTCATTTATACACGGAAAAACGAAACAGCAGATGAACGTATTGAAAAAATGACACACGAACTAAAAGCTAGAAATGTACAGATTCACGTAGCAACCTCCGATATGGCAGAGCAAAATGTTATTTTTGGTAACGGTGCTCTGCGAAAATCGGCAAGAGAGCTAGAAATTGATATGGGGATTATCCAGCATAAAATTTCTCATGATGTGAAGCGAAAACAGGTTAGCAAGCCGCCTTCCCGCATAGAGCTAAAGCCTGATGTTGCTTTAGCCTTTGAAAAATGGCGGCGTGGTTTGAAATGATTTATTGACGCATATTTTCCAATTCCGTTATACTGTTCCTAATTATCTGTTGTGGCTGAGGTGATACCATGTTTAAAAATAGTATTGTACAAGTGACACAAGATTTTGAACGATTCAATGATGAAGAACTTATTGAAATGGTGCATCAAGGTAATACAGATGCGTTGGATTTTTTAATTACGAAATACCGTTTGTTAGTGAGAGCGAAGGCTAGATCATATTTTTTAATTGGTGCAGATAAGGAAGACATTGTGCAAGAGGGTATGATTGGACTATATAAAGCCATTCGCGATTTTAAGGGAGATAAGCTTGCTTCTTTTCGAGCTTTTGCTGAGCTATGTATTACAAGACAGATTATTACGGCTATTAAAACAGCTACAAGACAAAAGCATATACCGCTAAATTCTTACGTTTCTTTGGACAAGCCTATTTTTGATGAAGAGTCAGATCGTACATTAATGGATGTGTTAACTGGTGCTATTATGGATGATCCGGAAGAGTTAATGATTCATAGAGAAGAGTTTGGCTACTTAGAAGAAAAGATGAGTGAGATTTTAAGTGAATTAGAATTACAAGTATTAGCTCTTTACTTAGATGGTCAATCATATCATGAAATTTCAGCGAAATTAAATCGTCATGTGAAGTCTATTGACAATGCTTTACAACGAGTAAAGCGAAAATTAGAGCGACATTTAGTTCTTGAAGAAATGTCCTAGCGGTTGCATGCCTTTATTGACATTGACAAATATAGGTGTTAGTCTTGAAAAGACAAAGTGCCGAAAAGGTGATAATATGGCAAAAAAAGTCGTTCTAAATTGCGAAAAATGCGGATCGAGAAATTATACGTTTCCAGCTAAGGAAGGTTCAAATGTACGCCTCGAACTAAAGAAATTTTGCTCGCATTGCAATGAACATACAGTGCATAAACAAACGCTATAAAATGATTCGTAAATAGACAGATATGATTGATTCGGAGGTTAGGCTAGAATGGGCAAGATTAAAGGCTTTTTCAGCAATGTAATGTCGGAAATGCGCAAAACAAGCTGGCCAAAAAGTAAAGAACTGACGAAATATACAGTCGTTGTAATTTCAACTGTTGTAATTATGGCTTTATTTTTTGTGTTAGTAGACTTAGGTATTTCATCATTATTCCGCTGGTACTTAGATCTATAATTTAGTAAATAGCATGTTAATACTTCTGAAATAGCCCGTCATTACAATAAACGGGTTTTTTCGTTTGTTTTATCTTCATTCAGCAGATCTTTCCTGTAGCGAAAGCAAAGCGTCAGCACAGGAGACTCCCATCTTGATAGAATGAAGATAATGCCTCCGGTGGATGTCGCGGATTTTGAATTGTGCCAGCACAATTCAAAATCTCGCCAAGGCGAAATTGAAGAAGTGAACAGCAATAAAATATTCTCAATATGGTAAGTATGCTACTAGGGATAGTATGAGGGTAGCGATAGATGACTATGCTAGTTTGGGTATATATCATCGGGCTTTCGCTAGGCTATTAGCGGAAGCTATGTTTTTCTAATGGGTAGTTTGTGAAAAGAGTAAAGGATACGCTTAGCATATCGCGATTCATTTTTTCACTTTTATCTTCATTCAGTAGAAGATTCCTGCTTCTAAAAGTGGTAGGATGAATGCAAATGCAGTTCCTTTTTAGTAAGTGTTAAAACACCGACTGAATGAAGATAAAGCCGCTGGCAGATGTCACGGATTTTGAAAGGAACCAATTGTGCAAGCACAATACAAAATCCAGACACAATTACGCCAAGGCGTAATTGATTTGGTAAGGGAGGGACGGACGAGGAGTCCTAGTAGTTATGGAGAAAAATTGGTATGTTGTTCATACGTATTCAGGGTATGAGAACCGTGTAAAAGCAAACCTAGAGAAACGTGTAGAAACAATGGGTATGCAAGATAAGATTTTCCGTGTTATTGTGCCTGAACACGAAGAAACAGAAATGAAGGATGGGAAAAAACGTACAATGATGCGTAAAGTTTTCCCTGGTTATGTTTTAGTAGAGCTAATTATGACAGATGATTCGTGGTATGTTGTACGTAATACGCCAGGTGTAACTGGATTTATCGGTTCATCTGGTGGTGGTGCAAAGCCAACACCTTTATTACCTGAAGAAGCGGATCGTCTACTACAGCAAATGGGAATGACTGACAAAATTGTCGAGATCGATATTTCTGTTGGGGAAGCAGTAGAAATATTAGAAGGGCCTTTTGCTCACTTCCAAGGGCGTGTTGAAGAAATTGACACTGAAAAAGGAAAAGTGAAAGTTTCTGTCGATATGTTTGGTCGCGAAACAATTATGGAATTAGATTTTGAGCAAATGCAAAAAATATAGTTCTAGTAACAAAAGTGTCATATGTCTGAGGCGTATGACGCAGATTTTGTTAATTACTACTTGCTTTAAAAAAATAAAAGTGGTATCATTTCAAGGTCAGACTGTCAGACTTTGGTTTGACGTCTACAATGATAATTTTAATGTTATCGGCACTTAGCTGACAGACAGATATTGAGTGGGAGGGGCAACCCAATTACCACATCACGGACTTAAGGAGGTGTGTCTCGTGGCTAAAAAAGTTATTAAAGTTGTTAAACTTCAAATCCCTGCTGGTAAAGCAAACCCAGCTCCACCGGTTGGTCCTGCATTAGGTCAAGCAGGTGTGAACATCATGGGATTCTGTAAAGAATTCAACGCGCGTACTGCAGATCAAGCTGGTCTTATCATTCCAGTTGAAATTTCAGTATTCGAGGACCGTTCATTCACTTTCATTACAAAAACTCCACCTGCAGCAGTACTACTTAAAGTAGCAGCTGGTATCCAATCTGGATCTGGTGAACCAAACCGTAAAAAAGTGGCAACGGTTAAACGTGATAAAGTTCGCGAAATCGCTGAAACTAAAATGCCAGACCTTAACGCTGCTTCAGTAGAAGCTGCAATGTTAATGGTTGAAGGTACTGCACGAAGCATGGGTATTGTTATCGAAGACTAATCCCATTACTTGATGATGTATTTGTTTTTTGGAAGGTTGCGGAGTTTCTTTGTGAACGCGCAACCTTTATTCGTGGGAGGTAAAATCCGCTATAACCACAATCAAGGAGGAATTATATAATGGCTAAAAAAGGTAAAAAACTGCAAGATGCAGCAAAATTAATCGACCGTAACGCACTATACGGCGCTCAAGAAGCAATCGAACTTGCTCAAAAAACTAGCACAGTGAACTTCGACGCTACTGTAGAAGTTGCTTTCCGTTTAGGAATCGATACTCGTAAAAACGACCAACAAATCCGTGGTGCAGTAGTGTTACCAAACGGTACTGGTAAAACTCAACGCGTATTAGTGTTCGCTAAAGGTGAAAAACTTAAAGAAGCTGAAGCTGCTGGTGCTGACTATGTAGGCGATGCAGAATACATCCAAAAAATCCAACAAGGTTGGTTTGATTTCGATGTAATCGTTGCAACTCCTGACATGATGGGTGAAGTTGGTAAACTTGGTCGTGTATTAGGACCTAAAGGTTTAATGCCAAACCCTAAAACTGGTACAGTTACTTTCGATGTAACAAAAGCTATCAACGAAATTAAAGCTGGTAAAGTAGAATACCGTGCTGATAAAGCTGGTATCATCCACGCTCCTATCGGTAAAGCTTCATTCTCTGCAGAAAAATTAGTAGAAAACTTCTTAACTGTATTTGATGTAGTGCAAAAAGCAAAACCTGCTGCAGCTAAAGGTACTTACATGAAATCTGTAAACGTTACAACTACAATGGGTCCAGCTATTAAAGTTGATGCTTCAAGCGTAGTAGTAAAATAATTAAAGTTTTTATGTAAACCTGTTGACGGCGCTGTCTATCTATGATAAGATGGTTGCTGTTGTGAATCATCCATTTGTACCGTAGACAGTAGGAGTGACTTGTCACTTAATGATCCTACCGAGGACATCGGAATTCGGATTCTTATTTTAAAGATGATGACTTTCAGCCTCTGCGTCTATTTGACCCAGAGGCTTTTCTTTTGTCGGTATAAATGACCCATTCTAAATAGGAGGTGTCATCATGAGCAAAGTTATCGAAAACAAACAAGCACAAGTTCAAGAGATTACTGAGAAATTTCAAAATGCTGCTTCTGTAGTAGTTGTGGATTACCGTGGTCTTAACGTTGCGCAAGTGACTGAACTTCGTAAACAACTTCGTGAAGCTGGCGTTGAGTTCAAAGTTTACAAAAACACTTTAACACGTCGTGCTACTGAAGCTGTTGGCCTTGAAGGAATCAACGACGTATTAGTTGGTCCTAACGCAATTGCGTTCTCAAAAGAAGATGTTGTAGCTCCTGCTAAAATCATCAACGAGTTCGCTAAGAAAAATGAAGCTTTAGAAATTAAAGCAGGTATCATTGAAGGTACAATCTCTTCTGTTGAAGATGTTAAAGCACTTGCAGAACTTCCATCACGCGAAGGTCTTCTTTCTATGCTTTTATCTGTACTTCAAGCTCCAGTGCGCAACTTCGCACTTGCAACAAAAGCTGTTGCAGAACAAAAAGAAGAACAAGGCGCGTAATTTCATACGCACTCTAACTTCTGCGGCCTGACCGCAACAATAAAACATTATCCAATTAGGAGGAAATTATAATGAATAAAGAGCAAATCTTAGAAGCTATCAAAGCTATGACAGTTCTTGAATTAAACGATTTAGTAAAAGCTATCGAAGAAGAATTCGGTGTAACAGCTGCTGCTCCTGTAGCAGTAGTTGCTGGTGGTGCTGCTGGCGCTGCTGAAGAAAAAACTGAGTTCGACGTAGTATTAGCATCTGCTGGTGCAGAAAAAATTAAAGTAATCAAAGTGGTTCGTGAAATCACTGGTTTAGGTCTTAAAGAAGCTAAAGAAGTAGTAGATAACGCTCCTAAAGCTCTTAAAGAAGGCGTTTCTAAAGATGAAGCTGAACAAATCAAAGCTAAACTTGAAGAAGTTGGCGCATCTGTAGAAGTTAAGTAATCTCGCGTTACTTTTACTTTTAAACAAAAGGAAAGCTCGTCATTTTGGCGAGCTTTTTTTCTTCATTCTGAGGAGGCGTGAAAATGTCAGATCACTATTATACAAATAAGCCTCAAACTGAGAGTAAACCTCGTCACTGGACATTCAAATTGTTAGGGCATACGTTTTCCTTTGAAACGGATGCAGGTGTATTTAGTAAAAGCGAAGTAGATTTTGGATCCCGTGTTTTAATAGATGCTTTTCAAATGCCTGATATTGATGGTGCGATTTTTGATGTGGGGTGCGGGTATGGACCAATCGGATTATCGATTGCCAAAACAAACCCAGACCGTACCGTGTTTATGATGGATATAAATGAACGTGCAGTTGCACTCTCGCAAAAAAATGCGCAAGTAAACGGTGTTCAAAATGTACGGATATTTGTGAGTGACGGACTATCGATGGTTGACAAGGATGTAAAAGCCGCAGCTATTTTAACCAATCCTCCAATTCGCGCAGGAAAGGAAACAATTTTCCGTTTTTACGATGGAGCTTACGATAAGTTAGTATCATCTGGTGAGCTATGGGTAGTAATACAGAAGAAGCAAGGTGCGCCATCAACGGTAAGTTACTTAGAAGAAAAATTTTCTGAAGTCGATGTTGTGGAGAAGAAAAAAGGGTACTGGATAGTACGTGCAAAAAAATAGATGAAGTATGCATAAATTATTGACTTGACAAATCGGCTATGATAATATAATAAAATGCAAAAATATTATTTTGAGGTCGTATGCCCTTTTTGTATATGATTGTTTTAATGTGGGTATACTTGCCAAGATAGGTTTAGTTAACCGAAAATGAGATCTTTTTGAAGACTCGTTTTCTTTTTGTCTTTCGAAATCATACACTATTTGTATGATTTTGCAAAGACCTAATATCGCTTTATTGAGGGGTGAATGAGTTGACAGGTCAACTAGTTCAGTATGGACAACACCGCCAGCGTAGAAGCTTTGCGCGTATTAAAGAGGTGCTTGAGCTTCCAAATCTGATTGAGATTCAAACGGCGTCTTACGAGTGGTTCCTTGAAGAAGGTTTACGTGAAATGTTCCGTGACATTTCGCCGATCGAGGACTTTACAGGCAATCTTTCATTAGAATTTATCGATTATTCATTAGGTGATCCTAAGTATGATGTCGATGAGTGTAAAGAGCGAGATGTTACTTACGCAGCTCCATTACGTGTGAAAGTACGTCTTTACAACAAAGAAACAGACGAAGTGAAAGAACAGGATGTCTTCATGGGTGACTTCCCATTAATGACAGAGACAGGTACGTTCATTATCAATGGTGCTGAACGTGTTATCGTTTCACAATTAGTTCGTTCACCAAGTGTGTATTTCCATGATAAAACTGATAAAAACGGTAAGAAAGGTTTCGGAGCAACAGTTATTCCTAACCGTGGTGCATGGTTAGAATATGAAACTGACGCGAAAGATGTAGTATATGTGCGTATTGACCGTACTCGTAAGCTACCAGTAACAGTGTTACTTCGTGCATTAGGCTTCGGTTCAGACCAAGAAATTATCGATATTATCGGTGACAATGAATATTTACGTAATACGTTAGAAAAGGATAACTCTGAAAGTACTGAAAAAGCACTTTTAGAAATCTATGAACGTTTACGTCCAGGTGAGCCACCAACAGTTGAAAGTGCGAAGAGTTTATTATACTCTCGCTTCTTTGATGCGAAACGTTATGATTTAGCGAATGTTGGTCGCTACAAAATGAATAAAAAGCTTCATATCAAAAATCGTTTATTTAACCAAACGATTGCTGAAACGCTTGTAGACCCAGAAACAGGCGAAATTTTAGTAGAGAAAGGTACAGTTCTTGACCGTCGCACTTTAGATAAAATCTTACCGTATCTAGAAGATTCATCAAAAGGAATCGGTTACCGCACTTTATCACAAGTAGGTGGAGTGCTTGAGGATGATGTAACAATCCAATCTATTAAAATCTATGCACCAAAAGATGAAGCGCAAAAAGAAATCAATATTATTAGTAATGCGTACATCGATGAAGAAGTGAAGAATATTACGCCTGCTGACGTATTATCTTCAGTAAGTTATTTCTTCAACTTACTTTACCAAGTAGGGGCAACAGATGATATTGACCATTTAGGTAACCGTCGTCTACGTTCTGTTGGTGAGCTTTTACAAAACCAATTCCGTATCGGTTTATCTCGTATGGAACGTGTCGTACGTGAGCGTATGTCTATTAACGATACAGCTGCTATCGTACCACAACAATTAATTAATATTCGTCCGGTAATTGCGTCAATTAAAGAGTTCTTCGGAAGCTCTCAGTTATCACAATTCATGGACCAAACAAACCCACTGGCAGAGTTAACGCATAAACGTCGTCTATCTGCATTAGGGCCTGGTGGTTTAACACGTGAGCGTGCTGGTTTCGAAGTACGTGACGTTCACTACTCTCACTATGGTCGTATGTGTCCAATCGAGACACCAGAGGGTCCAAACATTGGTTTAATCAACTCATTATCTTCATTTGCCAAAGTAAATAAATTCGGATTCATTGAAACGCCTTATCGTCGTATTGACCATGAAAAAGGCCAAGTAACGGATCAGATTGATTATTTAACAGCTGATGAAGAAGATAACTACTATGTAGCACAAGCGAACTCACTATTAAATCCTGATGGTACATTTGCTAAAGACGAAGTAGTAGGTCGTTTCCGTGGGGATAATACAGTATTCAATAAAGCTCAAATGGACTACATGGACGTATCTCCGAAACAAGTAGTTTCAGCTGCGACTGCATGTATCCCGTTCTTAGAAAACGATGACTCGAACCGTGCACTTATGGGTGCCAACATGCAACGTCAAGCAGTTCCTCTTCTTAACCCAGAAGCACCATTTGTTGGTACTGGTATGGAACACGTTGATGCGCGTGACTCAGGTGCGGCTGTAGTAGCGAAATATGATGGTATTGTTGAGCATGTTGAAGCTCGCTCTATCCATGTTCGCCGTATTGAAGTCGTTGATGGTAAAGAAGTTAAAGGCGATTTAACAAAATATAAATTACAAAAATTCATTCGTTCTAACCAAGGTACTTCATACAACCAACGTCCACTTGTAAAAGTTGGCGAACGTGTGAAACCTCGTGACATTTTAGCAGATGGTCCATCTATGGAAAAGGGTGAACTTGCTCTTGGTCGTAACGTACTTGTTGCGTTCATGACTTGGAACGGATTTAACTATGAAGATGCTGTTATCATGAGCGAACGCCTTGTAAAAGACGATGTTTATACATCTGTTCATATTGAAGAATACGAATCAGAGTCTCGTGATACAAAATTAGGACCTGAAGAAATCACTCGTGATATTCCAAACGTTGGGGAAGATGCGCTTCGTAACTTAGACGAACGTGGTATCATCCGCATCGGTGCAGAAGTTCGTGATGGTGACATTCTTGTAGGTAAAGTAACACCTAAGGGAGTTACAGAATTAACTGCTGAAGAACGCTTATTACATGCTATCTTCGGTGAAAAAGCTCGTGAAGTTCGTGATACTTCATTACGTGTACCACATGGTGCTGGCGGTATTATTCTTGACGTGAAAGTATTTAACCGTGAAGATGGCGATGAGTTACCACCAGGTGTTAACCAATTAGTTCGTGCTTACATTGTTCAAAAACGTAAAATTCGCGTAGGGGACAAAATGGCCGGACGTCATGGTAACAAAGGGGTTATCTCTCGTATCTTACCGGAAGAGGATATGCCATTCATGCCAGACGGTACTCCTGTTGATATCATGTTAAATCCACTTGGCGTACCTTCTCGTATGAACATCGGACAAGTTTTAGAGTTACACTTAGGTATGGCTTCTCGTTACCTAGGCGTTCATATGGCAACTCCAGTATTTGATGGTGCCAACGAGGAAGATGTTTGGGAAACGATGGAAGAAGCAGGGATGAACCGCGATGGTAAAACAACCCTGTATGATGGACGTTCAGGTGAACCATTCGATAACCGTGTATCAGTAGGGATCATGTACATGATCAAACTTGCTCACATGGTTGATGATAAACTTCACGCACGTTCAACTGGTCCTTACTCACTTGTTACTCAACAGCCACTTGGTGGTAAAGCACAGTTCGGTGGACAACGCTTTGGTGAGATGGAGGTATGGGCACTTGAAGCATACGGTGCTGCCTATACACTTCAAGAAATCTTAACAGTTAAATCCGATGACGTTGTTGGTCGTGTGAAAACATACGAAGCAATCGTTAAGGGTGAAAGTGTACCAGAGCCAGGCGTTCCTGAATCATTCAAAGTATTGATTAAAGAACTTCAATCTCTTGGTATGGATGTGAAAATGTTAACTGTTAATGATGAAGAGGTAGAGCTTCGCGACTTAGACGAAGAGGAAGATCTTCAACCAGCTGACGCACTTAACATTGCACCACAGCAAGAAAAAGAAGAAGAGCCAGTAGAGTCTTTTGAATAATGGAAAACGTTAGTTCACACCTTTGTGAACGCGGTCAAAGTTATTTTTCAAATTAGTCGGGCAGGATTTAACGCCCTGTCCGGCTTTTTCTTTCAATAAATCATTCTATTTTTAATCTTTTGCCAAAGAGACATTTCTTGCAAACGATTATCGAGCTGCGTAAAAGAGTCTTTATAAAGACCTATACTAGAGGGAGGTAGGCTCCTTGATAGACGTTAATGAATTTGAATATATGAAAATCGGTTTAGCTTCTCCTGACAAGATTCGTTCTTGGTCATACGGTGAAGTCAAAAAACCTGAAACAATTAACTATCGTACTTTAAAACCAGAAAAAGATGGTTTATTCTGTGAGCGTATTTTTGGTCCAACTAAGGACTGGGAGTGTCATTGTGGTAAATACAAACGTGTACGCTATAAAGGCGTAGTTTGTGATCGTTGTGGAGTTGAAGTAACACGCGCTAAAGTTCGTCGTGAACGTATGGGCCACATCGAATTAGCAGCACCAGTATCTCATATCTGGTACTTCAAAGGTATTCCTAGTCGTATGGGTCTTATTTTAGATATGTCCCCACGTGCACTAGAAGAAGTAATTTACTTTGCTTCTTACGTTGTAATCGAACCAGGTGCTACAAACCTAGAAAGTAAACAACTACTTTCTGAAAAAGAGTACCGTGCATATCGCGAAAAATTCGGCAACACATTCGAAGCATCTATGGGTGCGGAAGCAATTAAAAAATTATTAGGCAAAATTGATCTTGAAGATGAGACTCATTCTTTAAAAGAAGAGTTAAAATCAGCACAAGGTCAACGTCGTACACGTGCCATTAAACGTCTTGAAGTTGTTGAATCATTCCGTAACTCAGGTAACTCTCCTGAATGGATGATTTTAGATGTACTACCGGTTATTCCACCAGAGCTTCGTCCAATGGTGCAATTAGATGGTGGGCGTTTTGCAACTTCTGACTTAAACGATTTATATCGTCGTGTAATCAACCGTAATAACCGTTTAAAACGTTTACTAGACCTTGGTGCTCCAAGTATCATCGTACAAAACGAAAAACGTATGTTACAAGAAGCTGTTGATGCATTAATCGATAACGGTCGTCGTGGTCGTCCCGTAACAGGTCCTGGTAACCGTCCATTAAAATCACTTTCACATATGCTGAAAGGTAAACAAGGTCGTTTCCGTCAAAACTTACTTGGTAAACGTGTTGACTACTCTGGTCGTTCGGTTATCGTAGTAGGTCCAAACTTAAAAATGTATCAATGCGGTCTACCAAAAGAAATGGCAATTGAGCTATTTAAGCCTTTCGTAATGAAAGAGTTAGTAGAACGTGGTCTTGCTCATAATATAAAATCTGCTAAACGTAAAATCGAGCGTTTGAACAACGATGTATGGGACGTTTTAGAAGATGTAATTCGTGAGCATCCGGTATTACTAAACCGTGCACCTACGCTTCACCGTCTTGGTATTCAAGCGTTTGAACCAACACTAGTTGAAGGTCGTGCTATTCGTCTTCACCCATTAGTATGTACAGCTTATAACGCTGACTTCGATGGTGACCAAATGGCGGTTCACGTACCATTATCAGCTGAAGCACAAGCAGAAGCTCGTCTTCTAATGCTTGCTGCACAAAATATCCTGAACCCGAAAGACGGGAAACCAGTTGTAACACCATCTCAAGATATGGTATTAGGTAACTACTACTTAACACTTGAGCGTGAAACAGCTCGTGGCGAAGGAACACTTTTCTATGGACCAAACGAAGTATTAATTGCATATGATACAGGTCATGTTCATTTGCATACTCGTATTGCGATTAAAGCAAGTTCGTTAAATAACCCAACATTTACTGAGGAACAAAATGACATGTTCTTATTAACGACTGTTGGTAAAGTAATCTTTAACGAAATCTTGCCTAAATCATTCCCATATATTAATGAGCCAACTGAATTCAACTTAGAGCAAGAAACACCAGACAAATACTTTGTTAATTTAACAATTGACGAAGAAACGTTAAAAGAGCTTGAAGCAGATGCTGCTTATAATGGACTTGATGAAAAAGGTAAAGTTGAAGCACAACGTACAGCTGTACTGCGTAAACACTTTGCATCAGTACCAGTTGTAAACCCATTCCGTAAAAAATTCTTAGGTAATATCATTGCTGAAGTATTTAAACGTTTCCACATCACAGAAACATCTAAAATGCTTGACCGTATGAAGAACTTAGGATTCAAATATTCAACACGTGCTGGTATCACTGTAGGTGTATCTGACATCGTCGTATTACCAGACAAAGGCGAAATTTTATTGGAAGCACAAGAAAAAGTGGATAAAGTTCAAGCGCAATTCCGTCGTGGTTTCATCACGGAAGATGAGCGTTATGATCGCGTTATCTCAAGCTGGAGTGCTGCGAAAGATGAAATTCAATCGAAGCTGATGAAGTCGCTTGAGAAAACAAACCCAATCTTTATGATGTCTGACTCAGGTGCCCGTGGGAACGCATCTAACTTTACACAGTTAGCAGGTATGCGTGGTCTGATGGCCAACCCGGCTGGTCGTATTATCGAACTTCCAATTAAATCTTCATTCCGTGAAGGTTTAACGGTATTAGAATACTTTATCTCGACTCACGGTGCTCGTAAAGGTCTTGCCGATACAGCCCTAAAAACTGCCGATTCAGGTTACTTAACACGTCGTCTTGTTGACGTAGCACAAGATGTTATCGTTCGTGAGGATGACTGTGGAACTGACCGTGGTTTAACAATTGGTGCGTTAATGGAAGGTACAGAGTTAATTGAAGCGTTAGATGAACGTATTATCGGTCGTCATACGAAGAAAACAATCGTGCATCCAGAAACAGGTGAAGTTATCTTAGAAAAAGATGGCTTAATCGATCAAGATATCGCTCGTGCGGTTATCGAGGCTGGTATCGAGGAAGTAACAATCCGTTCAGCATTCACATGTAATACAAAACATGGTGTATGTAAAAAATGTTACGGCATGAACTTAGCAACAGGTGAAGAGGTTGAAGTTGGAGAAGCAGTTGGTATTATTGCGGCTCAATCAATCGGTGAACCAGGTACACAATTAACAATGCGTACATTCCATACAGGTGGGGTTGCCGGGGATGATATTACACAAGGTCTTCCACGTATCCAAGAGATTTTTGAAGCACGTAATCCTAAAGGTCAATCAGTCATTTCTGATATCGCGGGTACTGTTTCAGACATCACTGAAATCCGTGAAGGTCTAAAAGAGATTACAATTGAAGGTGAAGTAGAAACACGTAAATACGCAGCACCTTACAATGCCCGTCTGAAAGTACAAGAAGGCGACTTTGTAGAACGTGGTCAAGTATTAACAGAAGGTTCTATCGATCCAAAACAATTGTTAAAAGTTAAAGACGTTCCAACAGTTCAAGAATACCTGTTAAAAGAAGTACAAAAAGTATACCGTATGCAAGGGGTAGAAATTGGAGATAAGCATATCGAGGTAATGGTTCGCCAAATGCTTCGTAAAGTACGTGTAATTGAAGCTGGTGAAACAGAATTATTACCAGGCTCATTACTAGATATTCACCAATTCTCAGAAGCAAATGTAGATGCTGTGTTAAATGGCAAAAACCCTGCAACTTGTCGTCCTGTTATCCTAGGTATTACAAAAGCGTCTCTTGAAACAGAATCATTCTTATCTGCTGCATCATTCCAAGAAACAACTCGTGTGTTAACGGATGCTGCTATTAAAGGAAAACGCGATGAACTTCTGGGTCTGAAGGAAAACGTAATTATCGGTAAACTTGTTCCTGCAGGTACTGGTATGCAACGTTACCGTCAAATTCGTATTGAAAAAGATGAACTTGATACAGAGGATCTAATTTCTGCTGAATAATTATTAAATAAGTGCCGAAGGGATGTATTGTCATCATCTCTTCGGACTTTTTAAAGATATAAGTTGACAGTCGAAATTGATAATGATAATATATTGAAGGTTGATAGTTAACTATCTGTACTTCGGAGGATATGAAAATGTCTTATGATAGAGTAAGGGATAGTCAAACAATCATAGGTACAAAGCAAGCAGTAAAAGCAATGCGAGCCGGTTCAGTGAAAGAACTTTTTGTGGCACTCGATGCAGACAATTGGGTAACCGTTTCGGCCATATCTTTCGCGAGAGAAATCGGAATACCAGTTATTCTTGTTGAGTCGAAAAAGGAACTGGGCAAGGCCTGTGGAATCCACGTTGGAGCTGCAGTAGTTGCGATTACTGTAGAGTAGTTTTTGTGTATTAAACACAAAGACTTTGTTTTTACCCAAAAAATGAACCACCTGGATGTGTGGTATTAACAAGGAATAAATGAAGGGAGGAAATACCGATGCCTACAATTAACCAATTAGTACGTAAGCCTCGTCAATCTAAAAGCACGAAATCAAAATCACCAGCGTTAAACAAAGGATATAACTCATTTAAAAAATCTTTAACTGATGTTAAATCTCCACAAAAACGCGGAGTTTGTACTCGTGTAGGTACAATGACACCTCGTAAACCAAACTCAGCGTTACGTAAATACGCTCGTGTTCGTTTAACTAACCAAATCGAGGTTACAGCTTATATCCCAGGTGAAGGCCACAACTTACAAGAGCACAGTGTTGTTCTTATCCGTGGCGGACGCGTAAAAGACTTAGCGGGTGTTCGTTACCATATCGTACGTGGAGCTCTTGATACAGCTGGTGTAAACGGTCGTTTACAATCACGTTCTAAATACGGAACAAAACGCCCTAAAGAAAAAAAATAATTTAACGTTATTTAACGTTGCTTAATAATGAGCATAAGTAGTTGTCGCAAATTTCTAATCTTGCTAGCAGATTGGAAATTTTTGCGGCGAATATGACAAGCCAATTCTTACAAAATAAATCGATAATTATTCGAAAGGAGGAAAACACATGCCTCGTAAAGGTCCTGTTTCCAAACGTGACGTGTTACCAGATCCAATTTATAGTTCAAAACTAGTAACTCGTTTAATTAATAAAATGATGGTTGATGGTAAAAGAGGTACTTCTCAAAAGATTTTATACGGTGCGTTCGAACTTGTTAAAGAACGTTCTGGTGAAAATCCAATTGAAGTATTCGAAGCTGCTCTAAATAACGTAATGCCAGTTCTTGAAGTACGCGCTCGCCGTGTTGGTGGTTCTAACTACCAAGTGCCAGTAGAAGTACGTCCAGAACGTCGTACAACTTTAGGTCTTCGTTACCTAGTTAACTACGCTCGTCTTCGTGGTGAAAAAACAATGGAAGAGCGTTTAGCTAACGAAATCCTTGATGCTTCTAACAACACTGGTGCATCAGTTAAAAAGCGTGAAGATATGCACAAAATGGCAGAAGCGAACAAAGCATTCGCTCACTACCGTTGGTAATCTAAACATCGCATAAGCCCAATATGGAAGGAGAAATACCTTATGAAACGCGAATTCTCTCTAGAGAATACTCGTAATATTGGGATCATGGCTCACATTGATGCTGGTAAAACAACAACTACTGAGCGTATCCTTTATTACACAGGTAAGATTCACAAAATTGGTGAAACTCACGAAGGCGCTTCTCAAATGGACTGGATGGAACAAGAGCAAGAACGTGGTATCACAATCACTTCTGCTGCGACAACAGCTCAATGGAACGGCAACCGTGTAAACATCATCGATACTCCTGGACACGTAGACTTCACTGTAGAAGTTGAACGTTCACTACGCGTACTTGATGGTGCTGTAACAGTTCTTGATGCTCAATCTGGTGTTGAACCTCAAACTGAAACAGTATGGCGTCAAGCTACAACTTACGGCGTTCCACGTATCGTGTTCATTAACAAAATGGATAAAACAGGAGCAGATTTCCTATATTCTGTAGGAACTCTACACGAACGTTTACAAGCAAACGCTCATCCTATCCAATTACCTATCGGAGCTGAAGATCAGTTCTCAGCAATCATTGACTTAGTTGAAATGAAAGCTACTTTCTACGGCGACGAAAAAGGTACAGCAGTAACTCAAGGTGAAATTCCTGAAGAACACCGCGCACAAGCTGAAGAATACCGTGAAAAATTAATCGATGCTGTTGCAAGTGTTGATGAAGATATCATGGAAAAATATTTAGAAGGCGAAGAAATCTCTGTTGCTGAACTTAAAGCGGCTATCCGTCGTGCTACGATCGCAGTAGAATTTTACCCAGTAATCTGTGGTACAGCATTCAAACACAAAGGCGTACGCCCAATGTTAGATGCAGTTATCGATTACTTACCATCTCCATTAGATGTACCAGCAATCAAAGGTACTGATGTTGATGGTGAAGAGGAATTAGAACGTCATTCTTCAGATGAGGAGCCATTCTCAGCTCTTGCATTCAAAGTTATGACTGACCCATTCGTAGGTAAACTAACTTTCTTCCGTGTGTACTCTGGAACATTAGATTCAGGTTCATACGTACAAAACTCTTCTAAAGGTAAACGTGAGCGTGTAGGTCGTATCCTACAAATGCACGCAAACTCTCGTGAAGAGATTTCTAAAGTATTTGCTGGGGATATCGCAGCAGCAGTAGGTCTTAAAGATACTACTACTGGTGATACTCTATGTGACGAGAAAAACCTAGTTATTCTTGAATCAATGGAGTTCCCTGAACCAGTAATTTCTCTTTCTGTAGAACCAAAGTCAAAAGCTGACCAAGATAAAATGGGTCAAGCTTTACAAAAACTTCAAGAAGAGGATCCAACTTTCCGTGCTCACACTGACACAGAAACTGGTCAAACAATCATCTCAGGTATGGGTGAGCTTCACCTTGATATCTTAGTTGACCGTATGCGCCGTGAATTTAAAGTAGAAGCTAACGTAGGTGCTCCAATGGTATCTTACCGTGAAACATTCCGTAGCTCTGCAAAAGTTCAAGGTAAATTCACTCGCCAATCTGGTGGTCGTGGACAATATGGTGACGTAACGATTGAGTTCTCTCCAAACGAAGAAGGTAAAGGCTTTGAATTCGAAAACGCTATCGTTGGTGGTGTAGTACCTCGTGAATACATTCCTGCTGTAGAAGCTGGTCTTCGTGACTCTCTTGAGCGCGGTGTAGTAGCTGGTTACCCACTAATCGACATTAAAGCGAAATTAGTATTCGGTTCTTACCATGACGTTGACTCGAATGAGATGGCGTTCAAAATTGCTGCATCTATGGCTCTTAAAGAAGCTGCAAAACAATGTGATGCAGTTATCTTAGAACCAATGATGAAAGTAGAAGTTGTAATTCCAGAAGAATACCTTGGTGATATCATGGGTAACATTACTTCTCGTCGCGGACGCGTTGAGGGTATGGAAGCTCGCGGTAACTCTCAAGTTGTTCGTGCAATGGTTCCTTTATCGGAAATGTTTGGTTATGCAACAACTCTTCGTTCAGCAACACAAGGTCGTGGTGTATTCTCAATGACATTCGATCATTATGAAGAAGTACCAAAATCAATCGCTGCTGATATCGTCAAAAAAAATAAAGGTGAATAATTGAATTTTCATCTTGCATAAAGTATAACTAATTTGTAAGCTATGATTGTGAGATGGTGGATGGGCCCGTTCGCCATCAGCAATCATTCTATAGTTTTTTAAAAAATATAAACATATAATTTTGAGGAGGCAATCTCTAATGGCTAAAGAAAAATTCGACCGTTCAAAAACGCATGCTAACATTGGTACAATCGGACACGTTGACCATGGTAAAACAACTTTAACTGCTGCAATCGCAACAGTTCTTTCTAAAAAAATGGGTGGAGAAGCTAAATCATACGCTGATATCGATAACGCTCCAGAAGAAAAAGAACGTGGTATCACAATCAATACTTCTCACGTAGAATATGAAACAGAAACTCGTCACTATGCACACGTTGACTGCCCAGGACACGCTGACTATGTTAAAAACATGATCACTGGTGCTGCACAAATGGACGGCGGTATCTTAGTAGTATCTGCTGCTGACGGCCCAATGCCACAAACTCGTGAACACATCCTTTTATCTCGTCAAGTAGGTGTTCCATACTTAGTAGTATTCATGAACAAATGTGATATGGTTGATGACGAAGAATTATTAGAATTAGTAGAAATGGAAATCCGTGACCTACTATCTGAATATGACTTCCCAGGTGATGACCTACCAGTAATCAAAGGTTCAGCTCTTAAAGCTCTTGAAGGCGAAGCTGAATGGGAAGAAAAAATCGTTGAATTAATGGATGCTGTAGATGCTTACATCCCAACTCCAGAACGTCAAACTGACAAACCATTCATGATGCCAGTTGAGGACGTATTCTCAATCACTGGTCGTGGTACAGTTGCAACTGGCCGTGTTGAACGTGGTCAAGTTAAAGTTGGTGACGTAGTTGAAATCGTAGGTATTACTGAAGAAGCTAAATCTACAACTGTAACTGGTGTAGAAATGTTCCGTAAATTATTAGACTACGCTGAAGCTGGTGACAACATCGGTGCTTTACTTCGTGGTGTAGCTCGTGAAGATATCCAACGTGGTCAAGTATTAGCTAAACCAGGTTCAATCACTCCACACACAAGCTTCAAAGCTGAAGTTTACGTTTTATCAAAAGAAGAGGGTGGCCGTCATACTCCATTCTTCACTAACTACCGTCCTCAGTTCTACTTCCGTACAACTGACGTAACAGGTATCTGTAACTTACCAGAAGGCGTTGAAATGGTAATGCCTGGCGATAACATCGAAATGACAGTAGAACTTATCGCTCCAATCGCTCTTGAAGAAGGTACTAAATTCTCTATCCGTGAGGGTGGCCGTACTGTAGGCGCTGGCGTAGTTGCTTCTATCCAAAAATAATTTTAGCGCAAGCTAATTTTTCAAAACCAATCTGTAGGGACGCTTACAGATTGGTTTTTTATGTTAAAATAGGTAATGGATATTTGATAATCTAACTTGAATTAGAGTATTTTATGTATACATAATAGGTGAAATACCAAAAAGCAGAAATATCGATTTTTTACGAAACCGCTAGAGGTGAAAGCTAGTACCAGAGACATCCGCCGGAGGTTTTAACTTCTTTCAACGGTGGTTTGGACATCTGCTGAAAGAAGTTGAAATTAAAAGGTAGTGCAGCATATAGTGTATAGAATCGCACCCCTTTTAATTACTATTAACCGTTTAATATTATCCTTAAGAAGTTAGGATAATATTTATTAAAAACGTAAGCCTTATATAAGTTGATTGGAGTGGAGGCTGGGTGACTCCTTGGGAATCAGCGTCACAGATGAGACCCTGGAGCGAGCAGACAGAGGAACGAAGGCTAAAAGCATCACGTCCTGTGATAACGCCTTCGTGACCAACATCGTGTCGCTGACGCTGCGTTTGCACTACGCTTTCGCACAGAAAACATTTGTTGCCCCAAGCGGCTCATCGGACGCCCCCAGGAAGCTCTGCTCTGCGCGAAAGCGAAGCGTCAGCAGCAAATGTTTTATCTGTGCGAAAGCGAAGCGTCAGCAACAAAGCGCCCAGTCAGAGCGGAAATCAACCTCACGTTATGACGATTAGCCTATTTAATACATAAGAACACTTCATGGAAGGAGAATTTGCAAATGGAGATGAAAATATTGCTGATAGAAGATGATCCATCTATTTTTGAAATGATTCAGACACGTTTTGCACAATGGTCGCTTCAAGTAGTTGGCCCTAAAGATTTCCAAAAAGTGATGGATGATTTTATTGAGCAGAAGCCACAGCTTGTATTGATTGACATTCAGCTACCAGCCTATGATGGCTTTCATTGGTGTCGTGAAATTCGTCATATCTCAAAAGTGCCAATTCTCTTTCTATCTTCACGGGATCACCCAATGGATATGGTGATGGCAATGCAAATGGGCGCAGATGATTTTGTACAAAAGCCTTTTCATATGGAGGTATTACTTGCAAAGGTTCAGGCTATTTTACGTCGTACATATGATTACGTAGAAGAATCAATGGATGTCACACGGTTTAATGGTGCAGTTATTGATTATGCACGCGGTGAGATTATGTATGATGGAAATCTTACTTCATTAACTAAAAATGAACTCTTTATTTTACGTATTTTAGTGGAGAAGGCCGATCAAATTGTTTCTAGAGATGATTTGATGAGAAAGCTATGGGATGATGAGCGCTTTGTCAATGATAATACATTGTCGGTAAATGTTAATCGATTGCGTACTAAGCTTGAGGATATAGGTTTACAAGAAGTGATTTTAACTAAAAAGGGACTTGGTTATATGGCTGTAACACAGGGACGTGAGTGACAATGCTAATTTTATTTTTAAGAGAACGACTCTCATGGATAGGCTTTTTCGTTTTTATCATCATTATTATCAATGTTTTATTTTCTTTAGACGCTGGATTAGAGGGAATATCTATTTGGTATATGAATATTAGCGTGTTTATTAGTTTTATGATTTTTCTTATATGGCGATATGTAGTAGAAGTGGAGCAGGTAAAGGATTTCCTGGGAAATGTGGACAGCCAACTTGATGACGCACACAGTAGAAACTTAGCGTTATCACCTTTTCAAGCTGCGTATTTTACAAAGATTGAAGATGTCTTTTACGATAAGGATACGGAGTTAAATCAAGCAAAAGTACAGCTACAGGAATATACAGATGAGCTCTTGGCCTGGGTTCATGAAGTAAAAGCACCATTAACTTCGATTAATTTAATGTTAGACCGTATTGAAGATTTGACATTACGTCGTAAATTAGAAGCTGAGTGGTTAAGGCTACATTTATTGGTTGATCAGCAGCTACATCAAACACGTTTTTCTTCAATTGAAAAAGATAATTATATGGCAGAGATCGAACTCAGAACGGTTGTCTATAAGGAAATAAGAGCTATGCAAGCCTGGTGTATTGAAAAAGGCATCGGTTTTGATGTTGATGAGTTAACGGAGACTGTGATGACGGATGGTAAATGGCTAGCTTTTATCGTGCGACAAATTTTATCCAATGCCATTAAATATAGTCCTGCAAATTCCGAAGTATTAATATTTACGGAGGTAGATCCGAAGGGCGCAACATTATTACATATAAAAGATGCAGGCATTGGTATTTGTAAGGAGGATTTGCCTCGAATTTTTCAAAAGTCGTATACTGGAACAGCTGGGAGAGAATCTGCACAGTCGACAGGCATGGGTTTGTATTTAGCGCATAACGTGGCTCAGAAGATAGGTGTTCGTATTAGTGTACAATCAACTGTAGAAGAAGGCTCAATATTTACCTTACGTTTTCCGTTACAAAATGAATATGTCAAACTAACAGGTAGATGACGATATTGTCACCTACCTTTTTATATTGTCATGTAAAACGCACGAATTGAGGGAGCAGACAGGGTACACTTGAACTATAGAAGGGGGCGTTTACCAGTGGCAGTTTTAATTGGTCGTAAAGTAAAAAAGGTATATGGAAAAAAATCAACAGCTCAAGAGGTTTTAAAGGGCATTGATTTAGAAGTGAATAAAGGTGAATTTGTCGGCATTATGGGACCATCAGGCTCAGGAAAAACAACACTTTTAAACGTTTTGTGTTCGATTGACTTTGCAACAGAAGGTGTCATTGAAATAAATGGTCAAAACCTACGTGGTATGAAGGAGAAGGCGCTAGCTAATTTCCGCCGTGAGCAATTAGGGTTCATATTCCAGGATTATAATTTATTAGATACATTGACGGTGAAAGAAAATATTCTACTCCCATTAGCCATTAGTAAACTACCGAAGGCTGTTGCGGAGAGTCGTTTAAAGGAGCTTACACACTTACTAGGTATTACCGAGATTTTAAACAAATACCCAAACGAAATATCAGGTGGTCAAAAGCAACGTACATCGGCAGCTCGTGCACTTATTACAAATCCATCGCTTGTATTTGCTGATGAACCTACAGGCGCACTTGATTCAAAATCAGCTACTGCACTTTTAAAAAACCTACAAAGTATTAATGAGACAAAAAAAGCAACGATTATGATGGTTACGCATGATGCGGTGGCAGCAAGCTTTTGTACACGCGTTTTGTTTTTAAAAGATGGACTCATTTATAGTGAGCTATATAAAGGGGATAAAACGAGACAGGCATTTTTCCAAGAGATCATGCATACGCAAAGTGTGCTAGGTGGTGACGGTTATGAGTCTTAGTAAACTCGTGTTACGCAGCATGAAGAAAAATATGAAGCACTATTATTTATATTTCTTCGCACTTATTTTTAGCGTTACTTTATATTTTTCCTTTGTGACATTGCAAAATAACCCTAACGTGCTAGCTACTGTACAGGAGAGCGGTACAGCCACAGCAGGCTTTGAAGCAGCAACATATATGTTGTACTTTATTATTTTGTTTTTCGTACTTTATGCAAACCATTTATTTATGAAGCGTCGCAGTAAGGAAATAGGCTTGTATCAGCTGATAGGGATGACAAAGGGGCTTATCGTACGCTTATTGGCGGTAGAAAGTATCCTATTATTTGTAGGTGCGGTCGTTTTAGGTATGCTTGCAGGGTTCTTCAGCTCACGCTTATTTGCAATGATTTTACTGCGCGTACTAGAAAAAGAGGCACTTGTGACGATGACATTTAGTACGCAAGCACTTCAACAATCCGTTGCAGTATTTGCCATTCTACTAGTAATTGTACTTGTGCAAATGGCTTGGATGATTCATCGTGTATCACTACTGTCACTATTTACAGCTGCTAAACAAGCAGATGAGCGTGTAAAACGATTTAGTCCACTACAAATGGTCATCGGTTTTTTAGGTCTTGTGTTAATTGTATATGGCTACTATGCATCAACAAAGTTATTTGATATTGACAATTCAGGAAATTTATTTTTAAATATGATCATTATTTTAGCTTCTACCATTGGTGGAACCTTTCTTGTATTCCGTTTTTCCATAGCATTTATTATGAATTCAGTTCGCCTAAAGAAAAATGGCCATTTATCTGTACATGATGTACTCGCATTAACACCAATTATGCATCGTATGAAAAGTAATGCAAAATCATTGACGCTCATTACTGTTTTAACGGGTGTATCACTCGGGATTGCCACATTAGCATATATTTCGTATTATTCATCAGAAGCACATGCACATAGTCGAGTACCTGGCGACTATATATTGCTTGAAGATAATAATCAGGATTTTTTTAAAAAGCTAGAAGAAAATAATATTGCTTATAATAAAATAGACTACCGATTACAGGGTGTAACAGCGGCAGTTGGACAATTAATACCAGAAGAAGATCAACAAGAAGGTAATCCTTTTAATAATATGGAAGGAACTATTTATACAATTCCACTTTCTGATTATCAACAAAGAGTTCCTGAGGCATCAGTATCTGGTAATGAAGCCATCTTAACAAACTATGGTGGGTATATGGAAGCGATGTTCAAGTTAGAGAAAGACCGAGATATTGTAGTATCTGCGGGAGAGCTTGAGGAAACATTCCATGTTGTAGATATTCAAAAGGAAAGTATTATTAGTGGAATTGTGACTAGTGGGCCAGGAGGACCTATTTTTGTAGTATCAGATGAAGTATTTGAAAAGCTTGCTACAAAATCTGATCTTTTCCAATTTCATAAACAAACTACTATTATGTTAAAGTCGAAAAGCGATATAGACTTAGCTGAGAAATTGTATAAACAAACAATAGGTTCAGGTGTTATATCTGTTAGAGATAGCGAAGGCAAAACAATGAAATTTACGCAAACATCTTATGAAGGTGAGCGTCAAGAGAATATTGAAACATTAGGCACAACAATTTTTACAACGGCATTTTTAGCTTTAGCATTTTTAATGACAACAGGTAGTATTTTATACTTTAAACAAATGTCTGAGGCTGAAGAGGAGCGAGCTTCTTATACGATATTAAGAAAGATTGGCTTCGCTGAAAAAGATATTATGAAAGGTATATATATGAAACAAGCCTTTAACTTCGGTGTTCCATTAATAATAGGGTTACTCCATAGTTACTTTGCTGTTAAGTCGGGATGGTTCTTCTTTGGATCTGAGTTAACAGCACCATTATGGATTGCTATGAGCTGCTATATAGCGTTATATGCTATCTTCGCTATACTTTCTGTTGGCTATTATAAAAAAGTCATTCGTGAATCGTTATAATAGGAAGAAACAAAAAAACAGTGTGATTTTAAGATCATACTGTTTTTTTGGTGTTTGAATTTGGAAAGTTTTTGTAGGTTCATAAAAACATCTTGACTTTCAACTATTAGACTATTAAAGTTTAGTGTGTTAGTAATCTAGTGTACGAAAGTGAAGTGTTGAAATGAATGCAGTAATTGTGGCAGTGGCTGTCATGTTAATATTAAGTTTGCTCCGTATTAATGTTGTTCTTTCTCTTGTATTGGGGGCCTTTGCGGGAGGTCTATCAAGCGGCATGGGTATAGAAGCAACTGTACAATCATTTACAGAAGGATTAGGAGCAGGCGCAACGATTGCTTTAAGTTATGGATTGCTTGGTGGTTTCGCTATTGCCATTTCAAAAACAGGAATCCCTGAATTAATGATTGCAGGGATTTTAAAGATATTAAATAAAAACGGTTCAAGTAATCGACAAGGTTTAGTAAAGGTTTTAATATTCTTACTGATTTTTATGATGTCTATTTTCTCACAAAACTTAATTCCAATTCATATAGCCTTTATTCCATTATTGATACCTCCAATCTTAAAGGTTTTAAATATGCTAGAAGTTGACCGACGAATTATCGCAACATTAATTGCTGTTGGTTTAGTAGGTACATATAGTTTCGTACCTGCTGGTTTCGGAGCTATATTCCAAGATATCGTTTCTACTCAAGTAACTAAGGCAGGTATGGAGGCATCTTCACATGATGTACCAGTAGCGATGGCTATACCAGTTCTAGGGATGTTAATTGGATTATGTGTAGCCTTTTTCGTTTACCGAAAACCTCGACAATATCAAAATAACGATGTTGAGACAGAGTCTTTAAATGTTAATGTTAGTAAGTTTGTTATTGTTTCTACAGCTGCAGCTTTAATTGTCTCTCTATGTGCACAAATTTATACTGATTCAATGATTGTAGGTGCTTTTGCAGGAATTATGATTATGTATTTTACTGGGGCACTTAAATGGAAAGAGGCAGATGAGATTCTTTCAGAAGGAATGAAGATGATGGCCTTTATTGGTTTTGTTATGATTGCTGCAAATGGCTTTGCATCTGTTATTAACGCCACGGGCCATGTAGATAGCTTAATTACAAACTCATTAACAATTCTTCAAGGGAATAAGAGTCTAGCTATATTTATTATGTTGGTCATTGGTTTAATTGTGACGATGGGGATTGGATCATCCTTTGCAACAGTACCTATCATCGCAACCTTATTTGTGCCTCTTGCACAAGGGTTAGGAATGAGTCCTTTGGCGATTATTTGTCTAATAGGTACAGCAGGTGCTTTAGGTGATGCAGGCTCTCCTGCTTCAGATTCTACTCTTGGACCAACAGCAGGTTTAAATGTAGATGGACAGCATAATCACATTTGGGATACGTGTGTGCCAACGTTTATCTTTATTAATATCCCACTTATTATATTTGGCTGGGTTGCATGTGTGTATTTCTTATAAATTGATAGAAAGAGCGGTCTCTAAATATTAGAGACTGCTTTTTAACATATTGGCATCGCTTAATTGTTAGAAATGTCCGAAAACGTTGATATAACAGCATTATGTGTTGCAAAGTGCAATGAAATTTTATATACTAATAAACGGCTTAGATAAGCGATAAATATCAGTAAAAATATTAGTAGTAGGAATAACTGCAACATTTAAAAGAATTTAGCTAAAAGACTTGCTTATTCTTTTTTTATTGTGTATAATGTTGAATGTTGGTCTTTGACTGCGATGAAACGAGAGGTTGCCGACACACCCGGCCGCTTTGCCATGGCGGTGTGTTGGAAAATTTTCGTGGAGAATGTCTAGAAAATAGGCGAGAAGGAGGGAAAATAATGGCAAAACAAAAGATTCGTATTCGTTTAAAAGCGTATGATCACCGTATTTTAGATCAATCTGCTGAGAAAATCGTGGAAACTGCAAAGCGTTCAGGTGCAAGTGTATCAGGTCCGATTCCACTTCCAACTGAGAAGTCTGTGTACACAATTCTACGTGCTGTTCACAAGTACAAAGATTCTCGTGAACAATTCGAAATGCGTACGCATAAACGTCTGATCGATATCGTTAACCCAACACCACAAACTGTTGACGCGTTAATGAAACTTGATTTACCATCTGGCGTTGATATCGAAATCAAACTTTAATGGTAAAAATATAACTTTTTAAAACTTACAGGAGGTGTGACAAATGGCTAAAGGAATCTTAGGTAGAAAAATTGGTATGACACAAGTTTTCGCTGAAAACGGCGATTTAATCCCGGTAACAGTTATCGAAGCTACTCCAAACGTAGTACTTCAAAAGAAATCTGTTGAAACAGACGGCTACGAAGCTATCCAAGTTGGTTTCGAAGACAAGCGTGTTAAGCTTTCTAACAAACCAGAACAAGGTCACGTAGCAAAAGCGAACACTGCTCCTAAGCGCTTCATTCGTGAATTCCGCAACGTGAACGTAGCAGAATACGAAGTTGGTCAAGAAGTCAAAGTAGAAATTTTCGCAGAAGGCGATGTAATTGATGTAACAGGTGTTACTAAAGGTAAAGGTTTCCAAGGTGTAATTAAACGCCATGGTCAATCTCGTGGTCCTATGGCCCACGGTTCTCGTTACCACCGTCGTCCTGGTTCAATGGGTCCAGTTGCTCCGAACCGCGTATTCAAACAAAAGAAATTACCTGGTCAAATGGGTGGCACAGTAGTTACAATCCAAAACTTAGAAATCGTGAAAGTTGATGCGGAACGTAACTTACTACTTGTTAAAGGTAATGTTCCTGGTTCTAAAAAAGCTCTAGTTACAGTTAAAACTGCAATTAAAGCTAAGTAATCACCTAAGGAAAGGAGGAAACAGGAATGACAAAAGTATCTGTACTTAGTCAAACAGGTGCTTCAGTTGGTGAAATCGAATTAAACGATGCGATCTTCGGAATCGAGCCAAATGAAGCAGTATTATTCGACGCTGTAGTAGCACAACGCGCTTCTCTTCGTCAAGGTAATCACAAGGTTAAAAACCGTTCTGAAGTTGCTGGTGGTGGTCGTAAACCATGGCGTCAAAAAGGAACTGGACGTGCTCGTCAAGGTTCTATCCGTTCTCCACAATGGCGCGGCGGTGGTATCGTATTCGGTCCAACTCCACGTAGCTATTCTTACAAATTACCTAAAAAAGTTCGTCGCTTAGCTCTTAAATCAGCTTTATCAGCTAAAGTTGTAGAACAGAACTTCTTAGTTCTTGATGCTCTTTCATTAGCAGCACCAAAAACAAAAGAATTCACAAAAATCCTTAAAGATCTTTCTTTAGAGAAAAAATCTTTATTCGTAACTGCTGACCTAGATGAAAACGTAGCATTATCTGCTCGTAACATCCCTGGTGTAACAGTTTTAACTGCAAATGGAATCAACGTTCTTGATCTATTAGGTCATGAAAAAGTTGTATTCACAAAATCTGCAGTAGAAAAAGTTGAGGAGGTGCTTGGATAATGGAAGCACGTGATATTTTAAAACGTCCGGTCATTACTGAGCGTTCTTCAGAACTTATGGCAGAGAAAAAGTATACTTTCGAAGTAGACACTCGCGCTAACAAAACTCAAGTAAAAGACGCTGTAGAAGAAATCTTTGGTGTAAAAGTTGAGAAAGTAAACGTTCTTAACTACAAAGGTAAATTCAAACGCGTTGGCCGTTATGGTGGTTACACTAACAAACGCCGTAAAGCGATTGTTAAATTAACTGCTGACAGCAAAGAAATCGAATTATTCGAAATGTAATCCTTTATGGATTTATGATTTGAACAATCAAGAAGGAGGGAAACACAATGGCGATTAAAAAGTATAAACCTACCTCTAATGGTCGTCGTAATATGACGTCTTTAGACTTTGCGGAAATTACAACTAACAAGCCTGAGAAATCATTGCTTGAACCAACTAAACGCAAAGCTGGTCGTAACAACCAAGGTAAAATCACTGTTCGTCATCATGGCGGTGGACATAAGAAGCAATACCGTGTTATCGATTTCAAACGTGTAAAAGATGGCATTCCGGCTAAAGTTGCTACTATTGAATATGATCCAAACCGTTCTGCGAATATCGCATTAATCAACTACGCTGATGGAGCAAAAGCTTACATCTTAGCACCTAAAGGTCTAGAGGTTGGTCAAACAATCGTTTCTGGTCCAGATGCTGATATTAAAGTAGGTAACGCATTACCATTAGCAAACATTCCAATGGGTACTACAATCCATAACATCGAGTTAAAACCTGGTAAAGGTGGACAATTAGTACGTTCTGCTGGTACTTCTGCACAAGTACTTGGTCGTGAAGACAAATACGTAATCGTTCGTCTACAATCTGGTGAAGTACGTTTAGTATTAGCTACTTGCCGCGCTACAATCGGTCAAGTTGGTAACGAACAACACGAACTTGTAAACATCGGTAAAGCAGGTCGTAGCCGTTGGTTAGGTAAACGCCCAACAGTTCGTGGTTCTGTAATGAACCCTAACGATCACCCACACGGCGGTGGTGAAGGACGTTCTCCAATCGGACGTAAATCACCAATGACTCCTTGGGGTAAACCAGCACTTGGTTACAAAACTCGCAAGAAGAAAAACAAAACGGATAAATTCATCATCCGTAGTCGTAAAAAATAATGTGGTTAAACTACGGTTCTATGTGAGGGCCGTGGTGGAATCACGAAGGGAGGTTCCTACATGGGTCGCAGCTTGAAAAAAGGACCTTTTGTTGATGACCACTTAATGAAAAAAGTGGAAGCGCAAGAGGCTTCTGAGAAAAAACAAGTTATTAAAACTTGGTCTCGCCGTTCTACAATTTTCCCTACTTTTATCGGTTTAACGATTGCTGTTTATGATGGACGTAAACACGTTCCTGTATACGTAACAGAAGATATGGTAGGCCACAAACTTGGTGAATTCGCACCAACACGTGCTTACAAAGGTCACGGTGCAGACGACAAGAAAACAAGACGCTAATTTTGAGAGGAGGTAAATCCTAATGACACAAGCTAAAGCTATCGCTCGTACAGTTCGCATTGCTCCTCGTAAAGTACGTCTAGTAGTAGACTTAATTCGAGGCAAGCAAGTTGGTGAGGCAGTTGCAATTTTACGTCATACTCCAAAAGCGGCGTCTCCAGTCGTTGAGAAAGTATTAAAATCTGCAGTTGCTAACGCTGAGCACAACTACGATCTTGACATCAACTCTTTAGTAGTTTCTGAAGTATTCGTTGATGAAGGTCCAACATTAAAACGTTTCCGTCCACGTGCACAAGGACGTGCAAGCGCAATTAACAAACGCACAAGCCACATTACACTAGTGGTATCTGAGAAGAAGGAGGGCTAATCCGTGGGTCAAAAAGTACATCCAATAGGACTGCGCGTTGGTATTATTCGTGACTGGGAGTCAAAATGGTACGCTGAAAAAGACTATGCAACTCTACTTCACGAAGACATCAAAGTGCGTAAATATATTGAAACGGCTCTTAAAGACGCTTCTGTTTCTAAAGTAGAAATCGAACGTGCTGCAAACCGTGTAAACATTACAATTCACACTGCGAAACCAGGTATGGTAATCGGTAAAGGTGGTTCTGAAGTTGAAAACCTTCGTAAATACCTTAGCGATTTAACTGGTAAACGTGTACACATCAACATTATCGAAATCAAACGTGCTGATCTTGACGCTCGTCTAGTAGCTGAAAACATCGCTCGTCAATTAGAAAACCGTGTATCATTCCGTCGTGCGCAAAAGCAAGCGATCCAACGCACAATCCGTGCTGGTGCAAAAGGAATTAAAACACAAGTATCTGGTCGTTTAGGTGGCGCTGATATCGCGCGTGCTGAACACTATAGTGAAGGAACTGTTCCACTTCATACTCTACGTGCTGACATCGACTATGCACACGCAGAAGCTGACACTACTTACGGTAAATTAGGCGTTAAAGTATGGATCTACCGTGGTGAAGTTCTTCCTACGAAGAAATCTGTGGAAGGAGGCAAATAATATGTTATTGCCTAAACGCGTAAAATACCGTCGTGAACACCGCGGAAACATGCGTGGCGAAGCGAAAGGCGGTAAAGAAGTATCTTTCGGCGAATGGGGCTTACAAGCTCAAACAGCTAGCTGGATCACTAACCGTCAAATCGAATCTGCACGTATCGCGATGACTCGTTACATGAAACGTGGCGGTAAAGTTTGGATTAAAATCTTCCCACACAAACCTTACACTAAAAAACCTCTAGAAGTCCGCATGGGTTCTGGTAAAGGTTCTCCTGAAGGTTGGGTAGCAGTAGTAAAACCAGGAAAAGTAATGTTCGAAATCGCTGGTGTATCTGAAGAGATCGCACGTGAAGCACTTCGTTTAGCATCACATAAGCTTCCTGTTAAATGTAAGATCGTAAAACGTCAAGAAACTGGTGGTGAATCTAATGAAAGCTAATGAAATCCGTGACCTTGCCACTTCTGAATTAGAGTTAAAAGTGAAATCACTGAAAGAAGAGCTTTTCAACCTTCGCTTCCAATTGGCGACTGGTCAATTAGAAAACACAGCTCGTATTCGTGAAGTGCGTAAAGCAATCGCGCGTATGAAAACTGTTATTCGTGAAAGAGAAATCAGTGCAAATAACTGATAAAGGAGGTTTTCAAGTATGACTGAGCGTAATCAACGCAAAGTTTACACGGGCCGCGTTGTTTCAGATAAAATGGACAAAACTATTTCTGTTTTAGTTGAAACTCACAAAAAGCACAAGCTTTATGGTAAACGTGTAAAATACTCTAAAAAGTTTAAGGCTCATGATGAGTTAAACACAGCGAAAATCGGTGATATCGTACGTATCATGGAAACTCGCCCGCTATCAGCTACTAAACGTTTCCGTCTAGTTGAAGTTGTAGAAAAAGCGGTTATTATTTAATAACTATTTCGGAACAACCAATTTCCGAAGGGAGGTAACCTAAGTGATCCAACAAGAAAGTCGTATGAAAGTTGCTGACAACTCAGGTGCACGTGAAGTTCTTACAATTAAAGTCCTTGGTGGCTCTGGCCGTAAAACTGCTAACATCGGTGATATCGTTGTTTGTACAGTTAAGAAAGCAACACCAGGTGGCGTTGTTAAGAAGGGTGACGTTGTTAAAGCTGTTATCGTTCGTACTAAATCAGGCGTACGTCGTAAAGATGGTACGTACATCAAATTTGATGAAAATGCTTGTGTAATTATTCGTGATGATAAATCACCACGCGGAACTCGTATTTTCGGACCTGTTGCACGTGAATTACGTGACAGCAACTTCATGAAAATCGTTTCTCTAGCTCCAGAAGTTCTTTAATTTCATGACAGTGCCAATCAAGGAGGTGCGACAGCATGCATGTAAAAAAAGGTGACAAGGTTAAGGTAATCACTGGTAAGGATAAAGGCAAAGAAGGCGTTATTCTTGCTGCTTACCCTAAACAAGATCGCGTTCTTGTTGAAGGTGTGAACATCGTGAAAAAACACGTAAAACCTAACCAATTGAATCCACAAGGTGGTATTGTAAGCCAAGAGGCTGCAATTCACGTTTCGAACGTAATGCTAATCGATCCTAAATCTGGCGAGCCGACTCGTGTAGGTTATAAAATCGAAAACGGTAAAAAAGTTCGTGTTGCAAAAAAATCAGGTGCAGTAATCGACTAATTTCTATAGAAGAAGGGAGGTACACAAATGAGCCGCCTAAAAGAAAAATATTTAAATGAAGTTTCATCTGCTCTTATGAGCAAATTTGGATATAAATCAGTTATGCAATTGCCGAAAGTTGAGAAAATCGTTATCAACATGGGTGTTGGTGACGCAGTTCAAAACTCAAAAGCATTAGATGCAGCTGTAGAAGAATTAACAATTATCACTGGTCAAAAACCAGTTGTAACTAAAGCGAAAAAATCGATTGCAGGTTTCCGTTTACGTGAAGGTATGCCAATCGGTGCTAAAGTTACATTACGCGGTGAGCGTATGTATGAATTCTTGGATAAATTAATCTCAATTTCACTACCTCGTGTACGTGACTTCCGTGGTGTTTCTAAAAAAGCATTCGATGGTCGCGGTAACTACACTTTAGGTGTTAAAGAGCAATTAATTTTCCCAGAAATCGATTACGATAAAGTTTCAAAAGTACGCGGTATGGACATCGTGATCGTAACGACAGCGAATTCTGATGAAGAAGCTCGCGAGTTATTGACACAATTCGGTATGCCGTTCCAAAAGTAATTTAAACAAGGAGGGCGAAAACGTGGCTAAAAAATCTATGATCGTTAAACAACAACGTAAGCAAAAATTTAAAGTGCAAGAATATACACGTTGTGAACGCTGTGGCCGTCCACACTCTGTATATCGCAAATTTAAACTTTGCCGTATTTGTTTCCGAGAACTTGCATATAAGGGACAAATTCCTGGCGTGAAAAAAGCCAGCTGGTAATCCCCTAATTTGGGAAGGAGGTAAATGTAATGACAATGACTGATCCGATTGCAGATATGCTTACTCGCATTCGTAATGCGAACATGGTTCGTCACGAGAAGTTAGAAGTACCAGCTTCCAACGTGAAAAAAGAAATCGCTGAAATTTTAAAGCGTGAAGGTTTCGTACGTGACGTAGAATACGTGGAAGACAACAAACAAGGTATCATCCGTATCTTCTTAAAATACGGTAAAGATAACGAGCGTGTTATCACTGGTTTAAAACGTATTTCTAAACCTGGTCTACGAGTATATGCAAAAACAAATGAAGTGCCTAAAGTACTGAACGGTCTTGGTATCGCTTTAGTGTCAACTTCACAAGGTTTATTAACAGATAAAGAAGCTCGCGCTAAACAAGTTGGCGGCGAAGTTCTAGCATACGTTTGGTAATTAGCAATAAATGAATGGAGGTGCAACTAAATGTCTCGTGTAGGTAAAAAAATTATCGAGGTACCAGCTAACGTAACTGTTACTGTTGCAGCTGACAACAATGTTACTGTTAAAGGTCCTAAAGGCGAACTTGTTCGTTCTTTCCACCAAGATATGAAAATTGAGCAAGAAGGTAACGTAATCACAGTATCACGTCCTTCTGACTCAAAAGAACACCGCACAAACCACGGTACAACTCGTGCGCTATTAGCGAACATGATTACTGGTGTTTCTGCAGGTTTCGAAAAATCATTAGAACTTATCGGTGTCGGTTACCGTGCGCAATTACAAGGTAAAAAACTTGTTCTTAACGTAGGTTACTCTCACCCAGTTGAGTTCACACCTGAAGATGGTCTAGAAGTAGAAGTTCCTTCTAACACTAAAATCATCGTTAAAGGTATTAGCAAAGAACGCGTTGGCGCTCTTGCATCTAACATCCGTGACGTTCGTCCACCAGAGCCGTACAAAGGTAAAGGTATCCGTTACGAAGGCGAATACGTTCGTCGTAAAGAAGGTAAAACAGGTAAATAATGCTGCCTAAGCATTAGAAAGGAGTGACCCTTGTGATTACGAAACAAGATAAAAATCAGGTTCGTAAAAAACGTCATGCACGCGTACGTTCTAAAATTTCGGGTACTGCTGAGCGTCCACGCTTAAACGTATTCCGTTCTAACAAGAACATCTACGCGCAACTTATCGATGACGTAGCAGGCGTAACAATTGTTAGCGCATCTTCTCAAGAAAATGGTTTTGATGGTGCTGGTAGCAATGTTGATGCTGCAACTAAAGTCGGTGAATCAATCGCAAAACGCGCTACGGAAAAAAATATTACTGCTGTAGTATTTGACCGTGGTGGTTACTTATATCATGGACGCGTAAAAGCTTTAGCTGAAGCTGCACGTGAGAACGGTTTACAATTTTAATAAAAAGGAGGGACACATTTCATGAGTCGAATTGACGCAAACAAACTTGGAGAACTTGAAGAACGCGTAGTTACTATTAACCGTGTTGCTAAAGTTGTTAAAGGTGGACGTCGCTTCCGCTTCACAGCATTAGTTGTAGTTGGCGATAAAAACGGTCACGTTGGTTTCGGTACTGGTAAAGCTCAAGAGGTGCCAGATGCTATCCGTAAAGCTGTTGAAGATGCGAAGAAAAACTTAATCGAAGTGCCACGCGTAGGTGGAACAACTCCACACTTAGTGCAAGGTCGCTTTGGTGCAGGAGAAATCCTAATTAAACCTGCTGCTCCTGGTACAGGAGTTATCGCCGGTGGTCCAGTACGTGCCGTACTAGAACTTGCTGGTATTACTGATATTCTTTCAAAATCTCTTGGAACTAACACACCAATCAATATGGTGCGTGCAACTATTCAAGGTTTAACTGAATTAAAACGCGTAGAGGACGTAGCTAAATTACGTGGTAAATCAGTGGAAGAACTATTAGGATAAGGGGGGAAAGATAATGGCTAATAAATTAGAAATCACCCTTACAAAATCTGTGATTGGTTCTAAACCAGCACAACGCAAAACTATTGAAGCTCTAGGTTTACGTAAATTACACCAAACTGTTGAGAAAGCTGACAATGCAGCAACTCGCGGTATGATTGATGTAGTAGCTCACTTAGTTACTGTAAAAGAAAACTAATTTTTAATTAACGAACAAGGAGGTGCCATCCAATATGAAACTTCATGAGTTAAAACCAGCAGAAGGTTCCCGTAAAGTACGTAACCGCGTAGGTCGCGGTATCGGTTCTGGTAACGGTAAAACTGCAGGTAGAGGTCATAAAGGTCAAAACTCTCGTTCTGGCGGCGGTGTACGCCCTGGATTCGAAGGTGGTCAAAACCCTTTATTCCGTCGTTTACCGAAACGCGGCTTTACTAACATTAACCGTAAAGAGTACGCGATCGTTAATCTTGACACATTAAACCGTTTTGAAGATGGTGCAGAGGTAACTGCTGCATTATTACTTGAAACTGGTCTTGTGAGCAATGAAAAAGCTGGAATTAAAGTTCTTGGAAACGGAACTCTTGATAAAAAGCTTACAGTAAAAGCTCATAAATTCTCAGCTTCAGCTAAAGAAGCAATCGAGAATGCCGGTGGAACTACTGAGGTGATTTAATGTTTCAGACGATCTCTAACTTTATGCGTGTTCGAGATATACGAAATAAAATCATTTTCACTCTTTTAATGTTAATCGTTTTCCGTATTGGTACGTTTGTACCGGTACCAAACGTTGACGCTAATGTATTAAAGGCAACTGATGAGTACAATCTCGTTGGTTTCCTCAATACTTTTGGCGGTGGTGCTTTGAAAAACTTCTCTATCTTTGCGATGGGAATTATGCCTTACATCACTGCTTCAATTATTGTTCAGTTATTGCAAATGGACGTAGTACCGAAATTTGCTGAGTGGGCAAAGCAAGGTGAAGTCGGAAGACGTAAACTTGCTCAATTTACTCGTTACTTTACAATTATTCTTGCCTTAATCCAATCATTCGCGCTCTCATTTGGATTTAATAAAATGTATGGCGGAACTTTGATTAAAGAAGAAGGAATTTTAACATATGTTACGATTTCTATTGTATTAACAGCGGGTACAGCATTCCTAGTATGGCTTGCTGAACAAATTACTGCGCATGGTGTTGGTAATGGTATTTCTGTTATAATTTTCGCAGGTATCGTTGCGGCATTACCGAATGGCATTAACCAAATCTATGCACAGCAAATCGAGGGTGCTGGTGATAAGCTATTTATCAATCTAGTGATTCTTGGTTTACTTGTTTTAGTTATGCTTGCAGTTGTTGTTGGAGTTATCTACGTGCAACAAGCACTACGTAAAATTCCAATTCAATATGCAAAACGCGTTACAGGACGTAACCAACAAACTGGCGGTCAACAAACGCATTTACCGTTAAAAGTTAATGCTGCAGGGGTTATTCCGGTAATCTTTGCTTCAGCGTTTCTAATGACACCACGTACGTTAGTTCCGTTCTTGGGTGATAGTGGTTTATCAACATTCATTCAAAACACTTTTGATAATACAAAACCTGTTGGGATGATTGTTTACATCGCATTGATCGTCGCGTTCACATATTTCTACGCATTCGTACAAGTGAATCCAGAAAATGTGGCAGATAACTTGAAAAAGCAAGGTGCTTACATTCCAGGTATTCGTCCTGGTGAAAGCACACAAACGTATTTAACAAGCGTGTTATATCGTCTGACATTTGTCGGTGCGATTTTCTTAACTGTTATTTCAGTAATGCCGATTATATTCATAAAATTTATGAATCTACCTGCCACAGTGCAAATCGGTGGTACTAGTATTATTATCGTAGTCGGCGTAGCGCTCGAAACGATGAAACAGCTAGAATCTCAACTTGTTAAACGTCACTACAAAGGCTTTATGAAGTAATGTTGGTTTTTAGGGAACGTTCTATCGTTTCCTGAAATCAGCAAACCTTTTGTGGGAGGAATATTTCCGTATGAATATCGTTTTAATGGGTCTGCCAGGTGCTGGTAAAGGTACACAGGCAGATAAAATTGTTGAGAAGTACGCGATTCCTCATATTTCTACAGGCGATATGTTCCGTGCTGCTATTAAAGATGGTACAGAACTAGGCTTGCAGGCTAAATCGTTTATGGATCAAGGTGCTCTTGTACCGGATGAAGTAACGATTGGTATTGTTCGTGAACGACTTGGTAAACCTGATTGTGAAAAGGGCTTCTTATTAGATGGATTCCCACGTACGGTTCCTCAAGCTGAAGCTTTAGACAGCATTCTTGCTGATCTTGGTAAAGCTATTGAACATACAATTAACATCCAAGTTGAAAAAGATGAGCTAGTTGCTCGTCTATCGGGTCGTCGTATTTGTAAAACTTGTGGTACATCTTATCATCTAGTTTTCAATCCTCCAGCTGAGGAAGGAAAATGTGATAAAGATGGCGGCGAGCTTTATACACGTGCGGATGATAATCCTGAAACGGTTGCAAACCGTCTGGAAGTAAATATGAAACAAGCACAACCATTACTTGACTACTATGAAGTAAAAGGTGTGTTAACAAATATAGATGGACAGCAAGATATTAACAAAGTGTTTGCTGATCTTGATGCTCTATTACAGGGCAGCCGCAGCTGATACCCGGCTCCGGGCGCAGAATACTGCTTCCGCGGGAGGCATGCGGGAGCAACAACGAAGCATAATTTTTTTGAGAGTTGCAAAAGCATATTGTGCCCGGTATATATTTCTTTTAAAAAGTGCAACATTACTTTTGGAAGAGTATAATGGGTTTCGTGGAAGCATCTGTGTAACGGGTATGAATATCTCATCCTAGACATTCCGGTATTCGTGTAAACATGGGAAATCAGTGTCCTTACTGGTCCTGTATATTCCGTGGATTGTGTGAAACGAAACCAGACGAGCGTCTTTCAACATCTCTCATACAATCCAAACATATGTTGAAACGAGGTTGCATCTATAGTTGCAGCAGATATCCGTTTGATGTAACGATGAGAACTTTAATTTGCATATAGAGAGGAGACAGAGTAGATGGCGAAAGATGATGTAATTGAAGTCGAAGGAACAGTTGTTGAGACTTTGCCAAACGCGATGTTTAAGGTAGAATTAGAAAATGGACATGTGATTCTAGCACACGTTTCGGGTAAGATTCGTATGCACTTTATCCGTATTCTACCGGGAGATAAGGTTACTATCGAGTTATCTCCTTATGATTTAACTCGCGGTCGTATCACATACCGTTTTAAATAATCTTTTGCGCTCCGGACTATTAAGGAGGTTAGGTTAGATGAAAGTGAGACCATCTGTGAAACCGATCTGCGAAAAATGTAAAGTAATTCGCCGACGCGGTAAAGTAATGGTAATCTGTGAAAATCCTAAACACAAACAAAAACAAGGTTAATTCTAAAGGAGGTGCACAACGTACATGGCACGTATTGCTGGTGTTGACATTCCTCGCGACAAACGCGTGGTAATTTCATTAACGTACATTTTCGGTATTGGTAAAACTACAGCTCAGAAAGTACTAGCTGACGCAGGTATTTCAGAAGATACACGCGTACGCGACTTAACTGAAGATGAGTTAAACAAAATCCGTGAACAATTAGATTCATACAAACTTGAAGGTGACTTACGTCGCGAAACTTCATTAAATATTAAACGTCTGATGGAAATCGGTTCATTCCGTGGTATCCGTCACCGTCGTGGTTTACCTGTTCGTGGTCAAAATACGAAGAACAATGCGCGTACGCGTAAAGGTCCTCGTAAAACAGTTGCGAACAAGAAAAAATAATAAGTAAAGGAGGTTCCTTCTTAACATGGCTCGTAAACAACAAACTCGTAAACGTCGTGTGAAAAAGAATATCGAATCTGGTATCGCTCACATTCGTTCTACATTTAACAATACAATCGTAACGATTACAGATATGCAAGGTAACGCTGTATCTTGGTCAAGTGCTGGTGCTCTTGGTTTCCGTGGTTCACGTAAATCTACACCATTCGCTGCTCAAATGGCTGCAGAAACTGCTGCTAAAACTTCCCTTGAACATGGTCTGAAAACGTTGGAAGTAACTGTTAAAGGTCCTGGTGCTGGTCGTGAAGCTGCAATTCGTGCACTTCAAGCTGCTGGTTTAGAAGTAACTGCTATTAAAGACGTTACTCCAGTTCCTCATAACGGTTGCCGTCCGCCAAAACGTCGTCGCGTGTAATGGGTGCGTCTCATATTGTATGAGAACATCATTTTTTGTACAGACTGTCTTGTGCAGATAATAAACGATACGTCAATGACGATCGAATCTATGATGGAAAGAACCTATACAATCGATGTTTTGAAGGAGGGTAAATAAAATGATCGAAATTGAAAAACCAAAGATTGAAACGGTGGAGATCAGCGAAGATTCCAAATATGGAAAGTTTGTTGTAGAACCGCTTGAACGCGGATATGGAAACACTTTGGGTAATTCTTTACGTCGTATCCTTCTGTCTTCATTACCAGGAGCTGCTGTCACTTCAATTCAAATTGACGGTGTTCTTCACGAATTCTCAACTGTAGAAGGCGTTGTAGAAGATGTAGCTTCAATTATTTTGAATGTGAAAAAACTAGCTCTTAAAATCTACTCTGACGAAGAAAAAGTTATTGAGATTGATGTAAAAGGCGATGGTACAGTTACAGCTGCTGACATTACACATGACAGTGATGTAGAAATTTTAAACCCGGATCTATATATTGCAACAATCGCTAAAAACGGTCATTTACGTATGCGTATGTACGCACAACGCGGCCGTGGTTACACTCCTGCTGATCAAAACAAACGTGAGGATCTTCCTATCGGCGTGATCCCGATCGACTCTATTTACACTCCAGTATCACGCGTCAATTTCCAAGTGGAAAATACTCGTGTAGGTCAGTCTTCTGACTACGATAAACTTTCTCTTGATGTGTGGACAGATGGTAGCATCGGTCCGAAAGAGGCGATTTCGCTCGGAGCAAAAATTTTAACCGAGCATCTAAACATCTTCGTTGGCATGACAGATGAGGCACAAACAGCTGAAATCATGGTCGAAAAAGAAGAAGATCAAAAAGAAAAAGTTTTAGAGATGACTATCGAAGAACTTGATCTATTATTAATTGCCAAGAGGTACACGCTAAGTGAAGTGGTTGATTGGAGTGGAGACTGAGCGACTCCTTGGGGATTAGCGATAGAGGAA
>NZ_JBNNTL010000011.1:0-137437 GCF_050278745.1 Lysinibacillus sp. NPDC094403 | reverse complement strand
ACGGCAAACGTGCTTATTTATCAACGATTAAGGACGCTGAGACAAACGAAATTTTAGCGTATGAAGTATCTGCTTCATTAAGTATGGATATCGCGATCGATACTCTTCGTAAATTGAAGCGAAATCACCACCATTTAACGGGAGATGCATTTATTCATTCAGATCAAGGATTCCATTATACGAATCCACAATTCCAGAAACTTGTGAAGAAAATGGGACTAGGGCAATCGATGTCACGCCGAGGAAACTGTTGGGATAACGCCCCCCAAGAATCCTTCTTCGGTCATTTTAAAGATGAAAGCAATATAAAAGCGTGCGAAACATTAGAAGAAGTAAAACGAGAAGTGAAAAGTTATATGATGTATTACAACCATTATCGAGGGTAATGGAACTTGAAAAAGCTACCGCCTGCAAAATACAGACAGCAGCTTCAAAAGGTTGCCTAGCTTTTTTTCAAAATGTCCTTTACAAAGGGTACACTTTAATATTCTTTCGCTTCTTTTTTATTATTTCGAAGTGTGGCATTTTTTCCAAGGATCAACAATTTGGTCGATTCACTATCTGTTGAATTCATATATTGTTCTAATGCAAGGATTTGTTGCTCTTTATTTCTATTCATACCTTCTAAAATTAAGTTTCTACGTAACACATAAGAATTTTCTGGATCTAATTCTAATGCTTTATATATTAATAATTTTGCTTTTTCACGATGTCCTGTTTGTTTCATTAAAGCAGCATAGCCAGCATGTGCTCCTGCACCATTTGGATTAATGCGAAGAGCTTCAAGAAAGGCTTCTTCCGCTTCTTGCCATCGCTGGGTTTCCGTATAAAGGTGGCCAAGTAAATCAAAGATGGTTTCCTCATCATAGCCTAATCTCATTGCTTCGTGAAACTGTTCTTCAGCCTTGTCAAACTCGTTTATTGCATAATTACTGTAACCTAACATATACCAAAGCCAGCTATTTTCAATATTGTTATGTAATTCCACGTTAATAAGTTCTATAACTTGGGGGAATTTCCCTATATAAAAATAATGCTCGATAACTTCAAAGGAAGATTCTTCATATTCTTCGTAATCATTCATTAAATATTTATCTCCATTCTTAAAGTACTAGTAAGAATATCGTAACCAAAGCATCGAGTAAGCTAGAGTCGATGAATGTGATAAAGCCTGACTTCCATAATAATTCAGTTCCACCGTCTACTGCCAAATGCTCTTTATAGGGCTTATTTAGAAAGACAAAGAAGATGAAAAAGCATGCAATCCCGAAAAGTCGGTCAACAACTATGATCGACTTTTCATCGGCTATTATTTGTTCCCCAATTGCGTAAACGACTGCAAGCTTCGCAATAATAAGGACAATACTAATAATCGTTAATAGCTGAATGTATTTTTTCTCGATTTTTAGCCATTTAGCATTTTGTAGACCTACTGCTGCCATAGCAAAAAGACCACCAAACATAGCAACAAAAAATAGATTACTAATGTCGTAGCTTCTTGTCTTGCCTATATCATTTCCTGTTAAACTAGGTTTATAAAGATTTTCCACAATCCCATCAGACTCCTTGTTTTACTTTAATATCCAAATAACAGTTGTATTATACATATATTTCTTAATACTGGAAATAGTTTATGGAGATGAGTTAGAAAGACGTTATTTCTTCCTATTTATATAAAAAAGCACTAAGTCCTATTTGTTCATGTCATATAGTTAAATAGATTATATATTTTGATGCGAAAAAATCGCTAGTTCGAAGTTGGAAATATCAAAAAAGTGATATTTATAATTGGAATAATGAGTATTATCTACCTTTTTGGATAGATTTCCAAAAAAGAGGGAAATTTTTAGATTCATACCGATATAAAATTTAGAAGGTATAAAGGAGGACAAACGACTTGAATAAAAAGTTTTTATTATCAGTTGCTGCAATACCTGCAGTCATTGTTGCACCAGCAGTAGTAGGGGCAGAAGAAACATCAACTATTAAAATAAACGCAGATGCGAAGGTCAATGACATAATCACAGCGGATGTGAAAAATTTACCGTCTAATACATATGTAAACAGTTATCAATGGTACTATATTGAAGCGGATGGTTCTGAAAAACTGATTCCTGGTGCTACAGGCATATCCTTAAAAGTTCCTGCTGAAGCAGAAAAGAAAACGATTATCGTAAAAGCGATCACTTCAAGTGATACTTATAAAAGTAATACATGTACGATAAAGCCATTGCAATTAAGCATTGAAGAACCAGTTTTTGAAGGTTACTCATCAACTAACTTTGTGACACCAGGTGATACTGTTAAAGTGGTAGGCGCAAATGTAATCGATGCAAATGGTACGAAATTAGAAAGTAACCAAATTACATACAGCTATCAATGGTTTTATAAAGTAGGGGAAGTCTTTTCAATTATTAATGGGGCAACTGGAGCAACATATACGATTCCTACGGATGCCTTAGACAAGGAACCGAAAGATATTGTAGTGAAAGTAACTGCGAAAGTAGGTGCATATACACTTGAATCGCGTCCCTCAAAAGTACTTACAGTATCTAAACAGCCGACAGAGACATTAACGAAGAATATTAAAGATTTACTGAAGGATGGCAACAAATATAATTTGACAACAACCTTTGGAGAATTTCAGGCACTTGCGAAAGACTTAGATAAAAAATATCAAGCTCTATCAAGTGCTGCAAAGGCGAATGTTCCTAATTATGATGTTTTGAAACGAGCGCTTGCAGATATTGCAGCTATCGAAGCATTAAAAGAAAAATTGAATAAAATGGGCAATGTTGATAAAAAGGATTTACCTCAGTTTTTGAAAAATCTTGAAGCAGGCTATAATAAGCTGGACTATTTACAGCGCAGTTTAGATGTTAGTGATGAAATATACAATGCGATAAAAATGGCATTGCATAACCCATCCAATATTGACGAGCTTACGGAAGTAAGAGAGATTAATAAACAAATTACTGCATTAATATCCTACGAAAATTCTTATGTCAAGTATGTTCCTTCTAGCTTAGAGTCTTTACAAGCGGCAGTGAACCAAATAGAAACGCGTATATCAAAACTGTCAAAAGATTACCAAGCAATCGTACAAAACCAAACAATATTAAAAGAAGCGAAGCAAGATATTAAGAAAATTGAGCAGTTCTTAAAATCATTTGATAAATTGTCGCCAAATGATACACCGAGCAAGCAAGTGACTACTGCAAAATCGATACGCTCTACTTACGAAAAATTTACTTACAAGCAAATGCTATTAGTTCCAAATACGTATAAAGAAAAATTGCAGAATGCGGAAAATGCAGAACAAATTCAAATTATGAAATTAAACGCATTAATTCAATCGTATGTTGGGGACAAGCAGTATCCGATTAATCCTACAAAAGAGACATGGAAAGAGAACGTAGATAATGTCAATAAAATAATCAGTGATTATAAAAACTTAACGAAGACTTCAGCGGCACAAATTAAAGACTATGATCGTATTTTAACATTGCAAAAAGATCTTAAAACGGCTGAAAAAGTTATTAAGGACATGGATGCCTATCTGAAACTTAAGAAAACACCGGGAGTCTCAGAGAGTAAGCTAAAATCAAGCTATAGCAGTACACTAAAAGCCTATAATAAGCTAACAAGTTTACAGCAATCACTTGTGTATAATGCAAAAGAGTTTTTAAATAATTCACAAGATGTGACTGTTGGTAACGGTGGTAAGGAACCACAAGATAAAGCAGCAGCCCTAGCTTTAAAAACAAAAATCGATTCTTTTGCAAACATCACCAACTATTCTCTGCAGCAATTAGAAACAGAAGTAGCGAGTGCTACAGCGGAATATAAAAAATTATCATCCGAAGCCCGTAAATATGTGACGAATTACGACCTACTAACAGCAGCAAGTAAAGATATTTCAGGCGCCAAATCGTTCCTTAAAAAAGTACAAGATGCTAAAGAGGAAACGGATGTTACGAAGCAGGTTAAGAAAATTCAAACAGTGCAAACAGCTTATGCAAAGTTACCTGCAAACCAACAGCATTTAGCTAAAGATGAGTATGAAAAATTACTTAAACTATTAGATGGCAATGTTCCAGACGTATCAAAATTAGAGAGTGAAATCGCTGCAATTATAAACAATGATATGTACACAGTATCTATGGAAAAAATTAAAGAGCTATCAACTCAATATAATAAGCTAAGCTCTAGTGATAAAAAACGTGTTACCAATGCTTCTATCTTAACTACGGCTGTCTCTGATGTGAAAAAAGTAGAGTCATTCATGAAGCAGTATGATAAATCATTCGAAAAAAATCCAGCAACTGTTATTAAAGCATTTTCAAAATTGACGTCAAAACAGACGAGTTTAATAAATGAAAGTGTTCGGAAAAAAATTGTTGAAGCAGAAGCAAAACAACAAGCTACAAACGAATCTGCTTTAAATTTGGTGGAAATGATCAATGGGCTTGAGAAAAATGGAGAATATATTGCCAATTTAGATACTGAAGTTACGAAAATTCGTACATCGTATGACAAGCTTAGTTCTACTGAGAAAAAAATAGTGAAAAATTACTCGAAGCTAACGCAGGCAGAAAGTGATTTGAAAAAAGTTTCGGAAGTATTTGAGTTATATAAAACTTACGAAGCGGCAACAGAAGAAAATAAGCCAGCTGCATATAAGACATGGCAAACTGCTTATGGCAAGCTTTCTAAAAAGCTTGAACTTCTTTATAAACAAATGCAGCCATAATATTTTAATTAGTACTAACCCCGAATAACGAATTTATTCGGGGTTTTTCTGTAGCGAAAAAGTCTATTGATAAATTTATTTTTTTCATTTGTGTAGAATATCAAATCTTCGCTATACTATTTACAGTTAATCATTAATTCCAGAAGGTACGAAGCCTCCAAAGCTTTAAAAAATTATATCGGAAAGAGTCTTCATAGTGTAAACTAGGGAGGCTCTGTTTTTGCCTAGCATTAAATTTTTTTAGTGAAGTGTACGGAAGAGTAACGAAGATTCATTTTTTTGGAAGGAGAACACAAAATTGCCGACAAATCATATCAACGATCATCATGACCTTGTAGCAGAATCGGTGAAACAATTTCGTCCTTATGCGAAAGAGGGACAATGCGCAAGCTATATTCCCGCTTTAGCGGAAAAAGATCCAAATCAATTAGCGATTTCGATTATCGGGACTAATAATGACGAAATGAAAGCCGGAGAGACAACTGAACTATTTACTCTGCAAAGTGTTTCAAAAGTTGTGACATTTATTTTAGCGTGTATGGAACGGGGATTACCCTATGTTTTAGAGCGAGTAGATGTTGAACCTACAGGTGATACCTTCAATTCAATCATTCGTCTTGAAAGCCATCAACCTGGAAAACCTTTTAACCCAATGATTAATGCAGGAGCGATTACAGTATCCTCTATGCTTGACGGAAATTCACCACAAGAGAAGGTTTCAAAAATCCTAAATTTTTTAGAACAAATCGTTGGCAAAAAAATAAGGGTAAATGAAGAGGTTTTTCAATCTGAATGGCAAACAGCTAATCGTAATCGATCATTAGCATACTATTTAATGGATTCTGGCTATTTAGATTGTCCTGTAGAGGAGGCATTGGAGGTTTATTTGAAACAATGCGCTATTGAAGTAAATGTTTCGGATTTAGCGATGATTGGTTTAGTAATCGCCAATGATGGCTATCATCCTCATTTAAATAAACAGCTGTTTCCTAAACAAGTAGCAAAATTAGCAAAGGCATTGATGGTTACATGCGGTATGTATAATGCTTCTGGTAAATTTGCTGCATTTATAGGGTTACCCGCTAAAAGTGGTGTCTCTGGAGCAATTTTGGCGGCTGTGCCAAGTCACGCAGGTCTAGATTCACCGTTCCCTGCTGGTTGCGGTATTGGTATATATGGACCAGCAATTGATGACATCGGGAACAGTGTAGCCGGTGTGAATTTGCTCAAGCATATTGCTACTGAGTGGAATATGAATATTTTTTAATCAATCAAAGAAAGATGACTTCAGTAAATGGACGAAGTCATCTTTTTTGTGATTTTTGCTGCGGTTTCGCTTTCGGACAAAAAATAAAGCCCTGAATAGGATCACTTTCTGTAAAGTGTCACTATCCAGGACAATTCATTTCACCGTATTAGTTCTTTCTTTTCATTTTATAAATAATCATTAGTACGATAAACCAAATTGGTGTTAAAAGTAATGCTGTACGTGTTGCCTCTGAAATGAACATGACTACTAATAGAAATGCAAAGAAGGCAAGCACTAAATAGTTCACGAATGGAGTAAAAGGTGCCTTGAAAATCGATGCTTCATGAAGTGCACGATTTTTTCGTTTATAAATAATATGAGAGATTAATATAATACTCCACACCCAGATAAAGCAAATAGCACTAATCGTTGTAACAACACTAAAGGCATTTTCAGGCATTAATTTACTTAGTAATGCACCGGCGGATACAACAACTGCAGACACAACGAGTGCGTTACTTGGTACACTGTTTTTATTGAGCTTTGCAAACGCTGGCGAAGCTTGCTTGTTGTTTCCAAGATTAAAAAGCATGCGACTTGTAGAAAATAAACCACTATTACCGGCCGAAGCAGCAGATGTTAGAACGACAAAATTAATAATACCTGCAGCAATTGGAATACCAGCTAGTGTAAATACTTGTACAAATGGACTACTTGATGCAGACATTTCATACCAAGGATTAATGCATAAAATAACAAATAACGCCCCTACGTAGAATAATAAAATGCGTAATGGAATTTTGTTAATGGCAGAAGGAATATTTTTTTTAGGATTGGCCGTTTCTGCAGCAGAAACCCCTACTAATTCGACTCCAACAAAAGCGAAAACAACCATTTGGAATGCCATTAGGAACCCATATAGGCCGTTCGGGAATAACCCACCATGTGACCATAGATTTTCAACCGAAACTGTGCCAGAGCTTGTTTGAAATCCTGTAAATAACATGAATAGTCCAATAATAATCAACGCAACAATTGTGATGACTTTTATAAGGGCAAACCAAAATTCTAGTTCACCAAATAGTTTTACAGTCAATAAATTCAATATTAATAACAGTACTAAACAGCCAATTGCAGGCACCCATTGAGGTATATCAAACCAATATTTTATATAAACGCCGACAGCAATAATATCTGCCATAGCGGTCATAATCCAGCAGAACCAGTATGTCCAGCCAGTGATGTAACCTGCCCAAGGTCCTATGTATTCGGATGCAAAATCAGTAAATGATGAATAGCCAGCATTTGATAATAACAGTTCACCTAATGCCCGCATGACAAAAAATAGGGCAGTACCGACAATTAGATAGGCAAAGATGATAGAAGGTCCCGCTAAAGCAATGGCTTTACCTGATCCTAAAAATAAACCAGTACCTATTGTTCCGCCAATCGCAATGAGCTGCACATGACGATTTTTTAAATCACGTTTTAATTGTTGTTGTTCCACGTTAATCCCCCTCAAAGATATGTAAAAACTATGACTGGAAAATAAAAAAAGAGACTAGTAGTGACACTAGTCTCGTAAACGACAGAATAACAAATACCGCTTGGATGTTGTATGTAAAAAAAAGAAAACATTCGTGTGGTATAGCTTTCATGATGAAAGTTGATATTACTCCTCTGTCCTTTTGCCTGAGATAGTGAACCCTTCGGCGACGCAAAATGCGCTCTCTCCAGAACTGCTCCTGCTATAGTGTTATCCATAGCATTCATAGCTTGTATTGTATGTCTTAATGACATTATTTTAAGATATTATACATCCTATCAGTGCTTACATAATTATTCAAGGATAAATTTCAGGCATTTTTCAGAAAAAAAGAAGATTGGAGTTCGTCTAGGTAAATTTTTTACGAAAAATAGTATTTTTAGACATATGTTAATATGTGGATGATATTTAATATCTGATATGAAGTGGGCTCATCAGCAAAAGTAGAGGAATGACATTTGTTAAAACGTATGTCATGTACTGTTTTACCTTATTCTTTCCATGCACAATCATGAACTAACTTGTTAGACGTATAACGATTAGTATAATAATAGTAGAAACTCAGAATTTTTTGCGAAAAAGAAACCATCTCATAGTCATTTGAGATGGTTTCTTTCTGTATAAAACAAAGCGACATAGGTAAATATATATAAATTCACTTAGTTTCTAAGTGTGAATTTATTTCATCAGTCACTAGTGTTTTATCGATTTTGTTACATTAATTACTTTTTGGACTTTATTTTACCTGTCCAAGTACGGAAGCCGCCTTGAAGTTGGTAAATTTGGTTGTAGCCACGTTTTTTAAGATAAAGCGCAGCTCGTGAGCTACGGCCTGTATTTTGACAGTATAAATATACTGGTAAATCTGGGCGAATTTCTTTGTAACGTTGACGTAGAGTTGTTGAAGGAACATTACGTGCACCAAGAATGTGACCAGCATCAAATTCTTTTTGCTCACGTACGTCGATAAGTTGTGCTTTACGATAGCCTTCAATAAATTGTTCTTGTGTTAGGTTTGTTACGGCTTTTTTTAGTCGCATGGCATTGATGCCGATATATACAATTACGACTACTAAAATAACACCGATTGTGATAAGTATGTCCAAAATTTTCTTACCCCTTTCTATCTTCTTTATTATTATAAAAGAAGCGCTAGCGATAGTCCAATGAGTTTGATAAAATTAATTACATTGTGGCTAGAATTAATCTATCTATATTTATGGATGTTATTAGTGAAAGGTCACAGAATCATTCCACCACATTCTTAGACTTGGGTGGATGATTACTTCAAAAAAGAATAGAACTAAACGCAGAGTGTCAAAATTTTGAGAAGTATTGTTTTTTGCTCATTACCTAGAGTAGGATGACATTTATTTAAATGCAAAGCCATATATAGGTTGATTGGAGTGTAGGCAGGGAGACTCCTTGGGGATCAGCGATAGGGGAACAAAGGCTAAGAGCATCACATCCTGTGATAACGCCTTCGTGACCAACGTCGTGTTGGCCCGAGACCCTGCGGCGAAGCGAAGCGGCTTATCGGACGCCCCCAGGAAGATTTACTCTGCGCGAAAGCGAAGCGTCAGCGGAAAGTGCCCAGCCGGAACGGTAATCACCCCCTCATTATGGTGATGAGACTTATTTTTGTACACGTTAGCTAATGTTCAATTAAATATTCGTAGGAGATGAAAAAATGACAACTTGGTATTTTATAAATTCAGGGAAATGTAGCCCTTCTTTTAATATGGCTTTAGATGAAGCATTACTTGATTGGCATAGTGAAGGTGTAATTCCACCAGTTATTCGTTTTTATGAATGGGAGCCAGCAACACTTTCGATTGGCTATTTTCAGCAAGCGAAAAGAGATATCAATCTAGAAGCGGTACGAGAACAAGGACTTGGCTTTGTTCGTCGTCCAACAGGTGGTAGAGCTGTTTTACATGAACATGAATTGACATATAGTGTCATTGTTTCTGAAAGCTATCCAGATATGCCTGAATCAGTGACAGAGGCATATAGAGTATTAAGTGAAGGTATATTGCAAGGTTTTCATAATCTAGGAATGGATGCTTATTTTAGTGTACCTGATACAGAAGAACAAAGAGCAGACTTAAAGAAACCAAAAAGCGCAGTTTGCTTTGATGCGCCAAGCTGGTATGAGCTTGTTGTAGAAGGTAAAAAAGTAGCTGGTAGTGCACAAACTCGTCAAAAAGGTGTTATTTTACAGCACGGAGCTATTTTACTTGATTTAGATCAAGAAAAATTATTGTCTGTCTTCAATTTTTCAAGTGAAGAGGCTAAGGACCGGATGCGTAGAAAGATGCCAGAGAAAGCGGTTGCTATCAATAACCTTGTTAAAGAGCCAGTGACTATTGAACAATGTGTGACAGCTTTCCGTGATGGTTTTGCAAAATCGTTGCAAATTGATTTAAAACCATTTACACTTTCTGAGGAGCAATTAGAGTATGTACATGCACTAGAAGATAAAAAATATGCATGTGATGATTGGAACTTCAAAAAATAAAAAAATGGTATAAGAAAAATATTTTTTTATCGTTTATCCCTAGTGATAACAAGCAGTTCGGATTCTATTCGAAATTGCAAGAGTTGCATTGGAAATCTATATATAGTATCTTTTGTAAAGAAACATACACAATATGTAGTGTTTAACGACACATGATATTGTGTATTTATTATGTAAGGCAGAAAAAAGGGAGGCAAAACGATGGTACTCACAAATCATCAACCCGAAGTAAACAAATTTGAACAGTTAAACAAAGATATTGAACAATTTTCACAGGTTCATCCTGTAACACCAGATATGCACATTACGCATAAAGGTGTATCAAGACTTGTGATGATCGATCGCTACTCGTTTAAGGATACGGAGAAGAAAACGTTAAAAGCCGGTGATTTCGTCGTATTAACAGTGAAGGCAGATCCAAAATTCCCTGCACGTGGCTTAGGGACAATCCAAAAGCTTGATATGTCTACAAAAACAGCAGAAATTTTGATTGAGGAAGATTACCGTAGTGCTTTAGATGATCCAAATGAGCAAGAAACAGGTGTCATCACGCGTTCAATTGACGTGCTAGAAAAGCCTCTTGAAATATTTTATGAACAAATCGCAAAACGAAATGCAACAGGGCTTGCTACTGTTGAAAAAACACCAGAGAAACGCCAAGAATGGTTTGAGAAGTTTTATGATCAGCTAGTATCATTGAAATTCATTCCAGCTGGACGAGTTATTTACGGAGCAGGTTCTGAAACAGATGTAACTTTCTTCAACTGTTACGTAATGCCATTTGTAGCAGATTCACGTGAAGGAATAAGTGATCACCGTAAGCAAGTGATGGAAATTATGAGCCGCGGTGGTGGTGTAGGGACAAATGGTTCTACATTGCGTCCACGTAACACTTTAGCACGTGGTGTAAATGGTAAATCATCTGGCTCTGTATCATGGTTAGATGATATTGCGAAGCTGACTCATCTTGTCGAACAAGGTGGAAGCCGCAGAGGTCAACATAATCTAGGTGCTTCTGCGTAAACAAACCTCGTGAATTGCTGGAAACTCTTTAACAGAAATATTGTCACTTTAATCGAGGTGGGAAATATGGATGTTTATGATGCGAAACAGCCACAAACTTGTTTAATATGTGGTTTTACAATAAATCATAATAAGCAAGGATGGTTTACGTCTCATTTAAAAAATGAGCATAACTTAACATTAGATAATTATTTAATATCTTATTTTTATCCAATAGAAATGGTGACCTGCCAATATATTTTATGTAATAAAAAGGTTAAATTGAGGCGAGGTATTCCCAATCAATTTTGTAGTAGAAGCTGTCGAGGAAAAGGTGAGCCTTTAACTTGTGTAATTTGTGGGAAACTTTTCGATGAAAAACATCGGCAGACTAAAACGTGTAGTAAAGAGTGTACAAGTAAGCTTCGATCACAAAATACAGGAAAATGGCATAATGAAATGCCAGATGAACAAAAGAAGGTTCATTTTGAAAATATAATTGCTAAAACAGCTAAAACTAGAAAAATAAATGGAACTCCTTCGTGGAATAGCGGTAAGACAGGGGTTTATAGTAAAGAAACAATCGAAAAAATTCGACAAGCTGCATTAAAACAATTAGAGAGAGAAACATTTAGAAAAACTAGTATTGAAAGAGCTGTAGAGTATTTCTTACTTGAACAATCAATCCCCTACAAATATTCCTTCATATTTGAAGGTGCGCAATTTGATTTTTTACTACTAGGTGCAAATATTCTAATTGAATGTGATGGTGATTTTTGGCATGGAAATCCAAATTTTTATTCTTCTTTTTATGAAGTACAAAAGAGGATAAAAGCCAGGGATATTGAAAAAAATCAAATTGCAGCAGTTCACGGTTACACTTTACTCCGTTTCTGGGAAGATGAGATAAAAAATGATTTTGAAAATGTTAAACAACGCATTATAAATGCACTGCTAGCTACAACGTAACTGGAAACGGTAAGCGTGAATGCTTGAAAATAGCAGTGGGATAAAGACAATCAGCAGCCAAGCCTCTTTCAGAGAGGAAGGTTCAACGACCATCGAAAGCACGCTAAGTTAGCGGAAGTGAGTAGAGTAGGAGTGAAGCCACTCCGAAGTGCGAGGACATCTAATTAGATGTAAGATATGGTCTCAACTTCTATGGTGACATAGAGAGTGGGTGTAGCGAACCCGCGTAAGAAATCGGCACAAATGATTATGCTGGCAGATTGGCATCCTGATATCGTGGAATTTATTATTTCAAAAATGCAAAATCCACGTATTCTGCGTTACCTAATCGAAAATACAACGGATGAAACGATCGTTCGACTAGCAAAAGAAAAATTAAACTTCAAGCCTCTTTCATTCCAAGAGGAAGCTATGTATCAAGGCATTGTAAACTATAAAGGTATTGAAGGCTTAGGCGGTTTTGATACGGCTATTATTCGTGAAGCGGAAAACAAATTACGTGATGGTGGTACTTATACTGTTCACAATCCAGAGTTTTTAACTGGTGCAAATATTTCTGTAACATTAACAAAAGAATTTATGCAAGCTGTGGAAAATGACGCCGAATTCGAGCTTCGCTTCCCAGCAGTTGAAGAATATACAAAAGAAGAAATGAACGTTTACAACACTGAATGGCATAAAGTTGGAGATGTGCGCGAATGGGAGAAAATGGGCTATAAAGTACGCACATACCGTACGATTAAAGCGAAGGAATTATGGAATTTAATCAACGTTTGTGCAACATACTCTGCAGAGCCAGGTATTTTCTTCATCGACAATGCCAATGACATGACAAATGCAAAAGCTTATGGTCAAAGCGTTGTAGCGACAAATCCGTGTGGTGGACTTCGCCTCACGTTAAAAATTGCGGGATAAAGCGGGAAGGCTGAGAATGCTAATCCGAACCGAAGGCTAAAGGTAAAACTTCAGTCAGGGGCAACGCATACCCGGTGATCCTACCTAGTAGACTATAATCCGGGCACGAGACCGCAACATTACAGAAAGTAGTGTAATGAAAATGTATGCTGAACTTACAGGAATTGAACTGTAAGAACTAGAGGATAAAAAGCCTTTAGGATAACAATAATTGGAACAACCACTTGCACCATATTCTGTGTGTAACTTAGCAGCTGTGAACTTAGCACAGTTTGCGAATAAAGAAAATCAAACAATTGATTTCGAAGCACTACGTGAAACAGTTCGTGTTGGTGTTCGTATGCAGGATAATGTAATTGATGCTACACCATACTTCTTAGAAGAAAACCGTGTACAAGCTCTTGGTGAGCGTCGTGTTGGCTTGGGCGTAATGGGCTTAGCGGATTTATTAATTTATTGTGAAAAAGAATATGGCTCAGAAGCTGGTAATGAGTTAGTCGATCAAATCTTTAAAACGATTGCTGAGACTGCGTATGAGGCTTCAACAGAGCTTGCAAAAGAGCGTGGTAGCTTCCCATTCCTTGTAGGAGCAACAGAGGAAGAGACAGCACGTTTACGTAAAGCATTTACTGAAACAGGCTTTATGCAAAAAATGCCTGCTCACATTAAAGAGCAAATTTTAGCAACAGGTATTCGCAACTCGCATTTACTAACAGTAGCTCCAACTGGTTCTACTGGTACGATGGTTGGCGTGGCAACTGGTCTTGAGCCATACTTCTCGTTCACATATTACCGTTCAGGTCGTTTAGGTAAATTCATCGAGGTGAAAGCAGAGATCGTACAAGAGTATTTAGAACGTCATCCAGAAGTAAATGAGAATGACCTTCCTGAATGGTTTGTAACGGCGATGGAGTTAAAACCAGAGGCGCATGCTGATGTACAATGTATCATCCAAAAATGGATTGATTCATCTATTTCAAAAACTGTAAACGCACCAAAAGGTTATACAGTACAACAAGTTGAAAAAGTATATGAGCGCTTATATAAAGGCGGCGCTAAAGGTGGTACGGTCTATGTAGATGGTAGCCGTGACTCTCAAGTACTGACACTGAAAGCTGAAGAAAATGATATGGATCAACTATCATTTGAAGAAGAATTAGTAGAAGAGCCAACAAAACGTCCTGTTGTGTTAGTAGATACAATTCAAGCATTAGAATCGACAACAGTAATTGGTTCAGATGTAGGTAATACTTGTCCAGTATGCCGTAAAGGAACTGTTGAGGAAATCGGCGGCTGTAATACATGTACAAACTGTACTGCACAGTTAAAATGTGGCCTATAAAATAATGAAATAGGGTTTATTGTGAATTTAAAACAAAATTGCGATGTTTAAAATAAAGTCGCAAAGCTTTGCCCCTTTGGATATGACTATCTAAAGGGGTGTTTTTGTGTCGAAAAGAAAAAGAATATCTAATATCGATAAGTGGATTAAAGAGGGTCGAGGAACTGGCAGTGGGACAGATTATCAGCCTTGGCTTAAATTTCAAGATCTTTCCTCCTTAGGTCGGTCAACAAGATTGGTTTTAAAGTTCATTCTCTTTTAATTGAGTACATACCGGTTTAAGTTGTAATTATTCAGTATAGGACACGCCATAAATAAAAGGTAGCGTATGATTCCCAGTTTTTCCACGGCAACGATATTTCTAAGATTTCATCTTTCGTAGGCTTTCGATCCATATTACGTAATATTTTTATCGAATTAATAAGACCCACATCATCGATTGGGAAAGCTGTCTGGAACCTGAGACAGCGCATTAGAACATAATTGGCTGTCCAAGGGCCGATTCCTCGTATTTTAATTAAGTTTTTTTCAGCATCTTTAAAGTTCATATTCATTAATTTTTCCCTCGATAATTCTCCACTTGCCATTAATTTGGCAATTCCGATGATATATTCACTTTTTTTTACCGTCATTTTAATATCTGCTAGGTCGGTAGGTGTTAACTGAGCAATTCGTTCGTACGATGGGAACACCCAATACTTTTTGCCATTCCATTCGATGGAATCACCAAATCCTTCTACAAATTGCTTCTTTAAGGCGTACGCGAAGGCTAAGTTAATTTGTTGCCCTAAAACTCCCCAACATAAAGCTTCAAATAAATGGGGAATGCCTATAACTCGCAATCCATAGAATTTTTGGGCAGGCATTTTAAGTAATGGATCTGCCTTTGCCATTTCATAAAATGGCGTTAAATCGTTATCAAGATCAAACCATTCATGAATATATTTTACAATCTCTTCCCGTTGCCACTTTTCAATAGGTCTAGAATCATTTAGGAATTGAACTACCATTTGTTTATTATTAATTACGCTTATCTGTACTAAGGCCCGATATTCCCCAATGGCTATAACTTTTGTAATGATATCGTTCTCTATTTCATACAAGCATTCATTTTTTTCCCTTGTTAGATAGCTTAGGTTTGCATTCATATCGAAATTTTCAGGTAATGTAATTGCAATAACATCATTGACTTCATGCCATGTCACTTTTTCATTCTCCTCATCTTAATACGATTTTCTATTGCAATTTTACTTTATCACATAATAATCTTTACTAATTTTGTTATCTTGCTATTACATTCTAAACACCTTATTTTTTTCTATTTATGAGGTTATAGTGTTAGTTATCAAGAATGCTAAATAGGGGTGGATAAAAATGGTCCAAGATATAAAAACACGTATCGAAAACTTAAATTGGGATTCAATTCAATATGAATTAGATGAGCAAGGATTTGCAAAGCTTCCAGCAATTTTAACAAAAGAGGAATGTGAATTCTTTATTGAATTGTATCGTGAGGAAGAGTCATACAGAACGACAATCAATATGACGAGATATCGCCTTGGGAATGGGGAGTACAAATATTTTTCCTATCCATTACCTGAAATCATCCAAAGTTTAAGAGAGTCCTTTTATTCAGAATTGGCCAAAACAGCCAATCGATGGTTGGGTTATTTAAAGAAAACAGAACAGTTTCCAGATCATCTTCAAGATTTTTTGAACACCTGTGAAGAATATGAACAAACTAGACCGACACCTTTAATATTAAAGTATGAAACATTCGGGTTTAATTGTTTGCATCAAGATTTATATGGCGACATTTTTTTCCCGTTTCAAGTAGTATTTGTATTAAATCAACGAGATAAAGACTTTTGCGGTGGAGAATCTCTATTAGTGGAACAAATTCCACGTGCTCAGAGTAGGGGACATGTAATTACTTTAGAACAAGGCAGTGCGCTGATTTTTCCTACTAACCATAGACCTGTTCTAGGTAAAAAAGGATATTACAAAAATACGGTTCGTCACGGAGTAAGCACGGTTACTTCTGGAGAACGGTACGGACTTGGAATCATTTTTCACGATTCAAAATAAAAATTATACTTCAATATCTTGCTATTCTATTCCCAGAATTGTACATTCTGAATTTATAGAGAATATATTGTAATGAGAGGTGAGATAAATGCCAGATAGTATCAATAACGGACATAAAGAGAGCTATGATCATAGAATTTTGAATGATATAGAAATGATAACAGATGATAAGTGGCAAGCAATTATAAATAATGATGCAGCGTACAATAATCAATTTTTCTACGCTGTAAAGTCGACAGGGATATTCTGTAAACCATCCTGTAAATCTCGCGTTCCGAAAAAAGAAAATGTATGCATTTTTTCAAACGCAGAACAAGCCCTCCGCGCAAATTTTCGTCCTTGTAAACGTTGCAAGCCCACTAATGAAAATCTGCCTGATAGCGAGTGGGTTGATGTAATTACTGAATACATTGATAAAAATTTCACAGAAAAATTAACGCTAGAATCGTTAGCAAATATTTGTCATGGGAGCCCCTATCATATGCATCGAACATTTAAAAAGATTAAAGGCATTACGCCGGTTGAGTATATACAACAAGTTAGAGTACACGCTGCTAAAAAGTATTTGATTCAGACAAATAAAGCGATTGGAGATATAGCCATATGTGTGGGTATGGCTAACACGCCTTATTTTATTACTTTATTTAAAAAGAAAACTGGACAGACACCAGCACAATTTCGTCAAATGAATAAAATGGAGGAAAAGTACAATGGAAACAAAGAATAAACCAACCCTTTATTGGTCTTTACTAAAGTTAAAGGATTGGAATTTTTATATTGCTTCAACTTCAAAGGGGCTTGTGTTTGTAGGTTCACAGAACAAACCATTCGAGGAATTGTTCGAATGGGCTAAGAAACGCTTTCCAGGAAGTCCTCTTGTTGAAGATAATGAAAAGCTTGAACCCTATGTCGTTGAAATCACTCAGTATTTAGAAGGAGAACGGAGAACCTTTACTGTTCCATTTGAGTACGTAGGTACGCAATTTCAGCTAGCAGTCTGGAATGCACTTTGTGAAATTCCTTATGGACAGATGAAATCATATTCCGACATTGCAAATGCTATAAATAAACCAGCAGCTGTTCGTGCTGTAGGAGCGGCTATTGGGGCTAATCCGGTATTAATTACTGTACCGTGCCATCGTGTAATTGGAAAGAATGGCTCGTTAACTGGCTATCGGGGCGGATTAGAAATGAAGACACTGCTCCTAGATCTGGAACAGCAAGCTTCATCTAGCAATGAGTAATTAATGCCGTACAATGAAAGGAGGTTCCGTCATGAAAAGTGAATTATTCTATAAAAATCCGAAAACCATTCTGAATAAAGGGACTGGCTTTCTTTCTGGATATACTCATTCACTAAATCCTTATACAGGCTGTTCATTTGGGTGTTCCTATTGTTATGTACGTCAAATGCCTGTATCTCTTTTTCGAGAAGGGGAATGGGGAAATTGGGTCGATGTTAAAAAAGGAGCTGCGAATTTATTAAAAAAGGAGCTTCATCGCGCCAAAGCCAAAGGGAATGTAACCATTTTTATGTCATCAAGTACAGACCCATATCAACCAATAGAGCATAAGGAAAAAGTGACACGATCTTTACTAGAAGTTATGGTAGAAGATCCCCCTGACTTCCTATTAGTACAGACTAGAAGCCCACTTGTAAGTCGAGATATCGATTTGCTGCAACATTTTAAAGATAAAGTTCGAGTAAGTATGACTATTGAAACAGATTCGGAAACGATACGTAAACATTTTACTCCAAAGGCACCCCCAATCCAGGCGCGCTTTAAGACATTGGGAAAATTAGCAGCTGCGGGAATACCGACCCAAGTTGCTATAGCACCCATCTTACCGAGTGGGGAATATTTTCCCGAGAAATTGAAGCCATTCGTCGATCGGATATGTATCGATGACTACTTCATGGGCGATGGCAGTGGTGGAAAACGCACAAGAAAACTTGGTATTGAGAAAAAGTATGCCCAACTAGGTTTAGAAGATTGGTATGGACCACAAGCAATTGAAAAAGTATATAACCGATTTATTGAAATCTTTCCGGAAAATCACGTTTTTGTGAGCCAGGCTGGGTTTGAGCCGTAAAAAAATAGGCAGTGTTTGTATGTATAAAGATAATGAGAAAAGTGCTGAAAATAGAATGATGAAATTTTAGATTATTATGATATTTAATTAGTTCTTTATAAATTGTCGTGGAGATGGAATTAGAAGAGATTTTATCTAAAGCAGATATTTTGTCTATCCATGTCCCCCTAATTAATAGCCCTTGGGTTCTCACAAGTGCTACTACCAGGTGAAGGAGGATATATGAAATCACAAGAGGCTTTAAAAAATGGGATATCTATTCCAGAGCCTATTTATAAATACCTCAAAGGTTAAAAAAAGTAGTGAATTTCAAAAAACTAAGGTTGCTCACTGAGAGTGTTAAGATGACTTTGATCCAATTCGAGGTTGGTATTTCCCTTCCTTTTTCGCTAAACCAATTCCTTCACGTTGACGCATTCGAATTAGATCACGCTCTAACGGATTTACTCTAACTATGACCGTCATTAAAAATTGGCTATATGGATTATTTTCTGATATTTCTAACCATGTGTTTTTCGAGGACTTTAAGTTCGCCTTCTTTTGTTTAATGTAATCTACTAATTCAAATAGATCTTTCGTGCTGCGAGTAAGGTCCGTAACAAAAATGATAACACCTTGTTGGAGGATTTCTAACATTTTTTGCAACTTCGGTCAATCTTTCGTCGCTCAAGACAGTTCCCTTCAAAGATAATGTCCAAGAATCTTGTGAAGGGTACGATTGTGAAGGACACGGGTAGAAAGTGATCAAACTTTTTTATATAACCGATATTTAAATCGTCTGGATAAGAATCCATTTTGAGCAATCTTTCAAAATGGATTTTTTTATTATCGTAAAATACTGGTTGTGGGGTATTTTTGATCAAACTTTATTCCAAACCAACATCTATCTCGTCAACAAGACGGACAGGTACTTTTTTTCTTCATTTAGATAAACTCCAGCTACGGAAGTTTCCCATCTTTAGGGGGGATGGATGTCTAAACCACTTATCCCATATAAACGACCAGTCGTCGAAAATCCATTTACATAAATAGATGAAAATTTTATAGTGAAAACAATGAAAGGACTGTGATGATATGAAGGTAGAAGTGTCGATTGACCCGACATGCAAAGAGCCGAAAGTTACTATTCACACAGATAAAATAACCGATGAAATAGAGAATCTTATGCAGTGTATCGCTTCTGCAGAAATGAATACATTATCGGTCTTATCACATAGAGGTGTTGAGTTTATTAACTGTGGGGACATTGTGCGCATTTATACGGAGCACAAGAAAGTTTTCGTTCAAACGATGGTTGGTATTTACAATGTACGCTTTCGCTTGTACGAGCTTGAAGAAAAGCTTAATACACAGATGTTTGTACGTATTTCAAATGCTGAAATTGTCAATCGAAATAAGATTATACATATGGACATTAGCAAAACAGGAACAATCGGGGTTGAGCTAAAAGGTGGAATTAAAACATACGCTTCAAGGCGCTATGTAACAAAAATTAAGAAGCAATTAGGGTTATGAGGTGAAAAGCGTGCGAAAAGACTTACTAAATCGTATTATAGGTGGATTTGTCATTGGTGTTGTACTAGGGCAAGTAGTGCAATTCTTTGTATCAATGGGGATAGCGCAAGGAAATTACGCTTGGGTAGTTCCTGAATTTCGAGTGTTATTTACAAATGAAATAATCGCAATTATTACTCAAGTTTTGTTGACTGGTTTAATCGGGATAACTTTCGCTTTAGCTGCACTATTTTTTGAAATTGCTAGATGGGGGATGCTGAAGCAGTATATTGTACATTTTTTTGTAACGGCAATTATTTGGATACCCATTGTGATGATTTTATGGATGCCGAAAACGGTGGCCAATGTTTGTTCCTTATTAGCAAGTTTCTTAGGAACTTATGTCGTGACATGGCTAACTCAATATAAGCTTTCAAAGCGTGATATAGAAAAAATCAATGAAATGCTAATAGAGAGAGGTGAGGTACATGACAATTGAAATTAAGGATTTAACAAAGCAGTATAAGGAACATGTAGTAGTGGATCAGTTATCTTTAAATATAAAAATGGGAGAATTCTTTGCTCTTCTCGGTCAAAATGCAGCCGGGAAGACGACAACGATTAAAATGCTTTGTGGACTTTTATCACCAACAGCTGGAGACGCCCTTTTGGATGGTGAAAGTATTGTTCATCATCAAGTCGCTGCTAAAAAGAAATTAAATATTTCTCCTCAGGAAACAGCAGTTGCACCGAATTTGACGGTATTAGAAAATTTGCTATTAATGGGCCGAATTTATGGGTGTTCAAAAACAGAGGCACAAAAACGAGCGAGTGCACAAATGAATGTATTTGGCTTGACACCTCGTCAGTCTAGTAAAGCCAAAACGTTATCGGGTGGCTATATGCGTCGACTAAGTGTTGCGATGGCTATGATGTCTAATCCGAAAATACTTTTTTTAGATGAACCGACATTAGGTATGGATGTACGTGCACGCCGCGATTTATGGAAAATACTAAATCAGTTAAAAGGGCAGGTAACAATTGTTTTAACGACTCACTATTTAGAAGAGGTCGAGATGTTGGCTGATCGTGTAGGAATTATGCATAGAGGGAGATTACGTGCTCTCGGTACAATCCAGCAATTAATGCATGAAACAAAAAAGAGTTCTTTGGAAGATGTATTTTTAGAGCTTACAGAGGAGGAGTCGCTTTGAAGGCAAGTGTATTTGCATCAAGAAATCATAAGGAAATAGTACGTGATCCATTAACACTCATTTTTGGCATGGCCTTACCAATGCTTCTAATGTGGATATTTTCTGTCATGCAAAAAAATATGCCGTTTGCATTATATGAGATTAGTAATCTCACACCAGGTGTTATTGTTTTCAGTTTCTCATTTCTTACTCTTTTTTCTGGCATGTTACTCGGCAAGGATAAAAGCTCATCCTTTTTAATGCGGATATTTGCTTCTCCTATGTCGGCAAGCGATTATATATTGGGCTATGTACTGCCTCTACTACCAATAGCATTTTTGCAAATTATTTTCTGTTTACTCATTGCAGTATTATTAGGCTTGTCCTTAAATATATCTGTCCTTTTAATGGTAGGCGTACTTATTGTAATTTCGTTATTGTATATAGGGTTTGGTTTATTACTTGGAACAATTTTTACCGACAAGCAGGTAGGAGGTATTTTTGCAATATTTGTCAATTTGTCTACATGGTTTAGTGGTACATGGTTTGATCCTGACATGATAGGTGGTACATTTCAATCTATCACTCAATTTTTGCCATTTGTCCATGCTGTTAATGCAGCACGTGCAGTAGTAAGTGGAGCATATTCGGATGTTTTCCATCCACTTGCTATCGTTTTAGGTTATACGGTCTTTATTTTTATTATCGCTACCCTATTATTTCAACGTAAGATGCGAGGACAGAACTAAAATTTGAATTTAACTAGTAGGATTTTCAGGAAATCTCTCGAAATATTTAAGTATAAAGGGGGAGAGTGAATGACTAGTTTACCAATTATAGTAGCTCCGATGTTTTTAGTTTCTAACCCCAAGATGGTTATTGAAGCTAGTAGAGCAGGGGCTATCGGTTCTTTTCCATTATTAAATGCAAGACCCGCTTCGGCATGTGCTGAGTGGCTTGAAGAAATAAAAAAGGCGCTACCTACTGAGCAATGGGCAGTCAACTTTATATGTCACCCTGTAGCGAATACACGTTTTGAGGAAGATTTACAGTTAATTGAACAATTCCAGCCACCAATTGTCATTACTTCATTAGGTAATCCAAAGAGAGTTATAGACGTTGTCCACGGCTATGGAGGGAAGGTCTATGCAGATGTTGCGAACGTCAAGCATGCTAAAAAGTCTGCTGCTACAGGTGTAGACGGTCTAATCCTTGTTTGTGCAGGAGCTGGTGGGCATGGTGGACAACTGAATCCATTTGGCTTTGTCTCTGCGGTAAAGAAATTCTTTACGGGTACAATCGTTTTATCAGGCTCCATCTCTAGCGGTGCAGACGTATTAGCTGCTCAAATAATGGGAGCAGACTATGCCTATATGGGTACTCGTTTTTTAGCTTGTGATGAAGGAAATGCACCTGAAGAGTACAAAAATATGGTGATTGAAAGTGATACCTCTGATATTTTATATACCGATGCTTTTAGCGGTGTCCATGTTAATGTATTAATTCCATCCTTATTGAAGGAGGGCATTGATCCAGCGACATTGAAGCCAAGAGAGGACATTGATTTAACACATCTCGTGAATGTCAAGGCATGGCGAGATATTTGGTCTGCCGGACATGGCATTACTAATATTGTCAAACGAGAGTCCGTTCGTGAAATACTCATAACGTTGGGAGCAGAGTACGAGGAAGCAAAGCAACAACTAAATTCTGTACAGTCATTTTAAAAACTATAAAAAAGGGCAAGTCCAACCAAATGCAGTTGGGCTTGCCTTTTAACTTCTTTCCGATTCCGGACGCAATTATGCCGAGGCATAATTGATTTTTTAATCATGATTCAATGTAGCTGCGATTTCTGGTTGTTGTTCAACTTGAAGCAGCATATTGAAGGATGCGATGGCTACTTCTACTTGATCATCTTTAGGCTCACGTGTAGTCAGTAATTGTAGCCATAAGCCTGGATAGCCAAGGAAGCGTAACACTGGGATATTACGGCATGCATTTGTAGCTTGAAGTACTTCAAATGATATCCCAAGAACAACTGGAATTAATAGGATACGGTCCAAGAGGCGTAACCAAAGTGGATCAGTTGGCACGAAGAAATATAAAAACATACCTACAAACACAGTGAACAGCATAAAACTACTACCGCAACGATAGTGTAAGCGTGATTGTGCTTGAACATTTTCCACTGTTATGTCCATACCAGATTCATAGCAATTAATAACTTTATGTTCTGCACCATGATATTGGAAGACTCGTTTAATAATAGGTGTTAAAGATATAAAGTATAAATAGGTAAGCAGTAAAAATAGCTTAATGCCACTTTCAAGTAAAATTTGGCCGGTTTTGCCCTCTATCCATTTAGAGAAAAAGTCCGCAATAAATACTGGAATTAATGTAAAGGCGAATTTGCCAAATAAAAAGGAAAGAATACCTACAACGGCAACTCCTAAAATCATTTGTAGTTTAGAGCCTTCCTCTTTATGTTCTTCTTCCTCGCCGGGTGAAACGTCGTAACGGTCCCCTGAAAATTGCATATGACGAGAGCCTAAACCAGCTGATTCAATCAGTGCTACAACGCCTCGTACTAATGGAATTTTTTTAAGCTTTTTTAAAATTGGATTTTGAACTTTTTTATAATGATAATAATCAATGGAATCATCGTTACGGCGAATGGCAGTAATCGTATGTTCCTTTCCTCCGAACATTACACCCTCTAATTGTGCTTGTCCCCCGTAAACAGGTGAATTGCTCAAGGCTAACACCACTCTCTTTATATATTTCAACTGTACCATTGTACTAAATTTAGTGAAAAACCTCTAGAGTTACGCATAGTAAAATTTCTATATGGCTACACTAATCGTACAATTTAGGAAATGATTAACGTTAGAAAAGTAAATTCGTGGTACAAAGTTAGGAGGATTTTTTTGAAAGTCGCTAGTATAACATCGCTCGTCAGTGCACTTGTTTTAACTTTGTGTTTAAAGGGACTTCAATATTTTCAACTCATTAAATGGAATCCAATAGGTTTTTATAAGAAGTGGGATTTATTTGAAGGTAGCTCAAAACTATTCCAATGGAGCTTTCTCATCCTAGTCTTATTTCTAATTGGATTTTTTTTATTTATTACGTTGAGATATGTCTATATTATCCCGGCAATTCTATCTTCTTTTTTGCTCGGCCTTATTTTTTCAATCACATTAGAATGGATTGTTCTTGATTTACCTTTGCAATCTTCTTCTTTTAAAAAACTATCGATACCTTTCATAGTCATTGTTATTTGTCTTTTACGTTTCTTGCTTGAAACTGCGAATTTTCATCAGAAGGAGCACACAGCACAAAAAGGAAATTAGTTGCTGTCTGCGCCTTCTGTGATAAAATAATTTCAAGTACATAGAAAGAGGCGAATATGCGTGAAGTTATTATGTTTGAATGGACCTAACTTAAATCGACTAGGTAAACGAGAGCCACATATTTATGGTTATGAGACATTAGAAGATGTGAAAAAAAATGTTCAGAATCTTGCGGCGTCTTTAGGTGCCACTGTCGAGTTTCGTCAATCAAATCATGAGGGGATACTCGTTGATTGGGTGCATGAAGCAGAAGACAAAAAATATGATGGTATTATTTTTAATCCTGGTGCATATACCCATACAAGCATAGCGTTACATGACGCAATTGCAGGAATCTCTGTGCCGGTTATAGAAGTACATATTTCAAATATCCATAAACGTGAGGCTTTCCGTCATCATTCCTATCTTGCTCCGGCATGCCTTGGTCAAATCTGTGGACTAGGTACGAAAGGCTATGAACTGGCACTACGCACATTTATCGAGAGGGAGAATGGATTATGTTGAAATTACAAAAGCTTCGTAAGGCACTTCAAGAACAAAATATCGATGGCATTTTAATTACGAACGAGTACAATCGTCGTTATATGACTGGTTTTACAGGGACAGCAGGCGTAGCGATTGTGTCTCAAAATGATGCTGTGTTTATCACAGATTTTCGTTATACAGAGCAAGCGGCTGCGCAAGTGCAGGACTTCCGAATTGTAAAGCATGAGGCCACAATCATCGAAGAAATTGCGACGCAAGTAAACAACATGGGCATCAAATTATTGGGCTTTGAGAAAGATACTGTTAACTTTGGCACATATGAGCTGTATAAAAGAAAAATTCAAGCTGATTTAGTACCGATTTCTGGGCTAATTGAAAAAATTCGCTTGATTAAGACGCAACAAGAGATTAATATTATTAAGGTTGCGTGTGAAATTGCTGATCACGCATTTACACATATCTTAAACTTCATCAAGCCCGGTAAAACAGAGCTTGAGGTTTCGAATGAATTAGAATTTTTCATGCGTAAACAAGGAGCGACTCAGTCTTCGTTTGATATAATTGTTGCGTCTGGTCTCCGCTCAGCTTTACCACATGGCGTTGCAACGAATAAAGTGATTGAAAAAGGCGACTTTGTCACATTAGACTACGGAGCACTATACAATGGCTATATCTCGGATATTACACGTACTGTGGCAGTTGATGAGCCATCTGAAAAACTAGTGGATATGTACAACGCAGTACTTGGTTCTCAACTTTTAGCACTTGAAAAAGTTGGCCCTGGTTTAACAGGGATCCAAGCAGATGCGATTGCACGTAACTACTTAACAGAAAAAGGCTATGGCGAGGCATTTGGTCATTCGTTAGGACACGGGATTGGTCTTGAAGTACATGAAAGTCCTGGTTTATCGATGCGTTCAGAAACGGTGCTAGAGCCAGGTATGGCCGTAACAATTGAACCAGGAGTTTATTTACCAGGAATCGGTGGTGTACGTATCGAGGACGATATTTTAATCACAGAGAACGGTAATGAACTGCTAACTCATTCGTCGAAAGAACTTATTATTTTATAAACTATGGAGGAACACAAATGATTTCAGTAAACGATTTCCGTACAGGTCTAACAATTATTGTGGATGGCCAATTATATCGCGTGTTAGATTTCCAACACGTTAAACCAGGTAAAGGTGCTGCGTTCGTACGCTCTAAACTACGTAACCTACGTAACGGTTCAGTAAATGAAAAAACTTTCCGTGCTGGTGAGAAAGTTGAAAAAGCACAAATTGATAACCGTAAAATGCAATACCTTTATGCACAAGGTGATGAGCATGTTTTCATGGACTTAGAATCATATGAGCAAACTGAACTTTCTTCAGCTTCAATTGAATATGAATTAAAATTCCTAAAAGAAAACATGGAAGTGCATATCCAATCATACCAAGGTGAAATGTTAGGTGTTGAATTACCAAACACTGTTGAACTAGAAGTAACAGAAACAGAGCCAGGTATTAAAGGTGATACAGCTTCTGGTGGTACAAAACCTGCAACACTTGAAACAGGTCTTATTGTACAAGTGCCATTCTTTGTTAACCAAGGTGACATGTTAGTTATCAATACAACAGAAAGTTCTTACGTTTCTCGTGCGTAATGAATAAAAACATCCAACCTACTCTTTTCTAACAAAAGGGTAGGTTTTTTTACATATAAAGCAATCGAATTTTGTGACAATAGATAGAGGAATAGCAGCTTTTTTACTAGTATAAAAAGTGGTTTCTATCATTTGGGATATGGTCATTTTTGGAAGAGTTGCTTACAATTAAAGTAAGGAGTGAATGCTATGCTACAATCAACTTTTGAAATATCAACCTCAATTATTCAAGCACCAATGGCTGGTGTAACTACGCCGAAATTTGTGGCTGCCTGTGCAGAGGCAGGTATCTTGGGCTCAATTGGAGCGGGCTATTTAGATGGGGAAAAAACGAAAAGTTTTATTCAAGAAGTTAAACAGCTAACGAAAATGCCGTTTGCAGTTAACTTATTTGTACAGGAAGAGGCACGTATTGATATCGATGTTCTTCAAAAAGCTCGAATGGCTTTACAACCGTTTTATGATGAACTCGGACTTTCACCTGTACAAAGCGTCATGTCCAAGGAAGTATTTGAAGGACAAGTACAAGCTGTTCTTGATGAAAACGTAGCCATTTGTTCCTTTACATTTGGCATTCCTTCAGCAGATGTCATTCAACGTTTAAAGGACAACAATGTTTATGTTATTGGTACAGCTACTACATTAGAAGAAGCAAAGAGTGTAGAACAAGCAGGGCTGCACGCTGTTGTCCTTCAGGGTGGGGAAGCTGGCGGTCATCGTGGTTCATTCACTGAACCTATGCAATTAATAGATTTGCATGATTTACTTCAGCAAGTAGTAGGACAAATTTCTATACCTATAATTGCTGCTGGAGGTATTGTGACAAAGGAAGATGTAAACAAAGCACTAGCAATGGGTGCACAAGCAGTTCAAATCGGTACAGCCTTATTAGTAGCAGATGAGTGTGAAATTTCACCTCTCTATAAAAATGCCGTGCTTCAATCGAAAGCACAGCAGACGACGATTACTCGTGCCTTTTCTGGTAAACCAGCAAGAGGCCTAGCGAATGGTTTCACGGAACGTATGAAGGATGCTACTGTGGCACCATATCCCTTGCAAAATGATCTAACTACAACGATTCGTAAAGAAAGTGCAAAACAAGGCAATGCCGAATACTTATCGATGTGGATGGGTGAAAATAGCCATTTAGTGAAACAAACAGGCTCTGTGAAAAGCATCGTGGAAAAATTATTTTAACAGGCGTGTTGATTAGGGAAAAATAGGTTTATTATTGAGCGATAAAAGGATTTATTGTTATTTCGCTAGTACATTTCCATTTTAACTGATTGTAGCGTAGGGCTACTCGACTTCCGCGGGAAAGCGAGTAGCCCGAAGCGGAAATCAGAGCCTTCAAATTAATCAGGGTGGATAAAAATGGTTAACCAACACAATTGTTACTTTAATTTATAAATAACTTAGATCTCTATACGTATGTATAGAGGTCTTTTTTTTTTGCTAGCAACATATATTGCTGTACACGAGGGGGCGTATGAAATGGAATTACAAGACGTATTAAGAGTCGCTGGGGTGGGACTAGTAGTTGCGCTTCTTCATGTCTTCTTTGATCAAACAGGAAAGAAAGAATTTTCATTTTTCCTATTTTTCATTGCCTACTTATATATGACAGCGGAATTACTGCGATTTTTACGTCTATTTTTCAATGAAATCCTTACATTCTTTCAATGGCTAACCTCATCCGGGTAGTGTAAATGGAAATTGTCATCGTAGCTGTTGTCATGCTGCTTCTATTATTGCTTATTAAAGAAGTCATACAGCCACTCCATGCGCTAATTAGTGTAATGTTTTCGTTTTTGCTGTTCGGTATGTTGTTCTCGACACTCCTCTTGCCATTCATTAAGCAATTGCTTGAGACGTTAGCTTTTTTGCCTTATGCGAAAGCCATTGTGGTAAGCGCTAGTCTTTTTTATGTAGGTCAATGGGTGTCTATTTTACTTGTAGAACAAAATTATAAAGTACTCGGGCATATTGTCTATGATGGGATCAAGATTGTAATTTTGTTGTACTGGTTTAAGGAATTTTTGGCTGTTTTACAGGAGGTGTCTGCCATTTTACAACGGCTAAACTAAGGGGCGAAGACATTGCTAGAGCAAATATTTTCGTTTTTAACTGATCCATTCTTTCTATTGCTCAAGATGACGCTTATTTTGTGTGGATACGTCATTATTATTTTGATTGTCAATATGATATTACCAGAATTTGAAAAAGGGACAAGGATACTTTTTTTTCTTATTGTACTTGCAACAATAGGACCTGTCGTTGTGAATTCGTTTAAATTAATCGACGAAATAGCACAGGGACTTGCTCATTTATTTACTGCTTTTTATCCTATTCTTACTTCAAGCTTTCTTTTATCAAGCAGTATAACAGCAATTGCTTCTTGGCAGCCTTTTTTACTTTTTTTTGTACAAGTCTTAACGATTATTAGTAGTAAATGGCTCATTCCTGGAGTACTTTTTTCCATTGTTTTTGATGTCAGCAGTGTCATTGTTAAAGAAATTTCGTTTACGAGAATTGCTGAAATGATTCGTTTTACCATTATGAGTATCGTCTCGGCATCTGTTATTTGTTACATCATTTTAATGTCGGCGAGTGGTGTTGCTGTGTTTACTGTCAGCGCAGCTGTTTCAGAGCCTGTGAAGAAATTAATAGAGGAAAATATTCCGGTTGTTGGCTCCTTTATAGTAGATAGTTTTTCGATGTTCCAGCATATGACACAATTTTCTTCTTCTATTAGTAGTATATCTGCGTTTATAGCGGTTATTACCGTGTCGTTCATTCCGACCGTTCAGCTTGTTGTCAGTGCTTATTCGTTGAAACTGTTAGCTGCTATTTTAGAGCCAATTGCCTTTGATGATATTTGTAGACTACTAGATCATATTAGTAAATCCCTATTTACATTATGTGCAGTATCGTTTCTAATTGCTTTTTCATTTATGTTTTCTTGTTTATTCCTCATTGTTTTTGTGCAAGTTATGGCTGGGGGGAGATAGATTGATTCTTTTATTGGCATTGCTCTTTATCTGTCAGATATTTGTGTTTCTAACAGAAGATAAAGAAATAATTTCACTTACAAAGCTTGTTATTACGTTAGTATTTTTGCAATTGCTATTAAAGATTCCATTTATCAATTCATAGGAGGAAACAAGCGTACATACACTTGAAAAAGAGAAGATGAAAGGAGGCAATGTACAAGTGATGTGGAAAAGAAACAAAAAAAAACAACGTCATTTATAGTATTAATGCTTATCGCTGCCTCCGTGGGAATTTTCATCATATTACCAATGTATCAAACGAATACAACAAATGGGCAAGTAACATCGGTGACCAATGAAGAAAAACTTGAGCAGACACTGAAGGCTATGAAAGGTGTTGGGGAGGTTAAAGTCTATTTTTACTACGGAGATATGACAGAAGAGAAGGATGACACTAAACTATTCAGTCAATATTTTCGAGGAACTGAACAAGGCACGAAAGAAGTAACAGGGATGCTAATTGTTTCAGAGGGAGCATCAGATATCTTTGTAAAAAATGAAATTCGTGCTGTCGTTAGTCAAGTAATGCAATTGCCGATTCATCGAATTATTATCGTTCCAATGGAAAATAAGGAGGAAAAGTAAATGCGCGTACGTAGAAGAACAGTTTGGTTTATGACATTATTAAGTCTAGTAGCGGTTATTTCAGTGTATTATTTGGTTGATCCAGCAAAACAATTTAATGGACTAACTATTTTCACAGATGACGCATTACAACAAACAGCGGTAACGGGTGTGACTGATCAAGAAGCAGCGAAAGAGGGAGCGACGAAGGAAGTATCTTCTCCAAGTCACTTATTTGAAGAAATGCGCATGCAAGTAAGTGATGAAAGAAGCCAACTTCGTCAACAATTAACGCAGAAGATCGGTTCAAAAGATTACACAGCAGAAGAAAAAAGTAAGGCGTATAATGAGATGGATAACCTTATAAAACAAGAATCTGCAGAAGCAATGTTAGAAATGCTTATTAAATCTTTAGGTTACTCCGATGCGTTTGTACGAGCAGATGGTGATAAAGTATCTGTAACTGTTATGGCAGAGGAGCTATCAAAAGCTCAAGCAAATGAAATTATTTATTTGGTAAAAACAGAGATGGAAGGCGCAAATGACGTCCAAGTAAAATTCAGTGCAAATAATTATTAAAAATAGAGAGAAAAAAGAGAATTTTCTGTTTAGTTGATTATCATTGTTATATATCAGTATAATGAAAAGGCTTTCGTTTATTAAAAGAAAGCCTTTTATTTTGTTCACTTTTACTTAATTTTCATTAAAGTATTTCAAATTGTTCGAAAAAAATATAGAATAGTGCTTGTAGTAGATTTTATTTCATTTCATAAGGAGAGTTAGGAATGTTCAAAATTCAAGAAATTCGTGAAATTATTAAATTAGTAGATTCTTCTTCAATCGACGAGTTCGTTTATGAAGTAGATGGCGCAAAAGTTAAGTTAAAAAAGAATGGTGTTGTTACTGAAACTGTAGCACCTAAAAAAGAAGTAGTGGCACCTGTTGTACAACAATCTGCACCAGCAGCAGCTCCTGTAGCAGCTCCAGCACCAGCAAAAGCTGAAGAAGCACCAGCTGTAGCACCAGCAAATAACGACCCATCGTTACATAAAATTGTATCTCCGATGGTTGGTACTTTTTATCAATCTCCAAACCCGGAATCACCAGCTTATGTTAAAATGGGGGACAAAGTTGGTAACGAAACAATCGTATGTATCGTAGAAGCTATGAAACTATTCAACGAAATTGAAGCAGAAGTTCAAGGGGAAATCGTTGAAGTACTTGTTAAAGACGGTGAATTAGTAGAATACGGTCAACCATTATTCCTTGTAAAAGCAGAGTAAGGAGTGCACAACAATGAAAAAAGTATTAATTGCAAACCGCGGCGAAATCGCTGTGCGTATTATTCGTGCTTGTAAAGAGTTAGGCATTCAATCTGTTGCCGTATTCTCTGAAGCAGACGCAGACGCATTACATGTGAAATTAGCAGACGAAGCATATTGTATCGGGCCAAAGCTATCAAAAGATTCATATCTTAGCTTCCCGGCTTTACTTAGCGTAGCAGAAAAAACTGGTGCAGACGGTATCCACCCTGGTTACGGATTTGTATCTGAAAACGCTGACTTCGCTGAAGCTTGTGAAAACGCAGGCATTAAGTTCATTGGACCTTCATCTGATTCTATTAAAATTATGGGTATTAAAGACGTTGCACGTACAACAATGGAAGCAGCAGGTGTTCCACTTGTTCCAGGTACTGGTATCGTTCCAGATATCGAAACAGGTAAAGAATGGGCTGCTAAAATTGGTTACCCAGTGATCATCAAAGCAACTGCTGGTGGTGGCGGTAAAGGTATCCGTGTAGCGCGTACAGAAGAAGACCTTGTAAAAGGCATTGAAATTACGCAAAAAGAGGCTGCTGCAGCATTCGGCAACCCTGGCGTATATTTAGAAAAATTCATCGAGTACTTCCGTCACTGTGAAATCCAAGTATTAGCGGATGGCTATGGTAACGTTGTACATTTAGGTGAACGTGACTGTACAGTTCAACGTCGTATGCAGAAATTAGTAGAGGAAGCTCCATCTCCAGCTCTATCTTCTGAGCGCCGTGCTGAGATGGGTGCAGCTGCCGTTAAAGCTGCACAAGCTTGTAACTATGAAGGTGCCGGAACAATCGAGTTTATTTATGACTATCGAGAAGATAAATTCTACTTCATGGAAATGAATACTCGTATCCAAGTAGAACACCCAGTAACTGAAATGATTTCTGGTGTAGATCTTGTACAACAACAATTAAAAATTGCATCTGGTGAAAAACTTCCTTTCACTCAAGATGATATTAAAATAAATGGTTGGGCAATTGAATGCCGTATTAACGCAGAAAATGCTTATAAAAACTTCATGCCATCAGCTGGTACTGTAGATACTTACGTAACTCCAGGTGGCTACGGTGTACGTATTGACTCTGCTGTGTATGCGGGCTATACAATCCCACCATATTATGATTCAATGGTTGCCAAACTAATTGTTCATGCAAACACACGTGAAGAAGCGATTGCGAAAATGAATCGTGCGCTTAGCGAATTTGAAGTATCTGGTCCTGGTATCAATACAACAATTCCATTCCACCAAGCATTGATGAACAATGACGTTTTCAAATCAGCGCAATTCAATACGAAGTTCCTTGAAGAGAATGATGTTTTGGGGACAAGCAAGTAATTGATTTTCGTTAACAACGGAATAGAACGCTAACGTCTATTTCTTATACCTTCTGACTTTTATTAGTCAGGAGGTTTTTTATTTGTCTAAAGTTAATCAGCGTTCAGGCTTATTTGACTTAAAAGATATGAAAGGCGAAATTAATCTTAATTTTGACGCTCAATTATCGCAAATAGAGCATACAGCTTTACAGACATAAAGGCACGACTAACATTTAAAGGTGAAGGCGACTTGAAACGTGATTGGGCGGATCCTGACACGTTTACATACATTCGAGAATATACAACATAGTTGCGGATTGGCTACGGATGTTCGGGAGAGAGAAGGAAAACTAAACGTTTTGGCGGATAACAAAAGGACTTGTGTGTAATGAGTTATCATCATACGCACATGCCCTCTAAATGATTTGTTAATATTTGTTATTGTTTATGGGATTAAATCTTTGGAAATTACACATGTTTACTTACTTCTCGTAGCAATAAACATGCGATGTTTGCGTAAGCCTAATCCGATACTCCATGTTACAACAATCATCAAAACTGAAATTACGATAAAACGAGTATTTGGAAAGGTATCTCTCATAGCAGAATTGATTAAACCCATACACCCAAAATAAAGAAGTAATAAAGTTCCTATGCCAAAAAACATATAAATCAATACATCTTTTAGGTTCACCTATAATCCTCCACTCTGCTATTTTCTTAAATAAAAGATTACTTATTCTATTCAAAATTCTAACATGATAGATTGTTAATTGGAAGAGGAACGGTAAATGTGCAAAAAGGGGAGTGAAAGCTACATAAGTGTTCCTGTAAGATTGAGGGAGCATAACGAAAGGACTTGTGTGTAATTTTTCGCACAAGCCAATAGATTGGTGTGTGATGGAGTATTATTGAAAGGCTACTAATAGTTTCCTGATCATTGGTGCCATTCATATTTATATAATTGATGTATTTCGTTTTTATATAATAAAATAATGAAATCATTTCCATTATTGTGTTCACCATAGTAATAATAGTCACCAACTTCTGCTTCAATATCATATTGATTAAAAATATCAACAATTTCTTGAGAATTTTGACGAATATCAATTGTTCTTTTTTTGAAATGCGCTATCCTGTTATCTGAGTGCTGCATGTCTTATATCGCACATTTCTGCCAATTTCCTAAATGATTTTTCCTAGTATTTTCTATTAAGTATTCGATTTTAACAACATATAACGGTTTTCATGTTGTAGCGTGAAGACCGTTATTTTTAATAATTCTGTGCAAAAGGTTAATCACTTATATATTGCAAGGATGGAAAGAAAAATACATACAACTGCTGAGGTGAATAAGATGATAGAGGTTACAAGACTTCGCCTAAATTTAATAGCAAATGCACAAAAAAAGATTGCCGCGGCTAATTTGGAACAGCTTTGATAATAACCATTATTTGAAAAAAATGAACTGCTAAAAATAATTGAAATAAGCAAAGTTGAAGAAATAAGTATTTTAAACCACAAAGGCTCATTTAGGAATTGTTGAATCATAAATTTTATCCGCCACATTACGGTATGACTCCCTTCAATACACTTTCTTTTATTATATGATGTATTCTTGAAAAGAAATAATTACCTTCATTTCACCTTAATAAACATCGCTAATATAAATCGTAAGTCGACTATTTATCAACTGAAGTATAAGCACGCCTAAACGAAGTAGGATTGAACAGAATTAATTATTACTCCAATTCCAGTAGCTCAGAAAATGATTGTGGTGTATGAAGAATCTGTCATGGATAAGTTGACGTTAATGCATAAAGGGTTAGAGGCGAGGCGCTCTATTAAAAAACAAGCAGTGCATTAGCGACTTTGATGCACTTCATCCCTTATTTCACCTCTGTTATGTCAACTATAATCTTTGGGGGTGCAACTAGCTTTGTATCATCCTGTTGAATGCTCCATTTAAGTTTGGAAGCTGTGAATTTTCACCAGGCATTTCATTGTTAGAGGGAATAGTTGATTGGGTGAGAAAGTTACGAAGTTGACATGTGGTAAACCATATGTAGATAATAAGATGAAATGGTAAAAATAGAGAAAATGTGGTAAGTTCCCTTTGTGATTCTTGAAATGGAAAAATAAAAAAATGGGGTTGTGAAACATAATGGAGAAGGATAAAAGTCAATACATAGAGCAATGTAATATAAATTACGAGAAAATTGTAAATAATGCGAAAGGGGGAACTGCACAAGATAATGAATTATTAATGCAAATAACAAAATCAATGTCATTTGGACTGTTAAAAACCAACTACGATATATGGTTAGATGAGTGCTTTTTACATCATGACTGGCAAAAGTGGAATAATTTAATTTTCCAGCAAATGCGTTATCAATTACTTCCGGGATGCGATGGAGGGTATGACCATTGTCAAAACACTTTACATATTTTAGAGGCATTCGCTTGTGGGGATAACGAAACAATGGAGCGCATTCTTCCATCCGAACTCGGTTTAACTAAAAATGGTTACCCGTTTTATATTGTGATGAGCAATCTCTTGAGGGCGATATGGTATAGAGATGAAATACTGTTGCAAAAAGCGCTCTCTGCTGCCGAAAAATTTGTTGGCACAAAGAAACCTCAATGGGAGCGTTCGGGAGCTGCATTTCTTCTTGCTTTACACAAAGAAGATGTCGAGGCAATGGGAGAACATTTACAAAATTTGTGTTCAGGATACATGCGTGCAGATTTCAGTAAAGCGATGAAACAGCTATGTGTGCCTGCACATGGTCTTTATTGTTTGGCACAAAACTTAATGCCCGCGGAGATATTTCAACAAATAAAGATGCCAGAACACAAGAACTTTTCTCAAGGATTTGCAAAATGGAGAATTGAAAATCCACAACCTATATTAAAATTATACTTTGAATATCTGGCGCCTCTAGAAATCCTCAATAAAATTTATATGGCTCCAGTTGCTAAAAGCATTATTTCACAACCATATTTCCATAGCGATAATCCTTATCATTCTCCGCAATTAAAGAAAAAATGGTTTCTTGATGAGGAGGCAATGCTAATGGCCTTTGTTGAAAATGTGTAAACTTTAGATGTATGGAACAACATAACAATGACGTCTTTAAATCAGCATAATTCAATACGAAGTTCCTAGAAGAGAATGATGTTTTAGGGACAAGTAAGTAATTGAATATAGCGGGGAAATCTATAAAGATTTCTCCGCTTTTTATGTTTATCGAGAGAGTATTTGATTTTATCGATAAGTCTCGTTAATTTATCGAATAAAATTTCGGATTTATCCCCTAACTTTTTGATTTTATCGACCAACTTTATTTATTTATCGACATAAAGGTATATGATCTCGTTTTCGAAAAATGCATTACTTTTAGCAAGTAGGGGGATGAGGGAATTTTATTGACATTAGCAAATTCTGAATCTAATCTAGGATTAACTTATGAATGAGAAACTCAGGGAGGTTGCTGAACTGAATAGCAACCTCTTAGAAGCATTTTCACAAGCAGTCTGATTGGTGCTGTCACGTTAAGTATAAAGCTATATGAAGATCAAACATAAACCCAAATCCAATCTTGATGAATCTATTAAATGTTAAAATAGTCTCTTTACATCGAATTATTTGAAATACTTTTCATAGCAGATACACTGATGTTTGCGGGTAATATTATTGAATTGTTCAATATCATTGCTGACATAGTGAGCGAATGTCGAAACAGGAAATAAATTTGAAACATTCGTTGCTATTCTATTATTCATTTCAATCCCTTCAAAATAAAGATGATAATATGATTCGACTTGATTAAACTCCATTTTTTTATACCAATTTTGTACCCATTGATCGTCACGTGTCCATGCCTCAAAGCGATTTAGATTTAGTTCAATCGCTCGTTTTTCAGCAACTTTTAATAAATTTTCACCTATACCATTGCGTACATAATCAGGATGTACAGCTATATGCCAAACCATACCGCCTAGACCATTTCCTCTTGAACAAACTGTACCTTCTTCTACTTCATATTCAACATCAATTAAGCCTACAATTATCCCATCTATTTCAGCTACTAACTCAATAGAAGGGTGTTCATAGACTTCTTTTTTATTTAGCACATTGTCATAATAAGCTGTATTTAGAAAAGCAAGAACTCTACAGCGTAACCAACCTTGTTCATCTTCTTTTTTATAGTTTCGTATTAACACTTTACAATATACCTCCACTTAAATCTGCACGTTACTCAACTGACAGAATATTCTATTCTTATAGAAAGCATAACATAGTAAATCATGAGTTGGTATAAAAATGGTAAATGTATAATCTTACAGTAGTGTCCAGAGCTACTGTAGCTCCTGTTAGCGTCGAAGGTGAAGCAGAATTAAATAAATACAATACTATTTTTCTGAAATTGAAAGAAAATAGAGGTATAAAATAAGGAGTGTTTCTCCGCTTTTCATTTTTCTCGATAAACTTTGTTAATTTATCCCCCAACTTTTTAAATTTATCGACATAAACCTGTCCCGAATAAATTAAAGCCACTTTACGAAGCCAAACTTTCCTTTTTATAGTATAATAAGCGTAAGTAAAGCATTTGTTTGTGATGTGTAAGGGAAAGGATGATATTTGTATGGCAGAGAAAGTAGGACAATCTTTCGTACAACCAACGCCTTCTGGAAAAGAAGAACTTGGGAAAATTGAAGTAGCAGCGGAAGTAATCGAGGTTGTTGCTGGGATCGCAGTGAACGAGGTAGAAGGGGTCGCTGCAACTCGTGGTAATATTGCTACAGGCGTAGTAGAACGCTTCGGTAAAAAAGTTCACAATAAGGGCATTAAATCGGGTGTTACTGAAACTGGTGAGATTGCCATTGATGTATTTTGCTCTGTAAAATACGGTTATACAATCCCAAAAGTGGCGAAGGAAGTACAAACTCAAATTCGCCAAGCGATTTTTAATATGACTGCACTTGAAACAGCTGAAGTGAATGTTCACATTACAGGTATTCACTTTGAAAAAGAAGAAGTAGCTGTACAAGAATAAAAAGAAGGGTTGCCTATAGGGCAATCCTTCTTTTTAACGTTGTTAACGGAAATTGATCAGCAGTGATTAGTATCGCCACTTTATTATATTTCAATATGTTTTGGCTTTCTCCAGAACAAAGCAAGTATTACGCCGATTGCTAAAACAATTGTCGCAAAGTAATATGGATAGTTCAAATTTATATCGAACAATACCCCACCTAAAATAGGGCCAAATATATTACCAAGACTTGTAAACATGGAGTTCATTCCACCGACGAACCCTTGTTCATTACCGGCAATTTTTGATAAATAAGAGGTAACAGCAGGACGTATTAAATCGAAGCCAACGAAAATAAAGAATGTAACAAATAATATTGCGAAATAGTGGCTAACAATTGTCATAGCAAATGTTAAAACAGCAGATAGGATGAGTGAATAACGGATAAGATTAATTTCGCCCATTTTCTTTGTCAGCCCGTCAAATAACACTAACTGAGCAAGTGCACCGACTACTCCACTTCCCGTAATAATAATCGCGATATCTGAAGGCGTAAATGCGAATTTATGATCCACGAATAGGCTAAATAACGATTCAAATGCAGCTAAACCAAACGATAGTACGAAAATAAGCACGAATGGAATAAGGTATAGTGGGCTGAAAATACGCTTCACACTGCCTACAAGTGATGCTGAAGACTCTTCATTATTTGAAGCGCGTGTCGGTTCTTTTAACAAAATAAATGACAAGATAGCTGCTACGAATCCAAGGATACCAGCAGCGTAAAATGGTATGCGTGTTCCGAATTCTGCCAAGAATCCACCGATACCAGGTCCGATAATAAAACCAGTACTAATCGCTGCACTCATATAGCCCAGTGCCTTTGGGCGTTGTGACAATGTTGTAATATCAGCGATATATGCAGTAACCGCCGGCATGATGAAGGCAGCACTTACACCACCTAGCATACGTGAGATAAAGAGTATTTCAACTGTGCGTCCAAGCCCGAATAATAGCTCTGAAACCCCGAATACAAAAAGACCCACAATGATCATAATTTTTCGGCCGATACTATCCGTCATTTTACCGGCAATCGGTGAGACAATCAGCTGTGTAATAGCAAATGCCGCCACCATATAACCAACGACAGAGCCTGAAATTTTCAGCTCATTCATGATTGTTGGTAGCACAGGTATAACTAAACCAATACCTAAAAAGGCAATGAATAAATTCGATAATAAAATACTTAAAGTTAAAATTTGTTTCTTATTCATTTTGTTCTCCTTCAGTCTTTAACGATACATAAATCTAAATCTACTAAAATATTCCCATGTATTACAATAAACCCTATAGTAACTATAGGGTCAAAAGATTTGTTTTAATTTTTTCGGTGTTTTATAAGTTTGGAAGTAATAGTTCGAAGTTATACAAGATGGCACAACAATTATTAAGGTAGGAGAGAAAGTGAACAATAATTTAAACTTCTTTGCATGCTCCGAAGTCAATGTGTTTTTGTTGTTTCGTATCGCATCGAAACGAATTTTATATTTCTTCCAGTAAAATAGGCGGGATTTACGTTCTTTGAATTGCTTATATTGTTCCTCACCTTTTAATTTGAATGTTCTTTTACAGCTTGTACATGTAACTTCATAATGCATAAAGAACACCTCAAAAGATGAAATTTAATTTCCTATATTATAACATTCTTGTTATTCAACCAATAATGATGGATTTTTATTTTTCTACATTTCATTTCTTAAAGTTGATTGAAGGGTGTTACAATACGCAAAAAGTTGCTTGAAAAAGGTATCAGATTATTGAAACTTGCTTGAATTCGTGTTTCTCGTGCGAATTTATGCTATTATAAACCTTAATGCCACTTAAGAAGGAGAGCTTTACATGAAACGACATGAGGCACGCGAAAAAGCGTTGCAAGTTTTGTTTCAGCTAGACAATACCGATCTAACAGTAGAAGAAGCAATGGGCCATATTAAAGGCCAACCAACAAATGTTTTCTACGAAAAGATTGTTACTGGAACAGTTGAACATTTAGAGGAAATCGATGCTACTTTAGAACAGCATCTTGAAAAGTGGTCACTTGCCCGTTTACCCAAAATTGAAAGAACGGTTTTACGTCTAGCTGTATACGAGATTTTATACATGCCAGAAACACCAAAAAGAGTAGTACTTAATGAAGCAATCGAGTTATGCAAAACATTTGGCGACGATGGTTCGTCGAAATTTGTTAATGGCGTACTTTCTAAATTTACAGAACAATAACATGTGTTGAATTGGAAGGAGTAACTAAGGTCTATGTCAAGTGCAATTATTAATGGTAAAGAAATTGGTCAAGAAATTCGTAATTCAGTAGCAGAGCGAGTAACGCGTTTAAAAGAGCAAGGATTAACACCAGGCTTAGCGGTTGTTTTAGTAGGAGACAACCAAGCCTCAGCTACATATGTGAGAAATAAGCAAAAATCTTGTGAAGCCATTGGAATGTTTTCTGAGCTAATTAAACTACCAGAAGAAACTACACAGGAAGCATTGTTAGCACAAATTGAATTATTAAATAATCGTGAAGATATTCATGGTATTTTAGTACAATTACCACTCCCAAAACATATTGATGAGGATACTGTTATTGCCGCAATTGTTGTGGAAAAAGACGTTGATGGCTTCTCACCAGTAAGTGTTGGGAAAATGATGCTTGGCCAAGAAACATTTTTGCCTTGTACACCGTTTGGCGTAATGAAGCTTCTTGAATATTCAGGAATTGAAATAGCAGGAAAGCATGCGGTCATCGTCGGGCGTAGCCATATCGTTGGAAAACCAATGGGACAGCTTCTACTACAAAAAGATGCAACCGTTACATACACGCATTCCAAAACACCAAATTTACCTTCATTCACTAAACAAGCAGATATATTAATTGCGGCAGTTGGGCGTGCAAACTTTATTACGAAGGAGCACGTTAAAGAAGGCGCAGTTGTTATAGACGTTGGAATTAATCGTGATGAAAACAACAAGCTTTGCGGTGACGTAAACTTTAGTGAGGTCGATGGTATTGCGTCTCATATTACACCTGTACCAGGCGGTGTGGGACCAATGACAATTACTATGTTACTATTCAATACAGTTCAAGCAGCAGAAAATAAGCTTGCACATACAGTTAAGTTATAATTTTGAATGACTCTTTAGTTTGCAAAAAAGCTATCTCAATTTTTTTATTGAGGTAGCTCTTTTTTGCATTATTTTACTTTTTAGGTATTCTATATGAACTTTTCCATTGCCTTTTTAACGTCTAATGTAACGTTTTGGTCATACATATTAATAGGGAGGTTTTTATGGAAAACATAGATTTAATACTTATAATCAAACATATCATTATCGGTCTTGTACAAGGATTTACTGAGCCAATTCCTGTATCATCGAGCGGACATGTTATGATTGCTAGCGAAATTCTTGGTCTTGGTGAGCAAGGTTTTACTTTTGCTATTTTAACGAACACAGCTTCTTTACTAGCTATTGTCTATATTTATCGAGAGGATATTGTCCGACTCATTACAAACTTTTTCCTGTATCTCAAAACAGGAAAGAATCGTTATAAAGCTGATTTCCGTTTTGCCGTTTTCATTGTGATTGGTTCTATTCCAGCAGGCGTTTTAGGTGTTTTATTAAGGGATGTTATTGCGGATAATGTTAGTATGACTACGATAGCACTTATGTTATTTGTGACAGGTATTGCCCTATGGCTAATCCGTAATATGCGTGGTACGAAAAAGGATGCGGATTTGACTGCAAAAGACGCCATTATCGTAGGTCTTGGTCAAGCTGTAGCTTTAACACCTGGCATTAGCCGTTCAGGAGCGACCATTATTTCAGCCATTGCAGTTGGTATGAAGCAGGAAACTGCTTTGCGATTCTCCTTCATGCTTTATATTCCTGTAAGTCTTGGTGGAGTTGTCCTTGGAATTTCAGATTTTTTAAATGAGCCAAATAAAGATGCATTGGTAATTCCTTACACGTCGACATTTATTGTGACATTATTTATGACTTATTTTGCAATGCGTTGGTTTATGGGAATCATGAAAAGTGGCAAGCTTAGCTACTTTACATATTATTGCTTTCTTGTAGGTACTCTCTTATTAATATTTTATTAATTTAGCTATGTTAAAGAATATTGTTAGAAGGGAACTACATCGTTGGAGTTCCCTTAATCTATTTATGCTCTTGTTAACTGACGAACTCGTGTTTAAGAATACTCATTCTTAAACGATCAATAAATTCACCATTTCTTAGTCTGTCCTGTCTTAGTATACCTTCTTCAACATACCCAATTCTCTTATAAGACTTAATTGCCTTTGCATTGTCAACTTCTACTCTAAGCCAAATCTTGTTAAGGTCTAATTCATTAAAGCCCCACAAAAGCATTTCTTTCATTGCAGATAATCCAAAGCCTTTACCCCAATAGGTTTTATCTCCTATTGCCACCCCTAGTTCTGCGTGTTTGTTGAGTTTGTCGATGTTCTTCAAATCTATCCAACCTATATGCTTTCCTTCTTCTGTAACGATAGCTTTTTGTTCATATCCATTTGTTTTTGTAATGCACATTGTAATCCAACTTTCAGTTTCTTCCCTACTAAAAGGTGGATATTTCTCTGGCATATTTAAGTGCTTTATCACTTCTTTATCAAGACACCATTGATAACGGTCTTCAACATCATTAAGTGTTAATTCTCTTAAATTGACTTTTGGTAGTTCAGTTGTATTCATCCTCTTTCCCCCTGATTATTTTCCAAAATGGAAAATTTTGATAGCCTGAGTTTATCATAGGTAACAATCGTTGAGAACAAGCAACTTTCAACAATCATCTTGCTAACTGTTGTATCATCATTACGGTGATTTGGTGCAAAAATTGAAAGCAACTTAAATAATGGTCAAGGTATTTCGTCGCCACGCCATTAAATCGACTTATCCAGCCTTTCAAACGACTATGAAAGCTTTTTACATTCTAAATATGATAAACCCCTCGAACTCGTTTCTTCCATCTGAGTTCGTTCCTATCAAATATCAACAGAGTTCTTAAACATAGTTATTAATATAAAAAGCCTCATAACTATATTTAGTTGTGAGGTTTTCTTGATGTTGAAAAACGAAATGGTAGGAATTCTAAATTAGAGTGACGACCTAAAGACACACTAAGAGAAATGGTTGATTGGAGTGGAGGCTGGGCGACTCCCTGGGGATTAGCAATAGAGGAACGAAGGCTAAAACCATCACGTCCTGTGATAACGCCTTCGTGACCAACATCAGTGGCAAATGTTTTATCTGTGCGAAAGCGAAGCGACAGCAACAAATGTTTTATCTGCGCGAAAGCGAAGCGGCAGCGGCAAATGTTTTATCTGCGCGAAAGCGAAGCGGCAGCGATAAAAGCGCCCAGTCGGAACGGAAATCAACCCCTCGCTTAGCAGGAAAGTTATAGTGAAATTTCAGAATTTGTAAATCTGATACATTTTGCACAAGCAGTCATATCATTTTATGGAAGCTTTATTGAGGTAACTATTATATAGAAATGTTATAGTAAGGTTTTCAATAATATGAAAGACAGTCGTTTTTTCTAACGAAACTGCATTTTGGCACGTCAGGCGCAATAAAAAATGTTATGATAGGTGTAGTTTTGTGAAAAACTTGATTTTAGTAAAGGAGCCGGAAAAATGTCATCTGCTTCTTATTTAACTGTAAAAGCATTAACAAAATATATTAAACGGAAATTTGATGCTGATCCGCATTTACGTGAAGTCTATGTAAAGGGAGAGCTATCCAATGTCAAGATCCATCAATCAGGGCATATATACTTTACATTAAAGGATGATGGAGCACGTATTGCGGCTACCATGTTTAAAACAGCAGCTACAAAATTAGCGTTTGAACCTAAGGAAGGTATGCAAGTATTTATCCGTGGGGATGTAAACGTTTACGAAGGCTACGGTACATATCAATTATATGTACAGGAAATGCAACCAGATGGAATTGGTAGCTTGTTTGTTGCCTTTAACCAGCTGAAAGAGCAGTTACAAAAAGAAGGGCTTTTTAAACCTGAGTGGAAACAACCGATTCCGAGGTTTCCAGAAAAAATTGGTGTTTTAACGTCGACGACAGGTGCAGCCATTCGGGATATCTGTACAACATTAAAGAGACGCTATCCACTTGCTGAAATTTTTATTTATCCAACCCTTGTGCAAGGAGCACAAGCAGCGCCAAACATTGTTCACAATATTGAGCGAGCAAATATCGACGCGAGTTGCGATGTACTGATTGTTGGACGAGGCGGTGGATCGATTGAGGATTTATGGGCATTTAATGAGGAAGTTGTCGCACGAGCGATTTTTGGAAGCCGCATCCCTATTATTAGTGCGGTGGGACATGAAACCGATACGACGATAGCGGATTATGTAGCTGATTTGCGCGCGCCGACACCAACAGCAGCTGCTGAAATGGCTGTACCTGATCAACAGGATTTATTTCAGCGGGTGCTTACACAAAAATCGCAGCTCCATCAAATCGTAAGAGCGCAACTTATGGCAGAACGGCAGCGTCTAAATAAGCTCCAACAATCTTATCCGTTGTCAATGCCAGAACGTCTATATCGACCATTTACTGAGAAACTTGCACAACTTGAGATAGGATTACAAAAAGCAATGCAAGTCGATTTGATGAAGAAAAGAGCGCAATTTCAACAATTACATAGTGCGGTAGAGCAGCACTCGCCGAAAAAGGCATTAACTTTCCATCAACGAGAGCTAGAAACACACGTCCAACAATTAACTCGTGCTGCAACGCATTATGTGATGAAGCAAAAACAGCAATTTGAGGCAAATGTCAGAACTTTAGAAGCATTGAATCCGCTTGCCATTTTAACAAGGGGCTTTACGGTAGCTCATAAAGATAATCAAATGTTAAAATCAGCAGCTGATGTAAAGCCGCATGATCAGTTAACACTTTCCTTCCATGATGGAAAGGTTATTGCTGATGTGGTCAAGATCTTGCCAAAAAATGAGGGGGAATAATTGTGGCAGAGAAACAACAAACTTTCGCAGAAGCAATGACGGCTCTAGAGGAAATTGTCCGTCAGCTAGAGCAAGGTGATGTGCCGCTAGAAAATGCGATTGATTTATATAAACAAGGAATGGAGCTATCACAATTTTGCCATAGCAAGCTGCAACATGCTGAGGAGCAGTTAATTTCTATAGTCCAAGAGACAGGTGAGACTACAGCATTTGATCCACTAAAGGGAGAGAACTAAGAAATGAATGAGCAATTAAAACATTTTATTGAAAACAACCTACCACAAGTTGAGGCTGAAATGTTTGCACTTGTTGAGAAAATTGATGCACCAGCCAATTTAAAAGAATCAATGCTTTATTCATTAAAAGCTGGAGGTAAACGTATTCGCCCTCTTTTCGTATTGGCCGTTCTTGAACTATACAATAAAAATTTAAAGGATGGTTTAACTGTAGGATCAGTCATTGAAATGATCCATACGTATTCGTTAATTCATGATGACTTACCAAGTATGGATAATGATGATTTCCGTAGAGGTAAGCCAACAAATCATAAAGTTTATGGTGAGGCATTAGCGACACTTGCAGGCGATGCATTGAATACACTCGCGTTTGGCATTTTAGCACGCATGGATGTATCAGCGGAAAAACGTATCGAACTTGTCAATTTGTTAAGTGTAGCAGCTGGTGCTGAAGGTATGGTCGGGGGTCAAGTACTCGATATGGACGGTGAAAAGCGTCAGCTAAACTTAGCTGAGCTTGAGCATGTCCATGTTAATAAAACGGGCGCTTTATTACGATTTAGTATTGAAGCAGGAGCAGTGTTAGCGGATGTAACGCAAGAAGAACGTGCAACTTTAAAGGAATATGCACATCATATCGGCCTTGCCTTTCAAATTCAAGATGATATTTTAGATATTGAAGGAACAACAGAAGAACTAGGTAAAACTGCAGGTAAAGATGTAGCAAGTGATAAAAGCACATATCCAGCTCTGTTATCTTTAGATGGGGCAAAAGAAAAGCTTACTGAGCATTATCAGCATGCCATTAACGCACTAGATAAATTGCAAGTAGATGCCAGCTTATTGCGTGAGTTTGCAGCCTATATTGTTCATCGTAAAAACTAGGAGAAAAACAAGGCGTTAAAGGCACAGAATATGCTAGAATAGGTGAGGGCGTTTGCCGATGTGCAAACAATAAAGTGTTCGTACTTTTAGCATATTAATAACACTGTTATAATAGTGGAAACACGATTACGGTGAATAATTTATTGAAAAGGTGTGTGAGAAAGGTGGATTTAAATAAGATAACTAGTCCAGCCTTTTTAAAAAGCTTAGATAAGAAGGGTCTTGAGCGACTTGCAAAAGAAATTCGTACCTTCTTAATCGAAAAATGTTCTGTCACAGGTGGTCATATCGGACCGAACCTAGGTGTTGTGGAGCTAACTATTATGCTCCATAAAATGTTTGACAGTCCACAAGATAAGTTTTTATGGGATGTTGGCCACCAAGCTTACGTGCACAAAATTTTGACAGGCCGTGCGAGTCAATTTGACACATTACGTCAGTTCAATGGGCTTTGTGGTTTTCCAAAGCGTGTGGAGAGTGAACATGATGAGTGGGAGACAGGTCACAGCTCGACATCTTTGTCAGGAGCCATGGGTATGGCAGCAGCGCGTGATATTAAAAAAGAAAAGAACTTCGTGATACCAATTATTGGAGACGGAGCTTTAACTGGCGGTATGGCGCTGGAGGCATTAAACCATATCGGCCATGCTAAAACAAATATGATTGTCATTTTAAACGATAATGAAATGTCAATCGCTCCAAACGTCGGAGCGTTACACAATGTACTAGGACGTCTTCGTACAGCCAAGGAATATTCAAAAGCAAAAGAAGAATTGGAATCGCTCATTAATAAGATTCCAGTGTTAGGTGGTAAGCTTGCTACAACTGCTGAGCGCCTAAAGGATAGCTTAAAATATTTAGTGGTATCAGGAGTGTTCTTTGAGGAGCTAGGATTTAAATATCTAGGTCCGATTGATGGACATGATTTCGACGCTCTTGAAACAACATTATCACAAGCTAAAAAAGTAAAAGGCCCAGTGCTCGTTCATGTCATTACGAAAAAAGGCAAAGGTTATAAACCTGCTGAAGATGATACAATTGGTAATTGGCACGGGACAGGACCTTATAAAATTGAAAACGGTACCTTTGTTAAGTCAGAGACGAAAGGCCCAGCTTGGAGTAGTTTGATTGCTGAGACTGTTCGTAAAATTGCCCATGAGGATAAACGAGTTGTCACAATTACTCCTGCAATGCCAGTTGGCTCGAAATTACAAGGTATCCAAAAGGATTTCCCAGAACGTTTCTTTGATGTGGGGATCGCTGAACAACATGCAGCAACGATGGCGGCAGGTCTGGCAACACAAAAAATGAAGCCATTTTTAGCTATATACTCAACATTCCTTCAACGTGCATATGACCAAGTATTACATGATATCGCACGTCCAAACCTAAATGTCTTTATTGGTATTGACCGTGCAGGCTTAGTTGGTGCAGACGGTGAAACACATCAAGGCGTATTTGATATTGCATTCCTTCGTCATATACCAAATATGACAATTATGATGCCAAAAGATGAAAATGAAGGTCAGCATATGGTGAAAACAGCCATTGACTATGATGGCGGTCCAATTGCGTTACGTTATCCACGAGGTAATGGTATAGGCGTTCCGTTAGATGATGAGCTTATGACGTTACCAATTGGAAGCTGGGAAGTGTTACGTGAAGGTAAGGATGCAACGATTTTAACCTTTGGTACGACGATTCCTATGGCAATGGAAGCAGCGACGATTTTAGCACAGCAAGGTGTAGAGATAGAAGTAGTTAATGCTCGTTTCATTAAACCAATGGATGAAGATATGCTTCACCGTATATTAACAAGCCGTAAACCAATATTGACAATTGAAGAGGCAGTTCTACAAGGTGGTTTTGGTAGCGGAGTATTAGAATTTGCCCATGACCATGGTTATTTAAGTGCAATAATCGATCGTATGGGTATCCCTGATCATTTTATTGAGCATGGAAATGTAGATCAGCTTCTCGATGAAATTCATATGACGGCTGAGGATACAGTGGCACGTATGCATGTGTTACTTCAACAAAAACAGCAAGTAGGTTTGAATAAATAATGACAAAACATCCGAAAGAACGTGTAGATATTTTACTTGTAGAGCGTGGGCTATGTGAAACGCGAGAAAAAGCAAAGCGCTCTATTATGGCAGGGCTTGTATTTTCTAATGAAACTCGTATTGATAAGGCGGGGGAAAAAATCGCTATAGATGCACCACTACAAGTAAAAGGCTCTGATTTAAAATATGTTAGTCGTGGCGGCTTGAAGCTAGAAAAAGCGCTACAAATTTTTGATATGTCTGTAGAGGGGAAGCTAATGCTCGATATTGGCTCCTCTACAGGAGGATTTACTGATTGTGCATTACAGAATGGTGCAAGACATTGCTATGCACTGGATGTTGGTTCTAACCAACTAGCATGGAAAATCCGTTCTGATGAACGTGTAACCGTAATGGAAAAAACAAATTTCCGTTATACGACAGCGGCAGATTTAACAGAGGGCTTACCAGAATTTGCAACGATTGATGTCAGCTTTATTTCATTATCACTTATTTTACCTGTCTTAAAAACATTATTAATGCCTGGTGGCAATGTAATGGCATTGGTAAAACCTCAGTTTGAAGCTGGGAAAGAAAATGTCGGTAAAAAAGGCATTGTTCGAGATAAAAAAGTACATTTAGAAGTTTTAGAAAAAACAGCTGCAATGGCAACAGAGGTTGGTTTTGTTGTTAAGGATGCTTCGTTTTCTCCAATTACAGGAGGCGAGGGAAATATTGAATTTTTATTCCATTTAGTGAATCCTATTGGTAATGAAGAAATTCCTGCATATACAGCTTTTAATGCACTCGTTGAAGATGCCCATAGTGCACTAAAATAACACGTGCTCGTCTATAGAGCCGTGTTTTTTCTTGTGCTTTTATGTTTAAAATGGTAGTGTAAATATACAAATATCCAACTATTTATAAGAGGTGACCGATATGAACAAAGGACAAAGGCATATAAGAATTCGGGATATTATTGCCAATCATGAAATTGAAACACAAGATGATTTAGTCGATTTTTTAAAAGATGCAGGCTATAATGTGACACAAGCAACAGTATCACGAGATATTAAAGAACTTCATCTTGTCAAAGTACCTTTACAGGATGGCCGCTATAAATATAGCTTGCCCGCAGACCAACGTTTCAATCCTATACAAAAATTACACCGTGCGTTAGCTGATGCTTTTGTCAGTATTGACGGTGCATCACACTTTTTAGTAATGAAGGCTCTTCCAGGTAACGCCAATGCTATTGCGTCACTACTTGACCATTTAGATTGGCCTGAAATTTTAGGTACTATTTCTGGAGACGATACTATTTTAATTATTTGTCGTAACGAAGATGAGCGTGAAAATACAAAAAATCGCTTATTAGATATGCTATAAAATAGCAGGGTAATTTGATACAGAGGTGACATTTTGTGTTAAGAGAGCTTAGTATTCGAAACTTTGCCATCATTGAGGATTTAACAGTTAGTTTTTCAGATGGTTTAACTGTTTTAACAGGTGAAACAGGTGCAGGAAAATCAATTATTATCGATGCAGTGCATTTACTTGCTGGTGGCCGAGGGAATTCCGAATTTATTCGTCATGGAGCTAAAAAAGCTGAATTAGGCGGTTTATTTCAAATTTCAAGTTTTGGGCATCCTGTTCATAAGAAACTTGAAGAGGCAGGTATTGAAATTGAAGAAGATACCATTATTTTGCGCCGTGATTTAAATGATTCTGGAAAAAGTGTTTGTCGAGTAAACGGTAAACTTGTGCCATTATCTGTACTACGTGATATTGGGTCTAGCCTTATCGATATTCATGGACAGCATGAAAATCAAGAACTTATGGATGAGAAACAGCATATCAATCTACTTGATCATTTCGCTGAGGAACAACTTACACCAATTCAAGATTTGTACAGTTCCCAATATGACGAATATCGGTCACTAAAAAAAGAATTAGCTTCAATTTCTATAGATGAACAGTTAATGGCGCAACGTATCGATTTGTATCAATTCCAAATGAAAGAGCTGGAAGATGCTAATTTAAAGCTTGGCGAGGAAGATGAGCTTCTTGATGAACGCCGCCGTCTTATGAATTTCAATAAGATTTTCGAACGATCCAGTGCAGCATATGAAGCGATTCAAGGTGAATCAAAAGGCCTTGATTGGATAGGCAATGCAATGGGTGCCTTAGAGGATGCTGCGACTGTTGACGAGCAATTTAAAGAGGCATCAGAATCTGTCACCACTGCATTTTATGCGTTACAGGATGCTGCTTATCAGGTTAAAAATGTCTTGGACGAATTAGAATTTGATCCAGCTCGTTTAAATGAGGTTGAGCAACGTTTAGCGTTATTACAAAATTTGAAGCGCAAATATGGCTCAACTGTCGAAGAGATTTTAGCCTATTACGATAAAATTAAAACTGAGCTAAATGAACTTTTAAATCGAGACGAAATTTTGCAAGTAAAAGAACGAAAAGTACTGGAAATGGAAGCAGTCCTTCACGAACTTGCTGCAGAACTAAATACTGTACGAAAAGCAGCTGCTCATGATTTAAGTGAGGCTATTATGGCCGAACTACGTGAATTACATATGGAAAAAGCTAAATTTATTGTAAATTTTGATGAATTGCCTTACTTTGATGCCAATGGTAGAGACCAAGTAATTTTTTATATTTCTACGAATGTGGGCGAGCCACCGAAATCTTTACCGAAAATTGCTTCTGGTGGAGAATTATCGCGTATGATGCTTGCGCTTAAAACGATTTTCTCTTCTTCTAACGGCGTAACATCAATTATTTTTGATGAGGTAGATACAGGTGTAAGTGGTCGTGTGGCGCAAGCAATCGCAGAAAAAATAGCAGCGGTATCCATTAACTCTCAAGTTTTATGTATTTCGCATTTACCACAAGTTGCTGCGATGGCCGATCACCATTATTTTATTAAAAAAGAAGTCGAGCATGATCGAACATTTACGTCATTGCTTGAAATAGATACAGATGCTCGTATTGAAGAAGTCAGTCGCATGATGTCAGGAGCGGAAATTACAGATTTAACATTGCAGCATGCAACAGAGCTTCTAAAAATGGCTAATGAACGAAAAAAACAAATGAGATAGCAAAGAATCCAGAAACAGTTCGATGTTTCTGGGTTTTTTCTTTTTGCACAAATATTTACCGCTTATAAGAATGCCACAACAACACATAGTAAAAAGACAAAAATAAAAAGGAGGTGTCGTATGTATCGTCGTTGGCGTCAATTTGTCATTTTGCCTATGCTCATTGTTTTATTATTCATGCCGGTAAAGGCTTTTGCCGCGAAAAAGCTAATTCCGATGGGTGAAGCAATTGGAATTCAACTTCAGTTATCGCATGTATTTGTAGCGCATGATGTGCTATTAGCTTCCAATCAATGGATGAAAGGAGGCGCTGTTATTGAAAAAATAAATGATATTACTGTAAAAACGCTTGCAGATGCCAAACAAGCTGTTGCTCGGCAAGGACAACAGAAATGGACGATAAAAAATGAAGGAAAAGAAGTGACACTTGAGTTACAGGAACAAGAAGCAGCACATGTTATTTCCTTTTTAAAAGATGAAACAGATGGAGTAGGAACATTGACATTCATTGATCCAGAGACAAAAAATTACGGAGCATTAGGCCACCAAATTGTTGATTCAACTTTACAAGAAGCCCCTATTTTCCATGCTGGCTCCATTTTTTTAGCTTCGATTCAACAAATTCGTAAAAGCATACCTGGCCAACCTGGCTACAAAATTTCCTCCATTGAAAAACATCATGATCGATTAGGGAGTATAGATAAAAATACAGTTTATGGAATTTTTGGCCGTTGGGAAGACGGTTATCAACAAAGTTTGCCTAAAGCAATTGAAATTATGCATGAAAAGGATATAAAAACAGGGAAAGCTGTTATCTATACGGCGATCGAGGGCAGCAAGGTGGAAACTTTTTCAATTGAAATTATAAAGGTCGAAAATGAACGCCTTGAATTTATAGTAACTGACAAAAAACTCATTGAAAAAACAGGTGGGATTTTGCAGGGGATGAGTGGCAGTCCTATCATTCAAGACGGTCGTTTTGTAGGTGCGGTTACACATATGTTTGTGGAGGAGCCAAAAAAAGGAGCAGCAATTACAGTAGCGGAAATGTTAAAAAAATCATCATAGAAGAAGGAGCTGCCAAAAGGTAGCTCCATTCTTTCATGAAAATATGTTGTTCATCAAGTATTTCGTTTATTTATGAAGCGATTAGCGATACTTAAGAAAAACTGTAGTTTTATCTCAATTTTTTCACTAAAATAAATGGTATAAGCATTCGACACTCTGCAAATATTTATCATAACTTGTCGATATAAAAAGAAAGTATCGGACTACATACTCATTTTTGGAAATAGAAAAGGTTTTTAAAACAAAAATGTCGAAAATTCCACAGTGTGCAAAAAAATGCATTAGGGGTAGGTAACGCTTTGGGGATTCAAAGCAAGTTCAGAAGGAGGAATTGTAATGACAAAGGTTAAAGTAGCGATTGCAGATGATAATCGTGAGTTATTAAAAACGATGGAGCAGTATTTTCAAGGGCATCCTGAAATTGAAATAATTGCAACTGCATCAAATGGAAAAGTTTGTTTACAAATGCTAGAGGAATACACACCAGATATTTTACTGCTAGATATTATAATGCCACATCTTGATGGGTTAGCTGTTTTAGAGTCAATGTATCAAAATGAACGAATGTCATCAATTCAAGTTATAATGTTAACTGCTTTTGGTCAAGAAGATGTGATGAAGCAGGCTGTAGATTTAGGTGCATCCTATTTCATGCTAAAGCCATTTGAATTCGATCAATTGGTTCAAAAGATCTTACATTGTGCTGGACAGAAGGCAACACTTCCTAAAAAGACAAGTGTTTTACAACCAGCGGCACCTCAAAAATTAAATCAACATCAATTAGACAGCACGATCACAGCCATTATTAAAGAAATCGGTGTTCCTGCACATATTAAAGGCTACTCTTATTTACGAGAAGCTATTCAGATGGTGTTCGAAGATATCGAGTTATTAGGCTCTGTGACGAAAATTTTATATCCAGAAATCGCTAAAAAGTTTAATACAACACCATCACGAGTTGAACGCGCGATTCGTCATGCCATTGAGGTTGCATGGAATCGTGGCAATTATGAATCGATTTCGTCGATGTTTGGTTATACGGTACATCATTTAAAATCGAAGCCGACAAATAGCGAATTCATCGCCATGATTGCGGACAAGATTCGCATTGATATGATGGCGAGTTAATTGTTGATGTAACTGCGTTTGTGGACGATAGGCTTAGCGAAGAATAATCGATGAACTTATATTTATAGCAATTATACTGCTTATTTTATAACGCCTTTTTAGACAGTTTACGCCGACTGTTTGAGGGGGCGTATTTTTTTATGTCTATTAATCCTTTTTTAGTATGTTGGATCTTTTGTGTAACTTCGAAATAGATGACGTTAAAAGCATCAAGTCAAAGCATGTACGAGCCTATATTCGTTCAATCGAAGAAAGGAGCAAGTTCGAGGTAAGTACCGATAAAACGCCTGTAAACTATCCAGAACGACGAGGTGATTTTGGCAAGCAGTGAGTAAAACGACAATAGCGAATTATGCATTCTTTTTAAGTAACTGATGCTGAGCTTTTCTTGCCACTTATAGGGCATATTAACTTAGAAGAAGAAATTGCTCGTCTTTTTTGAGTAAAATGTGAAACTGTAATTTGGTGTCAAAAGCACTAGTAGTATTTGTGGACGTGGAGTGTTGAAAATTAGCAACATACGGTTGTCTTAAAACGTTTAGAAAGCTAAAAAATATGTAAGCTTTGAAACAGCGGATGGCGATAAAGTCATTCGTTGTTTTTCTTTGTATGAAACAAAAGATATATGTTGCAATAGGAAAAAATATATAGTAATATTCAGGGATGGTTAGTATATTAGTCGATAAATTTCTGTGGGATAAAGTAGGATAATAATCCTAGTAACCATTCTCATACATGACTAGTCTTTTGGATATAAATTGTAAAACGGAGGTTTATAATGACAGGTAATACGACAACAATTATTACGAAAATAAACAAAGCATGTGATGATTTAGATTTTGTTAAAGCAAGAATATTAATTGAAACTAATCTTAAGAAATTATCCGAATCAAAATATTATCGGTTACTAAATACAAATGGGCGAGTTCTCATTAAGCATGTAATAGCAGATAACAAAAATCAGGTGGAAACTAAGAATCAATTAACACGAACAGATTTATTGACGATTAATAAAATCAATGAATATTGTTCGAATTTTGATATTTCTATGCTAAAAAGGACGTTAAAAAACTCCTTTGAATTAGTGCAAAGAGCAGATGTTCTTCCACTTTTGAATAATGATGCGAAAATTATTTTAGATGATATGGGAACACTTTTTGGTGCACACCAACTCCAATAGTAATAAGTAAATTTACATAGAACACACAGAGTCACACTTAGTAAAGTGCTGTTCTGTGTATTTTTTATTTTCATTGAAGGCGATTGCAGTATAGAAAATGAAATAAAAGTTTTTTACGAAATCTTTTAACCCCTTTTTAGACAGTTTGCGATGACTGTTTCGGGGGCGTATCTAAGAATCGAAAATTAACCGTTATATGTTGGATTGTTCCTAAAGCCTACTCATTATTAACGTTGCAGCTTTGATGTAGTTTTAAACGAGTTTAACGGTGACGTATTGAATTTATGGAAAAATAATCTCATATTTTAAATAGAGAATGGACATTTGGAGGGGGAATTAAGATGGGGTTATTTGATGGGATAATCGGTAATGCAAGTGAAGTAAATCTAGAAAAATTACAGGATGAAGTTAAAGGTTTATTAACGCCTAATGAAACAATTAAGAATGCATATAAAATTATAAGAGACACTTTTATTTTTACGGATAAAAGACTTATCTTAATCGATAAACAAGGAGTAACTGGAAAGAAAACACAATATCATTCAATTCCATATAAGAATATTCTTCATTTTTCAGTTGAAACTGCGGGAACGTTTGATCTAGACGCAGAGTTAAAAATTTGGGTTTCAGGAAGTGAATTACCGATACAGAAAAACTTTAATAAATCAACAAACATATATAAAGTTCAAAGTGTATTAGCGGAATATGTATTAGGATAGTCATAATTTTAGCGGTCAACAATACTGTTGATCGTTTATTTTTGTTTGAACGTATATAATTTAATTGGGTGATAACATATGAAAAGTGTAAACTTTCAACTTGACGAAAATAACTCGTTAGAAATAATACAGATTGAAGATAATTTATTTGAGGTGCGACTTGGGATTAATAGAAGTGTAAGCATTTACTATATGACGCGGGAGCAGCTCCTAAATATCAATCAACTAGGTGTTCATATTCGTATTGAAACTATTTTTGGGAAGGACTTGTAGCCATAATTTAACCGCCTGTATACTTATTTGATAAAAATGTTATAAAGCATTTTTATTTAAATTTAGTATTGAAGGCCTAATACATGTTTATAAATATTATGACATAAACATTATCTATTATTAAAGTTGGTTAAAGATTTGGTAAATTACCTGATTATTAACAGTTGAATTTATAAAATTTAGACAGTGGATTTTTAAGATTGAGTAAAACAGTACTTTTTATAGTAAAAATCGACTAATATTGACGTGAAAGTGAAAAGGGGAGATGAATGTATTACTTAGAAAGTACGTGTAAATTCTTTCTCAGTAGTGACAATTGTCTCTAAACAAATGTAAATAGATTGTATATACTTACAGTTAGAGGGAAGGAGGAGGTAGCTTGATTCTAGTTCGAAATGATAAATTCGAAATAACGGAAGAAAATGGAAAGATATTTATATTTACTTACATTGCTGGTTTTCCGTTAAAAGAATTTGATAGTATTTTACGAAGTCATCCTCGACTTAAATTGTCTAATTTTTCAATATTAAAAAATGTCTTAGCAACAGAAAGCACAAGCCCTGTTGAAATTGGACGTTGGCTTCCAAATGTTGAAGCAGAAATTGCACGAGATAAAATGTCCGCCTCGATATTTGTATATGAAACACATGATTATATTCTAAAGAATAAAGAGAAATTAACTCATCAAATTCTGGAAACAATCGAGAACGAAGGAATTGTTCATGGAATATTAGATTTTGATATTTCTAAGATTGAACCAGGAAAAGCATTTTTAATTGCACAAGGAACACCACCTATAGCAGGAACAGATGCACAAATTACATACTTACCTAAACCAGAGAGAAAGCCAGTAATTCGCGAAGATGGAAAAGCTGATTATTATGACATGAATTTTATTTCTGAAATTTCCGAAGGTTCGTGGCTTGGCGAGAAAATCCCTGCGACTTTAGGTATACCAGGGGAAACTGTATCAGGTGAAATTATGGCTGCTGTAGCAGGTCGTGATTTTCCTATAAAGTACGATAAAAAATCAGCTTATGAAGTGGAAGAGGATGGGAAAATTGTCATCCGTTCAAAAATAGCTGGTGTATTAGATGATGTTAAAGGTATGATCGGTGTTAATAGACATTTGCCAATAAATGGGGACGTTGGCGTTGAAACAGGGAATCTCGAATTTAATGGCTCTTTAAGCATTAGAGGAACTGTTACATCAGGCTATACAGTTATTGCTACTGGAGATATTTCCATCGAGGGTGCTGAAGGTGTAAGCGGTGCCAAACTTATTAAATCAATTGAAGGCGACGTCTATATTCGCGGAGGGATTTTTGGTCTAGGCTCAACTCTTGTAGAGGCAGGCGGCAATATTTTCGTTAAGCATGTCAATGAGGCAAATCTAGTTGCAGCTGACAGTATTCATATAGGGTTTTATGCATTGGGATCACAGCTCTCTGCACATTCTATCTTTGTGGATGAACGAAAAGGGAAAATTATTGGGGGACGTGCAGTAGCCAAGAATACGATCGTCACTTCCATCTCGGGAAATCGTTTAGAGCGTCGAACTGACTTAATTATCGAAAGCATCAATAAACAGGAAAACTATTCCATTATCCAAGAGAAGGCAGCACATCTAAAGCAACTACAATCAGAAATCTCGGAGCACGAGGCAAAAATTAAAAGCTTACTTCCATTCCTAAACCAAATGTCTAAGGAACAGATAGTTACATTTGAGGAAACGAAACAAAGCTTAACAAAATTGAAAGCAGATGCAGTGACAATTGATCGTGAGGTAAAGCTAATAATGGATGAAATGCGTCATGCTGGAAAAGAAGAAATTGTTGTGACGAAGGAAGCTCATCCTGGTACCTATATTCAAATTGGTAAAAAATCATCCTTATTAAGTAAGATGACAAATGGTAAATTTCTTATCGAATTTGGTGAGTTAAATGTCTAGTGATTCTTTCATTCCCGTATTTGCACATCGTGGGGCTTCAGCGTATGCACTTGAAAATACCCTGAAGGCCTTTGAAAAGGCATTAGAGCTAAGGGCAGATGGGATTGAATTAGATATCCAGCTGTCAAAAGAGGGCATTCCGGTTGTGTATCATGATCTACAGCTGTCAAGATTAGTTGGTATTAATAAGCTTGTGAATGAATGTACGATAGAGGAGCTAGTAAGCTTTAAACTTGGGAAGCCATGGAGGCGATTATTTTCAACGTATAGAATTTCGACGTTTGAAATCGTTTTAGCATGGGCAAATTCGCAACAGCTACCCCTTAATATCGAATTAAAATCAACGATCCTCGATAATAAAAGCGCACTTATTCAAATGCTTCAAGGGCTTACTCTGCCTGAAGGCAGTCATTTTTCATCGTTTCACTATGAGCTACTAGAGATTGTGAAACAATATAAGCCGGACTATGAAACAGCACTTATCGTAACTAAAAAATTAAAATGGGATTTGCTTAGTGATTATAAAGCTATTGACAGTGTTCATATGCATAAAAGGTATTATAAACCAAGATATTTAGAGGCCTGTGTAGCGAGTGATAAAGCATGTCGTTTTTATGCAATTGATGGGAATGAACCATTTTTAACAAATCCGCATCCTTCTGTAATTGGTTGGATTACTGATTATCCTGATAAAGTAATTGCGAAACAGCAACGTTAATCATTCTGATGAATGAAGATAAAAATAGCTATCCAATAAGTCTGTAGAGACTTAAAAGGATAGCTATTTTTATTTTTTTTGGAAGCGCGGAGCCACCTTTCCATTTTTTCGATCGCGATGAAGTAAGAATCCTGCGAAAAAGCCAAAGCCTATAACAAAGAGAATAATGCCAACGACGAATTGTAGCCATAAAAATGGGAAAGGTGAGATGAGCTTACCAAATAATGTATCACGCATAAATTTAATGCCACCTGCAGCCATAAGACCTGGAATAAGCATTACCATAAATGCAGCAAATCGAGCCATGCATGTCCCTCCCTTATTCCTAAGTTTAATTGTACCTGTGGATATAGGAATGTCAAGGAAGCTTATAAAACTATATAACTGACAAACCCAGTAACAACAAGTAAAACATAATACAATTGTAACTGAAAGTTTTGAAAATTCTTACTTAAACAAGAAAGTGTAATAATAGTTGCTAAATTGTGAAATTGTCAGTATTGTAAAATTAAATGGAGCAATATTATCCATTGTTAAACAATTTTGAACATGAATTGGGATGGGCATTTGGGGATGCACTTTCCAAAGCAAAGGGGCGAGTTTTCATGGAAATCTTCAAGTATATGGAAAAGTATGATTATGAACAATTGGTATTTTGCCAAGATGAAGCATCAGGGTTAAAAGCGATTATCGCTATCCATGACACAACACTTGGACCAGCACTAGGTGGGTCACGTATGTGGACATATGCATCAGAAGAAAATGCTATAGAGGATGCATTGCGTTTAGCAAGAGGGATGACCTATAAAAATGCTGCAGCTGGTTTAAACCTTGGCGGTGGAAAAACGGTTATTATCGGTGACCCATTTAAAGATAAAAATGAAGAAATGTTCCGTGCACTAGGACGTTTCATCCAAGGGCTTAATGGTCGCTATATTACTGCAGAAGACGTTGGTACAACAGTGACAGATATGGATTTAATTCATGAAGAAACAAATTATGTAACGGGAATTTCTCCTGCTTTTGGATCATCAGGAAACCCATCTCCAGTAACTGCTTACGGAGTATATCGTGGTATGAAAGCAGCAGCAAAAGAAGCATTTGGATCTGATTCATTAGAGGGGCGTACTATTTCTGTACAAGGTCTAGGGAATGTAGCCTACAAGCTTTGCGAGTATTTACATAATGAGGGTGCAAAACTTGTTGTTACAGATATTAATCAAGCGGCAATTGATCGAGTTGTGAATGATTTTGGTGCAACTGCTGTGGCACCAGAGGAAATCTATTCACAGGAAGTTGATATTTTCTCACCTTGTGCATTAGGAGCGATTTTAAATGATGAAACGATTCCGCAACTAAAAGCAAAGGTTATCGCTGGTTCTGCTAATAACCAACTACAAGATTCTCGTCATGGCGATTATTTACATGAATTAGGAATAGTTTATGCACCTGATTATGTGATTAATGCGGGTGGTGTAATAAATGTAGCTGATGAATTATATGGATATAACCGTGAACGTGCAATGAAGCGTGTCGATGGCATTTATGATAGTATCGAAAAAATCTTCGAGATTTCTAAACGTGATAGTATACCGACATATGTAGCAGCTAATCGTTTAGCAGAAGAACGTATAGCTCGAGTATCAAAGTCTCGTAGCCAATTCTTAAAAAATGAAAAAAATATTTTACACGGTCGTTAAAAACCGCTTATTCGTTTAAAGAAGTCGCATTGTCGACTTCTTCTAACTTTATAGTAAATTAGATTAAATGGATTTAAACTGCAAGGGTAAATCATTTATCTTAAGGAACCAAAGTGATTGTGGTAAACAAAATGCTTTAGCATTTTTCGCATAAGGGGGAATTCATATGGCTCAAAACTATGATGTTGTCATTTTAGGCGGAGGTACAGGCGGCTATGTTGCAGCAATACGAGCTGCACAGTTAGGTTTAAAAACAGCTATTGTCGAACGTGAGCGCCTAGGTGGAACATGCTTGCATAAAGGCTGTATACCAAGTAAAGCCTTACTTCGAAGTGCAGAAGTGTATCGTATGGCAAATAAAAATGCTGCTGAATATGGTGTTGATATTGAAGGTGTTACATTACAATTCGACAAAGTACAGGCAAGGAAGCAATCGGTTGTTGAGCAATTGAGCCAAGGTGTGAATACACTGATGAAAAAGGGCAAAATAGATGTTTATCAGGGAACAGGGCGAATTTTAGGACCGTCCATTTTCTCACCAATGCCTGGCACTATTTCAGTTGAAATGAATAATGGCGATGAAAATGAAATGCTAGTCCCAACAAATGTGGTGATTGCAACAGGATCAAAGCCTAGAGGAATGGCTGGACTAAAGGTTGATGGTCAATATGTGATGAACTCTGATCATGCACTGGAAATGGAAAAACTGCCAAAGTCATTGTTAATTGTTGGCGGAGGAGTTATAGGAATTGAATGGGCTTCAATGCTTTGTGATTTTGGGGTTTACGTAACGGTCATTGAATATGGGCCATCCATTTTACCTGCAGAGGATACGGATATTGTAAAAGAAGTAACAAAGCAGCTTGAAAAAAGAGGCGTCCGAATTGTGACAAACGCTCGTTTAGATACGGGAACATTTAAAATTGAAAATGATAACGTTTTCATTTCTGCAAAAGTTAATGATAAGGATGAATTATTTGAGGCTGATAAATTATTGCTTTGTGTTGGACGTGAAGCAAATACACAAGGTATTGGATTAGAAAATACAGAAATAGAAGTTGAAAATGGGTTTATCAAAGTCAAGGATTCTTATCAAACGAAGGAATCACATATGTATGCCATAGGGGATGTTATCGGTGGCTTACAATTAGCTCATGTTGCTTCACACGAAGGAATATCTGCTATTGAGCATATTGCAACGAGTAAAACAGAGGCACTTGATGTTCTAAATGTACCCAAATGCGTTTATTCTTACCCAGAGGTCGCAAGTATTGGCTTAACAGAAAAGGCTGCACAAGAGCAAGGTTATTCATTAAAGGTAGGTAAGTTTCCATTTAAGGCGATTGGAAAAGCGCTAGTTAATGGAGAGACAGATGGCTTTGTAAAAATTGTTGCTGATGAAGAAACGAATGATATTTTGGGTATTCATATGGTAGGACCTCATGTGACAGATTTAATTGGAGAAGCATCACTTGCTAAATTATTGGATGCAACGCCTTGGGAAATTAGTCAGGCCATTCATCCACATCCGTCACTGAATGAGGTGCTAGTGGAATCAGCGTTAGCGGTGGATAATCGCGCCATTCATTTTTAAGATTCATAACTAAAGTCGAGGATCATTACTAAAATCTGTTCTTGATTAGATTGGTATAAAAGTACATGAAGAGGAAGGCTCCAAGTTCGTGAGTGTCCTTCCGCTGTGAAATGTGCAGTCAAGTACATATTTTAGTAAAGAGCCATAGAATCCTTTAGTCATCATCATTCAGCAAATCTTTTATGTACCGAAAGCAAAGCGTAAGCTAAAAGTGTTTTATGTAGCGAAAGTGAAACGTCAGGAAGGGGTGTTCGTATGCAAGATGTTCAAATCAAGCATGAGGATTTAGGTCTATCAAATGAAGATGTACTTGCGATGTTCGAAACGATGTTAATGGCAAGAAGACTAGATGAACGTATGTGGTTATTAAACCGTTCTGGTAAAATTCCATTTGTTATTTCTTGTCAGGGACAGGAGGCAGCACAAGTAGGGGCAGCCTTTGCTCTTGATAATAATAGAGATTATATTGCACCTTACTATCGTGATATGGGTGTTGTTTTACATTTTGGCATGACACCAAGAGAATTGATGTTATCCGCATTTGCTAAAGCAGAGGATCCAAACTCGGGTGGACGACAAATGCCAGGTCATTTTGGACAAAAGAAGAATCGTATTTTAACAGGCTCTTCGCCAGTTACTACACAAGTTCCACACGCGGTGGGAGTAGCTCTAGCAGGGCGTCTACAAAAAGAAGATTTTCTTACTTTTGTTACACTCGGTGAAGGCTCATCAAACCAAGGCGATTTCCATGAAGGTGCGAATTTTGCAGGGGTGCATAAGCTTCCAGTAATTATAATGGTAGAAAATAATCAATACGCAATTTCTGTGCCAGTTGAACGTCAATTAGGCTGTGCGAAAGTATCAGATCGCGGTATTGGCTATGGTATGCCAGGTGTTACTGTTGATGGAAAATGTCCGTTACAAGTGTATAAGGTTGTAAAAGAAGCGGCTGATCGCGCACGTAGTGGTGAAGGTCCAAGTTTAATCGAAACAGTGACTTATCGCTTAACGGCTCATTCTTCAGATGATGATGATCGTCAATATCGCACTGCCGAGGATATAGCAGAAGGAAAAGCAAAGGATCCCGTTCTGTTATTTGAAAAGTATCTAATGGATGCTGGTGTTATGTCAGAACAGCTTCGTGCTGAAATAGAAGAGCGTGTTATGGCAGAGGTAAATGAAGCAACAGACTATGCAGAAGCTGCTCCGTATGCAACACCAGAGCACGCTTTGAAATACGTATATTCACCAGTGGACGGAGGTGACGTGTAATGGCAGTGATGTCTTATATTGATGCAATTACATTAGCGATGAAGGAAGAGATGGAACGTGATGAGCGTGTTTTCATTTTAGGAGAGGACGTTGGTCGCAAAGGCGGGGTTTTCAAAGCAACAGCAGGTCTTTACGAGCAATTTGGTGAACATCGGGTACTTGACACACCTCTTGCCGAGAGTGCTATTGCCGGTGTTGGTATTGGTGCTGCGATGTATGGGATGCGTCCAATTGCCGAGATGCAATTCGCTGATTTCATCATGCCTGCCGTTAACCAAATCGTTTCTGAGGCAGCAAAAATCCGCTATCGTTCAAATAATGACTGGTCATGCCCGATGGTTATACGAGCACCATTTGGCGGAGGTATTCACGGAGCGCTCTATCATTCGCAATCCGTAGAAGCGCTTTTTGCAGGAACACCGGGATTGAAAATTGTTATACCATCAACACCGTATGATGCAAAAGGCTTGTTAAAAGCAGCAATTCGTGATGAGGATCCAGTACTGTTCTTCGAGCATAAGCGTGCTTACCGACTCATTAAAGGTGAAGTCCCAGCAGACGATTACACATTGCCAATTGGTAAGGCTGATGTGAAGCGGGAAGGGGAAGACGTTACTGTTATTACGTATGGTTTAGCTGTCCATTTTGCATTACAAGCAGCAGAACGTCTAGCAGCAGATGGTATTTCAGCGCATATTCTTGACCTACGCACTGTCTATCCTCTTGATAAAGAAGCAATCATTGAAGCGGCAAGTAAAACAGGTAAAGTTTTATTAGTTACCGAGGATAATAAAGAGGGCAGCATTATGAGTGAGGTTGCAGCAATTATTGCAGAGCATTGTTTATTTGAACTCGATGCACCAATTCAGCGCCTGGCAGGACCAGATGTTCCAGCAATGCCCTATGCACCAACAATGGAAAAATATTTTATGATTAACCCTGAAAAAGTAGAGCGTGCGATGCGAGAACTTGCTGCATTTTAAGCAGTGCGATAAATACAAATACACCTAGGCATAATTGATGGGGGGAATAGATGATGGCTATTCAAAATATTACAATGCCACAGCTCGGCGAAAGTGTAACAGAAGGTACAATTGAAAAATGGCTTGTCAAGCCAGGTGATACGGTAAAGAAATATGATCCACTAGCAGAAGTTGTAACAGATAAAGTAAATGCAGAAATCCCTTCTTCTTTTGAAGGAGTCATTACAGAGCTACTTGCAGAGGAAGGGCAAACGTTACCGGTTGGTGCAATTGTATGCTCCGTTGAAATAGCGGGTGACAGTGAGTTACCTCCTCCACCACCACCGAAAAAATCAGCAGTAAGTACGGCGATTTTAAATGCTGGCGTACAAAAGAAACAGCAGCCCCAGCAGCCAACTACAGCGACGATAACATCGCAAAAAACAGTTCGACAGGATAAAGTGCGTTATTCACCAGCTGTTCTTCGACTTGCACAAGAGTATGATATTGCACTTGATCAAGTCACAGGTACTGGTGAAGGGGGACGGATTACTAGAAAAGACCTAATGAAGCTGATTGAAGCAGGAAATGTGCCAACTGCTCTAGTTGAAACGCCGCCTGCAGTCGATGCAACTGTTCCTCAGTCAACACCTGTTGCAGCACCTGCATCACAAGAGAATACTAAACCAGCTACACCTGCACAACCAATTCAAGCAGGCGATATTGAAATTCCAGTAACGAAGGTGCGCCGTGCTATCGCCAATAATATGGTACGCAGCGTTCATGAAGTGCCACATGCATGGATGATGATGGAAGTGGATGTTACAGATTTAGTAGCATATCGTGATAGCATAAAGACAGAGTTTAAGCAAAAAGAGGGCTTTAATATTACGTATTTTGCTTTCTTTGTAAAAGCTGTCTCGCAAGCTCTTAAGGAATTCCCTATGATGAACTCCATGTGGGCAGAGGACAAAATTATTCAAAAGCATGACATCAATATTTCCATTGCAGTCGCGACAGATGATGCATTATTTGTTCCTGTTATAAAACACGCTGATGAAAAATCGATTAAAGGAATTGCGAAGGAAATTCATGAGCTTGCCGTGAAAGTTCGTGCCGGGAAACTGACGATGGATGACATGAATGGTGGTACATTTACGGTTAATAACACTGGTGCATTCGGCTCCGTTCAGTCGATGGGTATCATTAACTATCCACAAGCAGCAATCTTGCAAGTGGAAAGTATTGTAAAAAAACCGGTTGTTTTACCTGGCGGAATGTTCGCTGCACGAGATATTGTGAATTTATGTTTATCTTTAGATCATCGTGTTCTTGATGGACTTGTTTGTGGTAAATTCCTAAATAGGGTAAAAGAAATACTCGAAAATACAAATAAATCTTCAACGTCAGTCTACTGATGACTCGTCGGAAACCTGTTGTATAACGGTTTCCGATTTTTTTTTGCTTTTCCAGTCGCAATTTGTCATGTAGAATAACAAGTAGAAACTACTAAGGGGGGAAGCTGATTAAGCGTCCGCATGTCAAACAACATGAAAAATATTGAATTTGAAAAGCCGTCCTATTCAGAATGGCAAGATGCAGCAATCAAGGCTTTAAAAGGGAAACCATTCGAGTCTCTTTTAACGAAAACAAGTGAAGGTGTTACATTAGAACCACTTTACACTCAAGAAAGTTTAGTAGCAAAACTTGGTGAAGAACTTGATAAACAAGTTGCCACAATCCGTTCCCTACAAAATAATCAAGCATTTCGAGTGGCACAACAAATATATGCTGATACAAGCGAGGCATTTTTTGCACAGCTTGATGATAGTTTAACTCGAGGCAATGAAGTAGTAACAATTGATAGCCGTGTAAATTTTGAATGGACTGAAGAAGTATTGGTACAATTAGCGACTTATTTCTCTGAATATTCATTTAAAATTACGGTTGAAAATTCAAATGACCCATTATTAGCAGTGTTCGACAAAATAGCGGTTAATCAGCGAGAAACTGTAAAAGGTTTCATCGTATCGAAAAACCCAATCACTTTAAATGATTTCCCGAGCGTGCGCTCAGTCGGCGCGGACACAACGGTTTATCATAATGAAGGAGCTAACGCTGTGCAAGAATTAGCATATGCACTTGCATTAGCAGCAAAATACGCAAATCAAGAAGAAAGCTTTGAAGCGTTCGCTAAGAAATATTATGTATCCTTTGCAGTTGATACACAGTTCTTTACAGAGATTGCAAAACTCCGTGCTTTTAAAGTACTTTGGAAAGCGTTCTCATCCGCTTATGGAGTATCTAATTGCGTAAAGGTTCCAACTATTGCCGAAACATCGTTAAGAAGCTTTTCGAAGCTGGATGTTTATGTAAACTTATTACGTTCAGCGAATGAAGCGCTTTCTGGCCTAATTGGCGGTGCGGATGTCTTTACAGTTCACCCTCATGATGCATTATCGAAGCCAACAGATCAATCGGTCCGTATTGCACGAAATGTATCTTTAATCTTAAAAGAAGAAACAAATGTTTTAAAAGTTATAGACCCCGCTGGTGGCTCTTATTTTATTGAGTCATTAACAGCTGATTTTGTGAAAGAAGCGTGGTCATTATTCTTAGAAATTGAAGCAGCTGGAGGCATTGACGCTTACACTGCATCAGGAAAACTTGCTGAGGAACTAGAAAAATCCTATCAAGCTCGTATCAAAGCTGTACAAACGCGTAAGCAGTCATTAATTGGTACAAATATTTATGCCAATCCTGCAGATGTGCTTGAAAGCGCAACAAATCCAGCGTTTGCAGAGATTAAGCGAATTGCTAAACCTTTTGAGCAATTACGTGCGGAAATGACAGCAGCAAATGTGAAAACAGGAGTTTTAGCATTAGGAACACTAAAAAGCTCAAAACCACGTGCCGATTTCGTGTCAGGCTTCTTAAACACTGTCGGTCTAGTACCAGAAAAAAGTGAGCCAGTTGCAACAGCTGACGAAGCATTAGCTTGGTTAAACGCTACAGATGCAACATATGTGGTAATTGCAGGTAATGATGACGATACGAAAGAATTAATACCAGCAATTTTAACAAGTAAACCAGCTAACGTAATTGTTGACGTTGCAGGTAAATTTAAAGACGAAGAAGAAGCGTGGTTAGCAAATGGCTTAAACGGCTTTATTTTCGCAGGACAGAACATCATTGAAAAATTAAATTCAGTGTTCGCTAGCATGAAGGAGGTCCAACGATGAGCAAGCCAAATTTTAGTGCAGTTGAAATCGAAAAAGTTTTAGCAGCAGAAGCACCTCAAGCGTCAGAAGAAAAATTCATGACAAATGAAGGTATCGAAATTAAAGATATATATACAAAAGAAGATATTAAAGAGGCTAAACATTTAAATGATGTAGCAGGTATTGCGCCAAATACACGCGGTCCATACCCTACTATGTATGTAGCTCGTCCTTGGACTGTTCGACAATATGCCGGTTTCTCAACAGCTGAAGAATCAAATGCATTCTACAAACGTAACTTAGCAATGGGTCAAAAAGGTCTTTCCGTTGCCTTTGACTTAGCAACTCACCGTGGCTATGACTCAGATCACCCTCGTGTAACAGGGGATGTTGGTAAAGCTGGAGTAGCGATTGACTCTGTGGAAGATATGAAGATTTTATTCGACCAAATTCCTTTGGATCAAATGTCAGTTTCTATGACAATGAATGGTGCTGTATTGCCAGTTCTTGCATTCTATATCGTTGCTGCTGAAGAGCAAGGAGTTACACCTGACCAATTAGCTGGTACGATTCAAAACGATATTTTAAAAGAATATATGGTTCGTAACACATATATTTATCCGCCAGCAATGTCCATGAAAATTATTGCAGATATTTTTGAATATACGGCGAAATATATGCCAAAATTTAACTCAATTTCGATTTCTGGTTACCATATTCAAGAAGCAGGAGCAACAAATGACATCGAGCTTGCTTATACATTAGCGGATGGTCTTGAATATGTTCGTACAGGTCTTAAAGCTGGAATCGATATTGATGCCTTTGCACCGCGTTTATCATTCTTCTGGGCAATCGGTATGAACTATTACATGGAAGTTGCAAAAATGCGTGCTGCACGTCGAATTTGGGCACAAATGATGTCAACGTTTAATCCTAAAAATCCTAAGACATTAGCACTTCGTACACACTCACAAACATCTGGTTGGTCTTTAACAGAGCAAGATCCATTTAACAATGTAGCACGTACATTAATCGAAGCTAATGCGTCTTCAATGGGGCATACCCAATCTCTTCATACAAATGCATTGGATGAAGCGATTGCTCTACCAACTGATTTCTCTGCACGTATTGCACGTAATACACAGCTGTTCCTACAAGAAGAAACGGCAATGACGAAAGTAATTGATCCATGGGGCGGTTCGTACTATGTGGAAAAATTAACAGACGAAATTACAAAATCTGCGTGGGCATTAATTGAAGAAATCGAAGAACTTGGTGGTATGGCGAAAGCAATTGAAACAGGTCTTCCGAAAATGAAAGTCGAGGAAGCTGCGGCAAAACGTCAAGCGAAAATCGATTCTAAAACAGAAACGATCGTTGGTGTAAACAAATATCGTTTAGAAAAAGAAGAACCTATCGACATTCTTGACATTGATAATACACTAGTTCGTCAAAAGCAAATTGAGCGTTTAGAAGCAATGAAAGCAGCTCGTGATGAAGCTGAAGTACAAAAACATCTAGCTCGATTAACGAAAGCGGCGCAAGATGGTGGAGAAAACTTATTAGCAATAGCTGTCGATGCAGCTCGTGCTCGTGCTTCTTTAGGTGAAATTTCTGATGCAATCGAAGTTGTTTCAGGTCGCCATAAGGCAGTAATTCGTTCAATCTCTGGCGTTTACTCTGCAAACTTCTCAGATGAAGAGCAAATTGCAGAAATGAAACAAATGACTGAGGAGTTCCTTGAAAATGAAGGTCGTCGCCCACGTATTTTAGTAGCGAAAATGGGACAAGATGGACATGACCGTGGTGCGAAGGTTGTAGCAACGGGTTATGCCGACTTAGGATTTGACGTAGATATTTCTCCGTTATTTATGACACCGGCTGAGGCAGCTCAAATGGCTGTGGAAAACGATGTTCATGTGATTGGCGTATCTTCATTAGCAGCTGGTCATAAAACTCTCGTTCCTGAACTAGTAGCAGAGCTAGAAAAACTAGGCCGCGAAGATATCATTATTATTGTTGGTGGTGTAATTCCAGCACAAGATTATGAATTCCTTTATGACGCTGGCGCAGTAGCGATTTTTGGACCTGGTACAGTTATTCCTGTATCGGCACAAAAGATTATTGAAGAGATTTACAAACGTTTAGGCTATGAGGAAGTGTCTGAATAATGGACAAAAACAAAGGAATGCCTGAAAGTGCGCTATTTGTTATGGACGGAGTAGAGGCGACTCACGACGGAATGCAATATGGTACACCGAAAAAATTCCGAAAGAAAAAAGCAGACAATCTAAACATACAGGAGCTTGCACGAGAAGTACGTGCAGGCTCTCGTACACAATTGTCAAAAGCTATTACACTCATTGAAAGTTCAAATGCAACACATAAAGTGCAAGCACAAGAACTTCTACAAGAGCTTCTACCTCATACAGGAAACAGTGTCCGTATTGGGATAACAGGCGTTCCTGGTGCGGGAAAGAGTTCGTTCATTGAGGCTTTCGGAACGATGCTTTGTGAGATGGGGAAAAAAGTGGCAGTCCTTGCGATTGATCCAAGCTCCTCTTTATCGGGAGGAAGTATATTAGGCGATAAAACTCGAATGGAAGAGCTCGTGAAGAAACCTAATGCATTTGTTCGCCCCTCTCCATCAGCTGGTACCCTAGGGGGTGTTCATAAAAAGACACGTGAAACGATGCTTGTTTGTGAAGCGGCTGGCTATGATGTCATTTTAATAGAAACAGTCGGTGTTGGACAAAGTGAAACGTATGTCCGTGGTATGGTTGATTTCTTCTTGCTGTTAGTTTTAACAGGTGCCGGAGATGAGCTACAAGGCATGAAAAAGGGCATTATGGAGTTAGCGGATGCCATCGTTGTTCATAAGGCTGATGGTGATAATGTTCGTCTGGCTAAAAAAACGGTATCCGAGTACAAGCAAATCTTACATTTCTTACAGCCTGCAACTCCAGGTTGGATGTCTACAGCAATGCCGGTAAGTTCGTGGGAAAACCGTGGTCTCGACAAAGTTTGGAGTACAATAGGGGAGTTCAGACAAATTGTTGAGGCAAATAATTATTGGTCAATCAGACGCCAAAATCAGACAAAAGATTGGTTCCAATCGATGATTACGGACCATTTAATCGATATGTTTTATGGTAATCCAGATCGTAAAGCTCAGGTGCAACTTTTAGAACGTCAAATTTTAAATGGACAGTTGACAGTCACACAAGGAGTAGATCGTTTATTTAGCGATGATCAATCACAGAAATAATCACCTTTTCTGTGAGCAAGTAGGTGCACAAAGTCGTCACTAACTGCTATGATAGGAGATGTATTAGCGTCGAATATCTTAAGTTATTAAGTTTAACTTCTTTCAGCTGAAAGAAGTTAAAGCCTCCGGCGGAAGATGACGCGAACTTGAAAGGAGCTATCGCTATATGAATATGGATTACGATTTATTTATGCAAGAAATTTTAAAAACAGCACGTGGAGAAATTGAGGCTGCTGGTTATGAACAGCTTCGCACGCCAGAAGCTGTTGAAGAGGCGTTTGCTCGTCCAGGTACAACATTAGTCATGGTAAACTCAGTATGCGGCTGTGCAGGAGGTATCGCACGTCCAGCAGCAGCACAATGCGTACATTACGATAAACGTCCAGATCATCTTGTAACAGTATTTGCTGGTCAAGATAAAGAAGCAACTGCGGCTGCTCGATACCACTTCGGTGAAGATCATTTACCATCCTCCCCATCATTTGTGTTATTAAAGGATGGTCAAGTAGTGGCAGAAGTTGGACGCTATGAAATTGAGGGACATGACCCGATGTCAGTAGTAACAAACTTACAAGCAAACTTTGAGGAATACTGCGACGAACTTTAATTTATTCAAATAAAGAAAAGCTATTCTTTTAGCAGAAAACTCCGCAGGCTATAAAATGTCTGCGGAGACCTACTACTAAATTGCTCTCCGAATTAGCATCGTTTTTCCACTGATTCCAGTAGAATTGCATTTAGAATTTTTGTAATATTGGCTAAACGATTAGCTGATAGTTTTCTTTGAAATGAATAAACTAAGTAGAGTACTAAAAGATAGGAGGCAGTCGACTTGAAGAAGTTTTCAATCGGCTATCGTACATTAAAAACGGCATTTGGTGCAGCAATCGCTATTGCCATTGCCCAATACTTTGAATTAGCTTCTTATGCATCTGCTGGTATTCTAACAATATTATGTGTACAGCCAACGAAGAAAAAATCTCTTCATGCTGCTTATACACGATTTGTCGCAAGTATTATCGCAATGTTTTATGCATTTTTGAGCTTTGAGCTATTTTCCTATCATCCGCTTACATTAGCAGGTATGTTGATCATTTTTATACCAACAATTGTGTCATTAAAGGTAGCGGATGGCTTTGTCTCTAGTGCCGTTATTATCATGCATATTTATGCAGCTAAAAGCTTTTCATTGGCACTTGTTTATAATGAATTCGCATTAATGGCAATTGGTTATTGTACGGGAATAGCTATAAATATGTATATGCCAGATATTCAAAAGGAATTAAATTACTATCGAGTGAAAATTGAGGAACTCTACAGTAAGATTTTTTTAGAAATTGCCAACTATTTAAGAGAAGGCGATACATTGTGGGATGGGCAGGAAATTATTGAAGCGATTAAAGCATTGAATAGTGCAAAATCCCTAGCGTTTAAAGATGTTGAAAATCATTTTACGAGACGAAAAAATGACTACTACATGTATTTTGATATGCGTGAACAGCAGCTAGAAATTATCGATAGGGTTCTTCCAAAAATAACGGCACTTCCTGTTATAGTACAAGAGGCGGTTATTGTTGCTGATTTTTTACAAGACCTTGGTGAGCATGTTCATTCAGGAAATACGGCCAGTCATTTTAGAGAGAAGTTAGAGCAAGTAAAGCGAGATTTTGCCCAGTTACCCTTACCGAAAAATCATGAGCAATTTTTAGCACAAGCGGCACTCTATCAATTTATTGAGGAAATGGATCGTTATTTAGAAATTAAGCAGTCTTTCAAGGGGTTGAAGGTAAAGAAAGAGCGCCCGCAGTAATGCGGACGCCTTGCTTTTCATTATACTAGCATTGATAGGCCGAATGCTAGAGATGAAATTATCATGATTGCGACCATAGTATAAACTACGATTTTTTGAAATTTTTTATTACTCATATGCTCGTTCGCTCCTTCTTTTCTTATAAATAGTTTATCAAATCTGAAAAATTTCTCAAGTAGTAGAGTTTTGACGAAAAAGTCTGTAAAATAGATTATGTACCATAACAGAAGGAGATGTCACCATGGAGAGAGTAGATCATATTGGGATTGCAGTCCGCGATCTTGATGAACGTATTACATATTATACAGAAACTTTAGGCTTAAAATTGCTAAAAGTGGAAGAAGTAGAATCTCAACAGGTTCGTGTTGCATTCATTGATGCGGGTAATGTAAAAATTGAGTTATTAGAACCGATGAGTGAGAAAAGTACTATTCACGGATATATCGAAAAACGTGGAGAAGGTATTCACCATGTAGCATTCGGTGTAACAGGGATCCGTGAGCGTATGGCTGAGCTTCGGGAAAAAGGCGTACGTCTTTTATCTGAAGAGCCAGGACCAGGTGCTGGTGGTGCAGAGGTTGCTTTCATGCACCCGAAATCATCTTTCGGTGTGTTATATGAATTATGCGATAAAAGTGGAAAAGGGGAAAAGTGATCAGTATGGATATGTTCGACAAAATTAATGACTTGTATGACCGTAAGACAGTAATTGAGCTTGGTGGCGGCTATGAGCGCATCGAGAAGCAACATGATAAAGGGAAATTAACAGCCCGTGAGCGTATTGAATTATTACTTGACGAAGGTACATTTTTCGAGATCAACCCATTCATTACACACCGTACAGTAGACTTCGGCATGGACAAGATGGAAGGTCCTGGTGATGGTGTAGTTACAGGTTTCGGTAAAATCAACGGACGTCCAGTTTACTTATTCTCTCAAGATTTCACAGTATTTGGTGGAGCGCTTGGTGAAATGCACGCAAAAAAAATGGCAACAGTAATGGATCTAGCTGCAAAAAATGGTACACCGTTTATCGGTATTAATGATTCAGGTGGTGCTCGTATTCAAGAGGGTGTACTTTCACTAGATGGTTATGGCCATATTTTCTATCGTAATGCAATCTACTCTGGGGTAATTCCGCAAATCTCAGTTATTATGGGACCATGTGCTGGTGGAGCGGTATATTCTCCAGCAATTACAGACTTCATTCTAATGGTTGACAAAACATCTCAAATGTTTATTACAGGACCTAAAGTTATCGAAACGGTAACAGGTGAAAAGATCTCAGCTGAAGATTTAGGTGGTTCTAAAGTAAACAACGCTATAAGTGGTAACGCACACTTCCGCGCACCATCTGAAGAAGATGCTATTGATCAAATTAAGAAGCTATTAAGCTACTTACCACAAAATAATAAAGAAAAAGCTCCGCGTCAGGCACGTCCAGAGGGTGATGACTATCGTCCAGAAATCGTGGATGCTATACCAATCGAAACAACTCGTCCTTATGATGTACGTAAAGTAGTCGAGCAAATAGTGGACGAAGGCTCATTTATGGAAGTTCATTCAGAATTTGCGAAAAACGTAGTAGTTGGTTTTGCGCGTATTGCTGGTGAATCAGTTGGTCTAGTATGTAACCAACCAAAAGTATTAGCTGGTGGGTTAGATATTGATTCTTCAGATAAGGCTGCTCGTTTCATTCGTACTTGTGACGCTTACAATATACCAATCATCACATTTGAAGACGTTTCTGGTTTCTTCCCAGGCGTTAAACAAGAGCATGGTGGTATCATCCGTCACGGAGCGAAAATCCTTTATGCATACTCAGAAGCAACTGTACCAAAAATTACAGTGATTCTGCGTAAAGCATACGGTGGTGCATACGTTGCCCTTAACTCTAAATCAATTGGCGCTGACCTAGTATTTGCTTGGCCTAACGCAGAAATTGCTGTTATGGGTGCGGCAGGTGCAGCTAACATTATCTTCGCGCGTGAAATTGCAAAATCGGAAGATCCAGAAGCAACACGTGCAGCGAAAATTGAAGAATATAAAGAAAAATTCGCAAACCCATATGTGGCGGCATCTCGAGGTATGGTAGATGATGTTATCGATCCACGTGATACACGTATTAAGCTAATTCAAGGGCTAGATATGTTATCGAACAAACATGAAACACGTCCAGAGAAAAAGCACGGAAACATTCCTCTATAAGACTTGTACAAGCCTAGTATCCAATTGGATTACTAGGCTTTTCTTTCTGACTTAAACTAACTTTATATAATAAAAGATTGATGAGAAATAGCAGTTAATTGAAACATATCCTCATTTCATCCGTACATATATGTAAGAGGAGTTGAGATGAATGGAATGGGAACAATTACAAAAAGAACAAGAAATGATTCATGCACAATTACGAACCGTTAGTAGGTTAAGTGAACAAAAGGTTTTAATTGAAAAGCAAATCGAACATGCACAAGAGGAAATTTACAAACATTCTACAGCACTCAATCAAATCCGTTTGAAACTCGATAAATTAGAAGGTTTTTCTTTTATGAATATGATCCGTACGTGGACAGGGCAACAAGATGAGCTACGTGCAGAAAAAATTGATAAAGCTGCCATTCTTGAATTAAAAATAAATGAAGCAAAAAAGATAGAAATTGATTTAACAAATGATTTAGTGAAAATAAACACTAAACTTACTCAAATTAATGAACAAAAATTACAAGTAGCTTTAAGTCAATTAAATGCTAAGAAGAAAGGCTACTTACAAATACAAGAGCCTAAACAGGCAAAAAGGCTTGAACAATTAGCGCATGAAGAAATGTTAACCAAACAACTAATTACAGAGATAAAGGAAGCAGAGGAGGCTGGTGAAGCAGCACTTACTAAGCTTGGACAAGCAGCTGAGTCCTTACATTCCGCAAATGGATACTCAACGTGGGATACGTTCTTTGGTGGGGGACTCATTGCTACACATTTAAAGCATGATGCACTTGATAAGTCCGAAAATTATCTTCATAATGCTCAAATTGCGTTACAACGCTTCTATAACGAACTACTGGATGTACATGATATGTCAACGAAATCATTAGCAATTGAAACTGATGGATTTGTAAAATTTGCAGACTATTTCTTTGATGATATTTTTTCAGCTTGGTCTGTCCATGCTAAAATATCCACTGCAAGAGAGCAGGTTTCTCGTGTGCAAGATGATGTACATAATACGATTTGGCGTTTACAGGATAAACATAACAAGGCAGATGATTATTTGCAGACTCTTCTAAAAGAAAAAGAAGAGATTTATACAAACGTATATATAAAGTAACCTGTGAAAAAAATCCACTTCTTTCACAGGTTTTTTTCTTCGTTTCACAATAAGGATTGATTGGGTATTTCCGTATCCAGCTACTCGTTTTCCTGTGTTTCCTTCGCCATCGCACAAAAAAATCTTGTTGCTGACGCTACACTTTCACACAGCAACAAAACGCCTAGCTGGAACGGAAATCACCCCCGCTTTGCCAAAGAGCTGTACATTTACGCCAAAGAGTAATTGATATTCATTCATAAAATAGCGTAGTTCCTGTAAGCGAATTATTTCAACTCTTTAGACGTTGTGCTAAAATAATACATATACTATAACGTGGAAAACCACGTAAACTAAGGGAGTCCTACAACATGACAAGTCGTTTAGTAGAAGAGTTTTTTGAGCTCGTACAAATCGATTCAGAAACAAAACATGAACAAGTGATTGCACCGATTTTAATCGACAAATTAACAGTACTTGGATTTACAGTTGAACAAGATGATGCACATACTCGTAACGGACATGGAGCAGGTAATATACTTGCTACGTTAAAGGGTTCATTAGATATCGAACCAATTTATTTTACTTCTCATATGGATACAGTTGTCCCAGGTAAAGGGATTAAACCATCTCTTCGTGAAGATGGCTATATCGTTTCAGATGGTACAACTATTTTAGGTGCTGATGATAAAGCAGGTCTTGCCGCATTATTTGAAATGGCTAAACGTTTAAAAGAGCAAAATATTGAACATGGGGATATTGAATTTATTATTACAGCTGGCGAGGAAAGTGGACTTGTTGGAGCTAAAGAGTTAGATCCATCTAAAATTAAAGCAAAATATGGCTTTGCAGTAGACAGTGATGGCAAAGTAGGCGGTATTGTAACAGCGGCGCCCTTCCAAGCAAAAATTTTCGCTAAAATAATTGGGAAAACAGCACATGCTGGTGTTGCTCCGGAAAAAGGTGTATCAGCAATTACAGTTGCTTCCAAATGTATCGCACAAATGAAACTTGGTCGTTTGGATGAAGAAACTACAGCAAATATCGGTCGCTTTGAGGGTGGTCAGGCAACAAATATTGTATGTGATGAAGTAACAATACTAGCAGAAGCACGTTCTATCGATAAAACGAAGCTAGATGCACAAACTAAGCATATGCAAGAGACGTTTGAACAAGTTTCTTCTTCATTAGGGGCACGAGCTGAAGTAGAAGTGAAGCTAATGTACCCTGGATTCCGTGTAACAGAAAATGATAAAGTTGTTCAAGTGGCAATGGCAGCTGCACACAACATCGACCGCACACCAAAGCTTGGCATTTCAGGCGGAGGTTCCGATGCTAATGTTATTGCAGGCTTTGGCATCCCAACAGTAAATCTGTCTGTTGGGTACGAGGACATTCATACAACAAATGAAAAAATCCCAGTAGAAGAATTAGAAAAATTAGCAGATTTACTTGTTGAAATCGTTAAAGAGTCTGCGAAAAAATAACAACAGAATCTAAGGATGTGAACGCATGGAGAGTGTAAAGGCAGTAGTTTTTGCTTGTGGTACAGAGGAATATGCAGTGCCTGTGGAACAAGCGATTTCGATTGAAAAGCTAGAGCATGTAACACCGATTCCTCATTTGCCTAATTATCTTCTAGGCTTTACAAGAATTCGTGGCGAGCTCGTACCTGTGCTTGATTTTGAGCGTATTCTTTATAATCGTTCTTCTAATGCTGCAACAGCACGGGTTATTGTGTTGAATACGGACGTTGTGAATTATGGGTTACTTGTAACAGAAGCTCGTGAAATTCTTGATTTTGATGAGTCGGTATTAAAGCAGATGGGACTTGTCAATTATTCAAAAACACGCTACTTTACAGCTGTGGCCAATCTTGAAAATCGTATGATCACATACGTTGACCCGAAAATACTTGTGAATTCATTAGAAGGTATACGTGAAATAATAAATTATTTACACAAAATGCTTGAAAATGAAAAAGAAAATGTAGAGGCATGAGTTTTTAAAGGATTAAAAAATCCAATACAACACTTCATATTTGATGTTTTAGGCAGAATTACAAATTTGTGATTCTGTCTTTCTTTTTAACCTCATTTCCATTTCGACTGGGCGCACTTTCCTGGAGGCGTCCAATAAGCCACATTACAAATAAGCATAAAAATGGATATGTCTTTCTATAGTATAAAAAGTAAATATTAATTTAGGGGAGGTTTTGTCATATGGATTCAAAGAATAAGGAAACACCAGAAGAAAAAAGAGAGCGTTTAAAACAAACTGAATTAAAAAACAATGCTACTGGTTCTTTAAACGATGGAATAAATAGGGGAACTAGCGGAAACTTAAATGGTATGGGCTGGAAAGAGACGGTGGTATTAGTTTTAGTGTTATTTATAGGATACATTACATATAAATTGTTTTTCAGTTAAAGATATCGAAAGGAATCTTTATCTAATTTTGCATTCCTTATTTCTCAATTGCTACACATACATCTTCTATATCATTCGTTCAATATGTTCACCTTGATCATCACTACTACGTTTTTATGCTGATATAGTAAAAATAACCTGTGTTCTTATTATCTTGTTTGAAAGTTGTTAATAAAATTATGCGTTTTACCTACAGACATTTTCATTCCAACGTCGTATTATGTAAAGTAAGAAAACTACTGTAAAAGGCAAACTTCACCGAAAGGGAAGGACGCAAAGCCATGAGTCTAAACACTATTTTAGTGCATGATTGTCAGGTTGCCAGGTTCTGTTCTATGAGCCTCGGCGAATAGAATGGAGATGTAATATATGGTAAGTCGTTCACTATCAAAAGCAATCATTGTTTTTATAGTAACAATTGTAAGTACGCTAGGATTAACAATGGGAAAGGTAGAAGCAAAGGCCATGCAAGATAGGGCTACTTGGTTGTGGGATACGACAAAGATTGTCGAAGATGAATCAGGAGTACTCTCATTTTTAGAAAGTAAGCAGGTAAATAAATTATATTTACAAATTAATAGTGATATAGCAAGTAACTATTACAAAAGTTTTATCGATAAAGCAACAGCAAAAGGTATAAAAGTATATGCGTTAGATGGTTCTGCAAACTGGGTTTCAACAGATGGCTATAAAATGCAGGATCAGCTGTTTGACTGGTTACATACATATAATGAAAATGCATCAGCAACAGAGCAATTTTCTGGAGTCCATCTCGATGTAGAGCCCTACTTAAATAGTGGTTGGAGCTCAAACCAAGTAAATACGATTGAATCCTATCAAACGCTTCTTACTAGAGCGAAAGGGGATACCGATCAATTACAATTGCCACTGGAAGTCGATATGCCATTTTGGTTTGACGAAATTACATACAATAACCCTTTTGGGCAAGGTTTATTAGCTGATTGGGTAATTGAACAAGTGGAAAGTGTTTCGATAATGGCCTATCGAGATACCGCTAAAGACGTTATAAAAATTGTTGAACATGAAATAAACTATGCAAATAAAGTAAATAAATCAATTATTATTGGTATAGAAACCGGAGCCTCTGATGAAGGGAAAAATATTACCTTCTATGATAATGGAGAGGCTTATATGAATAAACAGTTAGCACAAGTTCATAAACATTATGCCGATAAAACAAGCTATAATGGTTTTGCCATTCATCATGTTGATAGTTGGATGAATATGCAACCGTAAAAAATCCTCTCCAACAATAAGTTGGAGAGGATTTTCTTTGTTCTTAAGAAAGTCGACCGCTATAGTCTTCAAATTTAAATTCACGAATGACTTTAATGCCTTCTTCATCGTTATAAGAAACGATTGATGGAAGATTAACACCATTAAACATATGATTTTTTACCATTGAGTAATGCGCCATATCTGTGAATACTAGACGATCGCCTGGTTGTAAAGGTTGTTCAAATGAATAATCACCGATCACATCACCAGCAAGACATGTAAGTCCGCCTAGACGATATGTGTAAGCTAGTTCATTTGGTTGACCAGAACCGATAATCATTGGACGGTATGGCATTTCTAGAACGTCTGGCATATGGCAAGTTGCCGATGTATCTAAAATTGCTAGGTCCATACCGTTTTTCTGTACATCAAGAACAGTTGCTACTAAATAACCTGTATTAAGGGCAACAGCTTCACCTGGCTCTAAATATACGAGAAGGTTATACTTGTCTTGAATGTAATTAATGACATTCACAAGCTTTTCTACATCATAATCGTCACGAGTAATATGGTGACCTCCACCAAAGTTTAACCATTTCATTTGATGTAAGACATCACCAAATTTTTCTTCGACAACTTTTATAATACGCTCTAAAGTATCTGAGTTTTGCTCACACATTGCATGGAAGTGTAAACCATCAATACCGTCAAGCTGTGACTTGTCGAAATTGGCTAAAGTTGTGCCAAGACGAGAATTCGTGTAGCAAGGGTCGTAAAGGGCCGTTTCAATTTCAGAGTACTCAGGATTGATACGAATACCACATTCAATTGTTTTACCAGCAGATTTTACTTTGTCCTTATATTGATTCCATTGGTTAAATGAATTAAACACAATATGATCAACATAGCCAAGAAGCTCGTCCATTTCATGCTCTACGTAAGCTGGTGCATAGACATGCACTTCTTTGCCCATTTTTTCATAACCTAATTGTGCTTCAAATAATGAGCTGGACGTAATCCCTGCTAAATATTCACCCACTAATGGGAATGTTGAATGCATTGAAAATCCTTTTAAGGCAAGTAAAATACGGCAGCCTGTTCGATCTTGAATCGATTTTAAAAGTTCTAGATTTTTTGTTAATAATCGTTCATCCACTACGTAAGAAGGGGATGGAACTTTTGAGAAATCAATTGGTTTCATCGGCTTAATTCCTTCGCTTCTAAATCAAGGTCAAGTAATTCTGGATTATGGCTTTCTTGCCATGGTAGACCCCATTTATTTAACGCATCCATGAATGGATCTGGATTGAAATCTTCGACGTTCCAAACGCCTGGTTTACGCCATTCACCGTTCATCACAAGCATTGCACCAATCATTGCTGGCACACCAGTTGTGTAAGAAATCGCCTGTGAACCAACCTCGTTATAACATTCTTCGTGGTCACATACGTTGTACACATAATAAGTTTTTTCTTTGCCATCTTTTAGACCGCGAACGATACAACCGATATTTGTTTTCCCTTTTGTACGTGGTCCAAGTGATGCTGGATCAGGTAGTACAGCTTTAAGGAAGTGGATTGGTTGAATCATTTGTCCTTCAAACTCGATAGGCTCGATAGAAGTCATACCAACATTTTCTAATACTTTTAAGTGTGTTAAGTATTTTTCTGAGAATGTCATCCAGAAACGAATTTGCTTTAAGCCTTTAATGTTTTTAGCAAGAGATTCTAACTCTTCATGGTATAACAGGTAAATATCTTTTGGTCCAATTTCTGGTAAGTTATACACTTCTTTTTTCTCAAGTGGTGCAGTTTCTATCCACTTGCCTTCTTTCCAGTAACGACCATTCGCAGTAATTTCACGAATGTTGATTTCCGGGTTGAAGTTTGTTGCGAAATGGTAACCGTGATCACCAGCATTTGCATCCACGATATCAATGTAGTGGATTTCATCAAATTCATGTTTTTGAGCATGAGCTGTGAAAACGCCCGTTACACCTGGGTCAAAACCGCTACCAAGTAAAGCAGTTAAGCCGGCTTTCTCGAACTTCTCTTTATAAGCCCATTGCCATTTATATTCAAATTTTGCCGTTTCAGGTGGCTCGTAGTTTGCAGTATCCACATAGTGTACACCCGTCGCTAAGCAAGCATCCATAATCGTTAAGTCTTGATAAGGTAGTGCTACATTAATAACAACTTCCGGTCCAAAGGCTTTAATCAGCTCAATAACCTCTTCCGTATTGTCTGCGTCTACCTGTGCAGTATGAATCTTTGTTTTTCCGCCATCTAGTTTTTCTTTTAGAGCGTCACATTTTGAAACAGTTCTACTTGCGATACAAATCTCCTCAAATACGTCCGAATTTTGAACACACTTGTGTACCACAACACTGGCTACTCCGCCAGCTCCGATAATCAATGCTTTACCCAATTGTCTACCCCCAGGTTCATAAATAGTATTGTCAAACAAGCTGATTATACAGAAAATTGATTTACTACTCAATCATTGTTTTTAAATTTTCTACAAAAAAATTTATTTTTCTACAACAATAAGTCTAATTCAGAGGGGAATACCGCGAAAAAAGAAGCTTTTCGTGAAAAAAAATCCCTTAACTACATGTAAGTAGAAAAGGGGGAAATTATTTTTTTGTTCAAAAAATTATGGGTCACATAATACTAGTGATGTAGTTTTTAGCTACCGAGTTATTTAGAAAAACGATTAGAAATTTGTTGTTTTTCATCCCCCCATAAATAAAAAAAGATCAGTAGTAATGTGCTTAAAAACCCCATTACAAGGGCATATGTGCTGAGGGCCACATCCACTTGACTTTGCATAGCATAAATGAAAATAACTCCTAGTGTTAACAAATTTCCAATAATAAGCGATACAAAATGAAATCGTCTATTCATAGCAAGCCCTCCTAATTTAGTTTACATGCCCTCAAAAAATGAAAACATACTTCAATTATCTCATAATTCAGAACATTGTCCAATGTTTTTTCATTTAGGATTATCGTCATAACGTAGGGGTTGATTTCCGTTCCGACTGGGCAAACACGATGTTGCACACGAAAGCGTTATCACAGGATGTGATGCTCTTAGCCTTCGTTCCTCTATTTGCTTGCTTCATGGTCTCATCTGTGACGCTAATCCCCAAGGAGTCGCCCATTCTTCACTCCAATCAACTTATTTACATAGCATAGGTTTAACAAATGTCATCCTTGTGGTGATGAATCATTTTGATCATCGTTTTAATAATAAGATTCTAGTTTAGTGCATTCCTATTAAGGTAGTGCTAGACAATTGGAGGACATAGGGTACTGTTAAAATAAAAGAATTATAGAAAAATTATTGCTATTTAGATTGTTTTGCATGATAAATGCTCTTTTTCTCTCTAAAGATGGTAAAATACCTATAATACTTTTCTTTTAGTGAAGGTGAGGATTTAAATAGTGATCAAACAGTTTGATGAGCAAGTCCAACAGATAAATGAATTATTTTTAAATGGTCGTGTGAAAGAAAGTTATCAATTAGCCAAAGCACTTTTAGCTAATAGTGCGTTTACAGAACAAGAATCATTTCCAACAATTCAACAGCATGTCGCATTGTTGGAAGCGAACGGTTATGCAAATATGCCAGTTCCTACTGCTGAAATAGTGAAGCAAAGTGTTGAACGGACAGATGGCTCCTATCCAGAGCGTGATGTACTAGCTGCATACATAGGAAGTGAGGATGATCAGCAATTCGGTAAAGTAGTAGATGAATTATTAGCTGGATCGGTCGAGGCACAAGCGAATGCATATTATACAATGGCTGAATTTTTTGCTCTTGCAAAGAAGCATGATAAAGCACTTGTGCAATTTGCGGAAGCGATAAAACTACAGCCAAATAAAGCTCTTTACTGGGCAGCCTTTGCACAGTTTTTGAGTCGAAATGAAGGCAGTCCGTATTTAGCACTACGTCTTATTGAAGAGGCTATTCAGTTAGATAGCATGAACCCTCGTTGGTACTATATTCAAGGGAATATTTTTTTACAGCTTGTCGCAGCTACAAAAAATTTAAGCTATTTACCTGCTCTAGAAGAGGCCTGGGAAAAGGCTAAGAAACGTTGCTCTACTAAACAGGTTGCATTAAAAGTGGATATTGCGAAATCCAATGATGTACTGTCACAATGGAAAAAACAAATGCTCTAAGAGGAATGGGAAGCTGTCCTAAAAGTTACTTAAAGATAGATTTACTAATGTATAGGTAAAATTCAGGCCTGTTAGATGTATTTACTATATTGAGAAACAATTAGAAGAATCTGCTCCGTGGAAAGGTCGAAACCAGCAGTACATGTGGGTGCAGAAGTTGTGGAATTTGCAACAACAAAAAAAGTAGGTAAAAGATTTTTCTTGTACCTACTTTTTGCTAGTTTACGGATAAATACGACATTCTATTAACGTTGTTATAACAACGTCTTAATAGTTTTTGAACGTACCTCAATTACTTCTAAATGCGATTTAATCAATCCTTTTCCTTATTTTTAGTATCTGATCCTCAAAAATCAAATCAGATGTTAACCCATTTAAAGATATTAAATCCTTAATTGAAACACTACATTCACTGGATATTCTATACAAAGTATCTCCCTTATTAACCTTATAGGTTTCGTAATCATCCAGTGGCCTATAATATAAAATTTCACCTTTTTCTTTGGTAGGATAAAAACTATTTTTTAGAATGTTATTGTCAATTAATGTTTTTATCATTTGCTTTGCTCTGGTTTTATATGAGTGGTCTTGAACAGTTTTTCGTCCTTGTATCTGAACTTGTGATCTTTTTTGGGAATGATTAAGGAAGTATTTAATTTTCTGTACGGTTTCTTCTGGCGATAAAGAGACAACCAAATCTTTTCCTGGTATAAAATTTTTTCTTACTCCAGGTGTATCAACTGTTATTAGAAAGCCGCCGGATCCTAAAATTTCATAGGTCCGCTGTGTCAGTAAATCAGGATAATTTTGTAAACCTAATAAAATTTTCGCGGAACTGTACACTTTATTTGCATCATTATAATTTAGAAAACCATGAATCCATTCATTGGGTATTTCAAAGCCAAAATAATCACCCATTTTGTCCCAATTGTTCCCCCAAAAATCAATACGAATATTCTCCATAAGAAGTGGTTTAATTAAAATATCCAAAGAACTATGTCGGTAATGTTCTGGATATTTGTGTAAAATATCTGGGTATGCATTTGCTACTATAGCAATATCAGATTCATATTCAGGATGAACATTAGTTGGATGGTGTATCGTTTCTTCGTAACCGAAATCTAAATGGTCAGAAGGTATTCCTAATTGTTTATAGGTTTCTACAGTATCGGGGCATAATGTAAAAATAAAGTCAGGTTTAATATTATTTACTAAAGGAATCGACCAAACATCTGTATAAGCTGGGTCTTCGACAGCCCAATAAACCAACGGAATTTTGTGTGATACCATTTGTTTTCGAATTATCTTTTGCTTATCTTTTGTATGTTCACTTCCCCAACCGATAGTAATAGCAAAATCAGGATTAAAATCTTCAATCATCTTGGATAGATCTTCATTATTTATAGACCCTGAAATAAGAATATCATGCCCATCCGCTTGAAACCCTCTTGCTAAACTATTAGTCCAGATTTCTCCGCTTTCTAAAAAGAGAATACGCATTGTTTCACCTCTATTATTATCTAAAAAGAGCTTACAATTTAATTATTTCTTTTTTATTTTTAAAAAATGATTAACCTCAATTGTATCTGATTTAAGGCAATTTAAATGCTTAATTTCTTCAATGCTTACTCCAAACTTTCTTGATATACTCCATAAAGTATCATTTGGCTCAATGATATAAATTTCGTAGTTTTCCCGTAATGTATCCACATAATGAACCAATTTTCCTTCTCCAGAGCTTTTCGCACTTTTCGAAAGAATGCCTGCACCGATGAGTGTTTCAATAATATAATTAGCCCGCTGCTCATAAGAGTATTTTTTTACGGTTTCCATACCTGCTTTCTTTACTTTATTACGTTCTTCAGGATGACTTAAATAGTATTTTACAAGTTCAATCGTTTCTTTAGAGGAATTACTTACGATAAGATCTTTACCTGTGGAAAATAATCTCCTAATTTCAGATGTATCATTTGTAAGCAAAAAACCACCTGACCCCAGCACTTCATACGTGCGCTGTGTTAATTGCGTATCATGATTTTGTATACCTAAAATAATTTCTGCTGAACTATACACTTTATTTGCCTCGGTATAAGGAAGAAACCCGTGAATCCAGTCATTGGGAATCTTCTTTCCAAGGATATGCTCCATTTGATCCCAGTAGCGACCCCAGAAATCAATTCTTATATTTTCCTCTAGAAATGGACTTAGAAGTGACCTAAGCGCTTTAAAACGGTAGTGGTCAGGCCTTTTTGTATATAGCATCGGATAACCGTTCGCAACAATTGCAATCTGAGCCTTATGCTTTTCATCAACTTCCGCAGGGGAATGAACACTTGAATGATATCCAAAATCCAAGTGTGCCGAAGGAATGTTTTTCTCTCGATAGAAATCCACTCTGGAAGGACAAATGGTGAACACAAAGTCGGGTTCAATGGTCTGAATTAGAGGCAGGGAAAAGGTGAATGTATACCCTGGATCTTCTGTAGACCAATAGACATGAGGAATATTTGTGGATGTAACACATTCTCGAATCATCTTTTGTTTTTCTTCTGTATGTTCTGCTGTGTGTCCCATCGTGAAAATTAAGTCCGGGTGAAAGTTTGATATCATATCCTTCATGCTGTCCTCAGTCAGAGGACCCGAAATCATGACGGTATGCCCAGCATCACAAAAACCGTTTGGAAGTCCGTAAATCCACATCGGATCACTTTCTAGAAACAATACACGCATAATATCCACTTCCTGTAAAAACATAGTTTCATAGCATTTCGCTTACTTTTACTAACTGATATCCCTGTTTTTTCAGTTCTGGTATGACGAGATCCATTGCAGCTGCTGTAGGTTTTCCATTTAAATGTGCAAGTACAATGTCATTACCTGTAAGCTTTGAAAAAATACGACTAAAAATCGTATCTGCAGTTGGTTCTTGCCAGTCAAGAGTATCTATGCTCCAATAAATTGTAAAAGGAATATCAGTTTGACCTGCAGCTTCTAGAAGGGTTTTATTCCAATAACCAAATGGTGGGCGGAATAAAGGGCTGCCCTTAATCCCAAGAACTTTTTCAATACACGAAGATGTGCGTGTTAATTCTGCTAGAATTTCATTTTTGGAATACTTCGTTAGATCTGGATGACTATATGAATGATTTGCAATCTCGTGTCCATCTGATACCATTCTTTTCGCAAAATGAGGAAATTTTTCTACCCAGGCCCCGGTTAAAAACATGGTTGTTTGAATATTATGTTTTTTTAAAACGTCTAAAATAGCTTCAGTATTTTCTGCACTATCGCCCGCATCAAATGTTAAGGAAACCATTTTGTCATCTTTTAAACCTTTAGAAAGGAGAACAGAGGGTAACTTTTTTGATTTGATATACTTCTTATCAATCTTTAAGAGTTGGCCGGCATATATAAAATCTGATGCTAATTCATTTTCTTTTTTAAGTTCTTCGACTGAAATACCAAACTCCTTTGAGATCTTTCCCAATGATTCTCCATGACAAATTGTATAATAATCGTATTTATTCACTTTATTTTCTGCTAATCTTATTTTCAAAGGGAGACCGGTATCGATTATATCTGAGGTTAATTCATTTAAATGCTTTAACTGATCAATGGTTACCCCAAACTCTTTTGAAATATGATAAAAAGTATCCCCATTTTTAACTTTATAGATCTCAAAATTACCCTGTTGGAAGACTTTTCTTTCAATTTTTAAACTGTAGGTACTTTTCCTTTTGTTAAAGATTCCACTTTTCTCTAAAACTTCTAGCATATATTGAGCTCTTGCTTTATAAGAGTGTTTGTTTACCGTTTCAATGCCATACTTCTGGATTTTCTCCCTTTCTTTAGGGTGTTGAAGGAAATAATTAACTAATTCAATTGTTTCTTCAGGTGATGATGATGTTATTAATTCTCTTCCAGATTTAAAGAGTTGCAGGACTTCAGGGGTGCTGTTAGTTAACAAAAATCCTCCTGATCCAAGTACTTCATATGTTCGCTGTGTCAGTTGTGTAGGCAGATTTTGCAAGCCGATGATGATATCAGCAGAACTATAAATTTTATTTGCAATTGTGTAATCAATATAGCCACGAATCCATTCTTTTGGGATTTCTACCCCCAAAAGAGGCCCCATATTATCCCAATGATTCCCATAGAAATTTATTTGAATATTATTTTCAATCAACGGTTTAATTAAATTTTTCATAGATTGGTAACGAAAATGATTTGGAAAATAAGAAAGCTTTCTTGGATATCCATTCGCAACAATAGCAACTGGTGAATAATATTGGGGATCATATTCTACCGGAGAATGAACTTTAGGGTGATATCCAAAATCTAAATGCTCCGAAGGGATTCCTAAACTTCTGTAATAATCGACCATATCCCTGCAAATCGTGAATACAAAATCCGGATGGGCTCTGCTAATATAAGGAACTGTAAATATTTCCGTGGATGTTGGATCTTCTGTTGCCCAATATACATGAGGAATATTAGCATTTATCGTGCTTTCATATATTTTTTTTTGCTTTGCTGTCGTTGAGTTTTCAGGACCCCATCCCATTGTAATGATTAAATCTGGTCGGAATTCTGAAATAAGATTAGGAATATCCAGATCGTCCAATGGACCGGAAATTTTCACTTCATGCCCCGCATCCATAAATCCATTTGGTAATCCATGAATCCACATTGAGTGGCTTTCTAAGAATAAAATGCGCATTAGTACACTCCTTGCTCCACTTTAGTTGGAAAAAAACAATTTAAATATTATTCTAGTAACTTTGGTATCGTGACAATTTCATAACCTTCTCTTATTAACTTATCAATAATTTCAGGCAAAGCCTTTACAGTTCCATCGAGCCTGCCAGTTGTATTTTTAAAGGAATGCTGTAATATAATGGCCCCTTCTGTTAAATCCCTATTTACAATCGACATAATCTCCTCATTTGTTAAACCCGACCAATCAAGTGTATCTACTGACCACATGATGATCTTATAACCTAATTCATTAATGATTTGAATGTCCGAATGCGTAATAAAACCATATGGGGGACGAAGAAGTGTTGTAGATTTTCCTGTATGTGAACGAATTTCTGTTTCGGTGGATTTAATTTCATTTTTCAGCTCCGATGTTGTTAGCTCTATAAAGTTTGGATGGCTCCAGCTATGATTACCGATTTCATGACCTTCTCGAAGAATTCTTTTAAAGACTTCAGGTTCCCACCTAACTTGTTGACCAACCACAAAGAAGGTTGCTTTGACTCTTTTTCCTTTAAGGATATCTAAAATTTGAGGTGTATAAATATCATCCGGCCCATCATCAAAGGTTAGAGCAGCCATTTTTTTATTTTTCTGGCCTTTATAAAAAACTGTTTCATTACTTTTTACTGAATTATTGGTCCTTAAATTGATTGTTCCTCCCGTTGAACATTCCAAAATGGACATTTTAAGTATTTGAGTAACGTATTGAAACGGTATGAAGATTACTTCATTAATCTCAATTGGCGAAACCTTCAAAGTTTCTATTTTTAGTTGATTTTCTTTTTCTATTAAGACCACAAATTGATCTTTAAACAAGGTTATTTTTATATCATTTTTTTCCAGTTCTATTGACCGTTTTTCCCCGTCATAGTCTACTAAGGCATTCGTATGCTTAAAGAATAAGGCTGAAACCATCATATATCCTTTACTTTCACAGTAATTGCATTGGATTGGATGGCCATCAACATAAATATCGATTTTCTGTACGTTCATTCTTCTTTTTCACCAACTGTTAGTCGAATTTTAAAAATTGATATAAAAAGTGCCTCAAAAATATCATATGTCTAATTTAGAAGGCTGTATAAGATGTTGGCCCAGCGCGATATAAATAGGTTTTATAATTAGAAATTTGTTTGAGTAATTGTATGATATATAAACATTCTTTTTATTTGTTTTTACATACATTAAAGAATCACAATAGCAAGGAGAAAACTATATGAATAATAATAAATCCTTGATGCCTATCTATCATGGGAACGAAATCATTCCAATCATTACTTTTATCGTAAATGTAGCTTGGGGAAATGAGTATCTAATAAAATTATTAGAACTACTAAAGAAAAGGGATATTAACCTTACTTTTTTTCTCGAAGGAAGGTGGGTTGAACAGAATCCTGAATTGGCACTTATGATTAAAGATTCAAATCATGAGATTGGGAATCACTCATATTCTCACAAGGATATGAAAACATTATCAGTAGATGAAATTCAAATGGAGATTACTAAAACCAATGAAATAATCAATGAGCTATTAGGGGTTAAGCCTAAATACTTTACTCCACCATATGGATATTTCGATTCGAGAATCCTTGAAATAGCCACACGACTTGAGATGGTTACTGTCTTATGGTCACTGGATACGATTGATTGGAAAATTGATAACCCAAATGAGATTATTGATATAATTGTCCCTAACATTAAGAATGGCTCCATCATTTTGATGCATCCAACCGAATCGTCCCTTAAGGCCCTTCCATATATGATTGAAAAAGCTTTGGATATGAACTATAAAATTGTAACTATAAATGAAATGCTAATGTTTTAAAGTGAGATTATTATTTTTTACTTGAGAGGTGAGGGACTATTCAGAATGATGCTAATCGAAAATATAAACATTACGTTGTGAAAAAAGGAGATACTTTATGGGGCATATCAGAAAGATTTGGAGTCACAATCAGTCAGCTGAAAGAGTTCAACCAACTTTTTTCTGATACCATTTTTATAGATCAAGTACTAAAAGTGCAAGAAATCCCCAAAATAGATGATATAATTCTCTCTCCAGAAATAATAGAAGATGAACGGATTTTAAATTGGGTAACACCTATCAGAAATTATTCGATAAAACACGAAATTCCTTTTCCTGTATTATTTGGTATTATGTTAGCTGAAAGCAGTGGTGACCCAAATAAAGTATCAAGAAAGGGGGCGATTGGATTAATGCAATTATTGCCACAAACCGCCAATTGGTTATCTGTCAATCCTTGTGACCCCATTCAATCGATTGAAGGTGCTGCACGATTTCTGAAAGAGCTTTTTGATCAGTTTAAGGATTGGGAATTAGTTGTTGCGGCATATAATGCAGGACCAGATAAAGTGATAAAACATTCTGGTATTCCGCCAATTGATGAAACTCGTGAGTATGTCCAAAAGGTATTTTCTTATGTAAAAAAGTTAGAAAAACGATAAATATTACGGCAGATCACCTTTGTATTTTTAAGCAACTGAAGCTTTATCAAAAGGCAAGTAAAATAGTTCTTTTGATAAAGCCTTTTTCTTTTTGCTTGATTATTTGAAAAATGGGGTTTAATTGAAGGATTGAAATGGTTTCTTTCATTCTTTTTTCATTGCATTAATTGTATATATGATAACGGAGTTATAAGTAAATGAATGAGTTAGTGAAAAAGAAAAATTTTCACATGAAATCTTTTTAGTAGACAAAAATGCTCAGATAAGCATCAAAAAAACTTAAATAGCAATAAGAATAGGTTTCCCAATAATTTCATACAAATAAATAAAGTGTTAGCATATAAAAAAATGAATATTTATTAGTAAAAATGACATTTTGTGTATTTTTATGCTATAATACAATTATAAACGGACGTATGAAACTTATCTTATCTTCATTCAGTTGAAGACTCCCCCCTCTAAATTTGAAGAAATGAATGCGGAGGTGGTTCCTTTTAAGTGGGTGTTCTAACGCCTACTGAATGAAGATAAAGCCTCCGGCGGATGTCACGGATTTTGAAAGGAATGAATTGTGCGGGCACAATTCAAAATCCGGACGCATTGTTTATCTGCGCGAAAGCGAAGCGACAGCGGCAAATGTTTTCTGTAGCGAAAGCAAAGAGTCAGCTACAAATGTTTTCTGCGCGAAAGCAAAGCGTCAGCGGCAATTACGCCAAGGCGAAATTGATTATGAAAGAAGTGTTTATTTGAGTTTATATGTAGCGTATGTATTGGTAGGTCTTGCGATTGCCATGCCTGTTGGGGCCATCACAGTAGAAATGACAAAGCAAGGACTAAAAAATGGTTTTATGCATGGTTGGGCTGTCGGGCTTGGTGGTATGACAATTGATATTGTATTGGTTTTTGCATTGTATATGGGACTAGCGTCCATTTTAGCGATGCCTATCATTCAAATTCCTATGTGGATTATAGGGGCTGGCTTTTTATTCCTTTTAGGGCTGGATTCTATCAAAAATGCTGATCATGATATTACGCTTGCAGGAGAGAAAGTGACAAAATCGTTTTTTACTTCTTATCGTAATGGTTTACTAGTTGCCATTTCGCCAGGAAATCTAGTATTTTGGGTAAATGTTTTCGGTGTTGTACTAGCTAAATCTTATGGGCAAGGAGAGTCAGCAAACTTTTTAGTGATTGCTGCAGGGGTTCTGAGTGGCATATTGTTGCATGATATTGGCTTGATGACCATTGTTTCAGTTACCCGTAAAGCGATGAGTCGTAAGGTCATTAAGTCGCTTACAATGGTAGCGGGTGTATTACTAATTTGCTTTGCTGGATATTTTATCTATGAATTTATACAAGCTATTAAGATCTATATATGAAAAGTGCGATCACAAAAGATCGCACTTTTTTCATTTATCCTGTATTAACGGTCAGTAAAAGCACCATTGCTTAAAGTCCACTTTACGCTGAGACTTCGGCATTTTCATGGATACAAGCGAGAATTTCCTCTGCTACTTGATGTGCTAAAGAGAGTTCAGAAGTAAAGCCTACACATGAACAATTCATTTCCCCTAAAATATAGCAATCTTCGCCAGCTTCGTTTGTATCAAGCATGAAATCGGCTGTCCAAATGAGTGGTAAAGCATAATTGCCTAGTAAACTAGTTACGAGTGGTAGTTGAGTTAAAAAGTTTTGGACAAGCTCTTCCCAGTCTTCTGGAGCATCATAGCGATATTGCGCCCCTGAGAACAGTGTTGCACTAAATGCATCCTCGGAATCTGCTGGTTTTTTATGTACTACCTGAACTGGTTTATCACGTAACATAAATAATCGGATTTCGCCTTCAGTAATACGAGGCAGGAAGCGCATATCTATTAGCATGCCATTTGGACCTGTAATGTATTGCTCACAGAACGTCATGAAGTCGCTAAGTTTCCAATATTCCACATGATTATCCTTTGCTTCTGTACATTTAATTTCCGCATCAAGCGGTACTTCTGTAATTCCCTCAGCAAGAGGTTCAACCAATTTAACTCTCCATATACCTTCGCCCGTCGATCCACGATTTTGCTTTAGGACGCGTTCAGTAATTGCAAGAGAGGTAGGGAATTGAGCTTTAAATGCTTCAATCGAATAATAAGCAAATGTATCATCAGGCACTAAATTTGTAGATGATAGCTTTGATAATACATCTTTAGATCCATAGCCAATCATTGCATCAGGATGAGGCATACCAATGACACCCGCATTACATAGCTCACGCAACATCTCAAAGTACTCTTTTTCATGCTGTAAGTTTCCTGGATTAATACGTGATACATAGGCAATACCATGCTCTTTGACGTAATTAAAAATTTCCTCTTTTTTCGTCACATCAAAGAAAATGACTTCTGCATCCTGTCCACGTTCTTTTAGTGCATTCACCATTGGCATGGTATCTTTTCGATAGCCGTCTGGGCCCTTATCTGTGCCGCCACGAACCTCGAAAAAAATAACCTTTTTATCCATAAATATTCCCCCTTGAATGATGGTATTTTCAGTATACTGGACAGACAAGGAAAAAAGATATATAAATAATGTAAATTTTATGTATGGATTCATGATTTATATAATTTGATATAGGAATTTAAGACTAAAATTTTTAGGATTATCTAAATTTAGTTAAACTTTCCTATGAGTGCTTTTTCTGAAAAACTGTGAGATATAAAATCATACAGAGAATAAGCATTGTCCCAATAAACTGAAAGCCACCAAAGGCAATTTTAAGCCAAAGCACACTTGTAATAACGGCTGTTAGAGGTTCAAGGCTTCCAAGTAAACTAGTCTCTTTTGGCGATAAATACTGCAAACTAGCAATATAAAACCAAAACGCTAGCATTGTCCCAAAAATAACGATAAACAAAAAGTAAGCAATTGTCGAAAATGCCCAGTTTGACATGTTTATTTGCCATGGCTGATGGAAAAAGCTCATCACAATCCCGCCAATAAGCATTGACCAGCCTACAACTAGCAATGAGTGAAACTGCTGTAATAGTGGGACGGCATATAACGTATAAAAAGCAGCCGAAAGACCCGATAATATCCCCCAAAACACTGCCATCGCAGGAACAGAAAGTGTTGACAAGGAGCCATTTGTTAGTAATAAAAAAGTACCAACAAGTGTTAGAGTCACAGCTATCCCGTCTTGTTTTGACAATTGACTGTGCTTTGTTATTAAATAATAGGCCATAATGAAGAGTGGTGCTAAATATTGTAATAATGTCGCAACAGCAGAGTTGCCTATAGAAATCGACATCATATACGTATATTGAACCGCCAGCATTCCAAGTAAACTAAATAAAATTTGTCTAAAAGCATTTTGCTTTGTCCGCCACATCACAAAAATAGACTCTTTACGATGTGTAATTTTATAGGCAGTAATGAGTAATAGGCCAGCTAAAAGAAGTCGACTGGAAACGAGCCAGCCAACCTCAATATTTTCCTGCTGAAACAGCTTTTGTGCGACGGTACCGCCAATACCCCAAAAACTTGCCCCTAAAATGACAAGAATAAAACCAAGAGTACGATTTTTCTGTGCTGATTGATTCATTTTTAAAACATCTCCTAAACTATCAATATAAAGCAATTATAATGAATGTTAAGCACAAGAAATATCGATTTATAGGATTAAAAATATCAACATATTGAGGTGAACTAAGCGGTGGCGTTAACACACATTAAAATCGCGAAGGATTTACAAGAACTAACGATACATGGGACGAAAGAATTTCCAGTTGCCCTATATGAGACGGTTTTGCGACTAGATAGTTTGGATTTTTTACCGTTACATTGGCATAAGGAAATTCAATTTGTCTATGTGAAAAGCGGTCGTGTGGAATATCGAGTAGGAGCAGATGTCTTTGTGCTAGTGGAGGGAGAGGGACTATTTATCAATGCATCAGGTTTACATGAAGCAAAGCCTTTTCAAATAGAGCGGGCTACAACTTTTTGTATTAACGTGGATCCGTTATTATTGGGCGGACCTAAGGACAGTATTTTTGCTACTAAATATGTATTGCCTTATATAACGAGCAATAGATTGCCCTTTGTAAAGCTTTCTGGCCAATTGGCGCAAAAAGTAGAAATCGTGGCGAAATTACTGCAAGAGCAAGCCATTTTTTATGAGCTAAAGGTATGGAGAGAGCTATTAGTCATTTGGGAAACTATTTTGTCACAATCGATGCTAACCGAAGAAATACTAGATCCAGCAATTATTGTCCAACATGAACGAGCAAAGGATATGCTTGATTATTTACATGCTCATTATCAAGAGAAGATATCTTTAGAAAATTTAGCTGCACATGTATTTTTAAGTCGTGCAGAATGTAGTCGCTTTTTCAAAAAAATGGTTGGTACGACACCATTCACATACTTATTACACTATCGACTTCGCAAAAGTATGGAGCTATTACGTGATAGTGAGCAATCGATCACTACAATTGCAACAACAACAGGCTTTAGTACAGTAAGTTACTATATTGAAAAATTTAAAAAATATACAGGATACTCTCCACATGTTTATCGTAAACAGTTTTTTTATAAAGCATAGCAGAATTTAGAAGTGGAAAAGAAGCAGAAGCGGCCTGCGCAAGCAAGAGGATATCCGCTGAAGAGAGGGGAATACCCGCGCTTGCAATGAATCGCACTATCTTAATGTTATTTTGGTACAATTTACAAATATTGAATTTTTCTGATACTAAAATCTATCTATTACTATGGTGTAACTTTTGTAATTTAATCCTTTTAATGGGTAGTAGAAAAAACTTGGAGGTGGATGAATGAAAAAATCTATGTTCCTGATTTTATTCGTATTTCTAGTTTTACTTTCTGCTTGTTCGAATGAAAAAAAACAATCATTAGAAGAATTTTTCAAGGATGCAAAAATAATAAATGTAGATAAAATAATCATTCAAGATGGTTCAACGGGCTATTCTAAAACGATAACGAAGCAAGAGCAAATTGGTGAATTCCTAAATCTGATTAAAGATATTGAATTTACACCACAAGATAATCAAGAAGAACGTGTAGGCTGGCGATATGGTATTGCTCTTTTTGATGGCGAAAAAGAAATTAAATTCACTCTAAATAAAATTGACAATACCTATTACGATTCAAACCCAGATATTCATCCAATTGTAGAGAACTATTACAAACAGTTAAATATTGTAGAAGAGTAATAAACAACTAACGACCTCTTAATTTTGAGGTCTTTTATTTTGCCATTATCAATGTCTCAACAGTAGTATTACTTCTTTTTTAGAATTTGCTCTGATTTCGTTAAGACATGTGAAAAATTATTGAATTTATTGGATTAAATACTGCACTTTATCGCTGAAACAGTTGACAATAATAACCATATAAAATAAAGTAAAGTTAATAGTAAAGATACCTTTACTATTAACTTTACTTAAAGGATTGAATGAGTGATGACAAAAGATGAAGAACTTATATATAAGCTTGTAGAGGAAATAAATGAAGCTATTTATTCGATGGATAGCCATTTCATAAAGTTACATCAAAATTTATTAAGTGATGAATTATCCCCTAAACAAATCATTTTATTAGATTATATTCAAAAAAATAGCCGAGTGACGATTGGACAGATTGCAAGTTATATGAATATAACTTCTAGTGCTGTCGGTCAGCTAGTTAGTAAACTTGAAGAGCAGCAATATGTATCACGAAGCATTAATCCTGAAAATCGACGTGAAATATTTGTAAGTCTCGATACTTCAGGTATTAAGTATTTTGAACGAGAGGAAGAAATAAAACGATTTATTATCTCAAGATATTATTCAAAACTTGAGTTAAGTGAGATCGTGCAATTAAAAGAGGTCGTTCAAAAGCTAAATCAAATTGTATTAAAAGAAGGAGTTATTAATGAAATAAATGATATTCATTTGTAAAAGGGAGAGATTTAACATGATTGCACTAAAGAAAAAGCAAAATATATGGTTAGCATTTTTGTTAGTCGTACTTGCCAGCAATTACACGCTTTATAACACTGGACTAGGTATATCAATTTTACCATCTGAAACAAATGGAGTTGTTATTGGCTCATTAATTGATTTTGTTCTTATTATGCCTGTTTTATTTCTGCTGTATAAAGGAAAGTTTTCTTTAAAACAAGCGGTTATTTTAGCAGCGGCTGGTTGTATGGCAGCACGTTTTATTATTCCAATAGAACATCTACAGCCATTTGTTGCGGTGACTTGGGCTGGGTTTGCGATTGAAGGTACGATTATTTTATTAGAAATTTTACTAGTTGCAACGCTTGTTCGTTACATACCGAGAATTCTATCGGATGTACGATCAACTACTTTACCCGATTTGTTCTCATTTCCCAGAGCAGTTGAAAAACATGCACCGAAGCATCCTATTATACAAATGCTTTGCGCTGATTTTTTAGTATTTTACTATGCTCTTGCAAGCTGGAAGAGAAAAGAGCGTCCTGGTTTAACCTTGCATAAAAATTCGAGCTATATTGCCTTTATCATTATGCTAATCCATGGAATAGCCATTGAAACAATAGGGATTCATTGGTGGTTACATGAGAAATCAATGGTTCTTTCAATTTTATTGCTTATTTTTAATGTATACTCTGTTTTATTTTTTATTGCGGATATGCAGGCAATTCGTTTAAATCCTGTCTATGTAACATCTGATAAATTGTATTTGTCTTTAGGATTGATGAAACGAGCAGAAATTCGCTTTGATCAGATTGAAGAGCTTATTGAGGATAAAGAACAGTTGGAAAGAAAATTATCCAAGGATACAATTGATTTTATAGCACGTGATTTTGGCACGGCATATCCACAGTTTATTTTAAAAATGAAGGAGCCTGTGGAAGTGACTTTCATGCTGGGGCTTAAAAAACGATATAACAATGTAGCCATTAAAGCTGACCAAGCACAGGAATTTAGAAAAATGCTTCTACAAGGAATGGAAGATAATAAATATTAATAAACAACAGGTGCTAGCAAACTAAGCTGGCACCTGTTTAATTTAGACAAACTATAAGTCGGGATGTTAGGAAGCGCACAGTCGGAACAGAAATCAATCTCATATTATGAGTCTTTATTTACAAGACTGAAACAATAACTAGGATCATAAGGACACACAACAATGGGAAATCTACGAATCCTTTTAGCAATCGACTGCTAGCTGCTTGAATTTGTTCATTGGATACTTGAAAGATTGTCCAAATTTTATGCTCCAAAATTTGCTGGATTACCGATTGCATAACTGAGCGTAAAGTAAAATAAAGAATTCCGAGCACGATAATTTTCGCCCATGATGGCACAATAAAGATGAGTCCGATACCCATCAATAAAAAACGAAGATATCCTAAGCGATACTGTTTTTGGCGAAGCATGGTTTTGCATACTAGTTCCTCTATAAAATAATCGGAACGACGAAACATGCGCTTTGAATTTTTCCATAGTAGGCGGGGCTTTTTTAATTTCGGTACTAACTGACTTCGAAGCTCAGGAGCAATCTGGAATAAAAGACTTTGCCATTTATAAAAAGTTGCTTGATCGAGCTCCACCTGCTGATCAAAATATTTAGTGCTATTGACGAAATGTCTATTATAATAGCTTGTGCAATAAACAAGAAGAATTAGATAAATAAGTGCAGTGATAATAATAGGTACATACAAAAAGGAAGCTGTACCGAGAATACACATAAAAATTTTACTGAGTAGCTGTTGCCATTTACGAAGCCTTAATTGTAAAACTGCGTTTGTAAAATTAGTTGTCAATAGTAGCAGAAGTAAAATAAGTAATTCTACTATCGTTACATGATGAACGATTATAAAAATGGGTGCTAAAAGAGTAATGGCAGAAACAAGAAAAATTAGGTGCTTACTTAACGTCCAAAAAAGACCAGAGCGTTTTAACCGTATCATTTGTTTTCGGTTCTGGATTAAAAAAAGACGATCGGCTCGGTGCAAATAAGTACGAATAGTTTCAATATGTGTAATAATCAATAACAGTACAATAAAGAGGGCTAGCGGAATATGTACGACCCATGATGTACTTATATTTAAGATAAAGTCTTTATAAAGAAAAAAGCCAATGACTAGAGCTGGCACAACAATATATAAGGCGACTGTCCAATCGATAATGCTTGCCAGTAGCTTAAAATTGTGAGAGCGCTCTAATTTTCTTCGTTGCTGCGCTAAATTAGTCATGGTGATTTTCCTCAAGCAGTGTGTCGAAAATATCAAGAAGTGATGCTTTGTCTTGTTCCACCGCTAAGCGTAATGATGCGAGTGTACCTTGCTGTAAAATTCGCCCATGATCAATCAAAATGAAACGATCACATATTTTTTCTGCCGTATCGAGTGCATGTGTACTCATTAAAATGGCGGCACCTTGCGCTTTTAATTCTTCTAAAATCGTTAAGAGCTTACGCATTGCCTGTGGATCTAGCCCCATAAACGGTTCATCTAAGATGTAGGTAGAATGCTTGTCTAGGAACGCTAAAATAAGCATCACTTTTTGTTGCATCCCTTTGGAAAACGTTGTTGGATAATCGTGTAGCTTATGGTCCAATTGAAAAATTTTCAGTAATTCTTTCGCACGATTGGTTAAAGAATTCTCTTTACCAGCTACACGCAAATGGAAATCTATATGCTCCCACAATGTAAAATACTCATACAAAATGGGCCTTTCTGGTACGTAGCCATAGGTTCCTATGGTCACTTGACCGTCCACTATTGGTAGGACACCCATCATTGCTTGTAAGGTTGTGCTTTTGCCTGCCCCATTGGAACCGATTAATCCAACAAGCTCACCACTGTTTACTTGAAATTGAATGTTTGAAATAATGGCTTCATTTTCTACATAGCCACCTTTATGTATATTAATATCTATTGTCATTCACTTCCTCTCTTTGTTTATTTACGAACGGAAGAGGAAAATGTTTCAAGTTTTTACATATTACTTTTTCGGAAATATAACATATGAGATGCTAATTGCGGCATCGATCGCAAGTACAATACCCCAAACTTTCATTACTTGAAATAGGGAAGTTGTATCAGAATTTGAACCAACGAAAAGAGACATGGCATACAATAATCCAGCACCAATTAAAAAGGCAACAATATGCTGACTAAGCAATTTCATTTCATACATACCTTTTTTCATTCCAGTTAATGGCTCATTTTTATAACCAGATTTTAAAAACCACTGTTGAAATTTTTGATCAGCCCATGTAATCATCGTTTTACCATAGGCTATGGAGACACCAATATAGATGGCTGCTATTCCGTGAGATGTAGAAGCGGGAGTACCTGCTTTTAAGTCCATCGTAGTGAGGATGACAAGTAACAAATCAATAACAGGTGTAAGTGCAAAAAAGAAAATGCTCAGTTTCGGCATTTTTAAACCATATCTGCAAATAAGCCCAACAAGAATAACAATCCAAAAGGCTATTTCCGCAGTAATAATCCAGGCAATCATAAAAAACCTCCAAATTAAATTCAAATACATTTGTGTTAATTAAAATACCATAAGTTTTTAATTTATACGAATGTATTAAAATAGTGAATCCTAAAGAAAGAAAAGCACAAAAGCGTAGAAGGTTACTGTGAGGGATGGGTTAAAAGTACGGTCAATTTTAGGATCAATCCGCTATTATTTCAATTGATATTTTAAGATGAAATCGACCGGAATTAGATAAAAAGAATAAATCTTACCATTGCCCATCTCTTAATCTAGGTGGGCAATGGCATTTAATATGTCCTCACTGACTGCATCCCAAAATTGTCGCTGTACAGCATCACAATACACATATAGCTCTTTATTTTGAGCATGCTCGTATAGCTCGGATATCGCTTCTTTTTGGAAATGGAGTCTATGGTTTAATGCCTCTCGTTCTTCCTCAATACAAAACGATTTATACATATCTGCTAGACGCTCAAGCTTTGCTAACTTTTGTTTCGTTCCTTCGTATTGTGTTTGGTGAAAGCGTCCTACTGCTGTAGTCATAGAGATCTTTGCTCGATGCTCGGTATTTAACGTTCGCAATTCTTCCTGACGAATAGCCACTCGATACCAAAATTCATAGCGAATAGGCAAGTCTTTTAGCTCGTATGTAAGCAAGGATTTTAAAATAAAACTAACATGCTCATAAGAATCAATAATCTTTTCTGATTCTTTAAAAATACCAAACATTCAGCCACCCCCGTTTAGTTTAATACCACGAACGAAGAGTAAAATCCTTTAATTTTTGATAATATTCGGAAAATAGATGAAACTAATGGATATTCTAGAGAATGATGAAAATCTAGCTAAAAGACAAATTTATATAGTTGATAAAGGATTAGTATGAAAATAGGTAGATTATATAATATTCTTACTCATATACTTATGTAACTAGACGTTTTAAAGTTGATTTATAAAATTATATTGATTTTAAATTTTGAGGTTTAGATTTTTTTATTATTCCCACTAACAACAAAATCCATAATAAACTATTTCCAATTGCATGGGTTGCAAAAGAAGCCCATGTTGAATTAGTAAACTGGGCAATCCATGGAGCAATAAGCATGCTAGGAAGCATATTGATAAAATGCCACTTCAGACAAGCATGAACAACCCAAGCCCAAAGTAATCCATTTATTACCCAAGCCCAATCCCCAAAAAGTTCTTGTTGGATAGGTAGGAAAAAACCTCTCCACATTAGTTCCTCACTGAGCATAGCAAAAAGGTGTAAGGGAATAAATATGGTTATCATTTTCCAATTACCGTAAAGCGAAACACCAAAAAATTCAGATGGAGGCAATTCCATTCTTTTTAATGGATTAAAAGGAGCTGGAAGATAACTTGGTGGGGCAAGTATTGGAAGTCTCGCAAAAAACTTACCTATAGGTTCAAGAAATTGGTCAGAGATTATTGTAAAAACAATTGCTCCCACAACCCAATACCAATCGTTTTCCGTTAAAGGATTGAAACGAAGCCTTTCCAAAAAATTTTGCCATGTCCAAGCATTTCCCTCTAAATGATAAAGCAGTAATGATACTGGAAATAAACTCATTACAGGAAACCACAGAAAGAACCAAAAAGCATAAATTAATGGAACACCCTTTTTTATTAACATGGGTGTTCCATAGAAAACACCATAATATACTAACGAACCTGTTATTCCGAAAACGAGTAACTGCACCAGAATGGACATTAGGGAACACCCTTACTATAAAGGAAATATTTACTAATAATATCTAAACATAAACTATTATCTTTTTCTATATTTTTTTGTCATTGTTACATTTTTCTTCACTAAAGTTCCATAGGATCAAAACATATAAATTGGTCTTAAGTACAAATTTTACTTTTTATATGTGCATAGAAAGCAAACTGAATACAAAAATATCCGAGTGTTAATTTACGTTTATTATTTATTGGCTATCACCCAAAAATTGAAGATGATATTTGTGAAACATATGCGATGTATAAGTTGATCTTCGTTCCGGCTGGGTGACTCTTTGGGGATCAGTGATATAGGAACGAAGGCTAATGGACAAAAATATTAATTAATTTTTGAAAAATAAACATTTACCAACACTAGTTTTTACCTCAAGGTAAGGATCTAGTGTTTTTTGTTGTTGAAAAAAATTATTGAGTTATCACAAAATTCTCTATTTTCTACAAAGAAAAGGGTTGTTTATGAAGAAATGTGGAAATAGCATTTACAAAATAAAATTAAATGTGTTAACTTAAATTTTGTAAACGGTTAACTTAAAAAGAGGGGGTAGGTTAACGATGCAACATTTTTGGGTTGTTGGGACAGATACAGATGTCGGTAAAACGGTTATCACTACATTACTGATGCGCCAATTACAACAGCAGGATCTACAAGTAACACCTTATAAGCCTGTGCAAACTGGCGAAGTTTGTGAGAATGGGCATTGCTATTACTACGATACAGCAATGTATGAAAAGTATTCATTACAAAGACTGGAACCAGAAAATTTAAATGGCTATTCGTTTAAGGAAGCCGCATCTCCACATTTTGCTGCGCAACTGGAGGGCCAGCAAATTAATGTGGAGCATCTATTAAAGCAAATTCAGAAATTACAGCAATCATACGATGTCGTAATTTGTGAGGGAGCAGGGGGACTTTTTGTTCCATTAGATACATATGGAGAAAAAACTCTCCTTGATGTAATCGTTCAAAGTAAGCTTCCAGTTGTTCTTGTCACACGAACAACACTAGGAACGATTAACCACACATTGCTAACTCTTGAAGCTTTACATACTCGAAATGTTGAGGTTCTTGGCATTGTATTTAATGGAGACATTGGAAGTAAGATGGAACAAGATAATGTGAAAATGATTCTACAGTTTCATAATTTGCCATTTGCGACGATTCCAAAGCTGGGGGAAATTTCGCAGATTGTTGACTACTCTATTTCACACACATCATTGTTTGAAAGGTTGGTCAAATATGAAACAAGCATTAACTGAATTGCAGATGAGAGATTTACAGCATGTTTGGCATCCTTGCTCACAAATGAAGGACTATGAGCAATTTCCACCTGTTGTGATTAAAAAAGGACAAGGTGTATGGCTTTACGATGAAAATGATCATCGCTATTTAGATGCCGTATCTTCTTGGTGGGTAAATTTATTTGGACATGCGAATCCTCGTATTAGTCAAGCATTAAGCGATCAAGCATTTACATTAGAACATGCGATTTTTGCGAATTTTACACATGAACCTGCAATTAAGGTGGCAGAAAAATTAGTAGCCTTAACGCCGGACGGTTTAAATAAAGTATTTTTTGCAGACAACGGCTCATCAGCTATTGAAGTCGCACTAAAAATGAGTTTTCAGTATCATATGCAAACTGGAAAAACAACGAAAAAGCGTTTTTTAGCCTTAACGGATGCTTATCACGGTGAAACACTTGGTGCCCTATCTGTTGGAGGAGTAGGGTTGTATAACGAAGTGTATCAGCCACTTTTATTGGATACCATACGTGCACAAGGGCCAGATTGCTTCCGATGTCCTTTTAAGGAGAATCCTGAAAGCTGTCAAGCTCAATGTATACAATTTGTTGAGGAAGAGCTTAGTCAGCACCATGAAGAAATTACAGCTGTTATTATTGAGCCACTCATTCAAGCAGCAGCTGGCATGAAAATGTATCCTGCAATCTATTTGAAGCGATTACGAGAACTTTGTACAAAATACGATATTCATTTAATCGCAGATGAAATTGCAGTTGGTTTTGGACGAACAGGTACATTATTTGCCTGTGAGCAAGCGGGAATTGCTCCAGATTTTATGTGCTTGTCAAAAGGTTTAACAGGTGGGTATTTGCCACTATCAGCTGTTTTAACAACTGATGATGTCTACAACGCTTTTTATGATGATTATGGCACGATGAAAGCGTTTTTACACTCTCATAGCTATTCTGGTAATACACTGGCTTGTCGTGTAGCCCTAGAAGTTTTGACAATGTTTGAAGAGGAACGTGTTATCGAAATGATACAAAACAAAGGTGAACGTATGCGAAAGCTAGCTATGAAGGCATTTGAAGAGATACCGTTTGTTGGCGAATATCGACAGGTAGGACTAGTCGGCGCTATTGAACTTGTAGCCAATCGTGAAACAAAGGAGCCACTTCCAAGTGAGGCACGTATCGGCTATCAAATATATAAACGTGCCTTGGCAAAAGGCTTATTGATTCGTCCTCTTGGCAATATATTATATTTCATGCCTCCATACGTCATATCTGATGATGAAATGAGTTTTATGATTGATACAACAAAAGAGACGGTTCTGCAATTTTTTGAGGAGTGGGAGGGAGTAAGTTGTTCAAACGACAATCAACATTGTCACTCGTGATGATTGCGATGTTTGCCGCTTTAACCGCAATCGGAGCATTTATTAAAATACCGCTACCTGTAGTTCCTTTTACTTTACAAATTGTTTTTGTTTTTTTAGCAGGTTGCTTGCTCGGCAGTCGTAATGGATTTCAAAGTCAACTTGTCTACATAGGAGTTGGTTTAGTTGGCTTGCCAGTTTTTACACAAGGTGGGGGCATCACCTATGTATTGCAACCAACATTTGGCTTCCTAATCGGCTTTGCACTAGCTGCTTTAGTAATTGGTTTCATGATTGAAAGAGTGGATGCTCCAACGAGAAAACATTTTATCAGTGCAAATATTGTCGGGCTTATTATTATTTATGCTGTGGCAGTTCCGTATTTATATGTATCTTTGAATTTTTGGTTGCACATGAAAACGAGTTGGTCACATATTTTCGTAGTTGGCTTTTTAAACAGCATTGTTGCAGATTTTTGCTTAGCATTAGCTTCTGCATTTTTGGCTGAGCGACTTTACAAAGTATTTAATTCAGCAAGGGCAATAACTTCTTTCAGCAGAAGTCTCCCACCTCTATAGGTGGAGAGATAAAAGCAGATTTAAGTTATTTTTTAGCGGATATCCAACATTAGCTGAAATAAGTTATAGCCTCCGGCGGATGTCACGGAATCGGAAAGGAATGCTTTGAGGATGTTAGCCTAAAATCATCGCATCCATGCGATAACGGCTAACTGACCTGCATCGTGCAGGCCTAAGCACAAAGCCGATTCCGGACGCAATTATGCCGAGGCATAATTGATAGATTATACAAGTAGAGAGGGAGAATGTTTAATGAATTGGTTACAGTTAGCAGAGGAAGTTATTGAAGGGAAAATCATTAGCAATGAGGAGGCTCTTGCTATTTTAAATAGTGATGATGATGAGCTATTGAAGATAATGGACGGTGCTTTTGCTATTCGTAAGCACTACTATGGGAAAAAAGTAAAATTAAATATGATTATGAATGCCAAGAGCGGTTATTGTCCTGAAGATTGTGGCTATTGTTCACAGTCATCTAAATCAACAGCACCGATTGAAAAATATCCATTCATTACGAAAGAGGAAATTTTAGAGGGGGCTAAACGAGCATTTGACAATAAAATTGGTACGTATTGTATCGTGGCAAGTGGTCGTGGGCCAACTCGAAAGGATGTCAATGTAGTAAGTGAAGCTGTTACAGAAATTAAAGAGAAGTACGGCTTAAAAGTATGTGCTTGTCTAGGCTTATTAAAAGAAGAACAGGCACAGCAATTAAAAGAAGCGGGGGTGGATCGTTACAACCATAACTTAAATACATCTGAACGACATCACTCCTATATTACAACGTCCCATACGTATGAAGATCGTGTTAATACGGTTGAAATTGCGAAAAAGCATGGAATATCACCTTGCTCAGGTGCCATTATTGGTATGAAGGAAACAAAAGAGGATGTCGTGAATATTGCACGTGCACTTCATCAATTAGATGCGGATTCTATCCCTGTCAACTTCTTAAATGCGATTGACGGTACGAAACTAGAAGGGACAAAGGAACTAAATCCACGCTATTGTTTAAAAGTTTTAGCGTTGTTCCGTTATATTAATCCAACAAAAGAAATTCGTATTTCTGGTGGACGTGAAGTCAATCTTGGGTCACTTCAGCCACTAGGTCTATATGCAGCAAACAGCATCTTTGTTGGGGATTACTTAACAACAGAAGGCCAAGAAGCAAACAGTGATTATCGTATGCTTGAGGATTTAGGCTTTGAAATTGAATTATCAGCGAAGCAAGAAGAAGCATTCTGTTCATAAAAACTTATCCCGCATTAACGGGCAGTAATGAACTGCCCGTAAAAGCCCGATTGGTGAAGACTAATAATCAGTGGCGGATAAAGAAACCCCACTGATTAAAGTTTCACTTTATGAAATAAAAATCTACTACTACTTAATTATCATCGAATTTGGAAAGCCGTGTGTGCGTCGTGGAAAAGGCGTACATGCGGCTTTTTCTGTTGGACGGATAAAATCGTAGAAATGGTCTTCTGTCAAGAAAGTGGACATAAAAAAGTGAGAGCTTTAAAGCTACCGCACTGCGTTTGGTGGGCAATGGAAGTCAATTGTTCAAAGAGCTCGAACAATTGATTTCCATCGCTTGAAACGGTTTTGAGATTAACTTGCGTGTTTCTGTAACGTCAAGCGTTCAAATTGGTTCGGTGAACGATAGCCAAGGGTCGAATGTCTTCTACGTTCATTATAAAAATTTGAAATATAGCCATTTATCGCTTTGAAGGCTGCTTTCTTTGTTTGGAATTTTTGGCGATAAATCATTTCTTTTTTTATGGTCGCATGAAACGATTCAATGCAGGCATTGTCATACGGGTCACCTTTTTTACTCATACTAATTTGGCAACCATGCTTTTTTAAAAGTTCGATATATTCCGTTGAACAGTATTGCGCCCCTCGGTCTGAATGATGAATGAGTCCTTTTTTTGGTCGGCGTATTAAGAACGCTTTTTTCAAAGCTATTAACACTAAATCTACTTTCATATGATCGGCTATTTCCCACGCTACAATTTTACGAGAATACAGATCCATAATACTCGCTAGATACACCCATCCCTCCAGCGTTCGGATATAGGTAATATCAGCGACCCATACTTGATCTGGTTCTTCCACATAAAACATGCGTTTCAGTATATTAGGATACACCAGTGCGTCATGACTTGAATCTGTTGTCGTCACATAGCTTCTCGGCTGTGTTGCGCACAGTTCCAGTACTCGCATGATATTTGCCACTGTTTTTTGTGAAAGCGGATAACCCCATTCCAACAGATCTTTATGTACTCGCGGGCTGCCATACGTACCATAGCTTTCATGAAACGATTGTTTAATTTTTTGTGTGACTTTCATTTTATATTCTTCTTTTTCTGTTATCGGTGCTGCCTGTTTTGCCAACCATTTATAATAGCCGCTCGTCGACACTTTTAAAACACGGCACATCTTTACAATCGAAAACTCCCGTTTATGCGCTTCAATAAATTCAAACACTACTGCGGGTTTTTGGCAAAGATGTGCATCGCCTTTTTTAGAATTGCATTCTCCTCTTCTAAGTCACGAAGTTTCTTTTCATAAGTCGCTTCTAACTTCTTTAGCTCCGAAGGGGTTATATATTTCACGTCGCCATTTTCTTGCTTTTTTCCATCACGATACTTTTTTACCCAGCGATGAATAGAAGATTCCCCAATCCCTAATTCATACGATAATTCTGTTACTTTTCGATTTTCTTCTACTACTAATTTCACAACATAATCACGATATTCTTGCGTTATTTTTTTAGTCATTCGGTACACGTCCTTTAAAATAGTTATTTCTATCATAGCTACTCTCAGTTTTCCGTGTCCACTTTTTATACTAACCTCAGAAACACTCAGGTAAAAGAGAAGAGTGCTCGGGTTCAACGGAGAAACGCTCAGGTAGGAGTGAAAAGTGCTCGGGTTATTAAGAAAAACTGCTCAGGTAGCAATGACCAAGTGCTCAGCACATTTGAAACTCTACGATTGGCAAATAAATGAAAAAAAGTGACGGATGCTAAAATGAAAAGAACTGTTCTTATGCCTAGAAAAATTCGGTTTTCACAAATTGTTCAATGAAAGCGTTTTGAAAATGAACAGTTTGTGAAGGGCTTCACATAATACTTTATTTTTAAAAAAATCGGCGTAAAATAAGAATCAGGTAAGGAATTGTTATAAAACAGTTTAAAAAGTATCAAAGTTTTCGGTGGTTGTTATATTACAAAAACAAAATTGGAAGGGAGATTTTATTATGTGGGTTATTACAGTATTTGATAAAAAGGACGTTCGAATTTTTGAGTATACAAACAAAAATGAGGCAACACAAGCATTAGCCAAATTCAAAAAAAATGCAGTTTTAACATATACAAAATAATTTCAGATTTGAACGAAGCAACCCTTTTCGACGCTATAGCGCACGAAGAGGGTTGCTTTTTATGTTGTAATGATTATCTTGCATTTGATATTCAAAAACTAAAACTAATAATCCGTGGGAAAGAACACCCCACGGATTAAAGATTCCCTTTATAAAATGCTAGCTAAGCGTTTAATACCTTCTCGGATGACTTCAGGTGTTGCATTCGTATAATTTAGGCGCATCGTATTAACACCAGTTTTAGCTGTGTAGAATGGGTCACCAGGTACGAAAGCAACTTTTTGCTCCATCGCTTTTTGGAAGACATCTAATGACGAAGCTCCATTGTTCATTGTAGCCCAAATGAACATTCCACCTTCTGGTCGTGTGTAGTCCACATGTGCTGGGAAAAACTCCTCCATCGCATTTAGCATGGCATCTGCTTGATTTTTATATAACGCTATAATTTTCTGAACGTGCTCCATATAGTCATTGTTTGCTAGATAATCATAAATGACATATTGAGAGAAAATATTTGTGTGTAGGTCAGTTGCTTGCTTCGCTGTTTCGATATGCTGCAATAATTCTTTATTCTTTGTAATGATAAAGCCAAGACGCATTCCTGGTGTGACCGTTTTAGAGAAAGAACCTAGTAAAATACTATTTTCTAATTTACCAGCACCGATGTATGGTAGTGGCTCACCTTGGAAGCGTAATTCTCCATATGGATCATCTTCAATTAACGCTACATCATATTTCGAAATGATTTCGCAAATTTGCTGACGTTTTTCTTGAGAATACGTAAGACCTGTTGGGTTTTGGAAATTTGGAACTGTATAAACGAATTTTACATTTGGTTGTTGTAATGCGTTCTCTAACTCTTCTAAGTTTAATCCATCATTTTCGAGTGTTACACCATAGAATGTTGGCTCACTTAATGTGAAGGCTTGAATAGCACCTAAGTAACCAGGCTCCTCGATGACGATACCATCACCTTTGTTGATTAGTACTTTCCCAATTAATTCAAGAGCCTGCTGTGATCCTGTAGTAATAAATACATCGTCTGCATGTACGTCTAGTCCGTGTACACGTTGGTATTTTGCAGCAATGTACTCACGTAAAGGAGCATAGCCTTGTGTAGAAGAGTATTGGAATAGACGACTACCGTTTTCCGAAATGGCATGGTTCGCAGATGCCTGTAACGCTTCGATTGGGAAAGAAATTGGGTTCGGAAGCCCCCCTGCGAAAGAAATAACATCATCTGATTCAGTGACTTTCAAAATATTTCGGATGAATGAAGATGGGGTATTTAAAATCTTTTCTGAAAATTCCATAATTTATCGGTCCTTTTTTCTGATTTTTTAAAAATTATATCATTGTCATCATATGCATACAATATTATCATTGTATGCAAGACAATTAAATATTGTATGCAAAAAATTAGAGAGAAGGAGCTTAGCTTAGAATATGCCAGTTAATTCGTTTGAAGAATATCCGATGAGTTGGAAGCCGAATATTAGCAAAAGTTCGGCTCCGTTATATATAGCAATAGCAGAACAACTGGAACAAGATATAAAGGATGGAAAATTATCACCAGGCACCAAGTTACCTCCTCAGCGTGAGTTAGCTGATTTTTTAGATGTTAATTTAAGCACGATAACAAGAGCGTTTAAACTTTGTGGCCAGAAGGGGCTTATTTATGCTTCTATCGGTAGTGGAACATTTGTTTCATCTGATGCAGCGACAAATAAAATTTTACTACCGACAAGTATTTCTTCTCAGATGATCGAAATGGGTCCTGTATTGCCAGAAAATCATGCTAATGAGGATATTACACGTTATATGAAAAAGATGATGAATGATCCTAATTTTAGCAAATTATTTCAATATGGACGACCTGAAGCAAATGCGTGGCAAACAGAGGCAGCATTGAAGCTTTTGGAAAAGGTCAACTTTCAAACGGATCAACCAGTATTGCTTGGGGCAGGGGGACAAAATGCTATTGTTGGAACGTTAGCGGCATTGTTTCAACCAGGAGATCGAATTGGTACAGATCCCATTACGTATGCAGGTATAAAAACAGCAGCAAATATGCTTGGTATCCAACTGGTAGCAATCCAACAAAGAAACGGTGAAATGTCAAGAGAGGGGCTATTATACGCTTGTAAAAATGAGCATATAAAAGGTCTTTATGTTATTCCTGATTTTCATAATCCAACTACTCATACAATGTCGATGGAAACAAGAAAAATGATTGCGGAAGTTGCGAGGCAAAAAGGCTTAATCATCATTGAGGATGCGATATATAGTTTTCTTAAGGAGAAACCGCTTGCACCGATAGCCTCCTATGCACCCGAAAAGGTTATTTATATTGCCAGTGTATCAAAAACCATCTCACCAGGCTTACGACTATCCTATATCGTTACACCTCCAGCGCTGCGAAAAAAAATAATGGAGACACTGTATAATATAAATATTTCAGTATCTCCAATGATGGTGGAGCTTACAGCAAGGATGATTCATGATGGTGTTGCACAAGTAATTTTAGAAAAGCATCGGTTATATGCAAAGCAACAAAATGCCCTTGTCGATCAATATTTAGGAGACTATAACATTTTAGGTGAAGAAGAATGTATTTTTAGATGGCTTATACTCCCCGAAAAATTCACCAGTGTTCAGTTTGAATTGCTAGCATCTAAAGCTGGTGTGCAAGTATATGCAGCTGAACGTTTTGCAGTAGGCAATGCCAAGCTGGTAAATGCAGTTCGTTTAGCAATCACTGCACCTGAAAATAAGCTAGAACAAGCACTAATCATTTTAAAGGATTTACTTGAAAGTGATGGTGATTATACATTTGTTGATTAAAGTAAGGAAGTCTTATGAATAGTGTGAGATTTAAGACCACGCAGGAGCGAGGTATGACATGTACAGTCAAGTACCTTTGCTGAAGAGCCATATTTAATGATGATAGGCGGAAAAAATGTCTGAATATTATTGGTATAAAAATACACCTTCTAGAGAGGGCACTGAAAAAGTCTATATCTTCTCACATTGCGAGGTATTCAACGATTTAATCGTTGAATACCTCGCTTTTTTCATTTAGCACAGTGACTCTACTGTTGTTTTCCGAAGCATTCCGCTCGCTTTCCGCGGGCGAGCGCCGAGCCTCCTCCTACGCTTCGCTTCGTGCGGGGTCTCGTCTGTCTCGCTTTCCCGCAGGAGTCGAGCGATGCTTCTCCAAACAACGCAATGTATCACACTACAATGGACGTAATGCCATTCCTCCAATTCGTATGTTTAAGTACTTATTATTAAAAGCGATTTATGATGTATCAGACGTCGACCTTGTGGAGCGTTCAAAGTATGATATGTCATTCAAATATTTCTTGGATATGGCGCCAGAAGATCCAGTCATTGATTCAAGTTCTCTTACAAAATTTCGTCGGCTTCGTCTTCAAGACGTAAGCACATTATACATGCTCATTGGGAAAACAGTTGAGATCGCATTGAAGAAAAAAATCATCAACAGTCAAACGATTATTGTGGATGCCACACATACAAAAGCACGTTACAACCAAAAAACGCCTAAACAATTTTTACAAGAGAAATCAAAAAACGTTCGAAAAGCTGTCTACAAAATTGACGAATCGATGAAAGACAATTTCCCCGTAAAGACCACTTCTAACGAAGTAAAGGATGAATTAACTTACTGTTAGGAAGTTATTTCAGTCATTGAAAAGGAACCACAAATTGCACAAATGCCATCTGTCAAAGAAAAGCTGAATGTTTTAAAAGAAGTCGCAGAAGATTTCCAAGAACATCTAAATTACTCTTCTGATGCGGATGCCCGAAAAGAGCATAAGACGTCGGAATCTTCTTTCTTTGGGTATAAGACACATATCGCGTTGAGTGATGAACGTATTATTACAGCGGCTGTCATTACAACAGGTGAAAAAAGCTATGGAAAATATCTTCAAGAGTTAATTGAAAAAAGCACACAAGCAGGTATGAAAATTAATACAGTTATTGGAGACGCAGCTTACGGACACGGGTACGATACGGCATCGACTGCGGGTTTATGGAAATTCAGGGTGACACAACGATATTCGCTGTCAATTTGAAACGGATATTAAAGCTACTAAACGAAAATGAATAAGAAATAGTGACAGAAATAAGGCACTTCCTGTTCAAAATTGAACAAGAAGTGCCTTATTTTTATCTGAAAAAGGTTCGCTTTTATGAAAACGTAAGTTTTTCAGTGTCCACCTTCTAGAGGGTGTATTTTTTTGTATATTTCGGCGCTGGTTATTAATGGGGATTGGAAGGTTGGAAAATGAGAAAATACTCATTAATCTTTCATCAACTTCTTATAAAAGCTTCGTTAACTTTTCATAACGACCTGTTAGAGTGAAAGTTGTAAATAAGCTTCACCAAATTAATCAAGATATATAATTTCCAAATGATTCCTATATGATTATTCAGTAGTATTTCATGTAGTTTTAGTTAGCGTGCAACAGTATCATGGAATTGTTTAGGAGTATGTATAAATAGTTAATATAGTAAGGGGATGGAATAAGTGATCAAAAATTCAATTTTCTCTGAAGAAACCGAGACTCCTACATTACAACAAATATTGAGCAAGGTTCCGGAAGTTACAATCTTCTTTTGGATCATCAAAATTATGGCAACTACGGTAGGGGAGACTGCAGCAGATTTCCTAAATTTTAACTTACACTGGGGTTTGTCCAATACGACCTTAGTAATGAGTGGTCTCTTGCTTATTACATTGTTCATCCAATTCAAAGCGAAAAAATACGTTCCTTGGATTTATTGGCTCGTGGTCGTGCTAATTAGTATTGTCGGAACATTAATCACTGACAACCTCGTAGACAATTTCGGGGTCGCTCTAGAGACGACTACAATTTTCTTTTCTATTGCATTATTCGTGACCTTTGTGGTTTGGTATATGAATGAAAAAACATTGTCTATTCATTCCATCTATACAGTAAAGCGTGAAGCTTTCTACTGGCTAACCATCCTCTTTACCTTTGCTTTGGGTACGGCAGCAGGTGATCTTATATCTGAGGGTATGGACTTAGGTTACTGGAAGTCAGGTCTCATATTCGCTGGCTTGATTGCTGCAGTTACGATTGCCCATTACGCTTTCAAGTTGAATGCAGTGTTGGCTTTCTGGGTTGCTTACATCCTAACACGTCCACTTGGAGCATCTTTTGGCGACTACTTGTCACAGCCTCGCGAAGAAGGTGGTCTTGGTCTTGGCACTATTGGAACGAGCGCAATCTTCCTTATTATAATTTTTAGTTTAATCATTTATTTGACTAAAACAAAAAGAGATACGATCTTATCACAAACCTAAAAGAATAGTAGAAAAGAGACCTATATTTTCCTCTAGTTTCCATAATACAAAAGGCTGAGAGTTTTTCATTTAATTGAATACTCCCAGCCTTTTAATTTTTACGTTTGTTTCAAAAATATCACTAGCAAGTCTTAGAGTTAGAAAAATTTCTTAAGCAGATTTAATTGAATCAACGATAAGAAATCCTATTTGCTTTCAGTAGGAATTCCTATATTTTATTAACGAAGCGGAATCAAGAAAATGAAAAATATAATTTTTGTTGTCTTAGTTTTGTTAATATCAGTTGGTGCCGTCGAGAAAGTATCTGCTCGTTAATCAAGAAATATCAATAAAACAAGCGAATGAATTAACATATCCGCCTGATTTGAAATGGAATAAAGATGTCATAAAAATGAAAGCATCAGGCTTTAGAGACAGTTTCCAATGAGAAAATGGGTGAGGAATGTTGGTTAGTGATAGCCAAAACATCTATTATGATGATAAAATAGAACAAATATTCTTGTTTTGTGAAGTGTTGAATCTATGTTATTCAACAAAGCCTATCATTTCGCTCTATCTAAACAAGAAATACACATTATCAAAACGATTAGATGTTGCAGTTATTTATGGAGGGGATATTATGGCTAATAAATCAAGAATCATTCTCCATATTGACATGAACAGTTTTTATGCTTCAGTAGAACAGATTTATGACCCTAGTTTAAAAGGCAAAGCCATAGCTATAGCAGGGAATCCTAAAGAGCGTAGAGGTATTATTATTACTTGTAGTTATGAAGCAAGGGCAAAAGGTGTTTATACAACCATGAATGTCGGGGAGGCGCGGCGAAAGTGCCCGGAACTTATTGTACTACCTCCTAATTTTGAACGATATAGAGCTGCGTCTAAGTCTTTTTTTAATTTGTTAAAAGAGTATAGCGAAATTCTTCAACCGGTTTCAATTGATGAAGGATATTTGCAACTGCCTATAGTTGAAGGCCAAAATGTATTGCAACACGTACAAAATATACAGGATAGAATCTGGAACGAACTGCAACTTCCTTGTTCAATAGGCATTGCGCCAAATAAATTTTTGGCGAAAATGGCAAGTGATATGAAAAAGCCAATGGGGATTACAATACTCCGAAAGCGTGATGTGCCAACAGTTTTGTGGCAGATGAATGTAATTGAGATGCATGGGGTTGGCAAAAGTACATCGGAGAAATTGGGGAAGTTAGGTATCCGAACAATTGGAGAACTAGCCGTAGCGGATGAATATTTATTAAAACAAAACTTTGGCATAAATGGTCTACGTATGAAGCAAAGGGCAAATGGCGAAGATGATAGACCTGTCGATCCTGAAGCAATATACGATACGAAAAGTGTAGGGAATTCAACAACACTTTCTCATGATACGACAGATAGAGATGAACTATATAAAGTAATAGCAACACTTTCTGAAAAGGTAGCGGACAGATTAAAGGCCAAGAAACTTGCTGGAGTTACTGTAAGTATCATGATTCGTTCAGCTGATTGGGAAACATGTACACGAAGTAAGTCCATCAATAACGCGATTCATTCAAAAGAGGATATAGTTGAGCATGCCTGGTATCTATTTAATAAGCATTGGGACGAAGAGCCAGTACGATTACTAGGTGTCACCGTATCGAATGTTAGTGATATTAAAGAAACAACACAGCAGCTAACGTTATTTAACTTTGAAGAGCATATTAAAGAGGAACCGATCATTAAACTTGTTGATCAAATCGAGCATAAGTTTGGAAAAGGAACAATTTTGCGGGGGTCAGATATTGCCAAACCAGTTGGAAAATATCAAGCAAATACGAGTTTTAGTAAGGACTTTTGGGATGAGCATAAGTGAAAAGAAACATTAAAGAATTTAGATTCTTAATTATTTCTTTATGAAATAAAACACGAGTAAGTTTAATAAGGCGAAGGAGGTGCAATGATTAAACAATATTCCGTTCAAACAGAAAACCGTTATTTCGATCAAACTTTTTCGAAATAACGGTTTTTTATTTTGGGTTATAGTAGATTGAAGGCATCACATTTTACAATGCTTGTATACCTTCTGCGATTCCATTTAAGGTAGAAATCTCATATATTTGTAAAATGTTCATTTTCCTTTTGTCCATAGGTTTCACCGCGATTTTTAATTTTTTGTAATACACTATCTAAAACATTCCGTTCAGATAGAGTTTGATAAAGGACATTCTGTACCTCTGCGGCTTCCTTGTGTTCTTCTTGGCTACTTAGAAATTCACTGTATGTTCCCATATATTCATGATAGTCAATATTGGAAAGTGTCTTAGCAGCAATTTGATTGTGCTTAGTTAAAGCAGAAGTAAACTGTTTACGTGCCTCGTCTGGTTGGGCAGGTATTATTTTGATTTTACCTCTTGTATCTGAGTCTCCTGTGAAATCAAGGAATTGATAATCGAATGCCAATGGTTTAGCAAGAGCGATATGAGCGTGAAGAGCAACAGCATGGTCACTAAGTTTTTCGGTTACCTCACGTAGGATATCGTTCCCTTTTTCAAAAAAATGACTGCCGTCAAATGCAAGAATCCGACCGACTTCTTCAGAGAAAAAGTCTTGAGCAAGGAACTCCTGATCGTACCCGGTAGGTGGTAAAACTCGTAGCCTTAAGTTGTTAGATACGATGTTATTGCCGTTTATTTGTAGGGCTACTTGAATGTTATAGAATCCTGGATCATCAATTAACCAGCCATTTTTCCCTACGGAAGCGAAAATGGTTTCATACAGTGATTCACCAGGCATAAGTACCTTGTTCTCTATGTTCCTTAAATATTGAACATAAGGTAGTAAACGACGCCCTTGTTTGCCATCTTTTTTAACAATGACAGACATTCTATCTAAATCGGACAATATATGCTTATTTATTAACTGAGGTTGATTTGAAGTATTAGTTAGTTTGATTTCTATAACAGTAGGTTCTAACCATTGGAATATAGGTGTTTTACGGTTAACTCTCAATTCAAGATTAAAAGAAGGGTGAATAGAAACGATCGGTTGTTCAAACCCATGATCAACAGCCCAGTCAGCATTACCCATTTGTACGAAGCGCTCAGGTGCGTGCCGCAAAAACAAAAGCTCTTGATCACTAAAACGATACTCAAAGTTTTTAAAGAACTCCTGATTGTTGCCATCATATTTGTAAGGATAATTCATAAAGCTTAAAGCCTTTGGTTCTGGGGTAAGAGGGCGCTCCAACGGTTCCCAAGGATGACCTAGGTGTTTTTGCCAAGAGTGTAGGAGATTGAAAGCATGTCCCATCTCATGGCAAGCACACCAAAAACGATATCGCTGTACAAAAGCTTCAGGAGCGGGGTCACCTTTAGGTGGATCTGAAATGAATGAATTATTAAAAATTGCTGTCCCTTGACGATGATTTGGACCTATGCTATCAAACATAATACCGCCCAGACCATGGCCTTCTTCTGCTTCCGAATTTGCAAAGAATGTCCACATGGACCATTGTGGCTTATTATCAAAGTGTGACCAATATACTTGCATGGCATCATGCATCTCTTGAGTGTTCCACTTTTTATCAGTCCCTGTATAATCTTTGGAAACAATATTATTACCGTCTGATATTTTCACATCAAACCCAGTACGTTTAAAAACCTCTGCGATTGATAGAGTTTCATCCGGCAAAGATGTTGGCATGTCTGGATGGGCGTGTGTTTGGTAGGTTGTGACTGGCGTTGTACCTTCTTCAGCATCGAATTCAAATTCCACAGGGTGGAAGTAAGGAGATTGAAACTGGAGGGTTCTCGTTCTGTCTGTCTCTCCTCCGATAAGAAAAGTGACTTCGACAGTATGCTGTTCAGGCAATGAACCGCGTGTTACCTGTATTTTTACATTTGTATAAGGAAATGATTGTATGTCGTCTAGGTATTTGTTGCGAATATTGCCTGTCCAAGTATTTGGACCATTAGCTGTTAATTTGGCAATCCAATGAATAGTAGAAGACAGGCTTGAAATAATAGTTCCGCTTGCTACCATTTGAGGGTAGAGTCCGTCTACATCAAGGCGAAGTTCCTCACTGATTTGCTGTTCCCTCCATGCATATAAGCCACTAATTGGTGAGAGGGGAAATTCTCCTAAACTGGAAGGGCTAATGGCTTTTAATAATTCGTTTGGTTCGTTAGTTTTATTTTGATCCATCTTTATTACCTCCATGTTTATTATTTTTTTGTCTTTCTTCCTCAATCCCAAGAGCCACAATGCTACGTTAAAAAATGCAAAATGTGTTTCAAGTATTATATATGCAGCAGAAACTATAAATATGACACATAAACACTATAAATTGGTAAAATAAATACAATGTTTAAAAATATAGCCCATACCATAACGTGTGGTTGATTTCCGTTCCTACTGGGCGCTTTCCTGGGGGCGTCCGATGAGCCGCTTCACTCGCGTTGCTCGCTCCAGGGTCTCATCTTTGACGCTGATCCCCGAGGAGTCGCCCAGTCTCCACTCCAATCAACTTATATACATGGCATACACTTTAACAAAAGTTATCCACTGTTTTTGGTGATGATTTGAAAATATGTTAGAATAATCTGTTTATTTCCCGAGAAATACAAGTACAAAGAAAGAAGGTGTGGTAATGCATTATAAGGAGTATGGTGATCTACATAAGCCAATCATATTATTGATTCATGGAGGTGGTGTTGGAGGATGGATGTGGGATAAACAAGTCCAATACTTTTCCGATTATCATTGCGTTGTACCAGAATTAATAGATAACGGAGCTAATAATACCTCTGATTTTTCAATTGAAGATTGTGCAAAAAAGCTTCTATCTTTAATAGAAGAAAAAGCAAAAAATAAACATGTCATAGTAGTGGGATTTTCATTAGGGGCTCAAATTGCTATTCAAATGGTTAGTTTAACTTCATTCAGCGGAAGTCCAAACAACCGCTGAATGAAGTTAAAGCCTCCGGCGGATGTCACGGAAATCGGAAAAGGAGTTCTTTGTGCAAGCACAAAGCCGATTCCGGACACAATTATGCCCAGGCATAATTGATAGAAGCAATTAACAGATTTCGCCATCATCAACAGTGCTTTAGTGACACCTTCCCCAATTGCAGAAAAATGGATTCGACCATTGATAAAATTAACTTTTCCCTTACTAAAAAATAAATCATTCGCAAAGCTTCAAGCTAAAACATTATATGTAGATGAAGAATATTTTGAGCAATATTATGAAGATAGTTCAAAGATAAAATTAGATACCCTTATTAATATATTGCAAGAAAATATGTCTTTTACAATCCCGCATGATTTTTCAGAAGCCCAATGTAACATTTTAGTAACGGTCGGTAAAAAAGAGATGGGCAACATGAAAAAATCTGCACTCCATCTTGTGAATAGCAATCCTCATTGTCAAGGTGTTGTGTTATCTAATATTGGTCACGGTGTCTCATTAGCGAACCCTGAGTTTTTTAACCGTTTTGTTGAAGAGTGGATTAACCTAATAGTACCATGGCCATCGCTGCTCTGATGGTTCAGCTACCTATCACTAAGTAGGTTACAAAGTGTACTTTTCGTATCTATTTGCCCCCAGTTAAGTGCATGAACTTATTTGTATGCCTAAAAATGATTACTCTCTACGTTATAATGAAGTCATTTACGAAGTGATGGAACCAATTGATAGTTATCAGACTGTCAATGATCAGTTTGTGAAGGAAACGTTAGAAAAAGTCTCCTTACTATGACGGCAATTTAAAGAATTAGGCAGTAACGACAAGGGACAAATTTTGGTTGTTACTGCCTTTTTACTAGTTATTTTTATGACTGTTTTTCAGGCTGTATCTTGTACAAAATCTTGTATAAATCAAAAAACACAGACCGAAACAAATATACTAAAAATATTTATTACTTTTTGACTAGTAACTTCCTAGGAAATTTCACTTTTCTATAAGTAATTTCAATTTTCCGATTTTTCGATTTTTTCTCATTTTTTAACAAAACTTAATTTTGAAACACATATAGCTAATGATTTGCTACTAGAATAACTGATAAATTCTGATTTTTTTCAATCTTTGCTCAATCTTCAATAAAACTTGATTTTGAAAAATTTATAGCTAATGTTAAGCTACAAGCATACCCGGGAATAATAAAGAAGGAGGTCAATTAATGAGCAAAAAAGTGTCTTTTGTTGAAAAAGTATCTGAAGACGAGCTTATGAAACTGGCGGGAGGAAGTGACGAAATTACTCCACAAAGCACAGTCCTGTGTCTTAGTTTAAGAGTGTGTCCAAGTTGGAGTATTAGAATTTGTCCGAGCATAAGGTTCAGATGTCCAATGGATGAATAACAATTTAAATTTTCTGAGTATATTGAGTGTTGAATAATTAAAATCGATAGTACCCTTCCCTCCCAGATATGACCATGACCATAGATGCTGTAATACGAAGGGTACTTTTCTATTTTTTAGGAGGGATTCTGAAATATGACTCAATCAATAAATATAAACATTTTCTCTCATAGAAAATCATTTTATCCTTCTGAACAGAATGAGAAAATCGGGGAGACCCCCATAAAAAAATAGTATCAAGTAACAGGTCAAATAGATGGGAAAAATTATTAAAACTTTATAAAAAACACGTAACTTACGGTCAGGATACTAAATTATCATACATACCAAAGCATCCAGATCAAGAATACGTTTTTTTTGAATTCTATGTAGATTATCTTGATATAGCTATGTTTCAATTAGAGAATGAAATAGTGAGATTGCAAAAAAAACGTGGAAATTTATGCGGAGTGATGGATATAAATAAGATTAAAGAGAACGTAATTAATAGTGTACTAAGTGAATTAAAGAGTATAAGTATAAGAACATTAATTCAGGATTTGCACGAACTGAGGGAAAATGGTGAACTAAATGGAAATGACTCAGTAGAGAGATTTAACTACTACTCACATGAAATCTTGGCATCAAAAAAGAAAAAATTCGAATTCCTTAGAGACTATCCTATTTTATCAAGAGTTTTATTTGAGACAATTATAGTGCATGTTGATAGTGTAGTTGAGTTGTTGGATTGTTTCGTAAGAGACAGAGAATACTTAATTCAAGCATTTGGTTTGGAGGATGACAGTAAGTTATTGTCATTATCACTTCAATTAGGTGATTCACATAATAACGGGAAAGCAGTTATGTGCTTAAACTTTAATAAAGGTAAAAAGATAATGTATAAACCGAAATCACTCTCTATTGATCCATGGGCATGACTCCGATTTAGTAGATGTCTAGGAGGAGATTAGAATGAATATGGACCATTTCATTAATGAGGTAAAACATAATAGCATTGAGTTAAATGACTTTAATCGTAGTAACGCATATAATTTTATTAAGACAGAGCTGGAAAATAAAAAATATATATTCATTGGTGAGAGTAGTCATTGTGTTAAAGAATATACTATTGCAAAAGTAAATTTAATTAAATTTCTTCATCAAAAAATGGGTTTTAAAATAATTGCTTTTGAGAGCGAATTAGGTGATTGCATGGTAGGTGATTATCTTTCAACAGAACTTGACGCTTTCAACTTTATGTATGGCTCAATCGGTCGTATTTGGCATAATGAGTATACCTTAGAGTTATTTAACTACATTCAAGAAAATAAAAAAGAAAATCCATTGTATTTAACAGGGATAGATGTACAGCAGAGTGAAAATAAGCATTTTTCTGCTTTTTTAACAAAGCATTTTAAAGACGAATACTACAAAAAGCTCTTTGTAGAAGCTGATAAAAACATGAATAAAATTTTAAACCTCAAACGTATAAAAAAACATAACTTATTAGAAGAGGTAAATGAGATAAAAGAAACAATAAATATCTTAATTAATAAGCTTGAAATCAGACCTTTAAACAACGGAAATTTGCAGAAGGTACTTATTAGAACTTTGATAAATAGAACCGATTATCTTAATTTCATAGTTGAAAAAGGTTTTTCAAAGGAATTTCAATACAGGGAAAAGCAAATGGCGAGAAATTTTGAGTTTATTGCTCAAGAACTATATCCTAATGAAAAAATTATTATATGGGCTCATAACCTTCATGTTAAAAGAAAAAGTAGTATCAATCGATTTACTTCATACTCATCTTTTTTCGAAAATTTACACGATTCAATCAAAGACGACAGCTTAGTGCTAGGTCTGTATGCTCATAAAGGGAGGATGGGGGATTACAACGGAAGTGATTATCCGATAAAAAAATCAAGAAAAAAGAATTTAGAATGGCTATTAAGTCATTCACCTTACGAAAAATTTTTTATAAAGTGTAATTTAAATTGGGGCCAAAAAAATGGAAAGTATTTGAGGGAGGCAGGATACGTATGTCTTATGTTCCAGTAGAACAATTTGATGGAATCCTTTTCTTTCAAACTGTGAATCCTATAATTTTCAACCCCAGTAAACCAGAGCAATAATAATAAAACCTTCTAGTCCCATAAGTAGTATAGTAAATTATAAAGGATAGCAATTGTTATCCTTTATAATTTGAGTGCGCCCGGCATGCGCATGAACTATAGGGTGCAAGTCCCGACGTGGAATCTGAAGGAAGCTGGAGGCAAAATACCGATCCGAGTAACACGAATCTCATAGAAGGCTAGGTATGATTGGATGAGTTTGCATAACAAAACAAAGTCCATTCTGTCGAAGGTCATATCGAGTAAATGAGGCGGATAGATGGTGTAAAAGTGCATGCGCTTACCCGGGGAGGTCTGATGGAAACGTGAAGTACCCTTCATAACTACTTGGCGACAGGTAGCTGACCATCAGAAGTCAGCAGAGGTCATAGTACGATTGAGTCTAGAACTAATCGGAAGGACTGAAAAATGAGAATGCTTATTTCGACTTATTATGCATTATCTACCAAATGTTTTAACTTGAACTCCATTACTTCAAACACATTAATCATTGAAAATGCTTGTCATTTTCTCTGCAACCTCTTCGGTAATCGCAAGAAATCGTTTGGAAATTGATGTCATGTAACGATCCTTAAGTGTAATTATATTAAGTTTTGTTTGTAACACTGGATTTGCTAGTGGTCTAAGTACCGGTAAATCAGGAGAATTAAGTAGCTTGAAACAGCTAGGTACAAAACAAATTCCTGCGCCTTTCATTACCATCATAAGTGTTGGTAATGTTTCTGTCCCCCAGTAAACGACATTAGGCGTAAATCCACTTTTTTGGCATGCCTCGATCACATCATCAGCAACACCTGATCCATAAGATGTTGTATTTAAAAGAAATCGTTCGTTTTTCAAGTCTGCAATATCAATAGAATCATTTTCACATAGATGATGGTTGGGTGGAAGAGCTAAAAGTAAAGGTTCTGTTAGTAGTGTTGAAGTCTGGATGTCCTCCGCTCTCACTGAAGTTCGGACAATTCCAATATCTATTTTATGACTTCTTAGTTCTTCTAAAATATATGATGTATTACCCTCGCGAACATGTGTAACTATGTTAGGAGTTTCCTTTTGAATTTTTTTTAAGACATTTGGCAAAATAAATAGATTTGCTGAAGTAGTACAACCCAATTTCACAGTACCTCTAATTCCTTCATGAAACTCGACTAATTTCTTCTCCGTATTCTCAGATAAATCAAGTAATTCTTTTCCTTTTTCATATAAAAATACTCCACTTGGTGTTAATTCAAGAGATCTACCTAAACGATTAAACAAAGTGACATTTAATTCTTGTTCAAATTTTCTAATTAAAATACTTAAGGGGGGTTGAGTCATTTGCAGTGCAGTAGCAGCTTTTGTAATGCTACCTTCCTCAACTACTGTAATAAAACAATGTAAACGATGAAGGTTCATTTTGATAACTCCTCCTTTTAGTATTCATAAAATATATGGAAGTCATATAAATATTATAATTTACATGATAAAAATGTAAAGATATACTATTTACATAATTAAGAATAGTTAGAAAATTAAAGTTAAATTCAATTTTATTTTGAAGTTAGTTGGTACCAAAGTTTTCTGATCGAATAGGTGTTATGTACTTAGGGAAAATTGTTGAGGAAGGACCAACCGATAGTTTGTTTTCTACACCTCTTCACCCGTATACTCAAGCATTACTATCTGCAGTTCCAACTCCAAATCCACAGATAAAGAAGAATAGGATTATTTTAAAGGGTGACATACCTTCCCCATTAAATCTACCAGTGGGATGCGTCTTTCATACTCGATGTCCGTATATGAAAGATAAATATAAAAGTGTAACACCCTTAAAAAAAGAAGTATCTAAAAGACATTTTGTTGCTTGTCATCTACATTGAAAAAAATTCAGCTTGGGTACTATGAAGCTTTCCAGTTTAACTTTTTACTTTACAGGAAAGCTCAAAAAATATAATTAGTTCAATAGTTTCGATTTTTAACAATATAAAAACATAAATGGAGGTTTTATCAATGACAACTAAAATTACTCAACAATCAAAAACTGTAGAGTTAGCTAAACTGGACAAAAAGCACTTGCTACATCCAGCTACAAATCCGAAGGCTTTAATTGACAATGGACCGCCTATTATCTTTGTTAAAGGTAAAGGCGTTACAGTTACAAGTACGGATGATGTGGAATACATCGACGGGATGTCAATGCTTTGGAACGTGAACTTAGGACATGGGAACCAAGAACTTGCAGATGCTGGTAATAGTCAATTATCTACTCTTGCGTATGCATCATCATTTAAAGGATTCTCAAATGAACCATCCATTCTACTTGCTGAAAAATTAGCTGAGTTAGCACCAGGAGATTTAAATAGTGTATTCTACACTTCAGGTGGGTCTGAATCAAATGATACAGCAATTAAATTAGCTCGTTTCTACTGGGAGCTTAAAGGAAAATCAGAAAAAAGAAAGATTATTGCGCTAACAAATGCTTATCACGGTGTAACAATAGGAGCGCAAACAGCTACTGGTCTTGCAGCATTCCACAAGTTCGCATCATCAAATATAGACGGAGTTGTTCGTGCAACAGCCCACCTATTAAACAGCGAGTTAGGTGATAAAAGTGATCCGAACTATGCAGATTCTATCCGTGGAACAATTGAAAGAGAAGGTGCGGAGACGATTGCCGGAATTATTATTGAACCTGTGCAAGGTGCGGGCGGAGTTAATATTCCACCAGAAGGTTACTTAGAAGCAGTTCGTAAAATCTGCGACGAGTACAACATCCTTTTTATGGCAGATGAAGTTATTTGTGGATTTGGTCGTACTGGGAAAATGTTTGGTGTAAACAACTGGAATGTTGTGCCGGATATGATGTCAATTGCTAAAGGAATTACGAGTGGTTATTCGCAACTTGGCGGGGTCATGATGAATGATGAAATTAGAGAAACAATTGCTAACTTCGATGCTGTTATCCCACATGGTTTCACATATAGTGGCCATCCGACTGCTTGTGCGATTGGACTGAAAAACATTGAAATACTAGAGCGTGATAATATTATTGACCACGTAAACGAAATGGAGAAAGAACTAAAAAAAGGTTTAGATTATTTAGCTGAAAAACATAGTATTGTAACAAATTGCAGAGTAATTGGTTTGTTGGCTGCATTTGAACTTTATGAAGATCCAACAAGTGGAAAATTGTTTGATCCAACTGTTTTTCCAGCAAATGCGATAGTTGATGCATGTTTCAATCGCCAATTAATATTAAGGGCGCTTGGAGCATATAACCAAATTGTGGCAATTGCGCCACCGCTTATTATTAACAAAGAAGAAATTGAAAAAATGATTCAAATTATAGACGATTCGATTACTGCTTTTAAAAATACACGCAACTAAACTATTCCTATAAAGTAAGTTGAGTAGTGGAGATTATAGTTAAAAAAGGGGAGGTTCTCTAGTGCTTTATATAAATGGTGAATGGCGAGATACAGGAAATAAATTAGATGTAACAAATCCTGCGACAGGAGAAATAATTAGAACTGTTGCTACAGGTGGTAAAACTGAAACTAAAGAAGCAATCGAAAGTGCGAAGAGAGCATTTGAATTCTGGGGTAAGACAACTGGAAATGAGCGCAGCAACTACCTGTTTCAAGTGGTTCAATTGATGAAAGAAAAAACAAAAGAATTAGCTGAAACAATTACACTTGAAAATGGTAAGCCTTTACCAGATGCTACTCGTGAAGTAGCAGGTGCGATCGGCTATCTAGAATGGTATGCAGAGGAAGCTAAGAGAATTTATGGGGAAACAATTCCTGCATCTGCAGCTGATAAACACTTAATGGTAATTCGCGAACCTGTTGGGGTATGTGCAGCTATTACACCATGGAATTTCCCGTTATCGATGATTACAAGAAAAATTGCACCTGCACTTGCTGCAGGTTGTACGATTGTTTTAAAACCGGCTGACTTAACTCCTCTTTCGGCGATAAAAGTATTCGAATGCTTTCATGAAGTTGGACTACCTGCTGGAGTTGCAAACCTGGTAATTGGCCCAGCTGAAGAAATTGGGAACGAGATGACGAGTAACCCAGACGTTCGTAAAATCACATTTACTGGCTCGACGCGTGTGGGGAAAAAACTTATCCGTGATTCGTCTGATACAGTGAAGAAAATATCAATGGAGCTTGGTGGACATGCACCGTATATTGTGTTTGAGGATGCTGATATTGACGCAGCAGTTAATGGTATCTTAGTGTCTAAGTTTATTAACTCAGGTCAAACTTGCATCAGCACCAACCGGATTTACGTAGCAGAAACTGTAGCTGATGAATTCTCAGGAAAGTTAGCTGAAAAGGTATCTAAATTAGTTGTAGGAAATGGATTAGAAGATGGCGTAAATGTCGGTCCAGTAATTAATAAAGTGGCTCTTGAAAAAGTGAAAAGTCAAGTAGAAGACGCTGTGAAACATGATGGTAAAGTAATTGCGGGTGGTAATGTATTTACATTAAATAATGGTAGCGGTTACTTCTTTGAGCCCACAGTTATTCAATATGCAAGCGATAATATGAAGATTACAACAGAAGAAACATTTGGACCAGTTGCACCAATTTATACATTTAAGACGGAACAAGAGGTAGTTGAAAGAGCGAACCATCCTGAATATGGTCTTGCAGCTTATTGTTATACGCGAGACATTGGTCGAGGCTTACGAATGATGCGTGCTTTAGAGTTCGGAATTGTTGGTATTAATGATCCAGCTCCAGTGGTTGTGCAAGCTCCGTTTGGTGGTATGAAGGAAAGTGGAATGGGGAAAGAAGGCGGTTGGTACGGCCTTGAGGAGTACTTGGAGAAGAAGTTTGTATCGATCTTTATAAATTAATTAAAAAATTGTTATTAATCTATGGGCTCTACATCAAAGACTGTACTTGACAGCACATTCCACTAAAGGCGGACGCTTTCCTGGGGGCGAACCTTGAGTCTCCTCGTCGCTAACGCTCCTGCGGGGTCTAAAGTTGTTCGCTAATCCCCAAGGAGTCGCCGCCTTTCGTTCCATGTGCTTACATGGCATAAGATTTACATTAAATCAAGTGCATATTGTGGTTATGACTCAATCTAGGTAATTAAATATATTGTGGTAGACTTTTCTGCATTCTCCCAAAGATTACTTTCCGCATACTTAGTTTATAAAGGATGTGGATTAAATCTACACAATTAATAATGTAATGAACTTTAACAGGCGTGTTGATTAGGGGTTTATTGAATAATTTCACCCTTATTCCTCAGCTTCCTAAAAAAAATTTACCGTATAAATAATGCCAATTTTACGATTGTAGCGAAGCGGCTCGACGCTCGCCCGCAGGAAAGCGAGTATCCCGTAGCGGAAATCAACCTTTTCTTTTATTAGAATTAGATAAAATTAGTTAATCAACACACCTGAAACTTTAATTTAATTTCAATAAAATAAGAGGGAGGATTTAATATGTCTCAAGTACATTTAAAAAATAATGGACAAGAAATAGTTGTCCGCAATATTTTAAAAGAGGATCTTGCTGAGGTTGCCGCACTTTCTTTGATGTGTTTTGGACCTGATATGGCATTAAAATATGAGCATTTTGAAAGTCAGATTGAGTTGTTTCCTGAAGGTCAAATTTGTCTAGAATATAACGGTAAAATTGTAGGAACCGCTTTAAGTCTAATTGTGAATTTTGAAGATTACGGAGATAGTCACTCCTATTTTGAAATCTGTGATTTAGGATTTATTCGAAATCATAACCCTAATGGACGAAATCTATATGGTATTGAAGTTGGTATACATGAAGATTATAGAGGGTTACGATTGGCGCATCATCTCTATGATGGTCGAAGAAAGATATGTGAAAAACTTAACTTAGAAAGTATCTTAGTTGGTGGTCGTATACCTAATTACTATAAATATGCTGAGCAGATGAGTGCAGATGAGTATGCGCTTGAGGTAATGAAAGGAAAAATATATGATCCTGTATTAACATTCCAAATGAAAAACGGATTCGTCCTAAATAAAATAATGCCTGGCTATTTACCTGGGGACGTTGAGTCATTAGAATATGCAACACTTTTGGAATGGAAAAATCTAGTTTACAAGCTTAAATTAGTATGAGTCTTTTGTCCGTTATGTTCGCCTATTTTAATAGGCGAACAGTGGATGCCCATTGTTTATAGCGATTATTTAACTTCTTTAGTTGTGTAAGCGCTTTCAATCTATTGTTATAAGAGTTCCATTAGAAGTAAATCTGAGGTAAAGAGAGGAGTTACAAATGGTTATCGCTGATAAAGTTATTTCGAGTGAAGCAGTATTTACAGGTTTAGAAAATGAAGCAAAGCCAGCTGCTATTGCGATTAAAGGTAACAAAATCATTGCGGTAGGTTCGATGGAGGAAATAAAACCATTTATAGGTTTAGACACGAAGGAATATCATTATGGCAACCAACTCATTATGCCAGGATTTCATGATGCGCACCTTCATCTCATGTTTGGTAGTCTTTTCTCGCATGCAAGTATCAATTTATCGGATGCTCATTCGGAAGAAGAAGTTGCTAGTTTAGTAAAGCAATTCTCGGAAAACGTGCATGCTGATGAGTGGATTATAGGCTATGGATGGGATCATACAAATTGGGCAGAGAAATGCTTGCCGACACGTTTTTCTTTAGACAAAGTAGTTCCTAATCGCCCGATTATTCTTTTCCACGCAGAAGGTCATTATTCGTGGGTTAATAGTTTAGCACTTGAAAATGCTAGGGTTACAAATGAAACTGAAGACCCTCCTAATGGTACGATTCAAAAAGATGAAAATAATGAAATCACAGGAATTCTTCTTGAAACAGCAATGAATTTAGTTGTGGATATTGCTCTCGCATTTCCGGATAAACGGAAAGAAGAATTGTTTGAAGAGTTCTTAAAAAAATCAGCTCAATTAGGCATTACATCAGTAAATGATTTGTTTGCAAGTAGTTTTGATAAGTTAAATAGTTTCGATATGTATAAGGCATATGATGAAGCTGGAAAACTTACGACTCGAATTCATCTTTACCCTGAGTTAAATGATGATATAGATAGAGCGATAAGCTTGCGTGAAAAGTACAATTCCGAAAAATTACAGCTTGCAGGCCTTAAGCAGTTTATTGATGGCGTTGTAACAGGACATACCGCATACATGTTAGATCCTTACTTAGACAAACCTATAACACGGGGGAGTACTGCTTTTCCTGTAGAAACGATCAAAAACTGGGTGACAAAAGCGGACAAAGAAGGATTTCAAATTCGCTTCCATACAATTGGTGATGGCGCAGTTAGGCTTGCTCTAGATATATTTGAAGCAGCAAGGATGGATAATGGTGTGAGAGATTCACGACATGCGCTAGAGCATATTGAAGTGATTCATCCGACAGATATTAAGAGATTTAAAGAATTGGGAGTTGTTCCATCTGTACAGCCTTCTCATCTAGCATTGATGCCAAAAGAAAGTCATACATTGCGTGTCGGTAAAGAAAAAGACCCTTATACGTATTTATGTAAAACGTTATATGACACAGTGGAGTATATTGCTTTTGGTACAGACTATCCAATAACAACATTAGATCCTTTTAAAGAAATTTTCCATGCGATTACGAGATTAGACTTTACTGGTGATTATGAGTGGAATAGTCAAGAGCAGATAACACTCGCAGAAGCGTTGAAAGCGTATACAAAAGGTTCAGCATACAGCACATTCAGAGAAAAAGATTTGGGTACATTAGAAGTTGGAAAATTAGCAGATATTATTGTACTAGATAAAAACCTCTTTGAAATAGAAAATAAAGAAATTCTTCAAACGAAAGTTTTGTTAACCATTATGGATGGTGAAGTTGTATATCTTCATTCAGCAGAAAACTCCCACCTCTACAGGTGGTGAGATGAATGCGGTTTTGGTTCCTTTTCAGTGGATGTCCAAACACCTACTGAATGAAAATAAAGCCTCCGGCGGATGTCACGGATTTTGAAAGGAATGAATTGTGCGGGCACAATTCAAAATCCGGACGCAATTACGCCAAGGCGAAATTGATAGTGAATCAGTCTACTATCCTACTATTTTAGTTAATTGATCATTTTACCGGGAAGATTTTTTTATTACTATTCGAGGAGTGAACAAAAATAAAACATCCAGTTAATTTGTCTAGATCGCTTTCTTTAACGTCTGTTGTTGTTACTGGGATGGCCTTTATGGCTTTAACTACAGTGTTTAGCACATACGGTATAGCCTCTAAAATATCTCATGGTATGGTCGCCGGATCGTATGTAATTGCATTAATTGTGATGATGTTTACGGCTCATAGTTATGGTCAAATGGCAAAAGCGTACCCCATTGCGGGATCTGCCTATACCTATGCGCAAAAAGCTATTAATTCTCATGTTGGTTTCTTAGTGGGATGGGCAATTTTAATGGATTATCTCTTGATACCAATGGTTAACTTTTTACTATTTGGTATTTTCTTCTCAGCTGCTATACCTGAAGTTCCACAGTATGTTTGGATATTTACATTAATAGTTCTTGTGACGTTTGTAAATGTTAGAGGTGTAAAGTTAAGCGCAAATATCAACATGATTGTAATAGGCTTATCAGTATTATTTATAATTGTCTTTTGCATCTTATCAGTTAAATCAATAGTAACTGGAACCGGGACTGGCACTTTATTTAACCTTGATCCCTTTATTAATACCGAGGAGTCATTTAAGTATATAGTTGCTGGTGCTGCACTATTATGTTTCTCTTTCCTCGGTTTTGATGCAGTTTCTACTTTTTCAGAAGAAGTAAAAAATCCGGAGAAAAACATACCGCGTGCAATATCTTTAGTAACAATAATTGGTGGATTATGTTTTGTAGTCGTATCTTATTTTGCACATAATGTTTGGCCAGATTATACGAGTTTTAAAGATTCTGATTCTGCTTCCTATGAAATTGTTTTCCTAGTAGGCGGGAATGCCTTACAAGCAGCATTCCTAGCAAAAACTGCAGTGGTTGTATTTGGTTCCGCGTCCGCATCTCAAGCAAGTGCTGCACGTGTATTATACGCAATGGGAAGAGATGGACAATTACCTAAAAATTTTTTTGGAAAACTAAATAAAAGAACGAGAACCCCGGTTAACAACATTTTATTAATTGGTCTTTTATCATTATCTGCATTGTTTTTAAGTCTAACCTTTGTCGCGTCTTTCATTAACTTTGGCGCCCTACTTGCATTTACTGCTGTGAATCTATCCGTTGTTTTTTTATATTACGGTAAGCGAAAAGAACGCTCCTTAAAGGGAATTATCTTCTATTTGATTTTTCCATTAATCGGAGCAGTACTTACAACTTGTTTGCTTTTCAACCTAGATGTTTATTCGATTGCTCTTGGTAGTGTTTGGTTAGGAATTGGTGTTATTTATTTATTATTTATGACAAAAGGTCTTAAGCATAAACCACCAGTGCTCAAAACAGATGAGATTGATTCGTCGCAGTTTAATGAAGCAGCTAAAAATATGTAAGGGGATGGATGAATGACAGATAACACTACGCTCAAAAGGTCATTAGGTGTTTGGTCAATTGTTGCACTGGGATTAGGATATATGACGCCTACAGTGGTCTTTGATACGTTTGGAATTGTATCAAAATTAACAAATGGTGTAGTACCAATGGCTTATTTTGTCGCCTTGTTAGTAATGGTATTGACAGCGATTAGTTATGGAAAGATGGTACAGGTATTCCCGGCTGCTGGTTCAGCATATACATACACCCGGGAAACAATGGGGTCTCACCTAGGATTCCTCGTAGGATGGGCATCGTTATTAGATTATTTATTATTACCTTTAGTTAATGCATTAATTATTCGAATATATATGGAATCTCTGTTTCCGAATGTACCTGTTTGGATTTGGGTTATTGCTTATGTCATTGTAGTTACTGCAATTAATGCTTATAGTATGGAATCAACATCCAGCTTAAACTTTATACTCGTTGTTTTCACGATTTGTTTAATAAGTATCTTCATAATACTTGCTTCTGTACAACTTTATCACGGTATGGGAAATGGTACTTTATTCACGATTCATCCACTATCACATGAAAATGTGAAATTAATAGCCGTTTTAACTGGGGCAACAGTAGTAGCTTTCTCGTTTATTGGTTTCGACGCAATAACAATGTATACGGAAGAAGCAAAGGATACATCAACAGTTCCTAGAGCAATCCTTCTAACTGTTTTAATCGGTGGGGGTATTTTCTTTATTGCTTCTTATTTTACACAAGCATTATTCCCGGATGTTTCTGTGTTCGAAAATGTAGATGATACATTGCCGGAAATTGGTTTATATGTAGGAGGGAAGTTATTCCAACTACTTTTCATTGCAGGAGCTTTCGCTGCTACTGTAGCTTCAGGACTTGCATCTCATGCAAGTGCATCTCGTTTGCTGTTTGTTATGGGCAGAAATGGTGTACTTCCTAAAAAAACTTTCGGATACTTACACCCTAAATTTAGAACGCCTGTTTTTACGATTGTCTTGACGGGAATTGTATCATTATTTGCAATAGGACCAAATTTAGAATTAATTGCTTCAGTCATTAACTTTGGGGCATTAATTGCATTCACATTCGTTAACCTATCTGTTATTGTTCATTTCTATATCCGTCAGAAAAGGAGATCAGGCAGTGAAACCTTTAAGTACTTAATTATGCCAACTTTCGGAGCATTAGCTACTGGAGTTCTTTGGTATCATTTACACGTTGATGCATTTATAGGTGGAATCGTTTGGCTTATAATCGGAATCATTTACATGCTGTTTATAACAAGATTCTTTAAAAAAGAACTTGGAAGCATGGACTCTATTGATGACTTGGAGTCATTAGATAAAGAGATTTTTAATGAAGATAAGATTAAAGTCTTGAATTAACTATTTAGAGGATGAGAATCTCTTAGATAATCTTCCTCTTTTTAATGACACAAGAAGTAAATAAAGGAGTGATTGCTTTGAAAGAAAAAATTCGACTGTATATAGAAGAAAATAAAGAAGAATTATTTAAAACAATTCAAGATGTCGTACGTATAAAAAGCGTTGTTGGTAATGAACAAGAGATGCAATTATACATGAAAAAAAAATATGAAGAACTTAACTTGATTTTGCATGAGATTGAACCAAAATATGAGAAGGTTTCAGCTCATGAAGCGTTTATTGATTCAGGTATTCCGTTTGAAGACCGAAAAAATATTATCGGAATACGTAAAGGTGTCTCCAATGGTAAGTCATTAACGATTCATGGGCATGTAGATGTTGTTTCTCCAGAACCATATTCAAACTGGACGATGGACCCATGGAGTGGAGATATTATTGGAAACAAGTTATACGGTCGAGGCTCTGCCGATATGAAAGCTGGACTTATTTCAAATTGGTTCGCATTGAAAACATTAATTGATTTAGGTTATCCAATTGCTGGAGATGTTCAGCTACATTCAGTAATAGAAGAAGAAGCTGGTGGTGGAGGCGGAGCTTTAGCATGTTTGGAGGAAGGCTTCGTAACAGATGGGTACATTTCGACAGAGCCACATAATTTGAATATGACAATAAGTCATGGGGGGATTATGTATTTCCGAGTGTACGTAAAGGGAAGAACAGCGCATGCAGGTTTAGCGCATGAAGGCATAAATGCTATTTCAAAAATGATGAAAATCCTTAGTGCGCTGGATGAATTAAGTGAATGGCGTGCTAAAAATGTTAAGTTTGATTTATTTGAAAAGGGGTCTGGACAGTCCGTTCACTTAAACTTAGGTGTACTAAAAGCTGGGGACTGGGTATCGACAGTTCCAGGGGAAGCGATCCTCGAAGGAAGAATTGGTTTTATCCCAGGGGAAACTCGCGAAGAAATTAAGCAACTAGTACAAGACACGATTATGAAATCTGTCTTAGGCGATGAGTGGCTGGATAAAAATCCACCTGTTATAGAGTGGTTTGGATGGTCAACGGAGCCATGGTACCAAGATCCTGAGAACCCTTTTGTAAAATTATTCATCGAAAATGCAGAAGATGTTATGGGACATAAAGTAATAATGGTTGGAAGAGCTGGAGGAAATGATGCACGATTTACTCAGTATTACGGAAAACAAGGATTGTGCTTTGGGCCAATTGGAGAAAATATGCATGGACCAGATGAATGTGTTCATTTAGATAGCGTAGTAGAAGTAACTAATGTTTTGGCAAATTATATTATTAAGTGGAGCGAGAGTTAATCATCGTTAACTTTTGGGAATATCCATCTCAAACTAATATAGTGTCTCTCATAATGCTTCTAGCTTGGGTAGCTGAATGATTAGTATTGGCAAATAGTTGTAATCCGAAAGGTGAGGTAATTATAATGAGGAAAAATTTATTTATCAATGGGGATTGGGTGGAAGCAGCAGAGTATACAGAATTATACTCTCCATATAGTAGCGAGGTCATTGCAGAAATACCGAAGGCAAATGTCGAGGAAGTAGAAGCAGCTTTAGTAGCTGCCGATGCTGCACGTAAAACGATGGCGAATATGCCTTTGTATAAGCGTGCGATTATTCTTGAAAAATTAGCTTCTTTATTAGAAGCGCGTGCTGAAGAAGCAGCAGAGCTAATAGCACTAGAAGCAGCCAAGCCTATTTCAACCGCCAAAGCTGAAGTTCAGCGTACAATTCAAACGTATAAATTTGCTGCTGAAGAAGCAAAGCGAATACACGGAGAAACAATTCCTGTGGATGCTGCCCCCGGTGGAGACGGGCGCATTGCCTATACGGTTCGTGAACCATTAGGCATCGTGGCAGCCATTACACCTTTTAATTTCCCAATGAATCTAGTAGCTCATAAAGTAGGGCCAGCAATAGCATCAGGTAACACGGTTGTATTAAAACCTGCAAGTCAAACACCATTAACTTCCTATTTTATTGGTGAATTATTAGCAGAGGCAGGATTACCGAAGGGGGCGTTAAATATCGTTACTGGTGCAGGTTCTTTAATTGGTAACAAATTAGTCACGGATAATCGCGTGAAAAAGATTTCTTTTACAGGTAGCCCCGCTGTAGGTATTGGCATACGCAATCAAGCAGGTCTTAAGAAAGTAACGCTTGAATTGGGTTCTAATGCGGCTGTTATTATCGATGAAAATGTTAATATTGATAAATTAATTCCACGTGTCGTTTCCGGTGCATTTGCATTCCAAGGGCAGGTATGTATTTCAGTTCAACGAATCTATGTTCACGAAAAAATGTATGATTTGTTTGTAGATAAATTTGTAGCAGCTACAAAAGAGTTGAAACTTGGTGATCCCCTAGATCCTACAACGGATGTTTCAGCCTTAATTAGTCCACAAGATGTAAAACGAACATTAAGTTGGATTGAAGAAGCAAAGGGGCAAGGGGCAATTATTGCAACTGGTGGAGAATCTGAAGGGAATATCTTACAACCTACCGTACTATTAAATGTAAAACCGGAGCAGAAGGTTTCCTGTCAGGAGGTATTCGCACCAATCGTATCTATTATGAAGTTTACATCTATTCAAGAGGCATTTGATCAAGTAAATGACTCCAAATATGGTTTGCAAGCTGGTATTTATACAGATAATATCCATGTTGCTTTACAGGCAACGCAAAAACTCCATGTAGGTGGTGTCATTATAAATGATATTCCTACATTCCGTTTAGATCATCTACCATATGGAGGCGTAAAGGAAAGTGGTATGGGAAGAGAAGGGCTGAAGTATGCAATTGAGGAAATGACAGAAATGAAACTTGTAGTTATAAACCAAAACTAATAAAAAAATAGGTAGGAGGAAATATAATGATAATTGGTGTACCTAAAGAAATAAAAAATAATGAAAATCGAGTAGGAATTACTCCAGCAGGTGTAGAGGCTTACAAAAAAGGTGGTCATGAAGTAATAATTGAATCGAGTGCAGGGCTAGGTAGTGGATTTACAAACCAAGATTATTTAGATGTAGGCGCTCAAATTACTAAATCGACTAAGGAAGCTTGGGATGTTGATATGGTGATTAAAGTGAAGGAGCCGATTCAGGAGGAGTACAAATATTTTAAAGAGAATCTTATTCTCTACACATACCTACATTTAGCTCCAGAGCCAGAATTAACGAAAGCTTTGCTTGAAAGTAAAGTTACTGGAATTGCTTATGAAACAATTCAATTAGATTCAGGTGCCTTACCGTTATTAACGCCAATGAGTGAAGTTGCAGGCCGAATGTCTGTACAAATTGGTGCACAGTTTTTAGAAAATTCTAAAGGAGGAAAAGGAGTTCTCTTAGGTGGTATTCCTGGTGTTGCACCTGGAAATGTAGTGATTGTAGGTGCTGGAGTTGTCGGGACGAATGCTGCGAAAATGGCAGTAGGATTAGGTGCAAACGTAACAATTTTAGACGTTAATATTACACGCTTAAGTCAAATAGATGATATGTTCCAAGGACGTGTTCGTACACTTGCATCAAATACCTACAATATCGCTGAAGCAGTGAAAACAGCAGATTTGTTAATTGGTGCTGTGCTAATTCCAGGTTCACGTGCACCACAATTGGTTTCAAAAGAAATGATTCAAACGATGCAAAAGGGGTCTGTTGTAGTGGATGTAGCGGTAGATCAAGGGGGTTCTATTGAAACAATTGATCGAATTACTACTCATAGTAATCCTACTTATGAAGTATACGGTGTTGTGCATTACGCAGTTGCGAATATGCCAGGTGCTTGCGCGCGTACCTCAACAATGGGCTTATCAAATGTAACTGTTCCATACGGTTTGCAAATAGCTAATAAAGGCTATCGCCAAGCTGCTTTAGATAATCCTGTTTTAGCGAAGGGGATAAACGTAGTAAATGGAAAAATAGTATATAAAGCGGTAGCTGATGCACATGGATTACCATATACGGATCTACAAGTAGAACTAGCAGCAGATTCAACTTCGGCGTTAGCAGTTAAATAGAATAAGAGAAATAATGTTATTTGAAATGAAAAGAAGGAGAAAATTGGTAGGGAACGTAAATCTGATGTGGTACCCAAGTCAAGGACAAAACTAAAAAAAGAGATTAAGTCGCTAAGAGATGGTTTCTGTATTGCACAGGAGCCATCCTTTTTAGATTCCATTGATAACGATAATTATTGTAATAGACCATATAGTGATTGATTTTCGCTTTTAGTTCCTCAAGTGTCTTCAAGGAGCTAAAGTCTACTTCGTCTTTAAAATGACCGAAAAATGA
>NZ_JBNNTL010000010.1:0-144011 GCF_050278745.1 Lysinibacillus sp. NPDC094403 | reverse complement strand
GTCACACCCGTTCCCATACCGAACACGGAAGTTAAGCTCTTTAGCGCCGATGGTAGTTGGGGGCTTCCCCCTGTGAGAGTAGGACGTCGCTAGGCAATCTAAAGTCTGAGAATTTTTTCTCAGGCTTTTTTATTTTTTAGGCTGTCTTATACAATCGATGTATAGGACAGCCTTTTATCTTCAATGAGTAAATGTTTTTGTAGCGAAAGCATAGCGACAGCAACAAATATTTTCTGTGCGAAAGCGAAGCGACAGCAACAAATGTTTTCTGTGCGAAAGCGAAGCGACAGCAACAAGTACGCCAAGGTGAAATCTAAAATTCAAGGGCGTTTCGAAGATTATTTAAATAAGACTGACTAACCGGTAGCTCACTTCCATCCTTTAGAGTGACAATAAAATTGGAAGTAAGATCGCGAGCCATTTTTTTTATGAAATGAATATTAACAATATAAGATCTATGGATGCGAATAAAAGATGAAGGTAGACGCATTTGAAGTTCTTTAAGTGTAATGCTTGTTTTAAATTGTTCTCCCTCCACATAAAACCACGTTTTTTTCTGCAGACTTTCAATATGAGAGATTTTTTCAATCGCAACAGGATTCCATTCCTCTTCTTGTTTTCCAGTTAAAAATTGAAAGGGCTCTAATTTCTTTTCGGTAAAGGTTGAAGGTAATACTACAACAAGTGCTGCAGGCACATCTAAAATGTTTATAGGATAACCTATCCCATAATAGGGCGTTCCGAATAAGGAATTATCTAAAATGGCGTCTGTCCGTTTCCTTGTGCGTAGTACTTGCTCTGCAATGCTGCCAGATTGTACTTGCTGGCCTACTTCTAAATTAATGTTTTGATGTTCAGAATGAAAATAAATATAGGAGTTTTCTGCAGCAATTGCAATGGATGAATTGGCTGGAACCCAGTCTTTTAACATTGAAATAAACTGTTGTGAAATATCTTTTGGCAAAGAATTAAACTCATTATTCATTGTGAATATCCCCCTTGTTTGTAAACAGTTTACCAAATTTCGTCGCCAAAAAAAGCAGTTTCATCATTAAAATTTGGCATTTTATCTAAAAATAATGAAAATTCAGATGTTCTGTTATATATTAATTTACAACAAATAATCCTGTTATGGAACAGCAAACTAAAAGTTTTTTAACAGAGTATATTGTATACAAAGGGGAAGGTGGAATTTCAATATGTCAACACGTCAAGAAAAAATCCAAGCATTAGAAAAACAATGGGTAGAGAACCCTCGATGGGCAGGTATTGAACGCGGATATTCAGCTGAAGAGGTTATTAAGTTACAGGGCTCTGTTGTACTTGAACAAACTTTAGCAACTAAAGGTGCGGCTCGACTTTGGAAGTCTTTAAAAGAAGAACCATTCATTAATGCATTAGGTGCATTAACTGGTAATCAAGCTGTACAACAAGTAAAAGCGGGATTAAAAGCAATCTACTTATCAGGCTGGCAAGTTGCTGCTGATGCTAACCTTTCTGGTCAAATGTACCCTGACCAATCCTTATATCCAGCAAACTCTGTACCAGCAGTAGTTAAGCGTATCAACCAAGCTTTACAACGTGCAGACCAAATCGATCATGCTGAAGGACGTGTAGATCAATTTGATTGGTTCGCTCCAATCGTAGCGGATGCTGAGGCTGGCTTCGGTGGTCCTCTAAACGTATTTGAGCTTGTAAAAGGAATGATTGAAGCTGGAGCTGCTGGTGTTCATTTAGAAGACCAATTAGCTTCTGAGAAAAAGTGTGGTCACTTAGGTGGTAAAGTTTTACTTCCAACACAAAATGCTGTTCGTAACTTAATTGCTGCTCGTCTTGCAACAGATGTAATGGGTGTTGATACAATTTTAATTGCTCGTACAGATGCTGATGCTGCTGATATGGTAACATCTGATATCGACCCGCGTGATGCAGAGTTTATTACTGGTGAACGTACTCCAGAAGGCTTCTTCCGTACAAAACCGGGCATCAAACAAGCGATTGCTCGTGGTTTAGCTTATGCGCCATATGCAGATTTAATTTGGTGTGAAACTTCTAAGCCATCTCTTGAGGAAGCTCGTGAATTTGCTACAGCTATTCATGCTGAATTCCCAGGTAAATTGCTAGCATACAACTGTTCACCTTCATTCAACTGGAAAGCAAATTTATCAGAAGAAGAAATTGCAGAATATCAACGTGAGCTAGGTAAATTAGGATATAAATTCCAATTTGTAACATTAGCTGGTTTCCACGCATTAAACCACTCTATGTTTGAGCTTGCGCATGATTATAAAGATAATGGTATGGCTGCATACTCTAAGCTACAACAAGCTGAGTTTGCATCAGAATCAAAAGGTTACACAGCTACGCGCCATCAACGTGAAGTAGGTACTGGTTACTTTGATGAAGTATCTCAAGTTATCTCTGGTGGTACTTCTTCTACAACAGCAATGGCTGGCTCTACAGAAACAGAACAATTCGTATAAGTTTCATAAAGTACGCGTATTCCTAAATTCATAATCATAGATTAGTATCCTCCGCTCCTCCTAAAGTGGGGGATACTACTTAAAATCGCAAAGGTGGGGGAAACAACTGATGGAACAAGCAACAACAGGTAAGCTTAAAATTGTTGGGGAGCAAAACGAGCAAACAAAAGAAATTTTAACACCAGAAGCCCTTGAGTTTGTTCTTGCCCTGCACGAAAAATTTGATGCTCGTCGAAAAGAGCTATTAGAGGCTCGTCAAGAACGTCAAAAGCGTCTTGATGCAGGTGAGAAACTCGACTTCTTACCAGAAACAAAGCAAATCCGTGAGGGAGATTGGACAATTGCACCTCTTCCAGCAGATTTGCAAGACCGTCGAGTAGAAATTACAGGACCTGTTGACCGTAAAATGGTAATTAATGCTTTAAACTCTGGTGCAAGAATGTTTATGGCTTGCTTTGAGGATGCCTCTGCTCCGACATGGGAAAACATGATTGGCGGTCAAATTAATATGCGTGATGCTATTAATAAGACAATTGAATTTACACAAGCATCTAATGGTAAAACATATAAATTAAACGAAGAAACAGCTGTATTATTAGTTCGTCCACGTGGTCTGCATTTACTTGAAAAGCATGTACTAGTGGATGGTCAACCGATCTCTGGAAGTTTCTTTGATTTCGGGCTGTATTTATTCCACAATGCTAAAAACGCATTGGCACAAGGTACAGGACCTTATTTCTACCTACCGAAGCTTGAAAGCCATTTAGAGGCTCGCTTATGGAATGATGTCTTTGTGTTTGCACAAGATTATATCGGAATTCCTCAAGGGACAATTAAAGCTACTGTATTAATCGAAACAATTTTAGCAGCATTTGAAATGGATGAAATTTTATATGAACTACGTGAACATTCAGCTGGTCTGAATTGTGGACGTTGGGATTACATTTTCAGCTATATCAAACGTCTGCGCAATCAACCTGATGTAATTTTACCGGACCGTGGACAAGTAACAATGACTGTACCATTCATGAAGGCATATACGTCTCTATGTATTCAAACATGTCATAAACGTAATGCTCCTGCGATGGGCGGTATGGCAGCACAAATCCCTGTAAAAGGGGATGACGAGGCGAATGCTGTAGCGTTTGCAAAGGTTGCAGAAGATAAACGTCGTGAGGCAACAGATGGCCACGATGGAACTTGGGTAGCGCATCCAGGTATGGTTGCAACGGCAATGGAACAGTTTGATGCGATTATGACGACACCAAATCAAATCCATAAAAAGCGTGAGGATGTAAATGTTAAAGCAGAAGATTTAGTAGCTGTTCCAGAGGGGACAATTACATTAGAGGGTCTTCGTATTAACTGTAGTGTAGGGCTTCAGTACATTGCTTCTTGGCTACGAGGCAACGGAGCTGCACCGATTAACAACTTAATGGAGGATGCTGCAACAGCAGAAATCTCTCGTACACAAGTATGGCAATGGATTCGTCATCCAAAAGGTATCTTGGATGATGGTCGTGGGATTACATTGGCCTTTGTACTAGATATCTTGGATGAAGAGCTTGTGAAAATTAAAGAGGCTGTTGGGGAACAAGTCTATAACGGTGGCCGCTATGATGAAGCTGCAGAGCTGTTTAAATCTTTAATTGAACAAGATGAATTTGCGGAATTCTTGACGCTTCCAGGTTACGAAAAATTAGCTTAACTTACTTTCAGCAATCGCTGGAAGAAGTAAAACCTCCAGCCGATTCCGGACGGTTATAATTGATTTGAGATACGAATCTACTAAACGAACATATCCAAACTTTCCTAAATTGTTGTGGACTAAACTCGAATGGCGTCCACCTTATTCCACTATTGTAACGAATGGGGTCTGTTCCCCCGTTCCTTACTGAAAATTGAACACGGTTACAAAAAAGGGGTCTATATTAAGAGATTTAAAAGGGGTGAAGGATGTCTTACGAGCTTAGATGGGGGCTTGTAAGGCATTTTTTTTATCTTCTATAACATTGTAAGGGGGACATGAAATGCGAAATAACGAAATATTATTGGTTCCTGGACCGACACCGGTAGTTGATGAAATTTATGATGCATTAGCCAGTGAAACGAGGGGGCATACAGATCCACGTTTTGTTTCAATCTATAGAAATGCCATAGAACAAACAAAGAAATTATTTCAAACAGACGGCGAAGTTTTTGTAATAGCCGGATCTGGCACACTTGCTATGGAAATGGCTATTGTCAATACAGTTGGCAAAGGAGAAAAGATCCTCGTTATAAGTCATGGTTATTTTGGTGACCGATTTATACCATTAGCGAAAGCTTATGATATTAATGTAGAGGTACTACAGGCTGAATGGGGTAAACAAGTTGAAATATCTGCGGTTGAAGAAAAATTGGCAGAGGGGAATTTTAAAGCTGTAACTATTACACATGCAGATACATCTACAGGTGTAGTATCCAATTTGGATGCATTAGTACCAATCGTTAAGAAAGCTGGGGCACTTGTTATTTTAGATGGAGTTGTAGCGACAGCTGCTCTTGATGAAAATATGAGCAAGGAATATGGCCGTCCTGACTATAAATTGGATATTGTTTTAACAGGGTCACAGAAGGCAATTGGTGTACCACCAGGTTTAGCAATTATCGCCTTCAATCAATCTGCTTTAAAGGCACGTGAGGCATTAGGTTCGATTCCGGCCTATTATAGCGATATTAAAAATTGGATTCCGGTAATGAATGATCCAGGGAAATACTTTGCAACTCCTCCTGTAAATTTAATTTATGCATATGATGTAGCGATGAACATTGTACTAGAAGAAGGAATTCTAACACGAGAGGCACGGCATGTTGCATATGGTTGTGCAATAAGAGCTGCCTTATCTACATATGGTATGGTAGCATTGGCAAAAGAAGAAGTTGCTGCACCGACACTTAGCTGTTTACTTTATCCTGAAGGGGTAGAGGATGCAAAGTTCCGTACAAAACTAGCAGGAAAAGGTGTGATAGTAGCTGGTGCACTAGCGCATTTAGCAGGAAAAGCCTTCCGTATAGGGCATATGGGCAATACAACTCCTACAATGCTTGAAGAGGCAGTAAGATTAATAGGGGAATCATTAAATGATTTAGGATGTACAGTTGATATAGAACAAGCTGTTGCATGTTTACAAGAAAAATTAGCAATTGTTGCGAAATAGCTACTGTTGAAAAGAGATGTCTCACGATGTAATTGAGACATCTCTTTGTCGATTAATTAACTACAGCGAGCACAAAGCCGTCATAGCCTTTATTGCCAACGGTTTGTATAGCTGTTGATTCAATTCGAGATTCTTCTTGCAATAAGTCTATAAACTGTCGCACACCTTGTACTCGTTCGTCTTCACTTTTTTCATCAACAACAGCGCCATCGCGCACTACATTATCAGCAATGATTACAGCCCCTGAATTAGCCAATTCTAATGCCCACTTCAAATAGTGTGGATTATTAGGTTTATCCGCATCAATAAATATTAAATCGAAAGGTGGAGCTATTTTTTTTAAGGTAGGTAACGTTTCTAATGCGTCTCCAACTATAATTTCAACTTTATTTTCACAGCCAGCATTTTTAATATTTTGCTTAGCTACAGAGGCATACTCTGAATCAATTTCAAGTGTGTATATTTTACCTTCGTTAGGGAGAGCACGTGCCATCCAAATACTACTATAACCACCAAGTGTTCCGATTTCTAAAATGTTTTTTGCACCTTTTATTTTCGCTAGTAAATGTAATAGCCTGCCTTGAGTTGGTGATACATCAATCTCCGGAATGCCTGCTGCTTTATTAGCTTGTAATACTGCTTCAAGTTCTGTGTCCGCCGGTATTAGTTTTTCCATAAAGTACTCATCTACATTATTCCAAACATTAAAATTAGTCATCAAACAGTCCCCGTTTCCGTATTTTTTCGTGCAAGCTTGTATGTAAAGCGTATGATAGAATGAATCATAATAAAAATATATTATTATTATTAATTCATAACTATAGGTTATGGTATGAGGTGGAATCGTGAATATTCATGGATTAAAATTGTTTTATCAAGTTGCTACAACAGGTAGTTTCACGAAAGCGGCAGAATTACTTCATATTAGTCAGCCGGCAGTTTCAAGCCAAATAAAAAAATTTGAGCATGAGATTGGCGTTCAATTATTCAAGCCGCAAGGACGGGGCGTAGTATTAACTGAATTCGGAGAGGCTTTAGCAGAAAAAGCAAAAAAACTTGTTATGCTTGAAGAACATATTGAATCATTCATTGAAGATTATCGTCTTGCTAAAGCAGGAACAATACATATAGTTGCTACATACTTACCAGCTAACTTTCTAATTCCTAAGTGGGCCGCTGCTTTTAAAGGGGCAAATGAAGATGTTAATTTAGTCATTACGACAACTAATACCCAAGATGCCTTCAAGCAGTTAATACAGTATAAAGCTGATATTGCTATTTATGGTGGTGGTATCTTAGAAAGACCGGAAGAAGTAGCCTGGGAGGAGCTTTTTGAGGATGAATTATGGTTTGTAGTCGCACCTGATCATCCTTATGCAAATCTATCCATTTCACTTGCTGACATGATGAGAGAGCCTTTTATTATGCGAGAGGAAGGAAGTTCAATGAGAGAGCATCTTTTTTCTTTATGTCAAACGTATCAAGTCAAGCCACCTAAAATCGCACTACAATTTAATGGAATCAATGAAACGATTCGTTCAGTAATGGCGGGCTATGGTGCAAATTTTATTTCGTCACTAGCTGTGCGAGAGTATGTTGATAGTGGGCAATTGGCAAGGGTTTATGTAAAGGATGCTCACATTAAACATAAAATTGCAATTTGTACAAGAAAGAATGAAAGGCATAGCTTACTTGTGCAAAAGTTTATAGAAACTGTTAAGAACTCTCTATAATTGTAATATCCCTTTCTTTATGCACAAAAAATGATTATTTGTTATATTAATTATATAACAAATATGGAGATGATATTAATGTTTATTCAAATAGAACCACAATCTGATGTACCAATTTATGAACAGGTAACTCGGCAAATTATTGAGGGAATTGTAAGAGGGGATATGAAACCCGGAGATACTCTGCCATCTGTCCGTAATTTAGCGGCTGATCTGGGTGTGAATATGCACACAGTAAATAAAAGCTATCATGAGCTAGAGGAAAAGGGCATCATTACAATTAGAGCCAAATCGGGTGCTATTATTCGTTCAACAGAGGAGCGAGCGTTAACTCCTGAACAATTACAAAAAATAGAAAAAAACTTAAAGCCTGTTGTGGTAGAAGGAATGGTGCTCGGCGCAACAGTTGAGCAAATAGAGCACATGATAAAAAAAGTATTTGCTGATTTGGAAATGCCAGCAGAAGGAGTGTAGCAAATGCTACTTGCCATTTTTTCAACTATCTACATCATAACATTAGTTCTACAAGTGTTTGTTCCGTTTATAGTACGAGAGACAATCGTTTTTGGCGTTACTGTACCTGAACAAAATGTAAAACATCCCACGTTACGTAATATGAAAAAGCATTATGCTCAAATCGTTGGAATTTCTGGTGTCATGTTTTTAATGTTGATGATTGTCAGCTATTATTACTTTGCATCATCTGAGTTCATGCAAAGTATTTTACTGCTCGGATGTTTATTTGCAATGCTTGCAGTCAGTATGACATTATATTGGATAAACCATCAAAAAGTTATAAAGCTTAAAAAGGAAGAGCACTGGGGCTTGAACATCAAACAAGTTCGTGCTGTTGATTTAACGGCACGCAGTCGAGATGAAATGCTACCGTGGCCATTTTATATAGTGCCATTTGGTATTACGGTGTTTTTAATTATTTTCACATTCCTCCATTATGACCAAATACCGGATCATATTGCTGTTCACTGGGGACCAAGCGGTGAAGCGGATTCTTGGAGAAGCAAAACATATTTTACTGCGCTTTCACTGCCGCTTGTTATGCTGATGTTGCAATGTATGATGTGGGGAATTGTAGATTCCATAAAGCGTTCAGCAATCAAGTTGGCTGTTAATCGTAAAGAAGAATCATTGGAAGATCAGCTAAAAAGTCGAAAGTATATGAGTTGGAACATTATGTTATTAAGCTATGCCTTTACAATATTATTTACAGTATTACAGCTCAGCAATATCTATCCTTCGATGACTACAGGAAGTAGACTATTACCGGTATTTATGTTGTTCTTATTGCTTGTTCTTGGCTCAGTCCTTGTTTATGCATGGAAAAAACGTAAGCTTAGGGTGAACTACGGGGACAATGTCGTTTCAGAAGTAATGGATGTTGATGAGGATCGGTACTGGAAGGGCGGATTAATTTATGTGAATCGCCAAGATTCTTCCGTTTTTGTAGAGAAACGCTTTGGGGTCGGTTGGACGATGAATTTTGCAAATCCACGTGGTTATATCGTAATAGGTTTGCCGTTATTTATATTGCTGTTGATTTCTTTCTTTTCGTTATAATATAAAAAAATGGAGCGGATTTTTTGTTAGAATAATGTACCGGAAACAAGTTGGATGGAGGTAGACATGAGTGAAAATTCTCGTTGTAGATGATGATGTACATATTTTACAGCTAGTGAATATTTATCTGACAAGAGAGGGCTATCAGGTGATACAGGCGGAAAACGGACAACAGGCACTTAAATTACTTGAAGGAAACTTGCCTGATTTGGCTATTGTAGATGTTATGATGCCGGGAATGGATGGTTTTACATTAACCGAGACATTGAGCCAAGATTACGATATCCCTGTATTGTTATTAACAGCAAAAGGTGAGCTTGAGGACAAGGAACGCGGGTTTTCGGCAGGCTCAGATGACTATGTTGTAAAGCCTTTTGAACCTAAAGAATTGCTGTTTCGCATAGCCGCGATATTGCGTAGATTAGATAAGAAAAATGAGGTAACCATCCATGTGGGCAGGCTAGTTATTGATCGTCGAAGCTTTGAGGTTGTCATTGGGGAAGATACACTTGTTCTGCCTTTAAAGGAATTTGAATTATTGGCATTACTAGCTTCTCGCCCGAATCAGGTGTTTACACGTAGTTTTATTATGGAGCAAGTGTGGGGCTATGACTACGATGGAGATGAGCAAACTTTAAATACGCATGTGAAGCGGATTCGTGAGCGTCTGCATCGTTATGAAACAGGTGTTGAGATTACTACAGTACGTGGTGTTGGCTATAAGCTTGAGGTTATTGCATGATGAAAACGTTATATAGTAAATTTGTTGTCACGACTATGCTTGTTATGGTCGGCAGCTTGTGTATCGGCTTTTTAGCGACAAATACTTTTTATCATCAAGTTGTGAAGGAAAAAAACGATGCTAAAAATGTGAAAATTGCGCAGGATATTGCGAAATACATTGAGTCGTCAAAGCCTAACGATTTAGATAATTATTTAACGACTCTTGGTGAAATAGGTTATCAAATCTATGCAACAACCGGTGAAGAAGGACATTTCTTCGGCGGTAAGTACCGTGATAAAACACTACCATCTAATACAGTCGAGCGTGTTTTAAACGGAGAAGTTTATCATGGTATGCGTGATTTTCCAAAAGAGACTTTTGTGACAGGCTTTTTTGCGAATGAGTTAATTAATACGATAGGTGTGCCATTTACTTATGAAAATAAGAAGTATGCACTGTTCGTTAGACCTGATATTCGCTTGTTGTTCTCTGAGGTGCATACGATACTTGGTGGACTTATTCTTACGATGACAGTACTTAGTCTATTGGCAATGCTACTTTTTGCTAAGGCACTAATTCGCCCTATTACACAATTAACAGAGGCAACACATCAGCTTGCACATGAAAAATTCGATACGCTCCTGGATATAGATCGAGCAGATGAGATTGGACAATTAGCAGATAGCTTTAATGTCATGACCGGAAAATTACAAGAAAATGATCGAATACGTAAAGAGTTTATCAGTAATGTGTCCCATGATTTTCAGTCACCATTGTTGAATATTCAAGGCTATGTAGATTTACTAAAGAATCCCTTGCTGACCGACCAGGAAAGACAGGAATATACAACGATTATTGAGCTAGAGACGAAACGCCTATCGACATTAACTAAGCAGTTACTTTTACTAACATCACTCGATCAATCTACAAGGATGCTAAAGCGTGAAACTTATCGTTTAGATGAGCAATTAAAGGAAACAGTAAGAAAATATCGCTGGAAGCTTGAAGAAGCAAATGTACAATTATCGTATCAGCTTGAACCAATAACATATGATGGTGATGCTGGACTATTACAAAATGTTTGGGATAATTTATTGACGAATGCTATTAAATATAATGTCGAAGGTGGAGAAATTCATATTCACTTGCAAGAATCCCTAACTTCAGTTGAAGTAATCGTCGAGGATAGTGGTATAGGGATGACTGCTGATCAATTACAAAAGGTATATGATCGCTTTTATCGCGCGGATGCTTCCAGAACAAAGCAAGGTACTGGGCTTGGACTAGCTATCGTGAAGCAAATTGCTGAGCTACATGGAGGAACGGTTCATATGGAAAGTGTTATGAACTCTGGCACAAAGGTCCATGTTCACTTACCAAAATTGTAATGATGAGTTCATGTAAAGTTCATGTTCACGAGATAAACTGCTACTAAGTTAAAAAAAGCTTAGGGGGAGTTATCGTATGGAACAAAAATGGAGTATACGCCTTATTCGTCTTGCTGCGATTTTTGCCTTATTGGGAACGTATCTAGGCTCACATATGTCCGGTTCAGGTAGTTATCAATATAGACCAATACATGCACATATTCTGCTTGTAGGTTGGTTAAGTATGTTTGCATGGGGTATTTTCTATCGTGCCTTCAAAGTGAAATCACAAAAGTTAGTGACAGCACATGGTTGGACAGCTATTCTCGGCGTTTTTGGTTTAACACTGGGTATGTGGTTCTACAATATAAATCCATTTAATTTTAGCAGTACATTTACATTGATTTTCTTTATCGTAGGTGGGACAACACTATTAATTAGCTTTGCGTTATTCATCGTTGTAACATTTATGATAAATCAAAAAGAAGAAATGAAAAACTAGAAAATACCGTGTCACTGTCTTAGTTAGGCAGTGACACGGTATTCTTTATGAAGAACAGCTTTATTCGGTTCATTACTAAAAGTTAGGGATGATTTTTGTTAAAACATATGTCATACATATAAGTTGATTGGAGTGGAGGCTGGGCGACTCCTTGGGGATCACAGCGTCGCAGATGAGACCCTGGAGCGAGCAGACAGAGGAACGAAGGCTAAAAGCATCACGTCCTGTGATAACGCCTTCGTGATCAACATCGTGTTGCCCCAAGCGGCTCATCGGACGCCCCCAGGAAGCTCTGCTCTGCGCGAAAGCGAAGCGTCAGCGGCAAATGTTTTATCTGTGCGAAAGCGAAGCGTCAGCGGCAAAGCGCCCAGCCGGAACGGAAATCAACCTCACGTTATGCTTATAATCCCTTTATTTCATATTTTCGAGAGACTTCTTAAGCCATTTTGTTGCTTCGGTATAATCCTGTGCAACACCATGTCCTTTTTTGTAAAGCATACCAAGCTGGAATTGTGCTTTTTGATGCCCTTGATTGGCAGCTAGTCGATACAGTTGGGCTGCTTTCGCAAAATCCTTCGGTACCCCTTGTCCATGACTGTGCATTTGAGCTAATTGAAATTGTGCTTTGGCATGTCCCTTATCGGCAGCTTGTTCAATCCATTTCGCGGCCTCTGTATAATCCTGTTCGACACCTTTTCCCTTATCAAATAAATTACCGAGCTGATACTGGGCACCTGAATGTCCTTGAATGGCCGCTAGCCGATAGCAGCGTCGTGCTTCTTCTAAGTCCTGTTCAATCCCCAATCCGTGCTCAAATAATACCCCTAATTGATATTCAGCCTGAATATGGGACTGATCAGTAGCAGCTCTCCACCATTTTACTGCTTCAACATAATTCAATTCGGCTTCATATAATAATCCAAGCTCGTACTGAGCATCAGCATATCCCTTTTCAGCAGCCGCTTTGAAGTAAGGGAGAGCTTTCTCTGGTTGCTGAAGTTGGTAAACATAAATACGTCCTAGCTCAAAGCCTGCACTTATATGTCCATTATTAGCGGCTAACTGTAACCATTTTTCAGCTAAAGTTATATCGTTTTCTTTGACATAGAGCACACCGAGACAGAATTGAGCATTTAAGTGTCCTTTATGTGCTGCGAGCTTAAACCATTTTATAGCCTCTATGCGATTCTGAGGAATACCTTGACCAGTGTTATATAGCATTGCCAATTGAAATTCTGCATTTGTATGGTCTTGAAGTGCAGCTAAATGGAACCATCTCGCAGCTTCTTCAAAATTTTGCGAGATGCCACGACCTTTAAGATACATATAGCCAAGATTATACTGAGCACTTGCATCACCAGCTAATGCAGCCATTTCAAAATAGGCTATGGCTTCCTCATAGCTTTGCTCGACACCAGTTCCATTGTGATAGAGGAATCCAAGGTTATTTTGAGCACTTGTATTCCCTTGATTAGCTGCTAGCATGTACCATTTTGCTGCCTCGGCAAAGTTTAGCGGCATACCAAGTCCTTGATTGTATAAAACACCCAGATTGTACTGTGCATCTGCGTTCTCTAAATCTGCAGCAGCTTTATAATAGTGAGTGGCTTCTTCATAATTTTGTTCAACGCCATGACCTAAATGATAGATCACGCCTAAGCTATAAAGCGCGTTTGCATCATCTTGCGCAGCAGCACGTTCATACCACATTTTTGCAACTGCATAATCTTTCTTAACACCTCGTCCTTGATTATAAAGCACGCCTAGATTATATTGAGCACTTGCATTCCCTTGTTTTGCGGCAAGCTCAAACCAGTCCGCAGCACTTTTGTAGGCCTCGGTAGATTGGTCATTTTGAAGTAGAGTATTTAAATCAAAAACTGAAGTTATATCTTCAAAGCTGGAGCCTTTGCGAATCAATTTTGCCTGTAAGCTACGGTCATAGCGTTCGATAAACCATTCTACAATATCACTTATATAATCAAGAACAATTTTTGCCGCTTTTACCTCCACAACTTCACAACTATTACTAGAAGTCATTTTGCTTACAAGATTCATTAATAAATAAATACGACGTGGATGAATTTTTGCAACAAAGCTACGATTATTGAGTAATGATCGAATATTTTTTAGCTTCGGCTCTGAATGCATTTCCAGCTTATAAAACTCATATAAAATTTCCTCCAGTACAAGGAGTGATTTTTGTAGAGAGAACGCTGGCTTTGAAATGGCGAGCGAGCTAGCATCTTGTAAATTTTTAGCTAATTTAATGAGGGATAAAGCTTTTAATTTCTTACATTGATCTTGGAGAGTTTCATATTGAATGACGATAGTACTCACCTCTTTCATAAAATTCTTCTTTGTATGCTCATCACTGAAATCTGGATATTTAATTTGTTAAAACGTATACCATACGCTACGATGATATCCTCTTTTTTCATATATCGGGAAAATACCGTTATTGTTGAATTGTCCTCGATACATGATACTATTTGTTATAAGGAGATTCGTTGAAATTCAGTAACATTTACTTGAGAGTGCATCTGCCAAAGTTTCATGTTATCCGGGGGATAGAAATGATGAAAAATATAGCAGCAATTATACCAGCCTATAATCCACAACAGTCACTCGTAACCTATGTGCATCAATTATTAGCCACTACCATTAGCCAAATTATTATTGTCAATGATGGCAGCGATCAAAAATATGCAGGTGTATTTGAAGAGTTGAAAAAGATTGACTGCTGTCGTGTGTTAGAACATGAACAAAATATTGGTAAGGGAGGCGCACTAAAAACAGCCTTTGCCTATGTAACGGCGCAAAGAGGCGTGTTTCAAGGTATCATTACAATAGGTGCACATAGCCAACATACTTTACAAGATGTAAAGCTAGTTTTAACGATGACAAAGGTATTTTCTGAAGGAATTGTGTTAGGAGTGCGTAACTTCCATTCTTCGGACAGCACGTTTTTATCATATTGGGGTAATCGTGCAACAAGTTTGTTTTTTGAGGCCCTTTATCATAGAAAATTAATGGATACACAAACAGGTTTACGGTTTATTTCTATAAAAGAGTTACCATGGCTGATAAATGTAAAAGGTGAACGATATGACTACGATACAAATATGCTAGTTGCCGCACTTAAAAGACAGTGCCCAATTTTTGAAGTAGAGATAGGACAGTTACGAATAAAGAAAAATACAGTTATACAGTATGATGAAATAACAAATGCAGGGTCAATTATTGCTAAAATGCTTATGAATTATTTAAAACCAGGGAAAAATAACGGATAACTTAAGCCTCTGGACGCAATTATGCAAGGAGTAATTGATTTTGAAATAATGTGCTAGGATAAAGAATAATAATTACTCAAGAACGTAGCGAGTATGGAAAGAGGGAGCAATGATGATGGAATATTCTGATCAAGTGAAAAATCGTGTGAAACGGATGGAAGGTCAGCTACGTGGAATTTTAAAGATGATGGAAGACGAAAAGGACTGTAAGGCAGTCATTACTCAATTATCGGCAGTACGTTCAGCAGTAGATCGTACAGTAGGTGTAATTGTTAGTACGAATCTTTTAGAATGTGTACAAAATGCTGAAGGTGATGGCGAGAAAATGAATGAAGCTATTCAAGAGGCGGTCAATTTAGTTGTAAAAAGTCGTTGAAACAAAGAGAAGCCCACCTGATAGAAATGACCATTAATATATAAAAAACTCACTAAAAAAACAGGGTGAGTTTTTAATTTTTTACAAAAATATAGTTTAATTCGATACTTATATTTTATTTATGGTAGTTTGTACCTATTTGTTGTATTTTGATTACATGGTTAAAAGTCATTGTTAGTGAACTTGTCCGATAGTTTCGTAGTTACTTTCTCTGTTATTCTAATTATAAGAATAAAACAGGGAAGGTGATTTATTATGAAAAAATGGTTGATAAGCGGAGCTGCATTACTGATGTTAAGTCCAACGGCAGCCTATGCTCAAAGTGCAGACGCTCGTACAGTAAATACTTCCCCAGTGATTGCTTATAATGTAGTAGCTAATACCAAAGTAACAACTTGGGATCAATTCACAACAGAAATCGTAAAGCAACTAAATAATTTCGCTACCGAAATTAAAATTACATATAGTGGACCAATGAATGATTTTAAAAAGAAATTTATGGAGTCCTTTGAAAAAGCGCAGGAGCAAGCAGTCTATGCGAGTGGTAATATGGAAAGTACCACTATTTCTGCAGACTCAACGGGCAATGTCACGTTTAATGTGAAATATTTGACAAACCAAACACAAGAAGCGGCCGTTCAAAAAAAGGTCGATCAAATATTAAAAACAATCATTAAGCCTTCGATGACAGAATTCGAAAAAGTAAAAGCGATTAATGATTATATTGTGTCAAATACAACATATGGTACTAAAACAAAGGCGAGTCCTCATAGTGCTTATGCATTGTTAATGGAAGGTCAAGCTGTATGTCAGGGCTACGCGTTAACAGCCTATAAAATGTTGGAACAAGCAGGATTCGACACAAAGTATGTTGTAGGCTATGTTAATGGTAACGAGGCACATGCATGGAATTTAGTAAAGGTTGATGGGAATTGGTATCATTTAGATACAACATGGAATGATCCATTACCAAATCGTTTCGGCGCTTCTTCGTACGATTATTTCTTAGTAACGGATGCACAGCTTAAGAAAGATCATAAGTGGATAGCTTCAGATTATCCTGCTGCAACGAGTACAAAATATAGCTATATGCTAAATGTTCATTTCGCATATCAGGTTAATAATACACTTTACTTTAGTAATACAGCAGATAACGATAAATTGTATAAACTTGATTTAACAAGTGGTAAAAAAACAAAGGTTATTGATAAACGTGCATTGTATGTTACAGGTGCGGATAACTTTTTATATTTCAGTGATTATAGCAACAGTGGCTACTTAACAAAATTAAATCTTAATACATTAAAAACTGAGGTGCTCGCGAAGCAAGTAGTTTCTGATTTAAGAATTAATGATAGCTATTTAGTTTATAATGTTAATGGCAAAGAACAGCAGCTTAAAATAAAATAAACTTTAAATATTCGTATCTATTGATAAAATGAAAGCACAAAAGGACTTCCAAGTGAGTCCTTTGTGCTTTTTTTGTATATAATGAAAACAGGAAAACGGTTGGAGGTGAGGATTTTGTGGAAAAAATTAGCTATTATCGTCATAATCATTGTTTTTATTGACCCCATCTATACAGCTGGTAAAGCAGTTGTACAACAAGTTATTACTTGGGCAAATAATGATGAAATAGAAACGATGCTTCTTTCAACAAAGGAAAAAATCATAGATGTTACTGCTAAACTTTCAGAGAACACCTCCATTGAAACGGCCACGCCTATAGAAGAAAAACCAGAAGAAGGAGTAGCTGTTACAGCGCCTACTTCCAAAAAACCTGAAGCAAAGTTAGTTGTAACAAATGCAAAGGAAATGGCTGATGCAATGTATGCGTACTACAGTAGTTTTTCACCTACGTTTGAGATTCAATATAAAGGCGATACACAACGAATTGAACAGCTAGTGGAAGAAGCCTATGAAAATGCTATAAAACGAGATGATTATGTATATGGGCATATTAGTAAACATTCTATTCGTTTTGAATATGGAAGAAAAACGGCCAAAATCTTTGGAGAACAAAGTTATTTAATGACGCCAGAGCAGGCAGCATTTGTTGAAATGAATGTTCAAGAGATTGTAACCTCTATCAATAAAAAATCATTAAGTGATGTAGAGAAGGTTAGGGCGGTCAATGATTATATCGTTGCTAATACTGCCTATACGGATCAAACGAAATCAAGTCCACATAGCGCATATACAGTGCTTGCAGAACATGGTGGTGTTTGTCAGGGCTATGCATTGCTGGCTCATTCGATGTTACAAAAGTTAGGTATAGAAACAAAATATATAGTAGGCTATGTGGGCCAGGAAGGACATGCGTGGAATTTAGTAAAGCTGAATGGTCAATGGTATCACCTCGATACTACATGGAATGATCCGGTACCTGACCGTAAAGGGGCGGTACGCTATCAATATTTCTTAGTGGATGATCGAACGATGGCAAAAGATCATACGTGGATTGCTAAAGACTACCCGAAAGCCACGAGTACAATGTATAACTACTTTCACAATGTAGATTTCGCCGCACAGGTAGGGCAACAAATATTTTATAGCAATGTTTCTGATGATAATAAATTGTACGTGCTCGATTTAAAAACAGGTAAATCGAAGCGCGTCTCCAGTTCACGCGCACAGTACCTCGTTTATGCAGATGGCTGGCTATATTTTAGTAATTATTCACACGGAGCGTATTTAACGAAGATTCGCCCGGATGGAAGTGGAGAACAAATATTAAATAGGGAAGAAACGAAGGATTTATTTGTGAAGGACAGCTATTTATATTTCACGACAAATGAGCTTAAAAAAATGGCACTTTAACGTTATTTGCAAAATAAAGAGTCTATGATCAGATTGTCATAAGCTCTATATAGAGTTATGGCGAGATTGTAATCTGTGGTTATTTCAATTTTGTTTTATCACAATATATTAGTAACATGCCAGAAGATTCATGCTTTATGAAGTGGTTGATTGGAGTGGAGACTGAGCGACTCCTCGGGAATCACAGCGTCACAGATGAGACCTTGGAGCGAGCAAATAGAGGAACGAAGGCTAAGAACATCACATCCTGTGATAACGCCTTCGTGACCAACATCGTGTTGGCTTAAGCGGCTCATCGGACGCCCTCAGGAAGCTCTGCTCTGCGCGAAAGCGAAGCGGCAGCGATAAAAGCGCTCAGTTGGAACGGAAATCAACCCTCGTTTTGCAAAAGAGAAATGGATACCTTTAGTTCATTGAACATAATAGTTTTTCAACAACATGAAAGGCCTATGACATTACAAACTGTCATAGGCCATTTTTGTTCGCTCTATAAGATAATGGATTGGTTGATGCTCACAAAGAGAAACTTCAATTTGCGGAGACATCGATTTCATTTCCAGTGAAAAAGTTTTAAAAATGAATGGATTATGCTTAATGGCACCACCATTACAATAAAGGCTAAATGCTTCGCCTCGATAGTCAACTTTTTTCAACACGGCGCGTGCAAGGAGCACTAATTCCTGGGCAGCACGAATGGATATTTGAATAGCGCATGAATCTTTTTTGGTCACGGCATCTGCCAAAAATGCACTCATTTTTGCAAGCTTCGCATTCGTATAGGATGGATGGAACAGCCATGCGGCTAGCTCTGTAACATCTTGGATCTGTAAGTAATCATAGACGGCATTTTTTAATATGGTAGGCTCACCACGTCCGTCTTCCATGCGGAAAATAGCACGAATAATCTCTTGCCCTAACCAATAGCCACTGCCTTCATCTCCCGCACGATGCCCCCAACCACCTGCACGTACTACTTGTGTACCATCAAATGCGTATGCAATGGCTCCTGTTCCAGCAATGAGTAAAGCACTTGCCTGTCCAGCAGTAACACCAAGTAACGTGGCTTGTGCATCATTTTCTATAATAAGTGTATCTATTTTTAATGGTAATGCCGATACTGCGCTATGAACGATTGCTAATACGATTTCATGATCTTTGGGGGAATCAATCCCTGCCATAGCAAAGGTAGCTACTGCAATATTTAAGCAATCTTGCTTTTGCAAAAAGTCCTGCACTTTTGCTAATAACGCTTGTAATATTTTAGTAGCTGATTCAACACCAATTGCTTGATGATTCGAGCCACTTGTTGAATTTGTATATTTTATTTCACCAGACTCAGCATGTACGAGCGCACATGCCGTTTTTGTAGCACCACCGTCAATAATAAGTAGCCATTCCATCATTGATTCCATTCCTCTAAAAATACTGTTAATTGCTTTTCTGCCTCAACGATCATAGACTCCTTCAAACGAATCCACTCATAAAGGTTATGAGCATTTGCCTTGGAACGTTCAAGAGATGCTTTCATCGTTACGGGCGCTGGGCCACCAGTTAATGTACGGACACCAACGAAAGTCTCTGGTTTTAATGTGTTATAAAAATCCTCCTCAGAAATTTTTAACGGTTTACCAGTAATTAATTTGGCTTGTGTATTTGCAAGCCCCCATGTAAGACTTGCTAGAGACTCCTCACCATGAGAGAGCAATACTTTAATACACTTACTTACAATACTATGTGCTTGGCGGAAGGAAATCCCTTCAGAGCGCACAAACGTATCGGCAAGCTCTGTGACATTGGCAAAGCTATTTTCTGCTCGATTTCTTAGTTTATTCTTGTTTACATCCATCGTGACAACAAGCGAACCAAATAGTTTGTATATACCTATTAAACGGTCGATTGCGCGCCATAAATATGGTTGCATATCATCTTCTGTGTCTACGATATCTCCAAACGGTGTATTATGTACCATTTGTAATACTGTACTAGCATCACCAACAACCGCTGATAGCAATGAACGTGTATGCTCTATCGAAACAGGGTTGCGCTTTTGTGGCATGATAGAGCTAATTTGTACGTACGGGCTTGCCAGCGTAAATGCATTGAATTCCTGTGTAGCCCATAGTAAAAAATCCTGGGATGTGCGACCCAGATTAAGTGCCGCAAGCTGAACAATACTGGCTGCCTCTGCAATATAATCTGCACCAGCAACAGCATCCCACGCATTTTCGATAATATCATCGAATGCCAATAACTCACGCATGCGCTCTCGATTAATATTGAAGCCTGTTGTCGTTAATGCCGCTGCCCCCATACTACTGCGATTTACCGTTTTATAGACATGCTGTAAACGTTCAAAATCTCGTTCAAGTTGATCGATGACAGCTTTCAAATAATGCGCAAAGGTTGTTGGCTGTGCCTGCTGCGTATGTGTATAGCCAATCATAATCGTATCAACGTGTTCCTCAGCAGCTGCGATTAAATCATCCCGTAATGTCAGTAATTCTCGCATAAGCAATAACAATTTTTTTCTTAAAGTCATTCGATAGATGGCAATGCCCATATCATTACGACTTCTACCAATGTGAAGATTCCCAGCAACATCGCCAGCAAGCTCTATTAATTTATTTTCTATACGGAAAAACAAATCCTCATATCGTGGGCTGTAATCCTCTATACGGTAATAGTTCAAGTCTAGTTTTTTTAGGGCAATTCCAATTTCTTTAGCTTCTTCTTTTTTTACTAGCCCCTGTTCTTCTAACATTTTTAAGTGTGCAATATCGATTTGTAGCATAATTATTAAAAAGTTTTTCTTAGCTTCATCGTAAGCCGGCTGTAAAACAATTTTACGATAAATATTAGAAGGGAAGATCATCCCATCTTCTTGCTGGGTTTTGTTGCGGAAATCTTCAAACATATTAATTGCCTCCTAGTAGATTAGCAGTTATATGGCCGAACCAGCACTGCCTTTAGATAACTTCTCAGAAATAATAAGTACAATTAAAATTAAACAAATTTGTAAGACACCATATGCACATGCAGTTCCAAATTTAAAGGAATACAATTTTTGGAATATCGCCACAGATAATGGGATTGTTGACGTACTGTAAATAAGAATTGACGCTACGAATTCGCCAAAGCTTTGAACAAGGGCTAGTAACGTCCCTGCCAAAATGCCCGTAAATGTAAGTGGTAAGACAATACGTCTAAATGAATACCACCATGTTGCACCTAAACTTCGTGATGCTTCTTCGATCGATTGATCTAATTGCACAAGTGATGCTGATGTCGATCGGAAAACAAGCGGTAAATGTCTAATAAAATAAGCTAACGGCAAAATCCAGAACGTCCCGATAAGAACCTGATTAAAGGAGAAGATATTTTCCGTACTAAAGGCTGCGATCAAATTGACAGCTACAACCGTTCCCGGCAATGCCCAAGGAACCATGATTAAAATATCGAGTAATGTTTTACCTTTAAAATTTAACCGTACCATCGCATAGGCTGCCGCAACACCGAAAATGATATTGCCGAGTGTTGCAATGACCCCCATTTGAATGGAATTCCAAATCGGTCGCCACGTCCGTTCATCTGTAAAAAGAGCGTGGTAATGATCCAATGTATAGTCTGTTGGAAGAATTTGTGTTTTCCATGCACCATCCACGGAAAATGAAATTAATATAAGCACTAAAATCGGCAAAATTAAAATTAATGTACCTATGAAAGAAGCAATAGTCGCCATGATTTTCATGCTTCTTGAAGACACTTCAGATCGATGAACACTAATGCCTTTGCTGAGATTTTGATAATTTCGACGGTTTTGATACCAGCGCATAATAATTAAAAAAGTAATGGACACAAAGGATAAAATCATAGATTGTGTTGCTGCCATATCTAAATTCCCATTCGTACGTGATAAATAGATTTGCATTGTCATCGTACGTTCAACACCGAACATTAAAGGTGCAGTGTAGGATGCCATAGATATCATAAATACTAGTAAGGATGAGGCAACAATCGAGGGTGTTAACATAGGCAAAATAACCTTTGTCCATACTCGAACACGCCCGGCGCCTAAGCTAGTTGCGGCTTCTTCTAAAGCTGGATCAAGACCTTTTATAGCTGCTGAGGCGGTTAAGTAGAAGTAAGTGTACATAGTGAATGTATGTACTACTATAACCCCCCATATGCCCTTTAATGAAAAAGGAACTTGCCCTAAACCGAATAAGTGCTGAAACGCACGTGGGAAAATACCACTTTCTCCATATAAAAATGTAAAGGACAGTACACCTACTAACGGCGGAAGAGCCATAGGTACCAATACTAAAACAGAGAGTATCCGTCTGCCTGGGAAATTATAGCGTTCCAGTAGAAATGCCATGGTGACACCGACGATGGCACAGCAAATAACACTGATAACGGATATATATATACTAGTCCACAATGCCTCTATATTTGCTGGGCTAGCTATATTAAAAAAATTTTTATAATTCGATAGCGCATCATCACCAGAAAAGCTTTCTATAAAAGTTTGATAGAACGGGTATACTACATAGGCAAACAACACTAAAAATAAAGGTGCAACTAAAATATAGACAAACCAATTTGAACTAGTTAGTCGTGTCCATGCATTTCCTTTAGAAGGATTGAGGTGTGTTTTATCCATGTTGGTGCCCTCCTATTCCCCTAAAAAATACAGTGAATCGTGGGCTATGTTTAAGGTAATTTCTTCACCAATTTTTTTTAATTGATCATTCATATTAATAATCATTACTTTTAGTGAAAAATCTAGAAATTCCACAATGTAGTTCACACTAATTCCTGTAAATTCAACAAAAGTGATCTTACCTGTTAATGTGTTTTCACCGGTTCCTTGATTGATAGATTCAGGACGAATAGAAATAAATACTTTGTTTCCAATCATATGCGTTAAGGTGGGGGAGCTTTGTTGCTTTCGCCCAGTGAGAACAAGTCCATTCGCTGTTTTTACTTGTATATCGTTACCATTAACAGCATCGATTGTTGCCTCAATTAAATTTGTCTCACCAATAAAATCTGCTACGAAGCGGTTTGAAGGCCGATTATAAATCTCTTGCGGAGTACCAATTTGTCTGACGTTCCCATTTTCCATGACCATTATACGATCTGACATAGACATAGCTTCCATTTGATCATGTGTAACATAAATGGTTGTGACACCAAGCTCGGACTGAATTCTTTTTATTTCAATCCGCGTTTCTTCACGTAATTTCGCATCTAAATTTGATAATGGCTCGTCTAGTAATAAAATATCAGGTTCAATCACCAGAGCTCTTGCCAATGCAACCCGTTGTTGCTGTCCGCCAGATAATTCATTAATTTTCCGATTCCCATATTGCGATAAATGTACAAGCCCCCTGATACGGTCAACCTTTTGTTTAATCTCCGCCTTTGAGAATTTCCGTACTTGTAATCCAAAGGCGATATTTTCATCTACTGTCATATGTGGAAAGAGGGCATAATTTTGAAACACCATACCGATGTTCCGTTTATTAGGTTGGAGCCTTGTCACATCAAGATCATCAAAAAGAATTTTCCCTTCCGTTGGGTAATAAAAGCCTGCTATCATCCTTAGTGTCGTCGTTTTTCCACAACCACTGGGACCAAGGAAAGTGAAAAATTCACCAGCTTTAATATGAAGATCTAAATCTTTTACGCCATGAATTTGACCGAATTTCTTAGAGACATTTTCTATTTTGACACTTTTCAACTGAAATGCTCCTTTCTCGTTAGAAAATTAGGTGCATGAAGCCTCGAGCAAAATATACTCGAGGCTTATAGACATGAACAATATTCGTAGATATTTGTTTTATGATATTAAAAGGCTTCACCATAACGTAGGGTTGATTTCCGTTCCGACTGGGCGCTTTGTTGCTGCCGCTACGTTAACACTACGCTTTCGCACAGAGCAAAGCTTCCTGGGGGCGTCCGATGAGCCGCTTCACTCGCGTTGCTCGCTCCAGGGTCTCATCTGTGACGCTGATCCCCAAGGAGTCTCCCAGTCTCCACTCCAATCAACTTATATGCATGACATACGTTTTAACAAATATCATTCCTGATTTTTTGTGAGTAACCTGTCAGCAACATAGGACAGGTTCACAACTTTTTAATCCTCGGTCACTTTTTCCCGCGCCCTTTAATATTGTTATCCCAATACTCCATCCATTCTGCCTCTTTTTCAGTCATTAGCTTCCAATCTATATCAATAGTTTTTAAATCTAATTCTTTATACCACTCAGGCATTGCAGCTTTATCGATATCTGAGCGAGTAGGAATTTGATAGTAATCGTTGGCTAGTTGAGTCACCATACCTTTTTCAAATATGAATTCTGTGAAGAGCTTTGCATTTTCTAAGTTTTTAGCATTGTTGACAACAGCAACGCCATCAACTAATATCGGTGCACCACTTTTCGGATAAATGTAATCAAACGGATAGTCAGTCGTATATTTCTTTAATAGAATATCTTGCAAATTCCATAAAGAAACACTGCCCTCTTGTCGTGTCATCTTTAAATAAAGTGCATTTGGATCTTGTGTATATTCCTTCGTGTTGGCATCTAATTTTAATAACCAATCGTAGCCCTTCTCAGGCGAATCTGCACCTTGACGTAAAATCATAGATGAATAAATAGTACGCATTGTCCCAGATGCTAACACACCACGAATTAAAATTTTATCCTTCCACTTTGGATCTAATAAATCATCCCAATCTTGTGGACCCGTTTCTTTCGTTAAAACATCCTTGTTAATCATAATGACTTCAGGCAGTAACATTTCACCAAACCAACGACCATCTGCATCTTTATGAGCTGCATCAATGGAGTCGTTAAAGCTAGGTTTCCAAGCGTGAAGCAAACCTTCGTTGGCGCCGACAGTTAGTGCAGATTGCGTACCGCCCCACCAAAAATCAGCCTGAGGATTTGCTTTTTCACCACGTAGGCGTTCTAAAATTTGCTGTGCGCCCATCGTTAAAAATTCCACTTTAATGTCCGGGTACTTTTCATTAAACTGATCGATTACCTTTTGCACCATTTCTTCATCGCGCCCTGTATAGATCACAAGCTTTCCAGATGGTGTAGCCGCCGCCACATCGGTCTTTTCAGAGTTAGACGTTTTGTCGCTATCTTTTGCATCTTTTGTAGAAGCCTTGTCACTACTACAAGCAGCCAAGACAATAACCATCAGCACAAGTAAAAAACCGAAAATACGTTTTTTCTGCATAATCTTCCCCCTCCCTAATAGTGAAAAACTTACATACTATCAGTATAATCCGTGGACTTGGTATTAATGTTAGAATTATAAAAAAATTATAATTAGATTCATCATAGCTAACAAAATACTAGATAGCAATGGTGCTTCACTAAAGTTGGAAACCCTTTAAAGTAGCGAGAATTAAAGCTTTTCAGAACAGATTATCAACTTTTGTTCAAAAGTGAACAAAAGTTGATTTTGATGATTTTGAAATGAATGCTAAGATTTGAAACAAGGACATCTATAAAATTTGAATTTTATCTATATTCTAAATATTTAGGTAAAGGAGTTTTTATAATGATTAAAAAATCGTTTCATAGGATTTTAGCAGGATTAGCAGTTTGTGCATGTTTAAGTGTATCAGTAGGAGAAGGTTCTGCAGCAGAATTACCTACAAATGAGGGCGGTATTGACTTAGATGCATTGATAGCCCAAGAAGAAACTGGTTCTTTCCTAATTGATGATACTAAAAATAATTTCGCTAGAGCAGCTGTATCAGCTGGAGGCGGTACATTTAACGTATTCTGGGGATGGGATCGTCATACCTCAGAGTACAACCATCCCTCAAAAGTTCATAGATCAAGCGCAGGTAATTGGAGTCTCAATCGTCAGAGTGAATGGGAAGCACCAGGTAACTTAGCAGCTATATGGGTTAAAACTACACTTTGGGGTAATACAGCAAATTGGAATGTTAAATAAATATTAAACAAACACAAAGTGTAGGGATTATTCCTATACTTTGTATTTATTGAAAGGATATATTCATGAAAAAAATAATATATCTATTTTTAACTATCGTGATAATCACATCAAATTTATTCAGTTATTCGTTATTTTCGAATCATAAAGTAGTTGATTTTTTATATAAAGGAAATCAAATTGTTATGATTGACTATAGTTATGCCAAAATAAACTTCAACGATAATGAATTTACTGAACATTTAGTTGAATTTTCAAAGAAAAATAATATTAATATTTCTCAATATAATTTTATAAGCGACAATTCTTTAAATATTTACTCTACGAACGTTTTAAAAGATTCATATATAAACTTACAATCAGGAGAATTTCCGATTGGAAAGTATTTTATCGCTAATCATTTGAAAGAAGATGAAAAAAACCAATCAGGTATTTTTTACTTTCCACTATCTAATTGGGAATTTCATATATATGACTTTAAACAAATAAAAAATGTAGGATTTAAAAATGAGTTTTATTTGAGTAGTGTAGATAAAGAAATCCTCCATTCTTTTACTAAAGAATTCTCCCCATACGGAAAGGTACTAACCAAACAAGAAAATATAAATAGTTTAGTATTAACAAATATTTCTTTATTAATGATTGTTATTTTTTCTTTTGTTATTTATATAATAGGAATATTTTATTTTTTAATCCAAAAACGAAACAAATTACTATTTTTGTATTATCTATGGGGGTACTCGAAAGCGAAAATTGTATGTTCTTTTTTCAGTCCCTTTTTACGGTTCATGTTCATTATATTCACATTGTTCTCAATAGGAATAATTATTTTTTCCGTAACTTTTAAACAAGTGTACTTTTTAAAAGATTTTTTTCCACTGTTCATACTAGTGAATATTTCAATTTTAATGATTCTTCTATTTGTTACATTGCTAGGTATTTTACTAATTTTTAAATTTAATAAGTATCATCATAGTGTTAAAGGCGCTTTACCATTTCGAAAAATTCAGTGGATGTCGATCATTTTAAAGACGTTAGTATCTATTGTTCTTTTTAGTATGATTAGTTTTTCATTTATGAAATATAATAATTTAACCAATAAATTAAATAGTTTAAGCTACTGGGATGACACTCAAAATGTTTTTCGTATTCAAGTGGGTGTGCTAAACAAAAATATTTCGGATAATTTAAAACTCGATAGAGATTTAAATGATAGATTAAGTCTCTTTTATGAAAAAATCAAAAAAAACAATCAGGCCTTTCTCATAGAAGCCGAAAAATTTAGTGTTATTGATTATAAAGATGGAAAGCCTATATATAGCTATATGTCAGGTATTAAAAATACAAATGATATTTATACCCCTCATGGAAGACGTATTATTATAGATGAAAATTATCTCAAAGTTAACCCGATTCAAAGTAGTAATGGTGTGCCGATTATTAAGCAGTTACCTAAGGATAAAAACACCTTGAATGTGTTAGTACCTGAACATTTAAAGGTTATCGAAGAGCATATTGCGAATTCGTATAGAGAATGGTTTTATTTCCAAAGCGTTGAAATTGTCAATATGTATAATAAAGAACTCGCTCAACCATTAATTGAAAAGAAAATAGACGATTTGAAAATTAATATAATCTATACTAAAAAAGGACAAGAATATTTTACATACAGTAATTATAGAGGAAACCAAAAAAATAGAGTTATAGACCCTGTCGCTATGTTATACACTGATAGCTTAGATACTTCTACCATAGGTGCGTATGTGACACATTCATTATTTTTCTTAGATAATTCGAATGGAAATGCCTATGAAAATATTTCTTCATCGTTGGGAGAAGCAAACGTTAAAGAAATAAATAACGTAGTATCTGTTTATGACGAAGTAAGTGATGGAATAATTGAACTTAAGTGGGAATTGTTTCAACAACTAATTGGTTTAACTATTGTTATTATATTTTCATTTATACTTTTTATTGCATATATTTGGTCTTACTATAATGCACATCTTTATCAATTAACCCTTAAATATTTGTTCGGTTATTCTTATTGGAAACGAAATAAAACTATTATTCTTATAGCTAGTCTCTCTAATATTTTCGCAGCTGCATTGGTGTTTTATTTCTTCAAAAGTGCTAATGTTACATTACTGCTTTTAGGACCTTTGTTTTTAGAACTTCTATTTTTAAATATATTTGTCAAGTTTTCAAACGAGAAAAATACAAACAAAGTAGTAAAAGGGGATTGAGTATCTAATGATTGAACTCAAACATATAAGTAAAAGTTTTTCGGGGAAAACTATACTTGCAAATCTTTCATTGAGCATCAATAAAGGAGAATTTGTATCTATTATAGGCGAAAGTGGTGCAGGTAAAACGACAGTTTTAAATATGATTGGCCTATTAGATAAGCCGGAAAAAGGTACTGTTTCTATAGACGGTCATTTAAATCCAAATAGTAAAGATACTATGTATTTGCGAAGGTATAAATTCGGATATATATTTCAAAATTATGTGTTAATGAATAATGAAACAGTTAAAGATAACTTACTAATTTCAAAGGCATATAGTAACAATTTTAGTAATGAAATAATGATAAATAATTTAGAAAAAGTCGGCTTGGATGCTACATATTTAGAAAAGAAAGTTTACCAGTTAAGTGGTGGTGAACAACAGAGGATTGCTATAGCAAGAGTGATGCTAAAACCTTGCGAAATAATATTAGCAGATGAGCCAACAGGAAATCTTGATGATTTAAATAAAGAAGTTATTTTAAATTTATTTAAGCAATTAAAAGATTCAGGAAAAACTATTATTTGTGTAACTCATGATAAGGAAGTAGCTGAACGGTCAGATAGAATAATTAATATTGAGCGGAGAGATTAGATGATAAAAATCATAGCATTATCTGTAATCAAATGTGTATTAATACTATTAACTGTAGTTATACATAAAATTATATAGGGTAATGTTGTTGGGATATGATAATCTATTTACATATTGGGGTCTATTTATACTAGTTTTTTTAGTATTAAACTTGCTTGTAAATATATTGTTTTATAAAGAAAAAAATATTTTATAGATGTGGTAGACTCTACACACAAAAAAGCAAGTAATTTATCGTCTGCCCTAAGTTATGAAAGTTTTTGAAATTGAAAAAAAACACACTAAGGTCATACCCTTTTTAGCAAGGTATATGATAATTCAGCAAGGATAATTTAAAATGAAAAGGGCCGAAATAGATCTTAATCGACTCGAAATTCAATTAAATGCAGAATCCTCTTACTCTCATGATTCAAAACAAAAAGGTTACATTATTTTTAGTGATTTTTTATTGATAATGACTTTATCACTTTTAGCAACTTTAGATTAAGGATGAAAAGGAGCTAGCTTTAAATTGAAGCGTATAATTGTTGTTATGATGACTGGTGTTCGTTTTGCCTAATATAAAAATCATACTGGGAGCAAGGCAACAATAGAAGGTATAAAATTTACTGAACTATATCCAAGATTGAAAGAGTAAATAATTTAACAGGGGTTGTTCTAAAATATTTATTTTTAGAACAACCCCTGGTGGTCTTGCAGGAAAACCAGTAGAAGTATCCTATACAAAAACTTTTAGATACCTATAGACATTATTGGTAGGTGATTTTTTGAATAAAAAAATCTTTTCGTTTTGCATAGTTTGTATAGCTATGATTTCGCTATTTAGTCCGACAATTGTTTCTTCTTTAATGCTAACTGACAACAAAATGCTAAATACTAATTATTATATTCAATATAATGCTAATTTGATGAGTTTCCATTTAAGTCTATTCTTCCTTGCTTTGTTAGCAATACTTCTATTTGTCAAAAAAGATCGATGACTAATAGACAAAACCTACCTAAAATCGATGTGAATAGAGATTGTAGGTGGGTTTTTAAATGTTCTTTAAACGACGACATTAACTTTCTCCTAAGTTTTTTGATGATTATCCTAATCACTATTTTTCTTAGGAGTCTTTGGGTACGGTAGGACTTCATATTTGATGCATTAACCTATTTTCGGATGTACCTAAAAATCATGTGTATTATGAACAAATCACACGACTACAATGAGCAGGTATCATGGATGGTTCAAATGGAGCTTTCCGTCCTAATGCTTATATTACTCGTGCACAAATGGCGAAAATACTAGTGCTTGCCTTTGATTTAACGCCAGAGGGCAATAGCTCGTTTAAAGATGTTGACCCATCAAACTGGGCGAGTGGATATATTGCGACTTTAGCAGACCATAACATTGCACTAGGCGATGAAAACGGTAATTTTAAACTAAATGAAAACTTAACACGCGCACAGTTTACGGCATTTATGTACTGAACGCTTGGTTTATAAAAGTTTGTGGTTTATCTAGGAATGTCTGTATTTGGAATACAACTTAAAACATTGTTCGATTTTTTCTGCTGAGAGTAGCATTTTGCTACTCTTTTTTCGTGGCTTAAGGGTAGGGCAAGCAACGGGAATGTGCGCCCACTCCCCAAAAACACTGTTTTTGACTTGGTAGGATATTCCTACGACCTTTACAAATTTTCAGCTGTTATTTTTGCAAAATAAGCAGCTATATTTGTTGTCGCTTTGCTCGAAGATATGTTGTTTGTTCAGTGCCAAGAGAATTCTCTCCAGCAAACAAAAAGAGCAGCAAAATGCTACTCTTCTTGCTAATTTAAATTGATGTATCAATCATATTCTTAGTTACATTTTTATCAGATACGTAAGAAGCTTTTTTCGCTTCAGCTTTTAAGGCGTTCCATGTATTGATATATAACGTATTAAACTCACTACTACGTGCACTTTCTGCCGAAGTAGCAACGGACGTCCACCCTTTGTTTGGTGAAAAGCTAGCAATTTCATTTCCACGACCATCTTTTACTTGCATATAATTAATTTTATTACGCTGCATAAAATGGCAAACGTTGCATTGCTTGAGTAATAGAACCGTTTCGATTAGGAGATACAACCGAAACAAAACTCTTTTTCAATTCCATAAAACCTGGTCCCATCGTTGTTTTTCCACGTTTAAAATCTTTTTTCGCCTGTTCAATAATGGCATCTTTATATTTTTCTTCTTTCATGGCTGGCAGGTTTCCTAAGAAAAAATGAAAAGATTGAAGAAAGAAGTAATTAATTATACAGACATTGATTGGAACTGAATAATGATACAAAGAAGCACCCATTCAACTAAATAGGTGCTTTTTTCATAAATTTTAAATTGATATCATGTGATTTTATTGATGTTTCTTTACTTTCTAAAGGGTGGTGTACGCTACTTCCAAACTCTGCATGGGAATTATTTACTTGTGAAGCATTTTGGTTTTGAAATGTTTGGTTGCTGTTACCAGTTATAAATATTGGCACAATACATAACGGACAACTACCATCATCTTCAATCATAGAACCACATAGCGAGCAATACTTGTCTTCAAGCTCAACTGTTTGATTAACTTTGTCCTCCAAAAGATGTAATTCCAATGAAGACTTCAAATCGTTAGGATTAGTTATTGCTAATGATTTTTCTTTCAAAAAATCATTAAATACTGTTGCAAATAAAGAGGTCTTTATTGGAACAGTAACTACAACATTATTCATTTTGTTATTTGTAAAAATATTAAATGTATTGAGATTATTAATGTTTATAAAATCCACCTCACATTCCGCACCCTTGAAGAAAATTTTATGTATTTTTAAACCATGGTATCATTTTTGGTAAAAAACTAGTTTTTCAGAAAACATCAATCCAATAACTTACATTCTCATCTACACGTAATGAGAGTCTGTTAAGGACATAGACATAAGGTTTTTTTAAATTTACCACATGGCTTACAATATACCTTGTATAAAGGACCCCCACATGTGCTATGAAAACCAACATATTTTGTTTCTTTTAGAGTACCAACATGGTTACACATAGCAAAAACAGTAATTTGTTCATCTCCAGTTATACTTTCATGTACAAAAGCATCATGTTCGTGTTCTTCAATTGAAGTTTCTATGAACAAAATGGGAGAAAATTCCTAATCTAGTTCTTGATCTAACTCAGATGCTGGTGCTTTCCCCATAATCCCAAATACAATAAATACGGCAAATAATGCTGTCAAGATGGTTGTTATCTTCTTCATAATCCTAGCTCCTTTTTGTTTTTTTAGGAATTGTACAAAACCTTAGTTATATATAGCATATTTTGTCATATAAATAAATGGTAAAATAGTTATTGTTTGGTTATTAACTGTTTTATAGGTAAACGTTTCGCGCCCTCATATTGTTCAGTGAATATTTCTAATAATTGACGATAATATTCATAGAAGAAGATATGAATATCTCGAGAAAGGAAGCGTGATAACATTGAATGTAAAATTTCCATCTACAGAAAATATACTTTTCACACAAAAACTCCTTCAAGAATTGTCTGAAAACAAAAAATTAAATTTATCAGAAGATCAAAAAACTGCTTTCAAAAATGTATTAACAGATACTCTTCTTAATAGTTCAAATATAAAGAATTTATCTGATATACAAAGAAAGTCGTTATTAAAAGATCCTAAAGTATCAAATATATTAGACTTGTACAGTGAGAATGGTTTTCTAGATCTACTTGAAACTAAATTAGATAAGGATAGTAATTTATCCACTGTACAGAAGCAACTATTAAATAGCATTGGTTTAACAAGTGAAGGTTCTATCTCGTCCTCAGCTAACATTTCTATTGATGACATAGTAAATTCTACGTTGAAACAAAATAAAGTAACGGAGAAGGTACAAGCTGGAAACAACAACGCTGTTAAAGCAAAGGCAAGATCTTTATATCAGCAACAAATCCCGGTAAGTATAAGCACAAATATGGGAGATATGACTTCTAGAATCGAAGAAATTAGATCTAATTTCTTTGCATAGGACACATCTTTTTTTTCTTTAAAGAATCAGAGATTTAACTATCTTCTTCTGCTTAATCTTCCCACTCCCTAATAGTGAAAAACTTACATACTATCAGTATAATCTTTAAGTTTGGCATTAATGTTAGAATAATTAAAAAATTATAACAATCTTTGGTTCTAAAGGGATTCGAATTACGAAAATAAATTCTATTTTTGGATTTTCTAATCACCATAGAGTAGTAGCATCTTTTCATGCGCGATTTAAGATGTGGAGCAATAATGGACGTTGAGTACCAGAAAAAGCTAGCTGTTATGTGTCTAAGTATTGACTTAGTTCAAATATGTAAAGTTTACTTAACGTAAAGTTAACTTTACTAATAGATGGTGAAAAGTTGAAAAATAATATTAAGAATTTACGTGCTAAATACGATTTAACGCAAGATAAATTAGCTGAACTATTACATGTATCAAGACAAACGATTATTTCACTTGAAAATGAACGCTATAACCCCTCTATCAAATTAGCATTTAAAATTTCTCGTGTATTTCATTGTAAAATTGAAGATGTCTTTATTTATGAGGGGGACTGAAATATGACTAATAATCAAAAAACCTATTTATTTTCAAGCATCATTGGAATTGGATTTGGTCTTTATTTTATTTATGAGGAAATAGCCAATGGTAGATTTCCCAATTCTCTTATGCTAATAGCATTAGGCTTAAATCAGTTGATGCTAGCATATCTTTCACCACATATTTTCCCTAAGGACGAACGCTCGAAAGAAATTATGGGAAAAGCAATGACCATTAATTATTTCGTTTTATTCGGCACAATACTGGTCCTTTTTTTACTGACAGCTTCATTTGGGCCTTTAACACTTGACTCGTCACAAGTACTCATTGTTCTGTCTTGCATCATGCCGGTGCTATATGAATTATGAGAAGCAAGCAACACGTACTGAGACAAACAGTGGTGCTCGCTCTTGGAGAATTAACACATAGAGGAATCATAAATAATAATGTTGAACATATGCTTTGTACGGCTTTCTCATAGGATTTATGAATGAAATCTGGATATTTTGATTAATCAATACGCCTGTTTGTCTGACTTACTAAATTTATTAATAAGAAGTTGAATAATCCCTCCTAAAAGACCAAATATAAGTACACCTGTCGATGTTACATTAGCATTAAATATACTATCTTGAATATGGATATAAACTATATCTTGACCAAAAAACTTAGGTTGAAAATCAAAAGATTCTACTTTAGATAATACAATAGAAAGTGTTGCCAAAAATGTAATTAAACTGTAAGTGATAATACTTAATAGAACAGCAACAACGATTTTATAAGATTTTCTCATCTCTTCCTCCTAATTTCTTCTAATTTCTTTAAATTGTAATTTATAATATTTCCATCAGGGGCGAATGGTAATATATTACAAATACTTATTATAGATAAAAACATTGTAAATCCCCAAAAATTATTAGAATATAAACTATAAAAAACAAAACTAAATAATATTGAATTGACTGTCCCAAAACAGGCTATTAAAATATTTGCCCATGGATTCGGAAAGGGTTTATTAATAACTTCAATATTAGTCAATGTTAATTTTAACTTGAGATTAAAAATCCCTCTTCTATATACAATATTGAAAAATATAATCATCAATATATGTCCTAATTCATGTGATAATATAACAGTGGTTATAGATCCAATCAGAAATATAAAAAACTGGAAAATTACTAAAATAGAAGGGCTAAATGTTAATACATTCATTTTGTTATGGGTCCTTTTAAAAATTTCTTTTTCAAAACAAATACACAAACAAATGGAATTAGTATTCCAAATAAAAAATTAATTAGTGAGAAAGGAATATTGAAATTTAAAATAATTAGTTCGATAATACCGTAACAAAGTATAAATACTAAAATTAAAAACAATTTATTAAATTCTTGAATAGGCCATATAAATCCAATAGTTATAGCTAATATAGTAATAGAAACTATTCTTATATATTGAAATAATGTTAATAAATCAACACTAATATCGGATACAATAGTTGTAACTCCTAAAATAAATAATAAATAAATACAAATATTGGAGATGATATATATAAGAAATCTACCAAATAAATAAATAAATCCGTTCCAATTCATTGAATATATTAGAAATTTAGTTTTCAAAAATTCAGATCCTAAAGATATAAGTACAATTATCATAGCTTCAATCATTCCAAATTGGAAAACTAAATTATATATTGAAGTAAAAACCTCGAAATTTAACATTTTATATGCAACAACTATTATTAAACCTAAGAAGATAACTATAAAAATTGGTTCCATATACAAGTTTGTACGATACAATCTTAATAATTCAAGATTAATTTGTCTTAATAATGGAGAATCATTTCGCCACTTTGAAATATTTACGACTTTATATTTGATAAAGCCATCTTCTAATTTTTCTTTAAATAAATTACCTAAATAAATTGAAGATAATTTATTTAACCCCCAAATGTTTAAAGATATATATATTATAATTAGTGATAACGAAACTAAATAATTAACAAAACCCGAATTTAAATATAAATTCAGTAAACTAAAGCGATTCCCTGAAATCAAATTTATAACAATCAAAACAAAAGAAAAAATAATAAATAAAATTGTTAGCAGTGAATTTCTAAAATTATTATTTAGTCTCATAGCTAAAAGATAAGAAATAATCCACACATTTAAAATGAGAAAAAACAAAAGAGGTAATGACAACAACATTAAAAACATACTAAACAACATGAAGAAGGTTATTTCATAAAAGAAAATAATAACTAAAAATACAGGTAACATAACAAAACAATAGAAAAACAATGTGAAAATAAAAACATAATAATAATTAGCTAAAATTATTTCTAATGTGGACATAGACACAGAACTAAAAAAATGTTTATATTCAGGGGTAAGAAGTTTGTTTCTGGTAAAATATATAAATATAATTGTTATGAAACTAAAAACGCCTATACTCATAATTCCAGCTCTATAAAGTACATCGATAATAGATTGATTAGAAGGGTTAACACCTTGTATAGTTAATAAAATATATAAAGCATAAATAGAAATTACGCTTAATAGCACTAATAACCCAATCATTTTATTATGAATAAAAGTAGAAATTAAATTTTCTCTAAGCTGTTTTCCATCTAGTTTCCTAGCTATGCTTAACCATTTCATTCTCTATAAGCACCTCAATATAATTATAATAATCATTATTGATTTTTTTATAAATATCCTCCAAATTACAAGTTCCATATTCTCCTAATAAATTATCGCTTTTATCCTGAAGTATAATTTTCCCATCTCTTATAATACTCACGCTATTCATCAAATTTTCAGCGAATCGTAAATCATGTGTTGAGATAAGAATTCCCGTACCTAGATCTCTTAACTTTAAAATAATCTGTTTTAAAATTATAATCATATCTGGATCCAAACCATTGGTAGGCTCATCAATTATTAAATACTTTGGTTTACACAAAATTTGGCCTATAATTTGAACTTTTTTTCTGTTTCCATGAGATAATGTACTTATCAATTGTTTAGTATATTTACTAATATTGAAAACTTTTATTAAAAAATTCAAAAAATCAGACGAATCAATATTTTTACTAATTATAACTAACTGAAAATATTCATCTGGAGTTAGATAATCAAATAAAACATCTTCATCTGGTATAAACCCAACTTCAGATTTGAATTTTTTATAACTATTATAATGTTGAAAATCAATCTCAGTATTATCCAATTTTATGCTCCCTGAATCCAAATGAACTAATCCCAATAAAGAACGAATTATTGTTGTTTTACCAGAACCATTATGACCTAACAATAATGTAATTTCCCTTGGGAAAATAGAAAGAGAAACATCCTCTATAGAAAAATCAGGATATATTTTTTGTTTTATATTAATTTCAATCATATTAAGTCACCCTCTAAAAGAGTAAAAGTAGAATAGAATTCGAATTCTATTCTACTTTTACTTGAATTTTTACTTCTTACATTCAACTTCAAATCCAATTCCTAAAAAATTGAAATTTCCAGTAAAATTAGCGCCATAAAAGTAACAAGCAGCATAAAAAGCTGCAATTACTATTATAAGTATAGCAACCCAGACCCAAAAACCATTACGCTGTTCAGTTTTTGAATCCATCATTACATTTGTAAATGGCTGTACAAAAAAATTAATTAATGCAGTTAAAAACATATTTTTCATTACTGTCATTTTATCCCTCCATCATTTCTTTGTTTTTTCCCCGGGGATGTTAATACCGTAACACTAGATATTAAAAATTCAAAATCAGTTTTTGTTATTATTTACACAAAAATTGATAAAAACTAGAAAAATTATATTTTCCTATCCAAAAAAAGGTGGGGATTTTTTCAACTATAGTAGGGAGTACATAAATATGTATGTTTTATCAATAATTGATGTGAATTGGCGACTTAAGTCCTGTGTTTTGTTGGATTTAAGCTGTTTAATCATTCTTAGATAATAGATTTTTATCTGTCTTTCTAACGTTAGAATAGATGTGAATCTGTAACACCTTATTTTAAAAATTCAGAATTATCATTTTTTGTTTCGGAACCAGCAAAAATTGATTTCGTTGTTTTTGAAATAAATGTTATATTTTTAGATTATTAACAAATGCCCTTTTAGGCAGAATGAACACTTAACGCGCGCACATTTTACGCCGTTTATGTACCGAGTGCTTCATTTATAAGACTATGAAGGGGAACGTATCATCATTGGATAGATCAATTTTCTATTTTCTATGCATAATGAGCATGCTGTTTCTTCTGCTATTCAAGCAGTAGATTGGATATTTCTGTGAGTTTTATAGATATTCTTACAACTTCGGAAAATCGGGGGATTATTTATGATGTTTTTGCGACTTATAATATTACTCGATAGAAGATGTGAACCTGTTATAATCATTTAGAGTTACCGGATTTGGATGGTGAAAAAATAAAAATAAAATTATCATCTTTATTTGAAAATGAATGGGATATTTTATTAGAAAAAATTATGAAAGAGTTTGAAAAAACGGCATATTTCCAGAGATTGTTAAACATTTAAATGAAGGAAGATAAATGTTTATATAAAAAAGCGCGAGAAATCAACGTTTCTAAATTGATTTCTCGCGCTTTTTAAAGTTTTGTACCAGCCTCAATGATGTTAAGTATTTCACCAACAGTTATTTATGGATAGGCCATTACGTGATCTTTTTTTGTCGTCGTTGCGAAAGTATTGTCGGTAGCATCATACCTAAAATAACCAAAATAATACCCGCTATTTGTAAAGAAGTTAAAGGTTCATGTAGAACAATAACTGAAACGGTTACGGCAACAGGTAACTCCATAGCACTTAAAATAGAGGCAAGAGCTCCTCCCACTTTCGGAACAGCTATAGAGAATAAATAAATCGGCAAAATAATACCGAAGAGCCCTAGTGCTAGTCCGAATTTCCATAACCCTCCGGCGAATAATTTGCCGTTCCAAAGGACTTCAGGGTTAAGGAAAATACTAATTATGATAAGAGCGACAAAGGAAACGATTAACACGCGTGATGTAGTTGTAATACCTTCCACGTGACGAGAGTTAAATTGAATAAAGCAAGCAAAAGTAAAGGCAGCAGCAAACCCTAGTAGCCAGCCTTGAATAGGAATACCGCTTAAATCTACATTTAGTACACCGGCAGCTAAAATAGTTCCAGCAAATAATACAATGAGAGAAATTACTTCAGTCCGACTTGGTAAACGTTTATGAAGTACGCAATCTATTAATAAGCCTATCCATGTAAATTGGAAGAGCATTACTACTGCAAGAGATGCTGGTAGATACTTTAATGATTCTCCGTATATTATCCCTGTAGCCCCGGTAAATATCCCGGCGCACACTAAAATAAGCAGTCCCTTTTTAGAAAGCTTCGGTAATTGCCTTTGTGTCACTATAAAAATAGTTGCAATAAGCATAAAGCCAATAATATATTGACTCGATACGGCCTCTCCTGTTGTAAAGCCATGCTGCATAGCTACTTTGACAATTGTCGATAGTATTCCGTAGCTACTAGAAGCAATGACAATTAAAAGAGGATAAAATAAATTTTTCTTCATGTTTTTTTGTTTCACTTCCTAAAATTGCTTCACCATATGATGAAATGGTTCATCAATGATGGACCATGGCTCTGTAATGACAAAGCCCATGCGTTCATAAAGGCGACGAGCGTCTTCTTTTTGTGTTTCAACATTTAATGATAATTTTGTATAGCCTCGTTTTTGTGTTTCCTCTATGGCAAATTGCAGTAATAATGTTCCAATTCCTTTACCACGAGCTTCTGGTGCTACACAAATAGTATCAATATAATATTCATCTTCATGAGCTTCTTTATCGATGATAATGGATGGCGCATTTTTTTCTTCTAGCCATTTTACGAGGTTTTCATCCATGTGAATGGCTTCGACACCATTATAGTAAACAAGAATTGCTAATACTTGCTCATTCTCAACAGCAACAAAAGTATTTAAAAAGGAATGTCGATTATCCTCACGCTTGAATAGTACAGTAAGTTCTTGTTCAACTGCTTTAGCTGTCTGTTCTCCTGTTAAACGGTTGGCAATATCACCAATCGCATCAATAATTAATGGTACAACGGCATGGGCATCCTGTGGTTGCGCTTGTCGAATTGTGATACTCATTGTCAAAATCCCTACCTTTCTATAGGCAAGTATAACAAAGATAGAGGATGACTCAAGCTTTTGAGAAAATAGTGATATTCTGGTGGCATCTTGACCTTCTTTCAGCGGGTGTCATGAAATCAGAAAGGAGTTAATAACGGCAAACTGACCTACAACGGTAAAAACGCCACGTCCTGTGGCATTACCGAAATGACCGACATCGTGTCGGCCCTCGTGCAGGCCTAAGCGCAAAGCCGATTCCAGACGCATTGTTTATCTGTGAGAAAGCGAAGCGACAGCAACAACTAGGCCAAGTCATAATTATTATTTTTCCGAAAGTTTAAAACTTTATGCGACATCAAATTTCGTGTTAATCTATAATGACTAGAGTTTCAGGAGGATAACAATGACAAAGGAAGATAAGGATTTTATATTAGTTTACGGAGATGCTTTTATTGACTATATCGCTGATGATGTAACAAACACATCTTTTACTAAATATATGGGTGGTGCAACGGTAAATGTTGCCGCGGGAATTAGCCGTATTGGTGCTCCATCTGCATTAATTACGATCACAGGAGATGACGAAGGTTCTCAGTTTGTTCGAGATGGCCTTGCACAAGAAGGGGTAAGCCTGGATTATGCAGTATTTAACCCTGCGAAGCGTGTTAGCGGTGTCTATGTACATTTAACAGAGGCATGTGAACGAATTTTTAAAGATTATGTCGATGAGACGCCAGATTTACAAGTAGAAGCAACACAATTAAATGAAGCAGCTTTTAAACATGCATCTGCTTTAACAGTGTGCTCGGGTACAATGTTCCATCCCACAGCACTTGATACAACACGTGCTGCCGTAGAGATGGCAAAGGAAAAAGGCGCAATTATCGCAATGGATGCGAATATTCGCCCGCTACGTTGGAGCAGTGAGCAAATTTGCCGTGAAACCATCACGTCATTTTTCGAGAACGTAGATATTTTAAAGGTTACTGATGAAGAATTATTTTTCCTGACAGAAACAACTAGCTTGGAAGATGGAATTGAGCAATTAAATAGTTATTTAGTGCCCGTTATTTTAGTAACAGTAGGTGAAGATGGCACTTATGCGGTATTGAATGGTGAGGTTATCCATGTACCGACAGAAAAGGTAGTGCCAGTAGATACTACGGGTGCCGGAGATGCATTTATGGCTGGTGTATTGCGAGATGTTCATTACAATGGTTTACCTACAACGGAGGAGGAACTTGTTCGTTGCGTAAGCTTTGGTAATAAGCTAGGTGCTTTAGCAGCTACTAAAGCAGGGGCATTAACAGCTCTTCCGTATTATGATGATATTAAGCATTTACTTAAATAGTCATTTGGAGCGTGCATACTATGGAGAAAAATTACGATGTATTAGTAAAGGATCGATTATTCTTTGGCGGTGCAAAAGATGCAGATTTAGCTTTTGAACAAGAAACGGTGGATATCGTGATTGATGTTCGAGTAAATGGCTTATCCAATGAGGAGCAGGAAGCGACTTCATATGTGTACAAGCATATGCCAATTGCTGATGAGGACATAGAAGTAGCGCCATCTATTCAAAAAGTTGCGAAAGAAATTGTTTCTGCCTATGACAATGGGCAGAAAGTGTACTTCCATTGCGGAAGCGGGGGAGGTCGCGCAGGAGTTGCTGCCACTGCTGTATTAATGGAGCTTGGCATGGCCAATTCTCTAGAGGCAGCGGAAGAGGTAGTCAAGAATGCCCGTCCACAAGTAACAATTCGTCCTAAAATGGAAGATGCTTTGCAGAAGCTATATAAATAAATGAGAAGATGTACCAAAAGTTTTTTTAACTTTGGTACATCTTCTTTTTTAGTAGTGAATTATCCTTTTTGCCCCCTTTTGAAGGGTGGACGTCGATAAAAATTAAAAGTTGGATGACATTATGTTAAAACGTCTGTCATGCGGATAGATTGATTGGAACCAGCCACTAGGGGGAACGAAGGCTAAAACCATCACGTCCTGTGATGACGCCTTCATGACCAACATCGTGTTAGCCCAAGTGGATCATCAGACAAATCCAACGTTATTTTAAATAGTCCTCATAACCATTATCAAAAAAAGTAAACAATTTTACATATTCTAAATATATATTAAATTGTGCTATACATATTAGAACAGTTTTTGTTATAGTAGTAATATAACAAAGATGAGGTGATCTGATGGAGGAGTTAGCGAAAGTTCCGTGGGCAGTCATAGCACCACTAATTGTGGTTCAATTTATTTTAATGATTGTTGCTTTAGTTGATTTACGTAAAATCCATGCCACAAATGGGCCTAAAATTTTATGGGTGTTTCTTATAATTTTTACTAGTTATCTTGGATCGATTGCGTACTTTATAGTTGGGAGAAAACAATCATGACGATATTACTTCAGGTAACGGGACTCACAAAGCAATTTGCAGAGAAAGTAGTTGTGGATGGAATAGAGTTCACATTAGAGAAAAATACATCGACAGCATTAATTGGACCCAATGGCGCGGGTAAAACAACGACATTATCGATGCTAACAGGTTTATTAAAACCAACCTCTGGCAGTGTAAAAATGCTGGATGGTGATGTAAGAGCCAATATTGGTTTCTTGCCACAATATCCGCAATTCCATCCTTGGTTAAGTGCATTAGAGTTTACTGAAATGGCTGCAAAGTTAAATGGTGTGCCTACAAAAAAAGCAACATTAGAAGCGCAAAAAACACTTGAGTTTGTAGGTCTAGGTAATGATTTAAATAAGAAGATTGCTACATTTTCTGGTGGCATGAAGCAACGGCTTGGAATATCCCAGGCAATTGTGCATAAGCCTAAATTACTATTATTGGATGAACCTGTGTCTGCATTGGATCCGGTAGGTCGTAGGGAAGTTCTTGATTTATTAAAGGGCCTACAACAAGAAACAACTATTTTATATTCGACACATATTTTAAATGATGCCGAAGAGATGACAGATCAATTATTGTTTTTACGTGATGGAAAGCTAGTAGAACAGGGGACATTACGTGAAGTCCGACAACGTTTTGATGAACCAAATTATGTTGTCGAATTTAGCACCGAAAAAGAAGCAGACCTTTTTGCTAGCCAATCTGAACTTATAGGAGAAGCAAAGGGCCGTAATGTGTATATAGAAATTAATGATGAAAAACCGAGTATGCAGGAACTGCTTCAATTTTTAAGTAGTTGTCCTTATAAAATACGAAAAGTAGAGAGACAAACAGCATCACTTGAAGAGATTTTCATGAAGGTGGCGAGAAAAATATGAGAGGATTTAATGTACTTCTGCAAAAGGAATTCAGAGAAGCTTGGAGAAGCTGGAAGTTTTTATGGATACCTCTTGTATTTGCGTTGCTCGGTATGACTGATCCTCTGACAAACTATTATATGAAGGATATTTTAAATGCTGTTGGTAACTTACCAGAAGGCTTTGAAATGTTGATGCCAGAACTAATGCCAGTTGACCTATTACAAGCTTCCGTTGGACAATTTCAAACAATAGGTTTACTCGTATTGATGGCTACTTTTGTAGGAGTCGTTAGTAAAGAAAGAACAAATGGGACGGGTACTTTATTGTACGTCCGTCCTATATCGTTCGGCGCTTATTTTATGAGTAAATTTATCGTTATGAGTACTGTTGGTTTTGTTAGTATTTTAGCTGGTTTTACTGCGAGCGTATACTATACGGTCGTGCTTTATGGGACATTTGAGATAGGACCTCTTGTGGCAAGCTTTTTCACGTACTTTTCTTGGTTACTCTTTGTGCTAGCAGTGACATTAATGATGAGTGCGGCCTTTAAAACAGTGGTAGCAGCAACATGTGCATTCGCTTTCATATTTATCGGGCAAATATTGGATGCTATAGTTGGAGCATTTTGGACAATATCACCGTGGAAATTACCGGTATATGGCGTTCAATTAATTAGGGGCACAATGGAGATGCCAGATTATTGGTGGAGTCTATCCATTACATTAGTTATCACGATAATTTTTATGAGTATCGGAATTTTGACAATGAAGAAAAACGCATCAATGACGAAAATATAGAGATAATATTAAGGTGAAAATCAGCGTAATCGCTAGTGGCGAGGTAAGAAACGGTATGTTGATTGAATCTTGTTTAACTTCTTACAGCCGATCCCGGACGCAATTATGCCGAGGCATAATTGATAGCATCGACTTGGTAGATCCCTACCTCGTTGATGCTTTCTTTTTTGATTTAAACATTCATTGGACAGTACCAAATAAAAATAGGAATAAACAAGGAAGTGAGCGGTCTAAAAGAAGGTAGAGCTAAGAATAATAAGAGCTGTTCTTGGAATATCCATAACTTAGGAATATAATGTAGCTATAACTCAGAATTTGTCAAATACTCGGAAAATATGAAAAATAAGTTGGAGGGTGTGGATAAATTGGCTACAGAAAATTCCGATCGCTTTCTCACAGCGTTTAATCGGATAGATCACAGGTTAAGAGATATTGCCGGTGCAAAGGACTTTATGCCCTTTTATCGTCTTATCGATCAATCTAAGAAGAAGGATGTACTAGTTCGTAAATATGAAGACGATTTGCGCTCTTATGCAGATTTACGAAATGCAATTGTTCATCACCATACGTCCTTAGAATATGTCATTGCTGAACCACATCTAGACGTGGTTGAAAGAATTGAATATATCGATACTACACTTGCTAAGCCAACGCTCGTTGGACAAATGTTTCGCAAAAAGGTGCTAGCTTTTCAAGAAAGAGATTCATTAAAACATGTGTTAAAAGTCATACGTCATCGTAAATTTACACAGTTTCCTGTATACCATAAAGATCAATTTAAAGGGCTTGTGACGACAGTTGGAATTACAAACTGGTTAGCTACCATGATGGAAGGCGATCAAATACCTAAGAAGATTCCGACCATACATGATATTTTAATGCATGAAAAAAATAGAGTGAATTACAAATTTGTGAGTAGATACATAACGATTTACGAGGCAGAAGAAATCTTTAAACAAGGTGTGGAACGGGGACGCCGTTTTGAAGCTTTATTAATAACGGAGCATGGAAAACCACATCAAAAGCTAATTGGCATCGTAACACCATTGGATATTGTGAAAATAGATTAAGCAAGACGAGACAAGCTGTTAAGGGCTTGATCGTCTTGCTTTATCTTTCATGCTTATATATAGGGAGCCGTTTGTTTGAACCTGAGCAAAATAAACATCTTCAACGGCTTGGACATTTTGCTTTTTCAGCTTTTTCAAAAGCCAATCTTCAGTCAATTCAAGTTCAACTAAATTTTCATAAATAACCTTGCCGTCAGAAAGCACTTCTGTTGGAATATAGGTTGGTGGTGTAACATCAGCCTTTACATCTTGTTTTGTAGCGGGTTGCTCAGCGGGTTTTGGTAACACACTTAGTTTACCTGTAGTTTCAAGTAATGCATATTGTACATCTTGTATAGAGAATACGGCTTGTTCTCGTAGCATCATCGCTAATTCATCCATATGCAAACGATTTTTCTTTAAGGCCGATTCTAAAATAATGCCATTTTGAATTAGGATTGTTGGCTTGTCATCAACAATTACACGCGCTTTTTTAGATTTGATGGTAATGATGGTCATGATATATGTTAAGATACTCCACCAAATGAGAGCGATAAGTCCATCTAAAAAAGGTGTCTCAGCCTGTGCTGCTATTTCTGACGCAATAGACCCAAACGTGATACCTGTTGTATAGTGGAAGAATGTAAGTTGTCCAAGCTGTTTTTTCCCTAATAATCGGGTTACGATGAGTAATGCAAAGAAGGAAAGTGTTGCCCTAAGTATCATTTCCCAAAAATCAGCTTTAAAAAATTCGTCTATATTCATACATAAATCAACTCCCTTAAAACTGCTATTTTCAATGAATAGCTTGTGCAAAAAGGTCAATAGTATGCGACGATCTCTTATAAATGAAAGTTTACAAAAATTAGAAAGAGGGTGGCAGCATAAATAAGCAAATAGAGAATTTTAATAATCCGATCTATCCAATAATGATTGCAATAGCTGTTGCTCATCTTATCAATGATACGATGCAAGCTGTTATTCCAGCGATGTTCCCAATTTTGAAGAGTGATTTAGGGCTAACTTTCACACAAATAGGTCTTATTTCGTTTGTGTTAAATATGTTTGCTTCTGCTTTGCAGCCTATTGTTGGGTTTGCTAGCGATAAAAAGCCAATACCATATGCTTTACCAATTGGTATGATAAGTTCATTCATAGGCATTGCCATTATAGCGTTCACATCACAATATTGGATAATTATTATTGCAGTATTATTTTTAGGGTTTGGATCAGCTATTTTTCATCCTGAAGGTTCACGTGTTTCATTTATGGCAGCAGGATCAAAAAGAGGACTTGCCCAATCGGTTTATCAAGTTGGAGGTAACTCTGGGCAAGCACTGGCACCACTAATTAGTGCTTATATTTTTGATATTTTTGGGCAACGTGGTGCAGCAATTGTCTTAGTAGTGGCAGCAATAGGTATTCTTATATTGAGTAAAATTGCAGGTTGGTATAAAAAGCAGTTGGAGCAAGAACGTTTGGCAAAGAAAAAACGTGTATTAGTTTCCAACTTACCTCCGTTAACAAAGAAACAAGTAGGTATTGCGTTAACGTTACTATTTACTATTATTTTTGCGAGATCATTTTATACAACCAATATTACAAGTTTTTATGTGTTTTATTTAATGGATCATTATGGTGTTAGCCTTCGCCTTGGACAAATTTTAATTTTTACCTTTATGGCATTTGGTGTTGTTGGCACATTTTTCGGAGGTTCGTTATCAGATCGCATTGGTAGAAAAAATGTTATTTTACTGTCCGTTGTTGTACCGATGCCATTTTGTTTAGCGTTGCCTTATGTACCGTTATGGGCAGCAATGATATTTTTAGTGATTATCGGTACATTAATTATGATTAGCTTCTCGGTAACTGTTGTCTACGCGCAGGAGCTTGTTCCGTCAAAAATTGGTACAATGGCTGGTTTAACAACTGGCTTTGCTTTCGGAATGGGGGCAATAGGTGCGATGGTCATTGGTGTATTAATGGATCATAGAGGTATTGATTTTACGATGATGGTCGTTTCTTTGCTACCATTACTATTACTCGTAGCATTTTTCTTACCTAAGGATAAGCCAGCTTCGGCGGTGTAAGGCTCAGGTAAGAATGAAAGATAAAAACGACGCGTTCTCAATCTTGAGGAACGCGTTTCAGACTGTAGACAAACGCTATTCATACCAATGGTGAGGAACTGTTGATTTTTCACGGAGAGTGGCGACTCCTGCGGGATGAGCTTCCGCTGAAAGCCCCGCAGGAACGTAGTGACGAGGAGATTGAAGGCAAGCCCGCGGAAAGCGCCAACTCGGAGTGAAAATCAACTTTTGATTAATGCTACACTTTAATTTATATTATTTTATAGACAAGCTAAAACGCGTTCTCAAGTTAGAGGAACGCGTTTTTATTATTGACGTAATGGTGTTAAAAATTCAGCTGGAAGTTTATCCTTATCTAATACATAACCCTCTGAAATGTGAACTTCATGCATTTTATCATTGTAAGTGAATTTAAAAATACCATTATCAAAGTCAGTGCCAATCTCTTTGAAAAATATACCTTCAATTGATACATATTTAGGACATGTAAATGCTACTTTAAAGTCTTCATGTTCTTGAATTAAATAAGCACGTACACCTTTTTCATATGTATCGTTTGCATCATCGTCAGTTGGACGCTGGACAGCCACGATATGAAAATCAACAAAAGGAACTTCTTTTAATAAGACGTTAAGGAAGGAACCCTTTGTAATCTCTTCCCAGCGACTTTGTGCACTTTGGCCTACGATGATTTGAGAAATCCCGTAATTTTTTGCCACTTCTGCAATAACCTTTTGTATTGGTCGCTTTTCATTATCTTGTAATATGAACTTTTCAATTTCAAGCTCATCAGATAACTTTTTCCATTGCTCGATGTAACTAGATTTCTCTGCATCAAATGCATCAAGGGGTTGCGAATCGACCGAAAGAATATATAGTGGACAATCTAACATTGTAGCCATTTTATGACCACGTCGTATTAATCGCTCACCGTTAAGTCCGTAGTAGACACAAACTAATATACTTTCGTCTAAACGCCCTTTTACATGCTTCATCAAAATTAACACCTCTTATCTTGTTGTTATTTTGTTATTTATTCTGTCGATTTTGAAAAAATATCCTAAAACAGCTAAAGTCGATACTGATACAGTGCATTATGCTCATTTATAATGTATACTAAAAATGTATAAAAGTTAATGACAATATATCGGGAAAACCTTGAAAAAACTGGGTTATCTCTATACTTTACAGTTATTTGATTTATGCATTTCGTGCATTTAAACCAATTGCTTCTATATGCCACACTATTATGCAGTTAGTTAAATAGAATAGTCAAGTGACTTGATACACCAATGTGACATGACATTTTCTCAAGGCTTTAAGGCAATATTGGTTATTCAGGCTTCTCAAAATAGGAAGCTCATAGCCTGAAAAGTTCCCCCCTGATTTTATGCAGTGCTATCACCAAAAGCTTCTCCCTGCATAAAATATGTGCTGAATGTTGAATGAACTAGATTTTATCTATTATTGTTTATTACTTCAACACAAACCACTTACTTTCCATTTCAAAGAGTACATACTTTAGTACTTGATAAATAATCAAATTTCAAGAGAATTTCTGATATGTTAGTTAGCTTTCATTAAAAAGGCTTTAGTATTTAAACGCTAGCTGAATACAGTTAGAGCCTTCAGCAATTGTTATTGATATTTTGTGCGCGGAGCAAAATTTAATCAGTAGTAACTTCAGTAGATTTGGGAATACTTTATTATCGATTATTGTCTCATATCTGTTTTCGCACCATATCAAACAGCAAGTTGCTGAACGAAAATAATAGTAGGAGGTTTTCACTTGGTTACTGTTTTCATTGCGATACTTTTACCATTTGTTTGTGCTGCGCTTATTCCACTACTTTATAGGCGACTAAGGCGTGTTGCACATCTTGGCTGGTTTGTTTTATCCGTTCCATTCATCTTGTTTCTTTTACTCGCGCGCTATACTCCTCAAATTGCCGAGGGTAAAACGTTTATTCATACATATGAGTGGATTCCCTCTTTTAATATAAATTTCACAACATACCTCGACGGACTCAGTATGATTTTTGGTTTGCTGATTACGGGTGTAGGTAGTTTAGTCATTTTATATTCTATTTTTTATTTATCAACGAAAGAATCTCTTCACCATTTTTACTGCTATTTATTACTATTCATGGGCGCTATGCTTGGCGTCGTCTTTTCAGATAATTTAATGGTATTATACACATTTTGGGAGTTAACGAGTGTGTCATCCTTCCTGTTAATTGCATTTTGGCATCATCGAAAAGCATCGCGTGCAGGTGCAAGAAAAGCCATGACAATTACCGTTTTCGGTGGCCTTTCAATGCTTGCGGGGTTTCTAATGCTTTATGTAGCATCAGGTACATTTAGTATTCGTGAGATCGTAGCCAATGTAGGGGTTATACGAGAGCAGACACTGTTTATCCCAGCGTTAATCCTTATTCTAATAGGTGCATTTACAAAATCTGCACAGTTCCCCTTCCATATTTGGTTGCCAGATGCGATGGAGGCGCCAACACCTGTCAGTGCTTACTTACACTCGGCAACAATGGTAAAGGCTGGTATATATTTAGTTGCACGATTTTCCCCAATATTTGGAGGAGAGGCTGTTTGGTTCTGGCTAGTAAGTGTGATTGGCCTTGTAACTTTGTTCTGGGGTTCATTTACTGCTGTGCGTCAAACAGATTTAAAGGCATTACTGGCTTTTTCGACGATTAGCCAGCTCGGTTTGATAATGAGTTTATTTGGGCTAGGGTCAGTTGGCCATTATTACGGTTATGCTGAAAATACCGTTCTTTATACGCAGGCAAGCTTTGCAGCGTTGTTTCATCTTATTAATCACTCCACGTTCAAAGGTGCATTATTCATGATGGTTGGTATTGTCGATCATGAGGCGGGCACACGCGATATTCGCCGTCTCGGAGGATTACTGGCCTTAATGCCTGTAACTTTCACAATTGCGGTCATTGGCGGATTTTCTATGGCCGGCTTACCTCCATTTAATGGCTTCTTAAGTAAAGAAATGTTTTTCGCTGCGGTACTAGCTATTCGCAATGTAGAGGCATTTTCAATTTCTGATTTGGGACTGCTATTTCCAATAGTGGCATGGGTAGCAAGTATCTTTACATTTGTTTACTGTATGATTTTAATCAGTCGAACGTTTGTCGGAAAACTACAGCTTGATAAGTTGGATAAAAAACCGCATGAAGCTCCGTTAGGTATGCTACTTTCGCCAATCATTCTGTGCGTCTTTGTAGTTGGCATTTTCTTCTTCCCAAATGTGCTAGGGCATTATATTTTAGAGCCTGCTATGGCAAGTATTTATCCAACATTCCCATCGACTAGCGAATTAACACCACATATTCATGCTTGGCATGGCATTAATGCAGAATTATTAATGACTCTTGGTGTCATTATTATTGGGATCATCTTATTTAAAACGTTAAAAAGCTGGAAGCCTTTGTATCGGTTATTCCCGCAAAGATATACGTTCAATACGTATTACAATCGTCTGATTGAGTTTAGTGAAAATATTTCTGCGAAGCTTACTAATCGTTATATGACAGGTAATTTAACGCATTATTTTGTCTATATCTATGTATTTTTTGTTGCTCTTATTGCAGGATATTTTATTTGGTCGGATGCTACTGCATTTAATTTTTCGAAGGATTCCATGATTGAGTCCTATGAGCTCATTTTAGTGTTTGTCATGATGTTCGCCGCAGTATGGATGATTTTCGCTAAGGGCCGCGTAACAGCAATGTTATTGAACGGCGTACTTGGTTATTCAATCGCATTTTTCTTCGTGATTTTCCGTGCTCCTGATTTAGCGTTAACCCAATTAGTTGTTGAATCTGTGACAACTGCTTTATTCCTTTTATGCTTTAAATATTTACCTGATTTAATGCCTGAAGCCTCCCGTAAAAAAATGCAATGGTCTAAGGTGATTATATCCATTTTCGTTGGCGCCACAGTTACACTAGTAGGCTTAGCGGTTGTCCATTTCGATCGCTTTGAGCCAGTGGCTACTTACTTCAATGATTCCTACGAACTAGCGGGTGGTTCAAATATTGTCAACACAATATTAGGCGATTTCCGTGCATTTGATACGATGCTAGAAGTTGTCGTTCTTCTGATTGCTGGCTTAGGAGTGTATGCATTAACGAAGCTAAAGCCACGAAAGGAGGATGCGGATCATGAAAATCAATGACGTCATTTTGCGTACTATAACAAAGACGGTCGTATTCATTATTTTAACCCTTGGTATTTATCTATTCTTTGCAGGGCATCATGCTCCTGGTGGAGGTTTTATTGGTGGTCTCGTGCTGGCTTCTGGCATTGTTCTATTGTATCTAGCGTATGACATTGAAACAGTGCATAAAGGGATGCCATTTGATTTTAAAAAAGTTGCAGCGCTTGGCGTATTACTAGCGACAGGCACAGCAATCGGCTCACTATTTTTTGATGTTCCATTTTTAACGCAAACACATAGTTATATAAATGTACCGATATTCGGGAAAATGGGCTTTTCGACGGTAACAATTTTCGAGGCTGGTGTGGCTTTAACTGTAGTAGGTGTTGTGGTCACAATTATTTTAAGTATAAGTGAGGATGAGTAGCCAATGGAGTCTTTAATACTAGTTTTAGTTGGTGTATTAGTAGCTGTTGCGACGTACTTAATCCTCTCGAAACAGTTATTACGTGTGATTTTAGGAACTGCGGTCTTATCGCATGCGGCACATCTACTGATTTTAACGATGGGTGGACTGAAAAAGGGGGATGTACCACTTTTAGAGGAATCACAAGGTCCTTACACAGATGCTTTGCCGCAAGCATTAATTTTAACCGCGATCGTAATTAGCTTTGCGGTAACGGCGTTCGTGCTTGTTCTCGGTTACAGAGCCTATAAAACGAACGGTTCGGCGAATTTTGATGAATTGAGAGGTACGCCGGATGAGTAATATGATTGTTTTACCATTAATTGTGCCGGTTATAACGGCGATTTTACTTGTGTTTTTACGTGAAAATGTTATTTTGCAGCGCATCATTAGTTTATTGACATTAAGCTTCGTTGTCCTTATTAGTGTCATTTTATTGCAAGAGATTCAGAAACAAGGTGTAATGCGTATTGATTTTAGTGGCTGGGCACCACCATTCGGCATTTTATTTGTTGCTGATTCATTCGCAATGCTCCTTGTATTAGTAGCAAATACTGTTGCAGCCATTTGTCTGCTATATGCTATTTTTACAATCGGTAAGAGTTTTGAAAAGATGTATTTTTACCCGTTTGTCCTTCTTATGATAGCGGGAGTTAACGGTTCTTTTCTAACAGGGGATATTTTTAACTTGTTTGTGTGCTTTGAGGTTATGTTGCTTGCTTCTTATGCACTCATTAGTTTGGGTGGCGAGAAAGTTCAGCTGCGCGAGGCGTTAAAATATGTGCTGATCAATATTGTTGCATCTTGGATTTTCCTAGTGGCTTTAGCTTTTTTATATGGAACCGTTGGAACGTTGAATATGGCTCATATTTCTGTCCGTGTTATGGAAGCTGGAGCTGATCCACTTATAACGACTGTGGCTCTTATTTTCTTAATTGTCTTTAGTTTGAAGGCTGGTCTATTATTATTCTTCTGGCTTCCAGGCTCGTACAGTGTCCCTCCAACAGCTATAGCCGCACTTTTTGCAGCATTATTAACAAAGGTTGGAATATATGCACTCGTTCGCACCTTTACATTACTTTTCCCAAATAATACTGAAGTGACGCATATGGTGCTAGGAATTATGGCAGGACTTACGATTATTGCTGGTTGTATAGGAGCACTAGCAGGACGAGATGTAAGAACAATTGCCGCCTATAACGTTCTTATTGGTGTTGGTTTTATAGTAGCTGGTCTAGCCATCAGTACAGAGTCTGCCTTACAGGGCGTAACATACTATTTAATGCATGATATGGTAGCTAAGGCCATGCTGTTTTTAGCAGTTGGAATGATGATATATGTTACTGGCGAAACGGTTATTGATAAAATGAGTGGGCTTATTCGAAATTATCCTCTTTTCGGCTGGTTATTCTTTATTGTCATGTGTTCCCTTGCTGGGATACCACCATTAAGTGGCTTTTTAGGTAAGGTTTTAATTGGGCAAGGCGCTATTGAGGGCGGAAATTTTGTTCTATTAGGATTAGGATTTTTATCTAGTTTAATTGTTTTATATTCGCTATTACGAATATTTCTCTCCTCATTCTTTGGGGAAACTATTATTAGTCTAGAGGATGAAAAGCCGTTACCAAAGCGTATGGTCTTGCCACTAACATTGTTGGCAGCTTGTACAATTGGTTTAGGGATTGGAGCGGAATGGATGGCTCCGTATGTAACAGATGCGGCAAAAACGCTCTACACGCCATCAATCTATATTGATGCAGTGCTGGATGGCGCAATATGGCAAGGTGAGGTGAATAAATAATGGCGATGCAATTTATCTTAAATTTATTTATCGCAACACTTTGGCTATTGTTACAGGATGAAGTTATACCGCAGTTTTCGACATTTTTAATGGGGTTTATCGTCGGAATAGGGATTTTATATGTAATGCATCGCTTTTACGGCACACAATTTTATTTACGACGTGTGTTTTCGATCATTAAATTGTTATGGCTCTTTAATTGGGAGCTACTATTATCGAGTTACAGCGTATTAAGACAAATTACTACTCCAAAGCTCAATATTACTCCTGGAATATTTACGTATAAAACTGCGCTTAAAGGAGATTGGGAAATAACAGCTCTTGCATTGTTGCTCACTCTTACTCCAGGTTCAGTAGTGATGGAAGTTTCTGAAGAGGGAGATATGTTTTATATTCATGCAATGGATATTGAACAATCGAAAGAAGCTGTCATTCGTTCAATAGGGAAATTTGAACAAGCAATCATGGAGGTGACACGTTAATGATTGAAAAAATTTTACTATTGGCTCTTGCATTATTCAGTGTATCGATTGCGTTATCGCTGTTTCGTGTAATTCGAGGTCCATCGTTGCCCGACCGTGCCATAGCACTTGATACAATAGGCGTTAATTTACTTTCAGCAATCGCTATCGTCTCCATTATATTGAAAACAAAGGCGTATTTAGAAGCCATTTTAATATTAGGGATATTAGCTTTTATCGGCACAATTGCGTTTACGAAATATATTGAAAGAGGTGTGATTGTTGAACGTAAATCAAATGATTGAGTGGGCGGCAGTTATACTTATATTGATTGGCTCCATTGTAAGTGTTATTAGTGCATTTGGGATGATTCGTTTACCTGACGTATACACACGCTCACATGCTGCAACGAAAAGTTCGACATTGTCGGTTTTAACATGTCTGTTAGGCGCATTTATTTACTTTTGGGTACACGATGGATATGTTAGCGTACGTTTAATTTTAGGAATTCTCTTCGTTTTTGTAACGGCTCCTGTAGCAGGGCATTTAATATGTCGGGCTGCATATCGCTCTCGCGTACCTTTAGCGGAAGGGTCGGGAGAGGATGAGTTGAAGGAAAAGCTATTTGCAGATGAGAAATAAGAGTAGTGTGGAGACCTCCATTTTTGGAGGTCTCCTTTATTGAATAAAACTGCTCATTATCACCTTTTAGTAAAGGAATATATAAACCGAAAGTTGGGGACTATATTTGTTAAAACGTACGCCATGTATAAGTTAATTGTAGTGGAGGCTGGGCGACTCCTTGGTGCTCAGCGGACGTCCCCAGGGAAGCGCCTAGTTGTAACGGAAAACACCCCCACGTTAGGGCGATAAGCCTCTCCTCTATAGGGAAATCTGAATAGATTGATTTGTCAGAAAATTATGTGTATAATGTTTTGTCGGAAAATTTTTAGTTTAGCTTGATTATTGCTTCAAAAGAGTATATCTTATTAGCAGATAGATTTTTTATTCTCTAAAGTGAATAAATATCCATTCTGATATTTTCTATAACTGGATATTCATAGACAATAAAACATAGGTAAAAGGAGATCGTTAAATATGAAAAACAAATTTTTCATGCTAATGCTCGTTCTAGTAATTGGTGTACTAGCAGCATGTGGCGCAAAAGATAAAGCAAGTGATAAAAATTCAAATGCTAACGAAGGCACAGAACAAAAGCAAGTATTAAAAGTAGGTACTTCATCTGACTATGCACCATTCGAGTATGTTGATGCAGCAAAAAGTGAAGATATTATTGGATTTGATATTGATTTAATTAAATTAGTTGGTGACAAGATTGGTGCAGAAATGCAAGTTCAAGATATTGACTTCAATAGTCTAGTGCCAGCTCTACAAGCAGGTAAAGTTGATGTTGTTATTTCTGGTATGTCACCTAATGAAGAACGTGAAAAAGTTGTAGATTTCTCTGATAAATATAATCAAACAGAGCAAGTGTTTATCGTGAAAAAGGATAGTGGAATTAAAAAAGAGGCTGATTTAGCTGGTAAAAAAATTGGTGTTCAAAACGCTTCTATCCAAGAAACTTTAGGTAATAAAATTGCAAAAGAAGTAGATGCCACAGTTGAAGGACGTACGCGAATTCCTGAAATTGTCCAAGACATGATGTCTAAGCGTTTAGATGCTGGGATTGTAGAAAGTGGTGTAGCAAAAGGTTATCTTGATACGAACGATAAACTAGAAGCGTTCCCTGTTAAAGAGCAACCTGAAGACTTTAAAGCAATCGCTGTTCAAAAAGGTAGCGATCTTAAAGATAAAATTAACAAAGCATTAAAAGAATTAGCTGCTGAAGGTAAAATTCAAGAGCTAGAAGAAAAATGGTTAAAAGTTAAATAAGCAAGTTGAACTGCGATAGCTCTATTTCGAGCTATCGCTTATACTTTTCATTTCCTTAAAAAAGAACAAGAAAGGAGGGGGCACTGTGAATTTAGATTTTACAGCTATCGTTCCCTCTATTCCTTATATATTAAAAGGGATAGGTGTCACACTTCAAATTGCAATCGGTGCATCCATCATCGGTTTTATAGTTGGTATATTACTAGCATTATGTAAAATTGGTAAAGTGAATGTTTTACGTTGGTTTGCAGATTTTTATACATCAATTTTCCGTGGTACGCCGCTCGTACTACAATTAATGATTATTTACTATGCAGTGCCACAGTTATTAGATATTCAAATTGAACCAGTTCCAACGGCTATTATTGCATTCGGGTTAAACTCAGGTGCTTATATTTCTGAAATCATTCGCGCTGGTATTAATGCAGTTGATAAAGGACAGATGGAAGCGGCACAAGCGCTAGGTATTCCATATGCAAAAATGATGAAAGATATTATTATCCCACAAGCCGTAAAAAATATTTTACCATCTTTAGTAAATGAATTTATTACATTAAATAAAGAAACAGCCGTTGTCACAGTTATTAGTGCACTTGATATTATGCGCCGTGCTTACATTGTAGGTGGTTCAACATATCGCTATCTTGAGCCTTTACTATTTGCGGGTGTGATCTACTACATTATGACGCTTGTATTAACGTTCCTTGGTAAACGAATCGAGAAAGGAATGAGAAAAAGTGATTAAAATTGAAGATTTACACAAATCATATGGACAAAACGAAGTACTAAAGGGTATTTCAACAGAAGTTAAAGAAAAAGAAGTAATTGCTATTATTGGACCATCGGGATCTGGTAAATCAACATTCCTGCGCTGTTTAAATTTATTAGAAGAGCCAACGAGCGGAAAGATTACAATTGCTGGCGACGTCCTGACGGACAAAGGGACAAACATTATGAAAATCCGTGAAGAAGTCGGTATGGTATTTCAGCATTTTCATCTTTTCCCTCATAAAACGGTACTTGAAAATTTAACATACGCACCGATTAATGTGAAGGGCATGGATAAGGCAGCTGCTATCAAAAAAGCTGAAGATTTATTAACGAAGGTTGGCCTTTTTGAAAAACGCAATGAATATCCAAACCGTCTATCAGGAGGGCAGAAGCAACGTGTTGCCATTGCCCGAGCACTCGCAATGGATCCAAAAGTAATTTTATTTGACGAGCCAACTTCAGCACTTGACCCTGAAATGGTAAAAGAGGTATTAGCTGTTATGAAAAATCTTGCTGATACTGGGATGACCATGTTAATCGTAACGCATGAGATGGGCTTTGCACGTGAAGTGGCCGATCGTATACTATTCCTTGATGGCGGAAAGTTGATAGAGGATGCATCACCAGAACAGTTTTTCTCTTCACCATCTACACAGCGCGCGAAAGATTTCTTAGAAAAAGTATTATAAGCGAGAAAACGGATTTAGATCTTCTTAAAGGAGGTGTCTAAATCCGTTTTTTTTTACATTGCTTCATTTGAGGTATTCATATTTGTTGAACGTGGAGGTGCCCCTACAGAAAAACCGGCTAGTCAAGACTCTTAGTGTTTGTATCAACAAACTATACGTTTAAGGTTACTCTTTTTGTGTGCAATCTATGGATTTTAAGTGTATGTGCTTACAATTACTTAGTTTTATGCTTATAATAGGAGGGTCAGAATTTTTTCTGAAAAAGCCACAAAGTGAGCGATTGCGATTGAAAAAATTATTATATGTAGGTTTTTTTCTTGTTTTTATAGTCATTTTTTTGTACGTAAACAATCACTGGCTGGTTGTAAGCAAGTATGAATTCGAATCAGAAAAAGTGCCTGCCAGCTTTGATGGGCTACGCATTACGCAAATATCAGATTTACAGGATGCTCTCTTTGGTGAACAGCAAGAGAAACTCATAGCAAAGGTGAAAACAACAAATCCTGACCTGATTTTTATTACAGGTGACTTAGTCGATAGTAATCGTTATAATTTGGAGCGAAGCTTGCAGGCTGTTAGAGGATTAGTTAAATTAGCGGATGTTTATTATGTACTAGGAAACCATGAAGTAGCGACGAATAAAGTGAATGAAATTTATGAGGAGCTATCATCGTTAGGTGTACATGTGTTGTCCAATGAATCGACCATTATAGAGCGCGACGGGGAGCGCTTGGCGATTGTTGGCATAGAAGATCCGTTATCGGGTAGAACAACGAAAGAAATGCTAGAGATAGCAACAAGAAATGTTCAACCAAATGTACTAAAGATTTTACTAGCACATCGACCAGAAGTGTTTGATACGTATGTGGAATTTGGAATTGATTTAGTATTTGCAGGACATGCACATGGTGGACAAGTTCGAATTCCTGGTATTGGTGGTCTTTTCGCACGAGGACAGGGAATATTCCCAAAATATACGGCAGGTCTATATAAAGAAGGAACAACAACTATGGCCGTTAGTCGAGGATTAGGTAATAGTACAGTACCTATGCGGATTTTTAATCTACCAGAGATTCTTGTAATGGAATTAAAGAAAAAATAAGCACGGCGTCTTTGTTACGCAGTGCTTTCTATTTGTTTACGCTCTATACGTTTAACAAGATAAATGCTTATTTCATATAAAATAATCATTGGAATTAATACGAGTAGCTGACTTATAAAATCGGGTGGTGTAATCAAAGCAGAACCAACGCCCATCCCGATATAAGACCAGCCTCGTATTTTTTTCATGGATTCAGCCGTTAGTACACCAATGGATGATAAAAAGAGGGCTACGATTGGTAATTCAAAGAGTAGTCCGAGTGGTACAGTTGTCATCACTAAAAAATGCATGTATTCATTTGCTGATACCATGACATCAAAATTAGTTGCCCCTATACTCACTAAAAACGAGTAGCTGAGTGGATTAACAATAAAGTAACCGAAAGCTACGCCTAATAAGAAGAGTACTAGCATGACAGGTGCATAAAGACCGAGGAAACGGCTTTCTTCTTCTTTTAAACCTGGCTTTACGAAACTCCACAAAAAATGAACTAAAAATGGCATAGATAACCCGAAAGCTAGTGTTGTGGATATCGTCATGTAAAATTTGACAACCTCTAACGGTCCTAAAATAATTAGTGAATGTCCTCGAGTTACATAAGGAAACCAAATATTAATAGTTGAGAACACGATAATAAAAAATAGAATAAATACGATAAGCCCCTTAATAATTTGTTTTCGCAGTTCAGTAAGATGTTCAAGTAATGATGCCATTGGAAAAAGTGGTTCATCAACTACCATATCCTGCTCAATTGTTTCTACTGGAATTTCAATAAAAGCCTCCACAGGTGTGAGAGGCTCAGCTTCTTTCTTATCAAGTGGACTTAAATATTTTCTTTTTCCGTCTTCATATGGATCCATAGGAAACCCTCCTACGAAACGTCAGATTTTTTTTCTTCTTTTTTCGCTGGATCATCTTCATCATCGATAAGCCCCTTCGTGGACTTTTTAAACTCAGCAAATGTTTTACCGACTGCCCCGCCGATTTCTGGCAATTTTTTCGGACCAAACACAATTAAAACAATTACCAAAATGATGATTAACCCAGGTACTCCGATTGCTCCAAGACCTCCCATAAGTCTTGCCTCCTTATAAAAAATTTGATTGTTATTTAGACTAAGGAGCCACCTGATTTGCTATATTTCACAACACCCTCTGCACAGCGGTAGGCTAGTGCCCCTAAAGTACCTGTAGGGTTATAACCGCTATTGTGCGCAAAGTTTCCGGCGCTCACAGCAAAAAGATTTTCAACATTCCAATGTTGCAGGTAGTTATTCACAACGCCATTCTCTGGCTTTAAGCTCATAACTGTTCCGCCTGTATTATGGGTTGTTTGATAAGGTACGATATTGTAATCAGTGATTTCAGCATTTGGGACAACGGTTTTGGCGCCCATTTCTTTCATAATGTCAGCTGCACGTGCTGAAATATATTTATGAAGCGCGCGATCCTGATCCGTAAAATTGTACGTTAACTGTATAAGAGGTAAGCCGTAAGCATCCTTATACGTAGAATCAAGAGACAAATAATTTTCTTTATGTGGCATCGAAGCACCTTGTGCACCAATCCCGAATGAGCGTGTATAGTAATGAATAGATTGTTTTTTAAAATCTGCACCCCATGTTGGCGTATCAGGAGGTGTTGGGTTCGAGCCGATAGGGCGTGCACCAGTTTGTGTTAGAGCTATATTTCCACCGTGAATAAAGTCTAAGTCACTATGATCGAAATTATCGCCATTATAGTCATCAATACTCATACCGAGTGAACCTGCACCCATAAATGTGTTATATTGCTCATCAAAAAATCCTACTGCTCCAGGTAGTATTTGATAGCAATAGTTTCTTCCAAGTGTCCCTTTTCCAGTAGCTGGATCATAGAGTTCCCCAATGTTAGAGACCATTAATAGCTTGGCATTATTAAAGACATAGCTAGTAAGTACAACAGCGTTTGCTGGTTGAATAAATTCTTCACCAGATATCGTATCGATATATCGGACACCAGTTACTTTATTGCCTTTTTTTAAGATTTCAACAACATTGGAATTATAGCGTAAGTCAAAATTATTTGTTTTTAATGCAGTAGGAACAACAGTAACCTCTGCAGATGATTTGGCGCCATATTCACAGCCGAAGCGTTCACAGAAGCCACAATATTGGCAAGCATTAATCGTTTCACCGTCAGGGTTCTTATAAACTTCTGATAAGTTTGCAGAAGGTACCATGTAAGGTGATAATTTTAATTTTTTTGTAGCTTTTTCAAATTGCGAAAGCATCGGGGTCATTTTCATAGGCCCCGTAGGATAAGGATTTGAACGTTTTCCGCTAAATGGATTTTTATCATCCCCGGAAATACCTGCTGTTTTTTCGAACTTATCGAAATAGGGCTCAAGTTCATCGTATGTTAATCCCCAATCCTGTAATAAATAATCAGGTCCAAGCTTTTTCGGACCATAACGTTTGTCTGTTAATGTTTTAATTTGAAAATCGTATGGTAAGAAGCGATACGTCATACCGTTCCAGTGTGTACCAGAGCCACCAAGCCCTTCACCAAGTAAAAAGGAACCGAGCTGACGCATGGGCAATGCCTTCATATTGCGATTATTACGAAAGCTTACGGTTTCTTTCGAAAGATTTTGCATTAAATCATAGCGGATTGCATAACGATACTCGTCATGGATAGTCAGATAATCTTCTGTGCCGCGCTTTTGTCCGCGCTCTAAACCAACTACTTTTAAGCCTGCCTTCGAGCACTCTGCAGCGACAATGCCGCCGGTCCAACCTACCCCGACTGTAACAACGTCTACACTTGGTAATGTTGTTGCCATTCCCTTACCCCCTTATATTAGTGACTGCCTAATGAATTAGGCTCAATTTTTTGGAATTTCGGATCTTCGATTTGAGTAATATACGCCATTTGATGACCAGGGAAGCTCTTCATACGCCATCCATCCATGTTACGATTCCCGCCATATATAGGGTCGGAGTAAGCACCTTCTAATGTTGCTGCACGTAATAAAGTAAAGAAGAAAGCAGATGTGACACCACTCATTTGCACGTCACCTTTCTGGAAGGCAGTTAAAATTTCATCCATTTGCTTACCATCAATATCATTAAAGCTCTTTTTATAGCGATTCTGTGCTTCCGACTCTAACTTTTGAACACCTTGCTTAAAAATTTCCGCACGGGTTAAACGACTCTGATAACCCTGTGTTGGGGCACCCTCACCAAAAGGTCCATGCATATATTCTTTAGAATTACTTCCATATTGCCCTGCTAGCTGATGATCGATAAAGTAAGGCACATCTAAGCCTTTTGCCCCCGGGCCTAAATCATCCTCAGGGAAAATACGTTCAGTAGCATTCACTAAAATATTGAAATCTCTTTGATTCATAAAAAACATTTTAGCTTTTGGCGAACCAGTCTCTTCGGTAGCGGTTCCATGCTGGCCATGCTCTAGCGTAGTAGTCCCTTTACTAGGCATGTTATAGCCAACAAGCCCTCCTATTAATCCACCGCCGACTAATGTACCTGCTGCGATCCCTGTTGTTTTTAAAAAATCACGACGTGAAACATCCTTTTCTGAACTCATAGAAATCCTCCCCTCAAAATGTATAGAAACCATTCTATTTTTTATAATCAGCAAAAAAAGTAAATTATAATCAGGTATATCTGGGAAAATTTTTAATATCATCCAACTGGTGAATCGAATTGATGTAATCGAGATAAATTGTGGACAAGTTATACATTAACTGTGGATAATTTGTGGATAAAAATAAGGTGCTGAGGGATCTATTACTTCAGCTGGGCAAATGTCTTGTGGTTAACAATCGATGGGGAACATAGCATCAATAGAACGTGCAGCAAGTGATGATAAGCATGAATGAATAAAGGAGCCGCCCCAGTGATGGAACGGCTCCTATTTTTGTAATTTATTATCGAAAAGGTTAGTTTAGTACTTCTTGCATAGCTTCAAATAGTTCCTCGGTAGAGATAATACGCTCGCCACCGCCTTGTACCATCTGATCGCTACCACCGCCTTTTCCATTAACGAGTGGAAGTGCTTTTGCAGCAATGCCCTTCATACTTTTCTCAACTTTTGCACCACGTGCTGCGACAAACTGAAGCTTGTCTTCATTTTCTGAAACGAGTAATACGACAGCGTCTGCCTGTTCAGCGACAACAGTCCGAGCTAATTTTTGAAGCTCTTGCATAGAACGCTGAGTAAAGGCTGCAGTAATAATACGTTCTTTACTAGAAACTAACGCTTTTGCTTCATAATTTAGTAGTTCCTCTTTTGCTGCTACAAGTGCTTTTTCTGTATTTTTCTGCGTTGTTAAGACTTTTGCAAGTGCTGTAGCCGCTTCCTCTTCAGGTACACTTAGTTGTCTGGCAACGTCAGCTAGCACTTTCTTTCGCATTGCAAGCTCCGCTAAAACTCGGTGGCCACAGACAAAGGAGACGCGAATATTGCCTTTCATTTTTTCCGTGCCAAGAATTTTTATTGCGCTGACTTGTCCTGTTGAAGTTGGATGGGTACCACCACAACCGTTGTAATCAAAATCAGGAATAATAACGAGTCGAATATCTCCTGTGACCGCTACTTCTTTACGTAGGCTATAGTTCTCAAGTTCTTTTTCTGTAATCCATTTCGTTTCAATGGGACGATTTTCTAGAATTATTTCATTAGCACGGGCTTCCGCAGCCACAAGCTGTTCTTCCGTTAAGGTGTCCACGGCAATATCAATTGTGACCTGCTCACTACCCAAATGGAAGCTCACAGTTGGTGCATCAAAAAGCTCGACAAAAGCAGCTGTTAAAATATGTTGACCTGCATGCTGCTGCATATGATCAAATCGTCGTTGCCAATTCAATTGTCCATGCACTTCCCCAGTCAAAAGCGAAGAGTCGTCTTGAATATAATGACGAATTTCATCATCAATTTTCTCAACATTAATGACTTCGATATCATTTAAAGTACCTGTGTCATGAGGTTGTCCGCCTCCTGTTGGATAGAATGCAGTATTTGATAGCACCACGTAGTTACGGCCATCTATATCAGTTCCTTTATCGACAATTGTTGCATCAAATTCACGTAGCATGACATCTTGATAATATAGTAGCTCTTTCAAGAAAAAAGCCTCCTTTATGTAGAGTATCCTTAAGAGAATCGCGTCTCTCAATTATTTTAATTTCATTGTGGCATATTTACTTTCAAGTGTATACGAGTTTTCTAGTTGACCCATGCTGAATTTGATTTAATATATAAAAAGAACAGGTTAACTTAAAGGAGATCGTACAATGGAAATTACACAATTCTCAATGGAAGAAATTTTAGATCCAACAAACATTATTGAAGGTAAGCGTTACGAGTTTATTTTAGATGTAGATATTGATGAAGAAGATGAGCTTTATCATGAAGCAGGAATTGAGATTCGAGTACTGGTTGCTGAAAAAGGTGAAGAGCCATTTATTTTAAATTACTTCATCATGGAAAAAGCTAAAGGTGAGTATTTAGATTTCGCATTAGAGGATGATGAGCTAAAAGAGATTTTAGCATTTTGCAAAGAGGAAATCGCAAAAGCATAGTATAATCGCGTAAAAGCCTTTCCAACAAAAATTAATATTTTCTTATTTGATAAAATTCCGCTTTTCTTTCCGTGAGCAGGCACGAGCTACATTGGTGTACTCTTGTTTGTCTCCTGGGAGTCAACGCGGAATTTTAACTTTTTTCAGCAGATGTCCAAACATTCGCTGAAATAGAGGAACTCAGTCTAAGAACGCCACGTCCTGTGGCAATTAATCTGTGCGAAAGCGCAGCGACAGCAACACACGACTGAGTGACCAACATCGTTTTGGCCTAAAGCCTCCGGCGGATGTCACAGAATCGGAAAGGAGTTAGTAAAGGATGTTAGCCTAAAATCATCGCATCCTTGCGATAACGGCTAACTGACCTGCATCCTGCAGGCCTAAGCACAAAGCCGATTCCGGACGCAATTATACCGAGGCATAATTGATCGTTACATCACTAATTAAGAATTATTTAAGATTGGTGAAATATTCGTGTTGTGTTGAAGTGTTAGACTAAGCTTAAGACTTAAATAAAATGGGGATTTTTAAATTTATCATTAAAAGTTAGGGATAATATTTTTTAAAACGTATGCTTGTATATAGTTGATTGGAGTGGAGGCTGGGCGACTCCTTGGGGATTAGCGTCACAGATGAGACCCTGCAGCGAAGCGAAGCGGCTCATCGGACGCCCCCAGGAAAGCGCCCATCCGGAACGGAAATCAATCCCACGTTATGGTGAAGAGCCGATTTTTAAACGAAGAGGTGTTTTATGTCAGTTTATACACATTCCATTATGGTTGCTTTTTTAATAACAATTTTCTCATCCTTTGTACTATTTGTACCGTGGCTTATTTATACGTATCGGAAATATGGCTACTTATCTGTATCCAAAACGATTATTATGTTCTCATTTATTTTTTACTTTTTATCGGCACTATGCTTAGTTTTACTGCCTTTCCCGGAAACACGTGATACTTGCTCTCTACAAGCCCCGGATACAGTACATTATAATTTACATCCTTTTCAATTTGTCGCTGATATTTTAAAGGATAGTGGGATCGTTCTGACGAATCCATCGACATGGATTTATATACCGAAGCAACCCGCTTTTTACCAGGCATTCTATAATTTCTTACTGCTCATGCCATTTGGCGTATACTTGCGTTATTTTCTTAAAAAAAGAGAGTACTGGAAGCGTGCATTTCTATTTAGCTTTTTGCTAACATTGTTTTATGAGGTAACCCAATTTACAGGGATTTATGGCATCTTTAATTGTGCGTATCGAATTTTTGATGTGGATGATTTAACTTCTTTCAGCGGGTGTCCAAACACCTGCTGAAAGAAGTTAAAGCCTCCGGCGGATGTCACGAAATCGGAAAGGAGTTCTTTGTGCAAGCACAAAGCCGATTCTGGACGCAATTATGCCGAGGCATAATTGATTACTTAACAGTGTTGGGGCACTATTAGGGTTCTTTTTAGCCCCTGTTGTGTGGGCGCTGTTTCCTTCTCATGAAGAGGTGGCGGCTAAAGCAGCAGAAATGGTCAAAAAAGATATCGTCAAGCCATTATCTATTTTGTTAGCACTAGCAATAGATTTATTTATCGCACATATCATTTTGTTCAGTATTGGTGCCGTAACAGGCTATAGTGGTATTTTCGAATTTTTAGTAAAAATAGCTTTGTATATGTTGTTGTTTGGCGTTGTGCCAAGCTTTACAAATGGAGCAACGTTAGGGATGAAGATGATGCGATTTACAATGGTAAGTGAAAACGGCAAAAGTATTGTAAGTCAATCTTGGCGCCGGTGTATTGCCATTATCGTGGTAGTATGTACTTCGGAGATTATAACAACAATAGGCCATATTAAATTAAATATGGATTCACCATTTTATGTACTACAAATTGTCATTACATTGCTAGCTTTTGTAGCGAATCTTGTTCTAACGATGGTTATTGCTATTCATGTATTACGTGTCATCGTAAGTGGAGGAAGACACCGTTTTTATATGGACCATTATGCATGCTTAATAGCAACAAGAAAAAAATAAGGGGGATGGTTGGATGAAATACGTAATCATCGGGGGAGATGCTGCCGGAATGTCAGCAGCAATGGAAATATATCGAAATGTACCAGGAGCAGAGATTACATCTGTAGAACGTGGATTTATTTATTCATATGGGCAGTGTGGGCTGCCCTATGTTGTAGATGGACGTATTTCATCGACAAAGCGTCTCATAGCGAGAGATGTAGAAACGTTTCGTGATAAGTATGGTATTGATGCTCGTGTTGGCCATGAGGTTAACGGAATTGATGTAGACAAGAATCTTGTTTTGGGAACACAATCATCTGGGGAATCATTTGAAATTCCCTATGATAAGCTACTTATTGCAACAGGCGCGGACCCTATTATGCCGGTGGAGAAGGGTTCAGATTTAACGGGTATACACACTGTGAAAACAATACCTCAGCTAGAGGATTTACTAGCTGATTTAACGCCAGATATAGAAAATGTAACAATAATAGGTGCAGGCTATATTGGGCTAGAGATGGCCGAGACGATACATGCTTGCGGCAAAAAAGTAAGATTGATTCAACGCGGTAGCTATGTTGCAAGAATTTTAGATGAAGAGCTTGCTCAACATGTTCATGAGGAAGCAAAAAAGAACGATATCGAGCTTGTGTTAAATACAAAAGTAGAGGCATTCGAGGGGAATCACCGTGTTGAACGTGTTATTACAGACAATGGCTCGTTTGATACAGATTTAGTCATTATGGCTGTAGGGATTAAACCGAATACGCAATTTTTAGAGGGAACAGGCATAGCACTGGCTAAAAATGGGGCAGTCATCGTCAATCGACATTTAGAGACATCTGTTGAAAATATTTATGCTGCGGGAGATTGTGCAACGCATTTTAATATTGTGAAAGAACGCTTAGATTATATACCTCTCGGCACGACAGCTAATAAACAAGGCCGTTTAGCGGGACTCAATATGTCTGGCAAGTCTGCGCCGTTTAGTGGTATTGTAGGTACTTCAATCTTAAAGTTTTTCAATTTAACGATTGCCACGACAGGTATTAATGAGCGTAATGCTAAAGAGCTAGGCTTTGAATATGAGGCATTTAAATTATCTGCACGACATATTGCAGGTTATTATCCAGGTGCTCAACGGATGTTTATTAAAATTGTTGTTCGTAAACGAGATCAACAGCTCTTAGGAGCACAAATTGTTGGCCCTGCAGGTGTTGATAAGCGTATCGATGTGTTTGCGACAGCCTTATACAATAAAATGACATTACCAGATTTACTAGATTTAGATTTAGCCTACGCGCCTCCATTTAATGGTGTTTGGGATCCTCTACAGCAGATTGCCAGAAAAAATGCGCGTTTATAACATAGGGGGAATTAGCAATGAGCATTTACGACATTCAGGTTGCTCTAGAAGATGGTACTGAATATAGCTTGGATCGTTATAAGGGTAAGGCAATGTTAATTGTTAATACGGCCTCAAAATGTGGTTTTACACCGCAGTTTGAAGAATTAGAAGGTCTATTTAACAAATATCAGGATGAGGGCCTTGTTGTTCTTGGCTTCCCATCAAATCAGTTTAAGCAAGAGGTAGCAACTGCTGAGGAAGCGGCGTCACAATGTCGTTTGACATATGGAGTGACGTTCCCTATGCATGAAATGGTGAAGGTCAATGGTAAGGATGCACACCCTATTTTTGAACATTTGACATCACATTCAAAAGGCTTTCTTGGCAACAGTGTAAAGTGGAATTTCACAAAATTCCTTGTGAATCGTAATGGTGAAGTTGTTGGGCGTTACGGATCAGCTGATAAGCCAAGTAGCTTTGAGGATGATATTAAAAAAATATTATCATAATAAAGTTAGAGGATTCACGCACAGTTTTGTGTGTGAATCTTTTTTTTGCTCTTTGGCAGGTAGATGTCGATAAAATTCAGAAGTTGGGTGATAAAACGTGAAAGTTAGTCGATAAAATTCAAAAGTTGGGTGTAAAACGTGAAAGTTAGTCGATAAAGATTTAAAGTTAGGCGATAATTCATGAAAGTGTCCCGATAACTAAAAAGTTGGATGACATTTTGTTAAAACGAATGTCATGAGGATAGGTTGATCTTCGTTCCGACTGGGCGACATAATAAAGTAAAAGGATTCACGCACAGTTTTGTGTGTGAATCTTTTTTTTGCTCTTTGTCAGGCAGATGTCGATGAAATTCAGAAGTTGAGCGATAAAACGTAAAAGTTGGGTGGCATTGCTAAAACGTATGTCATGTTGATAGGTTGATTGGAGTGGAGACTGGGCGACTCCTTGGGGATTAGCGTCACAGATGAGACCCTGGAGCGAGCAACGCGAGTGAAGCGGCTCATCGGACGCCCCCAGGAAAGCGCCCAGTCGGAACGGAAATCAACCACTCGTTATGGTGAAGTGCCTACGATTTAAGGTTGTTGTAAGCTTGCGTCAAATTTGCTGTAAGTTTGGGGTCGTATACTAAAGTCAGAAAGAAGAGGTGAGCGTTTATGACGCCATTATTAAAGGTACAAAATGTAGAAAAGACTTACGGCAAAGGCGCAAATACATTTACAGCGCTATCGAATATATCATTTGAAGTAGAAAAAGGAGAGTTTGTTGGTGTAATGGGGCCTTCAGGGGCAGGAAAATCAACGCTATTAAATGTGTTAGCGACAATCGATACACCAACGACTGGTGAAATCATTATTGGTGATACAAACTTAGCGCGCATGAAGGATGCAGAGTTAGCAGATTTTCGTCGCGACAATCTAGGTTTCATCTTCCAAGACTATAACTTACTCGATTCTTTAACAGTTCGTGAAAATATTGTACTGCCGCTCGCAATTGCAAAGGTGCCAACAAAGGCAATTAACGCAAGGGTAGAACGTATAGCTACATTGTTTGGTATAAAGGAGTTACTCGATAAATATCCATATCAAATTTCAGGTGGGCAAAAGCAACGTACAGCATCATCACGTGCGTTAGTAACCGAGCCGAAATTAATCTTTGCGGATGAGCCAACAGGTGCTCTTGATTCAAAATCAGCGACAGACTTACTTGAAAGTTTAAGTGATTTAAATAATTCTCAAGCTGCCACTATTATGATGGTTACGCATGATGCATTTGCTGCAAGCTTCTGTCAGCGCATATTATTCATTCAGGACGGACAGCTTTCTAAGGAAATTCATCGTGGTACTCAAACAAGAAAGCAGTTCTTCCAAGAGATTTTACAGGTGCTTGCTGGCATCGGAGGTGGAGTAAATGACGTTATTTAGTTTAGCGCGTAAAAATATTCAGCGCAATTTGTCGAACTACTTTTTATATATCGCTTCGATGGTCTTTAGTATCGTCATTTACTTTACATTTGTGACATTGAAATATAATGATGATCTCTCGTCGTTAAAGGAATTTTCACAGCAAATTAAAGGGTTGATGAGTGCATCATCCGTTGTGTTATTATTCTTTATCATCATCTTTATAGCGTATTCCAATTCGTTTTTTATGAAAAAACGAAAAAAGGAAGTAGCACTTTATTCACTATTAGGTGTGCGTAAACAAAAAATTGGCTTAATGCTCTTTTTCGAGAATTTAGTGATTGGGCTTGTCTCTCTAGTACTAGGAATTGTTCTTGGATTCTTTATGTCACAAGGGTTATTAATGATTTTAGTCCGTTTGATGGGCTACGAGATTGTAGGAAGTTTAACATTTTCATCTGAGGCTCTAGTAAATACAACAGGGATTTTTGCTCTATTATTTTTATTCACATCTTTACAGGGCTATCGTGTCATCTATCAATTTAAGTTGATTGACCTGTTTCATGCAGAGAAGCAAGGAGAGAAAATTCCACGTGCATCGATTTTAACAGCTATTCTTGGGACAGCGTTACTTGCATTTGGTTATTATACAGCGTCTTCAGATATCTTTACGAGTAATATTTGGAGATTATTTACTGTACTAGGTACTCCACTAATGGTTATAGGTGTGACGATTGCAGGGACATATCTGTTATTCCATAGTGTTAGCGTATTTGTGCTAACGGCGTTGAAAAAAGCAACTTCTTGGTCATGGAAAGGCTTGAATTTAATTGGTGTATCACAATTATTGTACCGTATTCGAGCAAACGCTAAATCGCTTTCGATCATCGCTATATTAAGTGCGACTACGATCACAGCAGGTGGCGGCGTTTTCGGTATGTATTACAATGCGGAAGCCAGCGTACGTCAAGCGCTGCCTAATACATTTATGTGGAAGGGCGATACGGTAAAATTTTCTCAAGAAGACGTCTTATACAACGAATCGCTTTCTGTGAAAAATTTACGCGTGGATAATGAACTTTCGTTTTTTGAATATACATTATTAAAGGAATCTGACTATAATCGTCTAGCAAAATTGCAGGGGAAAGATGAAGAACTGCACATTGCCAATGGTTCAACAGTTTTACTTGATGCAAGCTTCGATGAACGTTTTTCACATGATTTTACGGGTGAAAAGTTTAAATTGGAGAACGGGGAATCATTCCATGTTGATAAAATGTACACAGAGAGTGTATTAAACTTTATGCCAGCTGGGACAGTACTCGTTGTTAATGATAAAGTGTTCGCTGCAACAAATGCAGAAGATGTTAACATGCAGGTAGTGGGTATGGATAATGACTTGAAGCAACAAGCCATTTCAAAGGAGATTTACAGTCAACTATCTACTGAACAGCAGGAAGGGTTTTCAAGTGTTCCGCAAAGTTATGAGGATAGTTTAGCTACTGTAGGATCACTATTGTTTGTAGGAAGCTTTTTAGGATTAGTATTTTTAGCAGCGACAGGAAGTATTATTTACTTCAAAGTTTTAACAGAGGCAGAGGAAGATCAGTCTAAATACGCGATATTAAATAAAATCGGTGTTAACAAAAAACAAATATTAAAAACGGTTGCAGGGCAGGTTGCCGTTATCTTTAGCGCACCACTCGTTGTTGGCATTGTCCATAGTGTATTTGCGCTACTAGCCTTTTCACAGCTATTTAGTATGGATATAACTAAACCAGTAATACTGTGGATGATTGCTTATTCGGCAATTTACGGCATATATTATATCTTTACAGTTCGTTCATTCTATAAAATTGTTAGACAGGAGAATTAATATGAAAAAGGTTTTCTTAGGTATAGGAGCACTGTTCTTATTGTTCGTAGCAGGTCTTGTTGTTCTGATGACCGTAGATTTTAACCGTTTAAATAAAGAGGCATACTATGTTCATATCACTACTGATGGTGATATAGAAGAATATAAGCTAGATAGTGGAAAAATTATGAAAATGTATTGGTACGAGATACTTGCTTATGACGAAAACGGTAAAGAGCAAACATTAAAGTTTTCAGCTCAGAAAAATTTACGCCATGATGCATACATGAAGCTTTATGTAAAAAAAGAAACGGAAGTTACATCATATGATGAAGTAAAATTCCATGAGCTACCTACAAAAGTACAGGAGATAATGAAGAAATAAGAAGAAGGAGTAGTCCCTAGTGTCGGGCTACTCCTTTTTTTCCTTCTTGTAATTGAATGCTGACAGTTGTACCTTGTTGTTCTTCAGAGGTAATCGTTACAGTTCCTCCGTGCGCTTCGATAATATCTCTAGCAATAGCAGTACCTAACCCAGTACCATGCGTTTGCTCAGTATTTGTACCTCGATAATAGCGCTCAAAAATATGTTCAAGGTCTTCTGCGGAAATGCCGTTACCATTATCAGAAATCGTAATAGAATGATCATCAACAAGAACTTTGACTGAAACATCAGAAGCATTATGAAGCAACGCATTGTGTAAAAAATTCATTACTGCACGGCGCATAAAGTGCACGTCAATGTGATGTTTGATGACTTCTTTAGTTGCAGTAAATTCTATATTGGCCTGCTCATATTGTGGTGTATTGAGTGTATCAATAACGATTTCGCGAATAAATTGCACCATATTTACTTCGCTTAAGCTGAGTGGAAGCTGCTGATGTCTTAATCGCATAGTTAAGTTTAAATCATCCAGTAAATCTTGCATATGCAATGATTGTTTTTCGATAATCTGAGCGTATTCTGTTTGTTCATGAGGAGTTAATTTTCCATCATTCAGTAGCTCCGAATAACCACGAATCGAGGCAAGAGGTGTTTTCATATCATGTGAGACATTGCTAATCCATTCCTCGCGCATCATCTCTAATCTTTTACGTTCCTGTTCATGTGCAGCAAGCTCTCTCGATACTTCATTTAAATTCTCAAAAACTGGTTTGTACACACCACGTGGCATTTTACTAGGCATATGATCATGATTCTTTAAATGGCGAATACGTTCAATCATTGCATGCAGAGGCTTGGTCAACGTTCGACCGAAAAGCCATCCAACTAGTGTAGCGACTAATAAGTCAGCAATAACAATGAATAACCCAAACTTGCCAATAAACTGTAATACTGATGAGCCAGAAAAATGCATGACTAATCTTGTAGTACCACTACCTTTAATACCAATGAGATAACTAACATCATCTTTACTGCCTACATATACCGTAGTGTCAGCATCAAATTCTTTATATTTATATATTTGAATTAAATCGATGGGTGCATAATGCGACTGAGCCTTATCTGGTGCAAAATGAGATTCAAGGACCTGGCCATTTACATCAAGCAATTGAATCCAAGCATTTCGCTGATGTAAGTGTTGAAGCCCCTCTTCACTTACTGATGGCGTACCATTACTGATTTCAATATACTTCTGGAAGTCCCGGACAAAGTTTTCTTCTGTATTAGCAATTCCTCGATCATAATCATTTGTTAGCTGATAAGTGAGAAGTCCGATTAGAATGACCGTATTGACGAAAATAACAATAATAACAATAGACAGCACAGAAAGAAGGAATCTAGCTGTTAATTTCCATTTCATACATGCTCCTCTTTGGGAATAACAAATTTATAGCCAAGACCCTTTACAGTTATAATATACACAGGTTTTGATGCATCTTTTTCAACCTTTTCACGCAGACGTCGAATATGCACCATGACGGTATTGTCTGAGCCGAAAAAGTCCTCTCCCCATACACGCTCAAACAGAGTTTCTTTACTTAAAATTCGATTAGGATTGTTCATAAAGCAAGCCATCAAGCCAATTTCCTTCGCCGTTAGCTCCAATAAAACGTCGTCCTTATGTACCTCCGTTTCATCCCCATTAAGCAAGAATGGACCAACTTGAATCGACTTCACGGAAGTTATTGGCGCTGCTTCCTGCGTTTGATAGCCAGCTCTGCGAAGCTGTGCCTTCACACGATAGGCAACCTCTTTAGGACTAAAAGGTTTCGTAATATAATCGTCTCCTCCGATAGCAAGTCCTAAAATTTTATCAATTTCCTCATTTTTCGCAGACATGAAAAGCACTGGCACATGCGACACTTCTCGAATACGTCGGCATAAATCGTAACCCTCGCCATCAGGAAGCATCACATCAAGAAGTACTATATCGGGTTGTGTCTGTTGAAAGCTCGTCCATGCTTCTTGAATGGAGCCAGCTGTATGAATTTGCTTATAACCTTCTTTTTGTAGGCTGACTTTTAGAAGGTTTGCTAAATCTGCCTCATCATCCACCACTAGAATAGTTGGTTCTTGCATTGTTCACACGTCCTTTCTTCTTTATTATTGTAAATCGTCATTAGCATTTTAAAAATAATGTATAAACAGTAGCACGATAAACATTTCTTTATTATCTCAAAAAGGGTTCTTCATTATAACGCGGAAGAGTAGTGCTAACGTACTTGAAATCTTCCCACCGATTGAAGTTCACTTTATGTGACTCATTATAAATGAAATTTGCTTAAAAAAGGAATTGAGACATTACTTGAAATTTTAATATGAAAAAAGCCTTTAAAATCAACGATGCAACTTTAGGTTGCGGAAAAAGTAACCAATGAGTTCTCGATTATTTTATGGGTTTTCAGTAAAGTTAAGGTATCAAAAATGATAGGCGGAATGATTTATGAATTTATCTCAGAACTTAAAAAATAAGAGAGAAGAACACAATTTTTCACAAGAAGATATTGCTCAAAAATTAAATGTTTCTAGACAATCTGTTTCAAAATGGGAAAACGGTAATTGTTATCCGGATTTAGATAATCTCATTTTGTTAAGTGAGCTATATAATATTTCGTTAGATGAATTGGTTAAAGGCGACAAAGATTTTCAAAAAAAAATTATAATCCAGAATACAGATAATAAACTTCAAACAACAAGATGGTGGGTTCTTATACCGATTATTGGAATGCTATACGGATTGATTTCAATGATTTTAAACCATTTTTAAACAGTATATTGAAAAAATAAATGCAGCTCTTTTAAAGCACTGTCTAGCTCCAACGTTCGGTTACTAATTGTTGGAGCTTTTTTAATTACACCGAGAAATACATGTATTACCAACTACACTTATTTTCATAGTACTAAAACTACCTACACCAAAAGAGATTTGAAGATGCTTGTGTTTACAAAATAATAGTGCAGACTTTTACAATGCATTTGTATGAGTTTGTGCTTTTTTTGTATAAATGGTTGAAAATATATATAATAGAAGGCATAATTTTCCATGTAATCAATGGCACATCCAATTCTATTGAACGGAAATCATTCATTTATTCATATGGAACGTGTAAGAAGGATTTCAACGCTACTATGATTATTCAATACATACGATTAGTGACATTTTCCTCGAAATGGCAGGAACTTTCAAACTTGATGTCGAAATAAAGCTTTATAATCGACAATTCACTACAAAAATTTATATAAAGCGTTGACAGTAATTTGCTATGCAAAATAACAAAATGAATCCAAGTTAGAGGGTCACGAAAGCGAAGCAGATTTTTGTAGCAAATTTTTGTTAGGGAACTTTTTAGACACATAAGGTTTTTAACAAAAGTATATATACATAACATAATAACTAGGAGCGTGACGAAAAAAATGACAAGCGAATTGCATGTGCTAGAAGAAGGAATGCAAAGTGAAGACTTTATACAGCAGCCCTTAGGCGTTGAAACATTATTCGTAAATGAATTCATAGATGGTATTTTAGATCCACAACAGAAAATGCTTGGACCTGTCAAAGACGGCGGAACAATTATTGCTAATACGACGCCAGGATGTTGGGGCCCGATGCTAACACCAACGATTCGTGGTGGGCATGAAGTAACAAAGCCTGTATTTGTAGAAGGGGCAGAGGTAGGAGACGCCATTGTTATCAAGATTAAATCAATCCAGGTAACATCATTAGCAACAGCATCTGGGCACGATGAGGTAATTACAGATCGATTCATTGGGGATCCATTCGTATCAGTAAAATGTCCAGGCTGCGGTAAGCTTCATCCAAGTACAGTTGTCAAAGGGATAGGTCGACAATCCATTCGCTGTTCGACATGTGATACAGAAACATCACCTTTTAACATGACGAATGGCTATACGATGGCACTAGATCATAAAGGTAATTTTGGTGTCACTGTTGGGCGAGAAGGGGCTCGACGTATTGCTCTTGATGCAAAAAATTATATGCGTACACCTGAAAATTCTGTGCAAAATCCTGTAGTTGCATTAGCACCAAGTGATTTGATTGGTGTTATGGCAAGAATGCGACCATTTTTAGGGCAACTTGGAACGACGCCTTCAAAGGCGATGCCAGACTCCCATAATGCTGGTGATTTTGGATCGCTTTTAATCGGTGCACCACATGAATATGCATTTACTCAAAATGAATTAGACACACACCGTACAGATGGACATATGGATATAAGCCGTGTTCGTGAGGGTGCAACGATTATTTGTCCAGTAAAGGTTCCGGGTGGCGGTGTGTATATAGGTGATATGCACGCAATGCAAGGGGACGGTGAAATTGCAGGACATACAACGGATGTTGCCGGTATTGTTCAACTTCAGGTAAGTGTATTGAAAAAAGTAGCTTTGGATGGCCCTATTTTATTGCCAAATACAGAGGATTTACCTTATACGGCAAAACCTTTTACAAAGGAAGAAAAACGACGTGCACGTGAGCTTGCTGAGGAATTCGGCGTTAAACAAGTGGAGGAAGTATTCCCTGTATCAATTGTTGGCTCTGGAACATCATTAAATGAAGCAACAACTAATGCTATAAGCCGTGCTGCAAGGCTTTTTGAAATGAGCGAGCCAGAGGTTATGAATCGAGCGACGATTACAGGATCGATTGAAATTGGCCGTCATCCAGGAGTTGTAACAGCAACTTTCCAAGTACCTAAAACAGCACTGAAAAAAGCACGAATTTATAAACCAGTGAAAAAGCAATATGATTAAATGCTGAGAAGCCCGAAAAGAAAGCAAACTAGAAAATTTCATAGTTTGCTTTTTTTGTTATAGGGAGAAAAATAACTGAATTTTGTATGGTGAAAGTTGGACGCAATTATGCCGAGGCATAATTGATAGTTATGTCTAAAATTTTACATTTTGAAATGGAATTCTAGTTGCTATAATAGAACAAGCTTAGAATATACAAAAACTCGATACAGTTTTATAGTATTTTGGATAGAAAAAAGGTGACTTATGGCAGATTTCGTACGTTTGCAAGACAAGAGAGAAAAAACAAACCCTATTAAAACATACATATTCAAGATGAAAGGTGGGGGACATGCTCCTTCACGAACAAATTTTGCTGATGCTATAACAGGTGCAATCGGTGGATTAATATGTATTTTCGTATTGCTTTGGTTGGCGAACTATACAGGGGCGCCTTGGTTAATGGCGTCACTTGGTGGAAGCTGTGTACTCGTATTTGTCGTTTGGAATGCGCCATTGTCCCAACCTCGAAATATTATTGGAGGTCATTTGATTTCAGCTTTTATCGGCTTGACCATGTATTCGTTGTTAGGGACGAGCATTGTCTCAATTAGCCTTGGCGTAGGTTTAACCATTTTTTTAATGTCCCTATTAGGAATCATTCATCCGCCAGCAGGAGCAAATCCGATTATTATTATTTTAGGGGGCTATGGATGGAACTATCTAGTAACGCCCGTTCTTATAGGCGCTCTCATTATCGTATTCTTTGGTCTTGTGATAAATAATCTACGAGAAACGCGGAAATACCCTTCGTTTTGGTGAAGAATAAATTGAAGTAAGTGGCGGAAAAAAGTTGCCCTTTCGGGGCAGAAAAAAATCCATCAAAAATTTGATGAATTTGAAAACCTTTTTTGCATCTGCCGCTACGCTTTCGATACAGAAAAAAATTCGTCAAACTTGACGAATTTGAAAACCATTTGCCCCTGCCGCTACGCTTTCGGGGCAGAAAAAAATCCATCAAAAATTTGATGGATTTGAAAACCTTTTTTGCATCTGCCGCTACGCTTTCGATGCAGAAAAAAATTCGTCAAACTTGACGAATTTTTTTTGTAACTATTTTGTTGGTCGCTCGTCTACTGTTTTGAGAATGTTTTTTCTCTGTTGTATTGGTGAATAATGCATAGCTTTCTTTAGTTGTGCGTAATATGGAGCTAGCTTTGACTAGCGAAGGCAATGAGCTATTGGTGACAATACGAATGGGCTACCAACTTATGAGTGATTGTCCAATGAGCTCATTTGCCATTTTTTAAACCGAAACTTAATCTTATAAGCCGTCTATGAAGTATCTGCCCTTTATAGATGGCTTTTTTTATGCTGCTGTAGCTGAAGTTGTCGATTTTGACGAATACTTTTGTTGTCATTTCTTTTATGCATATCACGATTTTTTAGCATATGTTGGATAAGATTTGTTATATTGAAGAAAGAGTAATCAATTAGACAAGTATTTTACATGATAGGGGAAGATCTTTGTTGGTTGAATTTGATGGGGGGCTCCAGTTGCATGCTGTTGGATTGTGATGAGCAGTTATTCATGACATATAAACAAAGTGGTGAAAAGGGTGCTGAAAAATTACTTTCAAAATGGTTAGAGGCAGAGAGTGACTCACAGGCAGACCCGAAAATACTAGGTACTGCACTTTCACCGAATTTATTTTTAGTGAATGAGGAAACAGCGATGAATATTGCGTTTTCAACTGCACGAAAATATTGGGGCCGTGTAACGACAGATATGCAAACTTTTTTTAACAAGCATGGTTTAGATACTAAATTTGTTAATGAACGTCTCAATGCTTTTTTTTATACGCAAAAAGGCAAGGAGACCTTTTTTGAGCAGCTTTTTGCACAGCATACAATGGACTTAGAGCGATTAATCTGGCTAATTTTCGGGAAGCGAATGCAAATTACAATGCCAGTCAATGAACTACAAACTATATTTTTATATAAATTTGAAAATGAATATTTAGTGCATATGATTTATAAAGAAGATGCCCAATTTTGGCATTGGCTTTTCATGAAAAAAGTGTATTCACTATTTATCCACAAACCATTAGAACAATTCACATTTATCCATGAAATGATGGGTCATATTGAGCATTCTACAAGAGAAACTTATGCACATGTGAATAACTTTGTGAATAATCACAGAAAAATCCTGGATAAGTGTATAACTTATGTGGATAACCATAATTCTACTTGTTTAGCAAAAAAGCAGTTACATCTCTACCAAATTGTAACGCACTATCGTTTATCAGAAGGGGATTATCAATGCGTAAAAGCTCTAATTACTTCTTTTGAAGCGGATTGGCGTTATTCGATGTATGCATTGACAGAGAAAGAAAAAGCTCTGATTGCATATCTTCTATTTCATATAGCACATAAGGAAAAAAATCATGAAACTGTTATTCACTACGGAGAGTATTTATTAGAAGATGAACGACTTAATAACTACGCGATAGAGATTTTATTGGAGTATAAGGAGTTATTGCCGAATCGTAAGCCAACACCTCCTGCCATCATTAAAAATTATGAACTTAATTTTTTAGAAAACTTGTATGCAGTACTGCTTGATCATTATGTAAAAATGGGACGTTATCAAGAGGGGCTCCTCCTTTTAAAGGAACATGTACTAGCATCTAATAAAAAAATACATGCCACTTTAGTACAGGGTAACTATAGTAATGAGCAATTTATTGCGATTGAGGCGTTTGTTCAGCAGGATATTGCTCTACATGTTAATAATTCATTACAGCAAGTCGGCTTGTCTGTGGAAGAATGGCGTCGACATTACCGTCAGCCAGAAACTCCTTACAGTTTGGTAGCACAGAGCGCATCCTTGCATATGCTCAATATTTTAAAGGTATTATTTGTAACAGAGCAGTATGAGCTTTTTGAAAAATTAATGGAAATTTATAAAAAATATTTACTCATTGACGATCATTTCGAAAAGCTACGAGTTTTTATTAGTGCATATGTTTAACTCCTTTCCGATTCCGAACGCAATTGTGCCGAGGCTTAATTGATTAGAAATACAAAAAAAGTGTCTAATGTGATAAATGCAGCATTAGACACTCTTTTTATTTCGTGCAGTTGGCGCTTATGATATTATTCTAAAACCCCTTTGTCCTTTAAGCCTGCAATCTGCTCGACGCTATAGCCAAGTGAAGATAACACTTCTTCATTATGCTCTCCAAGCTTAGCACCTACATGCTTGTACTGCGGCTTAACACCGTCAAACTTAAAAGCAGATGCAATTTGTTTTTGCGTAGTACCGTCGCTTTTGGGAATATCAACAATCATGTCACGAGCCTTGAGCTGAGGATGTTCGCATGCTTCAGGAAAAGTTAATACGGGTTCGACGCATCCCTCGAAATTCTCGTTAAATACTTCAAGCCATTCTTCGTAAGTCTTTGATAAGAACGCATCATGGACAGCCTCTTTAAAACGAATTTGTGTATAGTATGAATCATTAAAAGTATTATCAATGAGCTCAGGAATATCAAGCGCTTCACAAAGTAATCTGCGGAATTGAGGCTCAAGACTTCCTACTGAGAAAAATCTGCCATCTTTTGTTTTGTAAAAGTCATAGTAGCTGCCACCATTTAAAATTTCTTGCTCGGGCTGAGGCACACGATCACCACCAATATAGGCTGACCCATACATAGCATTGAGCGAAAATACAGCATCGGTCATACTTATATCAATATATTGCCCTTCACCTGTTTTTTCACGATGTAAAGCAGCAGCAAGTACTCCAATCGCTGCATGCATTGTGCCCCCAGCAATATCAGCTAGCTGAATACCCATTGAGACAGGTTTTTTATCTTTATGACGTGAATAATCAAGTATACCAGCTAATGATAAATAGTTATTGTCATGTCCAGGCCGATTGCTATATGGTCCAGTTTGTCCATAGCCTGTAACAGCACAATAAATAACTTTAGGATTTATTTCTTTTAAAGCCTCATAGCCGATGCCAAGTCGTTGCATGACACCAGGTCGAAATCCTTCGATAATTATGTCGTACTCTTTAACGAGTGACTTAACAATTTCTATAGCTTCAGGCAATTTTAAATTTAATGTTAATGACTTTTTAGAGCGATTCAAATGTTGATGAATATACGCCTCATGATCATCGTCGTAAGGTGGCATAATACGCGTTAAATCTACGCGCTTTGATGATTCAACGTGAATAACCTCTGCGCCTAAATCAGCAAATATCATTGTCGCCATTGGTCCCGGTAGTAATGCAGAAAAATCGAGAATTTTTAACCCCTTTAAAATACCCAAATCTCCCAACCCCTTTTTGTGTAGGCTACAACGTCTTCTATTTAAGAAGGTATTGTAGCGCTTTTCTCATAATCCCCATTTTGTGAAAAGCGTGCATCACTCTGTATTAATACAGAGTGATTGTAAATTATCAGTATTATAACAGAAGAATTGATGGCTTGACTATGTTAAATTTTATTATAGAATATTTAGTTGAAAAATTATATGTCAGAATAACGATAAAAGTAAAAATATTCAGAATGTGGGATTATCCTCATAACGTGTGGGTGGTTTTGTTCCGTTTGGTCCAATCAATCAACTTATAAAAAGGGCATACGTTTTAACTTCTTTCAGCTACATCTGCTGAAAGAAGTTAAAGAATCCTTACAGATTACGATAAGGTTAAAAAATCTCTATGCAATAGATTTCTGCATAGAGATTATTTGTACTATTGGTCAGCGCTGATAAACTTCAACCATTCAAATTACTTAGAATAAAAGTTAACTGTATAATAGGGCGCACCGTTATCTTTAAAGCAGACACCAACAAATATATGTGTAAATTCTTTTCTTAAAATATTTATACGGTGGCCTTTTGAGTTCATCAGTGCTTCATGGGCAAATATACTATTGTGCTGACCATGGGCTATATTTTCGCCATACCAATAGTAATTAACTCCACCAGCAGTGAGGCGGTCATTGGAATGATTACCATTATGATCTTCATGACTAAAAAATTGATGTGTGATCATATTGCTACTATGCAGCTGAGCAATAGGATTATACCCTTTGTCATAAATGAGTGGCTGTAATCCTTCTATAACTCGCTCATGGTTAATTAGGTCAACCATTAAATCTTCAAGTCCTGTTCGTAGTTCTTTGGAAGGCTTACCATAATAACCATACTTACTTAATTCTGTTTTGGCATTAATCCAAATAATAGAACGAACAATATTGTTTTTGTGTAAATCATAGAAAAAAGTAACATAATGATGATCAATCAAATAGGTCCCGTGTGTAGTATTGCCTTCACTATTTTTGTAATCGAGCAAATAGCTTGTGTTTTGATAGTGAATGGCTCTAAGTGGAAGACCGTATTTTTTATTCACATCTGTTCGATTAGCACCGATACGAATACCAAATACGCTATACCCAGTGCGTGTTTCATATCCTCCGACCTCATTGGAATTATGTTTGCCTACGAGGAAAAATTGGGAGTAGTCTGTCTCTACTCGATGCCATTTCATCTTATATTCACTTTGAAAGTTAGATATTGACAAAGATTTTTGTGTATTTGTTACAATTGAACGAGCTGACTTCTTTGGATTGAGAGAAGTATTCCATAGAGCCATACTAAAACCAACCATTATCGGAGCTACTTTACGTAACAACATATTTAAACCCTCTTCTAATAATAAATTTATAATTAAAATCTATCGAAATAATAAAAGTTTCATAGATATAAATTACTATATTTTTGTTCCATTAACGATGCTAAAATTTTGGAACTTCCTCTACTATATGGCTCATTAAAAGCTGAAGATGATATTTGTTTAAAATGTATGCCTTTTATATTAGTTGATCTTCGTTTCGACTTGGCAACTCCTTGGGGATTAGCGTTAGAGGAACGAAGGCTAAAGCCATCACATCCTATGATAACGCCTTCGTGACCAACCTCGGTGCTGTTGCCGCTGCCACTTCGCTTTCGCGCAAAAAACATCTGTTGGCCCGACGCCCCTAGGAAAGCGCTTAGTCGGAACGGAAATCAACCACACGTTTTATGATGGTGAGTCTACTATATTACTTTTGCTATAAGAGGGTCTTGAAAAGCTCACTATTTTGACAAATACTCTTCTCTGGAAATAATAAATTTTCTTAATAAGTGATTTTTTGTGCTTTAATAGAATAATAGAGTAAATAAAAAATAGGGGTAAAACGTAGAAAATGAAATCAAAACAGTTAAAGTTAAAGCATTTAATCATGGGAGTTGCATTAGCTGCTTTTTTCTTAACAGGCATTGGTAGCATTTGGAGCGGTTACCGAATGAATGTTGCCTCGATTAAAGAAAATACGCTTGAAACGAATCGAGTATATGCACAAAAATTAGCAACAACCGCAAGTTCCTATCTTGAAGAATCTTTTCAGATTTTAGGGTATAGCGTCAGTACGATAAAGACGAAAATGCATGATAACAATGCATTGATTCAGGAAACTGAGCGTTTAAAAAGGCAAAATAATATGTTTAACTCTGTTCTTATTACAAATGCAGAAGGTCGTGTATTATCTATTTCACCACCATCTATAGAGGTACAAGGTGAAGTATTAACATCTGTTGGAGCAAAAGAGGCTTTATCTAAAAGGGAACCTCTTGTCTCAAAGCCTTATAAAGGAATGACAGGTCATCTCCTTATTTTTATATCGTATCCTATATTTTCAGACACAAATGAATATTTAGGGATGGTAGGCGGGACAATTTATTTAAAGGAACGAAATGTTTTTAATGATTTACTCGGAGAGCATTATTATCATGATGGTTCATATGTGTATGTAGTTGATTCAGATGGGCGTGTTATCTATCATCAGGACCCAAGTCGCGTCAATGATATCGCTATTGATAATAAAGTTGTCCAAGCAGTGGTTTCAGGAAAAAGTGGGGCTCAGCAAGTAATGAATACTAGAGGAGTAGAAATGCTTGCTGGTTATAGTAACGTACCTTTAACAGGCTGGGGAGTAATTGCTCAAAGACCGTTAGATGTAGCATTAGACCCTTCATTTGATAGAGTACAAGATGTAGCTATAAAATCTATTCCGCTTATGCTAATTTCAATTTTAATTGTTCTTTGGGCTGCGGCACGTATTGCAAATCCCTTACAGCAATTAGCTACATTAACAGAGGAGAGCATGGAATCGAAAAATGTAGAAGGCTTAAAATCTGTACGCAGTTGGTATTATGAAGTGTACTATCTAAAAAGTGCTCTTATTCGGAGTTTAACATTTTTACAGGGTCAGGTATCCTATTTTAAAGATCAATCTACAACAGATCCGTTAACAGGTGTAACCAATCGTCGAACAATGGATGCGATGCTAGCTGAGTGGCTTGAGAACGATTTGCCACATGCCCTCATTTTGCTTGATTTAGATCATTTTAAAAGTGTTAATGATACGTATGGTCATGCAGTAGGTGATAAGGTTTTACAATTTTTAGCTAAAAATATGAAAACAGTTGCTCGTAAGGGCGATGTTTGCTGTCGCTACGGTGGTGAGGAATTTGTGATGTTATTGCCAGCTACTACAGTTGAGGAAGCGGCACAGGTAGCCGAGCAACTGCGTGATATTTTGGCACATACTATAAGTCCTTGTGGTCGCCCAGTTACATTATCTGCCGGTGTTGCAGTGTATCCGCAAATGGCCGACACAACAGAAAAATTAATTGAAGTTGCGGATGGTGCGCTGTATCTTGCAAAACAAGCAGGACGGAACCGAGTCATGGTAGCAGAGCAAAAAAATAAATAAAAAAATGTATTGAAATATGCATACATTTCTAATTTTGGGGTACATGATTAATGCAACGATCATTTGGGCAAGCTACTTTTAAGTCATTCCCCTATGACTTGTAAATCATGTTCAAATGATACGTAACTCGGGACACATCTCTTGATCGACTTGACAAGATGTAAGGTTATCCCCCTTTCCCTTATGACATCACAAGTATGACCAGATGTATGCCTATATATCGTTAAAGCCAAGTGAGCACCGATGCTCCTTGGCTTTTTTTATGTGGGGCTAAGGAAAAGGTGTTTCGGAAATGTAGAATGATGCATTTAGACTTAGTTTCTTTATTCGCTTCGCTCCAGTGTCTCATCTGTGACGCTAATCCCCAAGGAGTTGCCCAGTCGGAACGAAGATCAACTTATTTACATGGCATACGGTTAAATGATAATGAACTTTTTTTGTTTGTTTCCGATTTTTGTTAACGATTTTCTTCCAGTATTTTAGAATTATCTATGAAGGTTTACTACCTACCTGTCGATATAAAGGGTATGATGAAAATGATATTTTGAACGTATCAAATACATAGATGAAAGGAAGAGTGGGATGGATAAAACAAAAGTCCAAAAAGTCCAAAAAGTGAACAAAGCACTTATAGCAACTGTTTTTGCTACTAGTGGGATTGCTGTTGTAGTGCCACCACCACAAAAGGCAGCTGCAGCTACTTCACCATTTACGGATATTGACCAATATTCAAGTCATTATGACAATATTTTAAAATTATACTCTCAAGGTGCAATCAGTGGGTATGCAGATAAAACCTTTCGACCAAATCAAAGTGTAACACGTGGTCAGGCAGCAAAAATGCTGGCTACTGTTTTAAAATTAGATTTAAAAAATGTGCAAGATCCATATTTTAAAGATGTCCCAAAAAGCAGCGAATATTACAAGTATATAGCTGCATTACAAAATGCAGGGATCATGTCTGGGTATTCAAACGGAACATTTATGCCTAATGAAGTGATTACACGTGGACAATTAGCGAAAATTTTAGTGCTTGGCTTTAAATTTGAGGTAGCGTCTAATTACAACCATAGTTTCAAAGATGTAACTAGCCAAACAAGCAACGCAATCTATATTCAAACTTTAGTAGATTTAAAGATTACAGAAGGAACAACACCTGTCACATTCTCACCATATAATGTGGTAACACGTGGACAAATAGCATCTTTTATTGTGCGTTCACAAGAGAAAAAAGGCAATGCCACATCATTTAAAATTACTGGTGTAGAAGACGACACTGTCTACATAAATGCTGAGCCATACTCAGTACCAGAAAGTCTCTCGCATATTTTTAACGAAGATAATGCACCGGTATTAAAAGGAGCACTTATTGAAGGGGATCTTTCGGGCAAAACCATTCATTCTGTATCAAAGCTAATATTGAATGCAAGCGGGACAAGCTCGAGATTTCTAGAGTTTAATGGCAATCATGGGTCCTTCGGTGCGACAATCGTTGTCAATGGGAACTATATTGAATTTGCAGATGTGACATTGACTGGCACAATGCTTGTCAACGAAACGGTACGTCCACCTTTACAATTAGGCGTTTCCAACTATAAGCCATTATCGCTTGGCCGTATAGCAAGCACCAATACGGCATTTATCAACTGGTCTAATCCAGATAATCCAAATGATGAAGGCTCGTCCAATAAAGGTCCGACAACAGATTTTCAAAATTGGACAGATCAAAACTCCGACAAGAATCCGGAAAAAAACAAGCCATTTGAAAACTGGTCTAAAGATAAAGTGACGATGAAAAATGTTGAAAAACATATTGAATTTTATAACAGCACTGTATCACGCTTAGTTGTCTCTCAAAATGGTACAAAAATTGAAACGAATACTAAGCTACCACGTGTAGACATCATCGGGAATGTCCGTGAATTTGAGATTCAAGGAAATATCGGCACACTAAACCTTGATACAGAAACGAAGCTGACAATTTATGGAGATGGCAACATCGACTGGATTAACTACAATAGCTATACAGATTTAGAGCTGTATATAGACGGTCGTGTAGGAACTCTGTATGTTGATAATGCATATGGTTGGATTGATCTTGGAGATTACACGTATGTTGACAAAGTTATTTTACCGAAGGGCGAGGGACCGAATAATATCTTCGACGACTTCCTAGAGGATAAAGATAATGTTGGTATTATTACAGATCCAGACGGTAAACCAATCGATAAAGACGATATTGATAATCAAAAACCAGCTGATAAAACAAAACCATTAATCGACATTACGAATGTAAATGTTCTAAGTGGTAGTGAGGTACAGGTAGATTTCACTTCAGATAAAGTTGGAACTTATTACTATATTGTTCGTGAAAAAGGCGTCGATGCACCAACGAAAAAAGAAATGGTAAATCGTATTTCTACTGACAATGTGGCAAGTGGAACAGGCGCAGCAGTGATTAACAAAAACACATTTAAAATCACTAATTTAGGTGAGAAAAAAGAATATGTAGTTTATGTGATGGTCGTGGATGGAGCGAAAAATGTTTCGGATATTAAATCAAAAGAATTCAAAATGAAGGATACTATAGCACCTGTAGTGACATTTAAATCTGTAAATCCACTTCCTGGAGGAAAAAGGGCAGAAGTAACATTTAATTCAACAAAGCCTGGGGAATATTTCTATTTAGTGCGTAAAAAGTCAAATAATACTCCACCGACTGCAGAGGAAATTATTTCAAAACCAACAGATAAGGGTAAGGTTACTGGCAATACTCCCGCCGAGTTAACAAAAAAAATACTGCTAGAAAATCTAGAGGCCAAAACAGAGTATGACTTCTTTATAGTAGTGAAAGATAGCTCAGGTAATATATCGAAGGTTGCTTCAACGTTGATCTCAACACTTGAGTTAGATGAAATACATCCATTTGTTGTAGGTTCTGCGCCAGGAAAAGATAAAGATTTAGTTCCAATTGGCGATAACCAATTTTATATTTATTTCAATGAAGAGTTAGATGAGTCTACTGCCAATGATCCTAAAAATTATGATTTATCTGGTACAGTTATTATTAATATATCAGGTCGTCCAACTATTAAACCATCAGCAGCTGTTTACTCTAAAAACGGAACAGGTTCTAAAGTTTTACTTACAGTACCATCTCAAACAGGCTTCGTAGAAGGTGATACATTAAAAGTAACTGTATTACCGGGTGTAAAAGATAGAGCAGGTAATGAGTTTGAAAATAAAAACACTGTACCTGTTGGTATGGTTCCGAATAACTATGCTGAGTATACGCATAATGATAAAGTTGAACCGAAATTATCGATTAAAAATGTAATAAGAAAACCTGATGAATCAGATGGAAGAGTTAAAGTGGAGGTTGAATTTGAACCTAAAAAAGCTGGTACTTATTACTATATGGTGATTCCTGATACTATTGTTATAAATGGGGAAAATAAAAAATTTGCTGATTTGGGAATTGATCAATTAGATTTTGTAAATGAATTTGAAGCAGATTCATCCAAGCATTCTGGCAAATTCCAAGTGGATGGTAAAGACATTTATATCCAAAAAGAAGGTCCAAAGTCTGCTAATTTAGAGAATACAACAATGAAGTATGACATTCTTATTCCAAAAAATAATCTCAATCCATTTTTAAGTTATAGCGTATACATGGTTCTAAAAGATCGTTCTGGTAAAATTTCGTTAATTGATTCGAAAAAAATGGTGGGAGACACAGAGGCTCCTCTTGTTACAGGTCTTGAGATTAAACCTATGCCTGAAAATGACAAACAGGCTATTATTAACTTCAATGCTGATGAAAAAACAACTTTATATTATTGGGCTGTACCAAAGAAAAATTCAGATGGTTCAGCTAATCCTAATGCGAATTTAACAGATGAAGAGGTTTTGAAAAAGAATTTAATAGACAATAATAAAAAAATCGGATTAGATGCGGCAGGAGCTAGTGGCGATCGAAAGATAGATGGCTTAACCCCCCATACAGAATATGTTGTATATTTTGGAGCTGAAGATACTTATGGAAACTTTACAGTGTTAGGAAAAAATGAAGGAAGTACTTTCCCTAATCCTGCACGTGAAGGAATAATGAAAAGAGAACTATATACTGATGGCACAAAGCCTAAAATAGAGCCAATGATAAAGAAAATCACAGAAAAAGATTTTAAATCTTTCAGTCAAAATCCATTAACTTCAGATTCTATGACATTTAGTGAGGATAAAACATTTGTAGTGACGTTCTCAGAAGCGCTAGATATTACAGATGCTCAATTACTTTCTGCATTAAATACTAAACTAGATGGTACAACTGCAACGATTAGTAAGATAGAATGGGAAGACACATCAAAAATTAAAACATCGGAGCCACGCCGACTCTTAATTCAATTTAATCAAAATGTCTTAAGTAGCTTTACACTTGATATGAACAAAGGAACAATTGTGGTTAAAGACTTTGCTGGCTTAACGTTCGATAAACCACTAGGAGAGTTTAAATATCAAAATATGCCTGGATTCGGTATTTCTGGCGCAGGTTTAATAGGGAATCTTACAAAGAATTCAAGCCTTCCTGCAACATCCAATAGAATTCAAGTAGTATACACTGCAAACTCTAAAGTGCATAATCCAAAATATTATTATGTAATGTCAAATACAGACTATGACATTACATCATCAACAAATATTTTAACAAAGCAACATATCATTGCAGGTATTGATCCAGAAAATAATCTAGCGTTTGATGTTAAAGGTTCTGATATTATGTCCGGAAACTCATTACTAAATATTCTATTATGGCCAGATAATTTGATTGGTACTAGCAATCAACCTGAAAAAGTATTTATTGAAGGTAAATACATCTATATGGTGTTGATGGATGACTATGGAAATATTTCAGATATAGCTAAAACGACTATAATTAAATAGTAAAAAAGACACCACCTGCTGTTGATCCAAAATATGATCCAGTATTTACAAAAGGTAATAACTTCTTTATCTTCACAATTGACCAATATGGAAATATTGTATGGGCTAATGATAAAAATAATCCTAACAATACCTATTTTAAACTTGGTTCTAATATTAAACCTTAATATATCGAAAACCTCAGTAAGGGTTTTAGAATATCAACAAAAGGCATTGAGAAGTGTATGTTCTCAATGCCTTTTGTCATTTTTTTATTCTTGGAAAATCCCTTATTATGCGAGAGGTCCAGCAAACTTTTAGCTAGATACTATACTTTTTATTTCTATCTATTTTGCTTCTATAGGTGATATTTCAGTTGGAATGATTGTCTCAATATATTCTTTAAGCACTATCTTTTTTGGACTTTCGTCAACTGTGTTAGATACCTTTACAAGTTTTATAAATAGTAAAGTATATTTCTCAAGAATAGCTGATATACTTACTAGCGATTTTGAAATAAATGATGGCGAAAAAAGAGAATTAGATGGAAGTATCAAACTAAAAAATGTTTCCTTTTCTTATACAAAGAATTCTAATAAAATTTTAGATGGAATTGATATTAATATTCAAACGGGTTCAAAGATAGCCATTGTTGGTAAATCAGGTTCTGGTAAAAGTACATTGTCAAAACTACTAGTTGGTTTATACACTCCAACAGAAGGTGAAATATTCTATAATAATATATCTTTTAATAAACTGGACAAAAAATCTATAAGGAAACAAATAGGAATTGTTCCACAAGATATAACCTTATTTAATAATAGTATATTTGAAAATATTGTAATGAATAGGTTAGATGTAACTGTAGAAGAAGTAATTGAAGCATGTAAAATAGCAAATATACATGATGAGATAGAAGCGATGCCTATGAAATATCATACTATCATCTCTGAGATGGGGTTGAATTTATCAGGTGGTCAAAGACAACGAATAGCACTTGCAAGAGCATTGGTGAATAAGCCTAAGATCATATTATTGGATGAAGCAACAAGTTTTTTGGATAATATAAATGAAAAACTGGTATCAGATGAATTTAAAAAAATTGGTGCTACGCAAATTGTTATTGCACACCGTCTATCTACAATTATTGATTCTGATATTATTTTTGTTCTAGAAAATGGATACGTAATAGAACAAGGTACTCATGAAGAGTTACTAAAACAAAAAGGACAATATTATTCACTGTATTCAAATAATGATATTACAAATAAAGGGGAGGTAGTATTATCGTGAACCGGTAATAAACCTTCTAATGTTTATTAAAGTGTAAACTTTATAAAGGACATTTTAAAAAAATCCCTGGGCAACTTTAAGAAGGTGATGTCTGTATTGTGCAGGCGTCATCTTTTTAGGCTCTACTGACCACGTGATGAGTGTACCCTGGATCATTTTCCTCTACTCATCAGTTTTAAAGATGTCTTCGACGATGAATCCTAATATTCTTTATATCGAATCCGGCATTTTTAAAGATTTGGTTAGAACATTTTCCCTTTTCATATTCCGCAAGCGTTATTGCCATAAATTCGCCTGTGTAAGTCTTCGCCATCTAGTTGTTATGTTCATTAAAAAAACGGTAATAGAGACTTTTTTATGTCTATCTTATAGGGGACATTATAGATTCATTAGGAGTTTTCAGTTATTGTAATATATTGGTGTTTAAAGTATTATTTAGGAATTCGTTGTTTAAAATATATAGTAAAATATTACAAACAGTGCTATATTATACATATATTATATTTTAAGGAGGATTTATTATGCATACAGCATTATGGAATGTTATACAAGTATTTAACGAAAGTGAAAGAGATAATATAGATTTAGAGGGATTAGGGTTTGCTAAGGAAATACTAGATGAAGAGACGTTTGCATTACTATTAGAGCATTTAAAAAGAAATATTAAAATAACTTCAGAACAATGGCTATAAATAGTTACAATATAGAAATCAAACAAAGTATACAACTTTTTATAAAAGAGTTTCTCAACAAAAGTAATCTACATAATGACATGAAAGAAACTATTTTGAAATTGTTATATTTAGAGGGTAAAATATTTAGTGTAACAAATTCCTATTTTACTTGGAGCGAATTTTCTTTCTATGTATCTTCATTACTCGATAATAAAACCCCGCATTTAAATAGAATTGCACAATCTGCTGCAATAGAATTACTTATTTTGTCAACAGATATTTTAGATGATCTTATTGATAATGATTTCAAAAGAGAGACACTCAACATTCTTACAAAGCCCCAAGCAATAATGCTATCTAATGCATTATTAATGGAGTCTTTAAATTTATTATTACAGAATACTAAAAGAAATCCGAATGAAATATTTTCACTTATTAATGAAAATTTGATTAACGCAAATAATGGTCAATGGGATGATTTATTCTTTACTTTAGATAAGCCTGGCGTTTCTGAGGAATTATATTTTCAATTGATCCAGCAAAAATCAAGCTCTCTTATAAAATTGATTTTTGATTTAAACAACTTATATTCCGAAAAGATTTCTGTACTAAAAGAGATTTCTATGTATATCGGATATGCAGGTCAAATTAGAAATGATGTCAAAGATATTTTTTCAACCATTAAGAACGATCTTATTGAAAAAAAAGCAACACTGCCATTAATAAAAGCTCTTGAATATAGTCAAGAGAAAGATAATGGCTTTTTACTTCAACAGTTGCAAACTATTGAAGTAAATAAAGAAAACCAAGTTCTTTTAAATGCAGTTAAAAAGTATATTACTAAAACAGGAGCAGTGGATTATTGTTTAATTTTATCGAAGTTATATATAAATAGAGCAAAAGAATTGTTACTTCAACATTATCCTAATAGTAGATTACATATTAGCTATATTATCAAACTTATTGATTAGGAGAATAAAATGTATAGAGCTGTTATTTTATTAATAATATTTTCTTGGCTTTTTAGTATTTATCTATTATATGATTCAATATTTTTTCATCAAAAATTAGAGCAAATACAACATAGTTTTGAATTGTTTATCTTATCTCCTAATATATCTAACTTCGGAACCCTAGTTCTATTAATCATTTATCATTATTCAACTTTTTTTATTGGAGCAGTTTATTTTCTAACGGGAATATATGCTTATATCCAAAAATCTACTTCGATTATCATTCGCAATTTTTTCTATCTGATGAGTGCAATAGGAATAGCTATCACATTTTCAAAGCCTTCAAGCTTCAACTTATCTTTGGCAAATGAAATTGAATTGCTATCAGTTAGTTTAACACCTTATTTTCTATTACTTTTTTTCGAATATTTTCCGTATTATAGCGAACGTCTCTTTTTAAAAAAAACTAAATATTTTCTTTTGAGTTTTGCGATTATTATTAATATTGTTTATTATAGTTCCCTCTATATGTATGGAGAAGACAGCTCACTAGTAATGTTATTCATAATATCAGCATTAGTAATCCAGATAGTATTCTCTATCTTCGCTTGTTTATATTTATTAATTAAATTATGGAAATCTAATTCTAAGTGGATTCAAAACCAATTAATTATTTTACTAGGAAGCCTTATTATTTCGTTTAGTCCAATCCTTTTCCTGAGTATTATACCAGGTAGTCTCTTACATCTAACTAATATACCGTTTAGTTATACTATTATTAGTATTATAGTATTACCTTTAACTTTAGCTTATTTATTGATAAAACAGGAAGTACTTGACTTTAACAAGAGTGTAAAAAGGTATGCCTATACTTTATTAATATTATTAGCAACGTTTTGTATAATAAATACTATCTTATTCTTTACTTCATTAAACTTTCAACAGATTATTTATCAAAATTTATTACTGATAGTGGCATTTTCATTATACGGCTGTTTTTATAAAATGATCGAACCAATAAGAACACGTAAATTGCAATCTAAGCTTTCGCAAATTCAAGAAGAAAAACAACTCATATTACGAGAAATTAATAGTGAAAAATTCCTTCAAACATGTGCTGAGCATATTACGAAATTAATACATAAAGTGGTAGACGTTAATGGAGCGTGTATTACCTGGGGAGAAGATAACCCTTTAATTTTATACGATTCTGGATTGTTTGAGAACGATGAAATAGCTGATAAAACAATTCATTCTTTGGTGGGAATCCCTCCTATATCTAGTGATTTTGTGAAAAAACCTCCGTATAATATATTCCCAATATTCAGGGGAGGAAAAATGTTTGCGGCAATAATAGTAGGGCAAAAGAGAAATTTAACAGCAATGGATAAAGAAGAAATAGTATTACTAAAAAAAATTCAAACAGAAGTATTTGACCTATTTATTAATGTACAAAGATTGCAAAAAATAGAAGAAGAATATAAATTATCACAACATTCTATATCATTAATAGAATACTTTAATTCTTATTTATTAAATGAGTTAGAAGCTGAGCGAAAAAGTTTATCGATTTTTTTACATGATGATATTCTCCAAAACTTAATACTATTATTAAAAAAGGTACAAGAGCTACCAAACTCAGTCAATTTTCAGGAATTTGAAAGGTATTTAAAATACTATATTAATGAAGTTCGAGATATGTGTAATAATTTACACCCAGTGTTAGTAGAAGATTTAGGTTTAGAGATTAGTTTAAAATCACTTGTAAAAAAAACAAGTAAAAATCATAATATTTTGCTAAATTTACATTACAACACATCACATAAAATTATACCAACTTCCTTATCAGTACATGTCTTTAGAATGATAAAAGAACTTATCAATAATGCTATTAAACATGCATCAGCAACCAAAATTGATATAAATGTAGAAGCATTTAACGATAATCTAACAATAAAGGTAATTGATAACGGTAAAGGGTTTTCGATTTCTGAAAATTATGATTTATACAATCAGAATAATTTTGGATTAATAACAGTGCAGAAAAAAGTAAATCAATTACAAGGAATATTTAATATAAATTCAACTTTAAATAACGGTACAACTATTACACTCACCTTACCTATTGATTGGAGTGAAAAAATTGGATATTAAAATTGTTATTATAGATGACCATATACTGCTATTAGAAAGTTTGAAAAATATCTTAATTAAAGATCCTGAAATCCAAGTTGTACATACTATTTCTAATCCGAAGTATCTTCTCAAGGATATTATGTTGCTGAATCCAGATATACTGTTAATGGATATTAGACTGAATTCATTTAACGGTCTAGAGTTAACGAAGAGCATCCTCAGTTGTATGCCACAAATTTCTATAATTATATTATCAGGTTATAATTATGAGGAATACATTGAAGCAGCTTATAATGTTGGGGCAAGTGCCTTTATAACAAAGGAAAAGTCAAATGAGGAATTAATAGCAACAATTAAGCAAGTATATATGGGATATAAAATATTTCCGAAGTTTGAAGTTAATCTTTTTTGCGAATCACTTACATCTAAAGAATGTGAGGTTTTGAAACATATAGCAGCTGACAAAACAAATATTGAAATTAGTGAAGATATGAGAATAGGAAAAAGAACAGTAGAGCATCATGTTTCCTCCATTATAAGGAAATTGGATGTAGATTCAAGAGTTGGTGCTGTCGTTAAAGCTATAAAAAGAGGATTACTTGATATTCATTAATATGAAATATTGTTCAATTTCTTTTTTAATTCACTTGTAAAAAAGGTATTGTTAATAGCATAAGTATTTTGCTATAGCTGCTGAAGTACCAAGGTCTTAATTACTTAGGTTAATATCTTTAGTCAAAGGAGCATCATATAAGGAATTTTTTCTTATAAATTGCTCCTTTTTAGAATAAAGAGGTTATCGTAATATGGAATGTTTGTTGATAAATTGAGAGATTGTTATATAACAAATGAAAATTAGATTAAAATGTATCTGGTGTTTCTAAATCGGTACTACGATATAAATCGTAGTATTTTCCATGTAAATTCATAAGTTCAAAATGTGTTCCTTGTTCAATGATTTCACCTTTATCTAGCACATAAATAATATCACTATTTTTTATAGTAGATAACCTATGGGCTATTATTATACATGTGCATCCTAAACTAGTTAAATAATTAGCAATTTTCATTTCATTAATTGAATCTAAGGAACTAGTCGCTTCATCTAAAAGAATGATTTGATGTTTATTTATTATTGATCTTGCCAAGGCAATTCTTTGTCTTTGTCCACCGGATAGATTTGAACCCATATCAGAAATTAATGTATTATACCCCATAGGCATATTTTCAATCTCTTCTGCAATTTGAGTGAATTTAGCTGCTTTTTTAACCTTATCTATCCCTATATTTGAATTTCCCATAGTAATATTATTATAAATTGAGTCATTTAGTAATTGAATTTCCTGAGGTACTATTCCCATCTGTTTGCGAATATGTTTTTTACTAATATATTTTATATTGGTATCGTCATAAAGTATATTACCTTCATTTGCTTTATATAAGCCTATTAGAATTTTCCCAAGTGTTGTTTTACCAGACCCTGATTCTCCAACAATAGCTACTTTCTGACCGCTTTTAATGTTTAAATTAATATTTTTCAATACCATATTTGATTGGTTAGTATATGAAAAATTTATATTTTCTAATTTAATGTTTCCTTTTAATTTAGGATAAGGATTAGAATTTTCTACCTCTATATCATCTTCAATTTCAATATCCGTAATGTCCTTAATTCTTTCTAAATTATTTGAAGCAATCCAAAATGTACTCCAAACCTGAAAGAATGTGGAACTAGTTGAAAAGAAAATGACTGTTAAAGAATAGAATGCGAGTAATTCACCTATGGTTAATGTTCCTTTTAAAAATTGATTCATACCACAAACTAATACAATTAAAGGGGAAATAGTTAATGTTAGTTGATTCAGTGTATTATAGATATTAGATATTCTACTCTGCTTTTTAAATCTATAGAGTACGTCATCTAGTTTATTTACGTATTTATTGTTAATTTGATCTTCCATAGCTGAAACTTTAATACCAAAAATAGAGGAAATAGTTTCTACTTGGATTTTTGATAATTTACTTCGTTCTACAATTTCATATAAATTTAATTCTTTAATTTGAGGCCTAATCATAATGGTGATTAGTAAATAAAAACTAAATAATATTAAAATAACAAGAGTTAATGGTACAGACTTATACATTAAATAGGAAAACATAAATATTAGGGCTCCAAAATCAAGAATTCCTTTAATCATATTTTCAGCTAAAAGGTCTCTAACTATATCAAGACTACTGATGCGATATAGTATATCTCCTTTAGCTCTCGTCTCGAAAAATTTATATGGCACTTTTAATATATGATTGAATATATTTTTAAAGATTGAACTTTCCAGTATTGCTTTAATTACTATCAAGTAATGCCCTTTAATGTATAAAAATAATGCACTTAGAAAAATAAAGCCTATAAAAACTAATAATATAATCCAATCTAACTCGTTACTATAAATAACATTATCCATTAATTTTTGTATAAGAATAGGTAATGCTAGTGTAGATATATAAATAAGTAAGGATATTAGAAATATCATAGTAAATAACATCTTGTTATTTAAGATGTAAGGAACTAACATTTTAATTGCATACTCTTTTTTATTATAGGGAGAAAATGACTCATCAGGTGAAGGAACTAAGATAACACCTGTAAAGCTTTTTTCAAATTCCTCTTGCCCTAATGTTATTCTCCCAATAGCAGGATCTACAATGATAAATTTTCTACTCTTGACTTTTTCTAATACCACAAAATGATTGTTGTTCCAGTGTAATATAATAGGACTGTTAAATTTTTTTAACCCATCGACAGAAGTCCTATAAGCTTTTGAATAAAAGTTCATCTTTAAAAATAAATTATGTAATTGATTTAATGTCAACCCATCTCTTCCGGTTTCTGATATTTCTCTTAATTTATACATTGGCTGATAACTTTTATGATATCTTAAAATCATAGCTACACAGCATAATCCACATTCAGTTGGATGTAATTGTTCAATAAATGGGACTGATTTTTTTTTTTTCATCCTATCAAACCCTTTGCAATATTTGATAATAAGGCACTATTAATATTCTAATAGCACCTTTTTTGAAATCACTCACTCCATCCACAATATTTCAGGCATCTCTGCCTTGTGTCCATATTTCAATAAGCTATAACCGTATCCAGCTAATCCAATCATTAAGCCGTAAACACTTGCTGTTCTAAACGATGGTTTGTTCCAGTTTTGAGAGATATGATGATTAAATATCTCGTTAAAAGTCTCATTGCATTGTTCAAAAAGAGACTCATCATCTAAAACAGTGGCAAGATAAAACAAAACCCCTATACTTCCCAAATCACCATGACATAGAGTTATGTTATTTCCAAAACCTTTCTTAAGTGTAGTCTCTAATGCAATATTTATTTCTTCAGTGATTTCTTCATCAAAATAACCATGATTTATTAAAATACTTCTACTTAATAAAATGCCTGTAGCGCCATGGCACCATGCAATACTGTCAGAATCTCCACTGATTTGTGTTCGCCAATTTTTTGTTACTGGTGAGTACAATTCTCTCTCGAAATTTAAAGCTTTTTTAATCAATTGAGAGATGTTTTTATCTTTTGTAATTTTATAGAAACGGCCTAAACTTGCAATAATACCACTTGTTCCATGAGCAAAGCCTGTATAACCACCATCTCCATTAGTGTCAACCTGCCCCCAAAAAATTGAATTTTCATTGAATTCAATTGTATTTTTTGATATTTTTTCGAATATGCAGTAGCAAGATTTTAATAATTTGTTTTTAATTTTTTCGTTGTCTGAGACATTATATATAGAAATAAATACAGATAAAGCACCAGCCATTCCACCCAATAACTCTATCTGCGTATCATTATCTAAATGTTCCAGTGTGGTATCTATATGCTGTAAAGCTATATTTTTAAATTTTTCTATCTCCAAGATATTTCCTACATGATATACCGTATACAAAATACCGGATAGACCTGTAAAAGCACCAATATTCAAGGGTATTTCTTTGTGTTTATTAATACTTTCTAATACTTTTAGAGAAGGAGAAAGTGTTTCTATAGCAGCTTGTTTAAATCTTTCTAAATTAGTGATAGAAGCTAAATATGCAAAAAATAATGATATTCCACTATTCCCTTTATATACATCTACGTCTACGGAAGAAACATGAGATGTTACTTCATTTTTTCCATATACCATTAATCCAAACCAGGTTCTATCTCCAGATTCAGCATTATAAATACTTTCATTTATTAAACGATCCCCAATTTTGATTGCCGTATTCAGGAAATCAGATTTAGTAGGTTTTTCTACTCTACTAAAATCCCTAAAAGTTTTAAATTCTATATTTGTTTCTTGTTTTTCATCATTAATACTTGTATGCATATAGGAAAGATCAATTAAAGTAATTTGCTTATTTAAATCTGTTTCATTCATTTGTTGGATTTTAGTAATAACAGTTTCTATAGTGGAATGCTCAAATTCAAAATTAGGAATAATTTTGTTTTTTGAATCAACTAATACTTTTTTATCTACATACACAGAAAAGTAGGGAATGTCACCATTCATTAAATCTCTATGCTCTTGATATGAAAAATATTCAAATCCTTTTTTTAACTCTGACAAGGCAATTCTACTAAAGTAAACTTCTCTATGAATGGGGTTCCTTAATAAATCCGGATGATAACTAGATGTTAAAAGTTGAGAGTAAATAAACGTAGGCTTACAAACTACTCTACATTTTTCATTGGTATATAGTTCGCGGAGTTTATTTGTAAAACAAGTTTTATTATCCATTATCCACCTATACATATTTATAAAACCGCATTGTATATCATCTATAAACAATTCAGATTGAATCAATTCTTCATTAATGCGCGGATTGTTATCATTAATATCTAATAGACCATAATCTGTTATTACTCTAATTTCGTCTGAGTTTTTATTAATTATCACACTTGATTTTATAGGAGCTTGTTGTTTTGTAGATCCTGCCATTCCACCGAAGTCGACTACCTTGGTGTTATTTTCATTTTTATTAATCGTCATTCGACTGGGTAGAAGAAATATTGAATATACCGACTTATTAATAAAATCCTGTGTGGTATTAATAACAGTTTCCTCACGTAACTTATTTTCAAAATCGGGCTGTAATAAAGTTTCTAAATCTATTAAATAAGGATGCTCTCCTGAAGCAATTAAATTTTCACTATGGAAGTCTTTGGCGTTCAAAGCGTATAGCAAGCATAATAATTGTCCAGATCTAATATAAAAGAGTTTAACTTGATCAATATTGTTACATGATGTGTGTTCAATAAATTCCATCCAACCATGGTCATCTTTGGTATATACTTTAGCTGATTTTATATCTTTTAAATGTTCACTTTTATTATTCTCTATCCAAGATAAAAGCTCAGAATATTTTTGATCAAATGCTAAAGATCTAGGTTTATATACAACCTTTTTATTACCTTCGAATGTTAATATAGATACCGTTTTACCTCCGTTATGAGTGTCTCCCATATTTAATGAAACATTAATTAGTTTACCGATACATTCTGTATCGAACAGTGCAATAGATATATTCTTTAATTCTTGAGATGTGGTATGTAACATGTTAAAAAGAAAGTTTAAATAATTATTGATAATTGTAAATAATAAATTTGTTAATGATTCATATTCTATATATAAAGCTTTTAGATATTCTCTATTTTCTAATTTTACGTTTGTATAATATTGAAATCTCTCTTCTGAAGTTTCACCGAAAAGATTTCCTTGTTCTTTTTCATAATCAATTTCAAATATTAACGTTTTATAACTAACATTGAATGCAATATGGTACATATGAATAAAAATATCAGAATAAAATGAGTCCTTATTATATATAAAATTTAATTTGTCGAAATTTTCTGTGTATTTGTTAAGCTCGTTTAAGAAAATAGGTTTGAAAAAGTTTAAAAATGGGAAATCTTCTTTTTTTAAACTAGAAAGAATACAAGATAAATCTTTATCCGGATTAAAATTAAAAAAGGAATCAATCTTTTGCTTATTAAGAGCAAACCGTATTGATTCTTTTTCCCATTCTTCTTTGAAAACAGCAATGTCTTTATTAGTTGATTTGAAAATTATGTCTTCGAATTCGTTTGGGTCTTTTAATTCTGGGAAGAATTTTTTCCAATAATTTAGTACATCTTGAAAATCAATTTTTGGAATTTGTTCTCTCTCATTTATTATCATAATCTACTCCTATCTAAAAAGGGCGGTACCAAAATAGAGTACGCACCCTTTTCGAAAAACTTCTTTTTGACAAAAAAATTAGCAGGGAGTTGTTCCATTACATTCTGCAGACCAAGTACAAGCCATTCCATAATTGTTCCCTAGTCCAGCAGCCTGAGCAAGCGCTCTAGAGATAGCATCATTTGTTCCACCAGCTACTAATGACATGTCTTGTTCATTAATTTCTTCAAAAAGATTTCCTGCAGGATTGTTGTCATTTATTGAAAGCTTATTTTTAATAATTGGATTTTTCGTCATGAAAATCCCTCCTTTTTATTGTAATGAGATATCTCAAATACTATTATACGGATTTATTTTACAAAAAAATCCGTATTTACCGAAATTATATATAAAAATTATTTTATGTAAATTCGTTGATTGTATAGAAATGGGAATGTTATTATATGTAATTGAAACTATGCGACAGAGGGAGGAGAAGAATTGAGTAATATTTTAACGTTGTCAAATGTTACGAAGAGTTATAAAAATACCAAAGTTATTAATAATGTTTCTTTCTCAGTTCCAAAAGGGGAAGTAATAGGTTTAGTAGGACCTAATGGAGCAGGAAAGACAACACTTATGCGAATTATTATGGGGTTAATAACAAAATTTGAAGGTGAGGTTCAGTTTAATATTGAAAAGCAGTCTTTACCACAATCTCATGGAAAACGTATAGGAGGACTGATTGAATATCCTAGTTTTTATCCCCATATGAGTGGGATGGATAACCTTATTTATTTTTCAGAGATTTCAGGTGGGTTTGATAAAGACAGTGTTTTATCTATCATTCATTTATTGGGAATAGAGGGTTTTATTTATAAGAAAGTTAAGAAGTATTCTTTAGGAATGAAACAGAGATTAGGAATTGCACAGGCATTAATTAATAATCCTAAATTATTAATTTTAGATGAACCTACCAATGGATTAGATCCTGAGGGGGTTGCTGAAATAAGAGAGATATTAGAAAAAGTTTCAAAAGAGAAAGGCATATCAATTCTTATATCCAGCCATATTTTATCAGAAATAGAAGCTGTTTGTGATAAAGTCTTGTTTTTGAAGAAAGGAACAGTAGTAGATTATATTGATTTGAAAACAGAAAAACAGACTGAAAGAGAAATTCATGAATTTATCATAGAATCTAAAAAAATAGAAATGGTAAAAAAATTTTTAATTGATGTTAAGAAAATACCTATTATAGAAATAGATCAAGATAAAATAAAGTTTCAATATGTTTATAAGGAATCGGAATTGCTTATTGTGGAATTGGTAAATAATAAAATTAGTATAAATGCTATTTATCCTCTGAGAAAAGACTTAGAAAAGAAATTCTTTGAGTTAATGGGGGGAAATAAGATTGAATAGAGCTATAAGAGTATCAATATTAGAGGTTAAGCAATTATTCAAAAGATATGGGATATGGTTAAGTGTATTTATTGCAGTTATGTACACTATTTTAATTTATCTAAAAAAATCAATGTATCCATCTCCTTCGGATTTGGATACATATTACGATTATTTTGGTGATATTTCGTACTATATTATCCTTATTATGCCTTCTTTTATAGTATCAAGAGAGTTTTCATTAAAAACTTCCAGAATTATATTCACAGGATCTTTATCGCGTACAAATATAGTTCTATCTAAATTACTTACTCTACTTTTAATTGGTTGTATTGTAGGAACTATACACCGATTATTAGCAAATTTATTATGGATAATTGAACATAATAAATTTACCTTGGTTAATCTTACACACGATATATTAATTAATATAATAAATTATTTACTTATTTCTTTTTTTGTTTCGGGTTTATCTTTCATCATTGGGTTTATTACTTTTAGTCAAATCGCAACAATAGTTACCATTATTTCCGTATTCTCATTTGAAGGTATTATTAGAGGTATTATATTAGTAAAATTAGACGCTACTACAAGATTAGCTTTTTGGATTAGAGAGAATCCATTGGCTTTGGTTTATAAGGGAATACAATATAATGATATAACAATATCTAATAGTATTTGTTTAGCATTAACAGGTTTAGGATTATTTTTAATATCTTTAATAATTATTAATAAAAGAGAAATTTAGGAGATTGATAAAATATGACCGGAATTTTTTCTGTAAGTCGATTGGAAATAAAAAAAATATTTGATACTTCAACATTCGTTTTTTTATTATTATTAGCTATTACAACAATTGTGGATAATGTTATTTATCACCAAATGAACTTAAATAAAAGTGTAGAGTTAAGTGGTAATATTGGTATATCCTTATTTATTATCCAAATTTACTTCATTTATTTGGGAAGTAATATGGTTGGATCTGAGTTTGGTTATGGAACTTCGAACATAGTGTTTAGCAGTATATATAGAAGAAGTCAAATAATCCATATCAAGACTATTTCGTTTTTATTTTATACTTCTTTATATGGTATTTTTAATATACTAATTGGATTAATCATTCAACTTAGCATTGGTAAAAGTTTTACTGTTATGGAGATACTAAGTACGCTATTCTCAGTTTGGATTGTTTATATTATTTATTTCTCCTCGATCTTATCAGTAGGTCTTTTTACAATATCTATTACGTTTAATCGAGTGTACGCATTACTAATTGGATATGTTTTATACATATTTTTATATAGTATTGGTACACAAATTATAGATAGAGATGATAGTTGGATTAAGACGATTATGGAGTATACTCCGTTTTATATCGCTTCAGATGGTTTTAATGCGCTTAACTATAGTTTAAATGATATTGTTTATTTAAGTATTTTTTCAATTATAATTTATATTATAGGTCTCTATATTATGAAAAAGAGAGATTTGAAATGATATAAAGGATGAGTTGTTTTATTTAAAAGCTTTAGATTTAATTATCTTCTTGATTTAATATTGTTTGTCATCGTTATGATGGAAACTATGATTGAATTAAAAATAATACTATATTGTTTTATTGAAATATTCTCAGTTTATCCGGGAAGTATAATTTTAATGTAGTACCTATATTTTCTTGAGAATCGACACCTATTTGTAAGCCTAACTTTTGAGATAAAGTCTTACAAAGATACAAACCCATTCCAGTCGATTTAACATAGTTCCTTCCGTTAGTTCCTGTGAATCCTCGATTAAAAATTCTTTCAATATCAGCTGCTGCTATCCCTATACCGTTGTCTGATATTAACAATAAAGTACCGTTCTCTACCTTTTTTGCAATAAAAGATATTTTAAGTGAATTATGTCGATACTTAATAGCATTATCTATTAACTGTTTTAAAATAAAAACGATCCACTTTGAATCAGATGTGACTTTCAAATCAAGGTTATCCTTATGTACGTTACCATTAGCACGAATAATACTTAGTGATAGTGATTTAATGGCTAAATCAACAACAGTTTCTAGGGTAAATGTTTCAATTCTATAATCCTGATTTAAAGTACTACTTCTTGCAAAATATAAAGTTTGTTCAACATAACCTTCAATCTTTAATATTTCTTCTTGTATAGGGATATTTTCAGTCGTTTTATGATTGCTTAAAATTAACTTTAGAGCAGTAATAGGTGTTTTTATTTCATGCACCCATAATTCAATATAATCGTTATAATCACGTTGAGAATTTTTTAGTGAAAAAATACAATCGTTCATGTCTTTTGTTGCTTCTTTCAGGAAGTTGTAAAATAATTTTCCGGAGAAAAAGTGGGGTTCTTCTATAATGTCTGCAATATATGTTTTTTCTTTGATTTGTTTTGAAATAATTTTTATCTCATCATAATAGTTTTTTAATTGATAGTATTCTACACCTAATGGTATGAAGAAGAAAAAAAGGGAAATTAAATTGATTACTATTACTAAACTTCCATTTTCATTATACAAGTAGAGTATACAAGAAATAATAAACAATGAAAGAAGGTGAAATAGTACTGATAACTGTTTTTCCTTTAGGAATGCGGTTAAATTCATAATTGATAACCTTGTCCTCTCTTAGTTAGTAAATACCTTTTTAAACCAATGGATTCCAATTTACGTCTTAACCTTGAAATATTAACATTTAAAGTGTTTTCATCAACGAAATCACCATTCTGCCAAAGTTCATTCATTAATTCATCTCTAGAAACAACGTTACCTTTATTCAACATTAGAAGTCGAAGAATACATAGTTCGTTCTTCGTAAGTTCTATTTCTACTTCGTTATAAATCGCCTTGCTTTTTAATACTTCCAGAGTCAAATCTTTATATGTAAGAAGAACGCTTTTGGAAATTTCATATGTCCTTTTTAAAACAGATTGAATATGAGCCAAAAGAATTTGTAAATCATAGGGCTTTGTAATAAAGTCATCCGCCCCTATTTGAAGACTTAATAGTTCATCAAAGGAATTATCGCGGCTAGTCACTATAATAATGGGAACTGATGATGACTTACGAATCTCTCGACAGACTTGAAAACCGTCTCTAATAGGAAGATTGAGGTCTAAAAGTATTAAATGAGGCATGCTTTTTAATACATCCTCTTCAATTTTTGTAAAATCATCGCTACTTATGCACTCGTATCCATATTTAGATAGGAAATCAAAAAGTTCCTTTCTGATAATGGGATCATCTTCGATTATGAATATTTTCATCATACATTCTCCTCCGTAAAAATTTACTCTTCATGTTAATGATAACCCAATAACTGGATGAAACTCTATAGTATTCAACTAATTAGGGGCTATTATAGTGAAATGTTAGAAAAATTACAAAACAGTAATAAAATGATATAAAGACCGATATTTTATAAAATTGTTTAATGTTAATCTAATAGTAAGAGATGGATGAATGGCCCATAAAAGGGGGTAGTTGGAGATAAATGAATACAATATTAAGAGTTGAAAATATTGAAAAAGTATATGGAAATAAAGGGAATGTGACACATGCACTGAAAAATGTTTCATTTGAAGTGCAAAAAGGTGATTTTATTGCCATCATGGGGCCGAGTGGAAGTGGTAAATCGACCTTGCTTAATTGTATTTCAACCATAGATACTACAACTGCAGGTCATGTATTTATAGATGGTGAAGATATTACAAAATTAAAGGGCAATAAATTATCAAAATTCAGAAGTGAAAAATTGGGGTTTATTTTTCAGGAATATAATTTACTTGATACATTATCCGCATTTGAAAATGTGTCTTTGGCGTTATCTATAATCAATTATCCAGTAAATGAAATTGAATCCGAAGTCGATAGAGTTGCCGCTGCATTAGATATAAAAGAAGTATTATACAAGTATCCATATCAAATGTCGGGAGGTCAACAGCAAAGAATTGCAGCAGCTAGAGCAATTGTAACTAGGCCTACTTTGTTATTAGCAGATGAGCCGACGGGGGCTCTTGATAGTAAGTCTGCAAAAATGTTATTAAAGAATTTAGAAATTTTAAATCAACAACAGGAAGCTACTACTTTAATGGTTACTCATGATGCTTATAATGCTAGTTTTTGTAGAAGAATTATTTTTCTAAAGGATGGGCAAATTTTTAATGAACTAATAAGAGGAAACGATGATCGTAGAACTTTCTTTAATCGAATTATGGAGGTTGTCGCACTGTTAGGGGGAAATATCAATGATGAATTTTAAATTGATATATAAAAATGTGCGCAGAAGTATTAAAGATTACGCTATTTATTTTCTGACTCTTGCTTTAGGTGTTAGCTTATTCTATGCTTTTAATTCAGTTTCATCTCAGCCAGCCTTAAATAATTTAAATTATTCAATGGAGGTTTTTGGTGATGCGCTAGTTTTATATATAGGACTATTAACGAAATTTATTGCAATTGTTTTTGCTTTTCTCATTATATATGCAAATCAGTTTATAATGAAGCGAAGAAAAAAAGAGATGGGCATCTATATGACATTGGGGATGAGCAAATGGCGGATATCCTCTATTTTTGTAGGTGAGACCTTTTTAGTAGGCTTATTTGCTTTAATTATTGGACTTGGGCTTGGATTTTTAATGTCACAAGTAATTTCAATACTAGCTTTAAAAATGTTTGTAGGAAATGCTGTTGGATATAAACTGTTGTTATCTATAGAAGCTATAAAGGAAACCATTACAAGTTTTTCTATTATTTTTATTGTAGTGGCGCTCTTTAACACACGTAATATTATGAATATTAAACTTATCGATTTATTAATTGCAAATAGAAAAAACCAAGAATTAAAAGTTCATAACAAATGGGTAACAAGTATTCTTTTCTTATTATCAATTATTTCTATAATTTTTGGAACATTATTGTTAATGAAGTATGGGCTTGATAAGAAATACCTAACGGGAATAGTATCCCTTCTTGGTGTGGGTATTGTTTTGTTCTATTATACAATTTCTGGTGTAATGATATTTTTAGCAAAAAGAAATAAGAAAATGTATTTTAAAGAGTTAAATTCATTTTTATTTCGACAATTTGGAAGTAAAATGCAAATAAATTTTCTCGTGATAAGTATCTTATGCGCATTACTGATGGCTTCACTTGTTGTACTAGGGACAGGATTTAGTGTTACTAGTTCAATGAATAAACAAGTTACCTCGGCAACTCCATTTGATCTAACAATTGCTCAACCATATGAAGATAACATAGGTCTTTTAGAAAGAGCGGAACAAGATGATATTCCACTTAAAGAAAATCTTAAAGATTACGTTGAAATAAAGTTATACAATACCGGTTTAACATACGGAGATTTGTTTAAAGGGCAGCAAGTAGAACTATCTGACTTAGAACAAGAAATACTTATGTCGCAAGTTACTTTTATAACTGAAACAGATTACAATCAACTACTGGAATTATTAGGGGAAAAACAGATCAAGTTAGAGGAAAACAATTACATTATTAATGCAAGCTATGAACGTTTTATAAAGTATATACAGTATTTCCTCAACAATGAGGGGAAAGTTTCGATTGGAGACAATGAACTAATTCCTGCAGACAAAAATGTATTTGATAATATTATTTACTTAACAAATTCGACAACGGCAAATGATGTAGGGACAATAGTTGTACCAGATGAAATGAGTAGTTTAATGAATCCAGATAGTTTTTTACTAAATGGTATTTTTCCCTCACAAGAAATTGAGGGCAAGGTCTATAAAGTAATGAATAATAAATGGATTGAGAAATCTTTGGATGGCAGCATATACTATGTCACTAAAGGTGTAATACAAGACACATACTTCGGAGTGTTTGGTGTAATAGCTTTTATTTGCAGTTACTTAGGAATAGTATTAATGATTGTCACCTTATCAATATTAGCATTACAACAACTAACAGAAACACAAGATAACAAAGAAAGATATATGACATTATCAAAAATTGGTGCAGATAAAAAAATGATTAATAGGCTGTTATTTAGACAAATTGGGTTTTATTTTATTTCACCTTTAATTTTGGCTAGTATATTATCAATCTTTACTACTAAAGTAGTGTTGGAGAAATTAGAACCGTTTTTTGAAATCTCAATTAAACAAAATATGTTTGTCAGCTTTGGAATTATACTATTACTTTATGCAATATATTTTATTGCAACTTATCAAAGTGCAAAGCAAGTAGTCGTAGATGGTAGACTTAAATAAAGAAGGAGCAGATAGAATGACTGAATTTCTAACGAGTATGGGATTATCCAAAGGAATTGTTGAAACTATAAAGTGGTGGATACCATATTTAAGTTTTATAATGATAATTATTATCTTAACGGTTTTAATTAGAGTTATTCGTAAAAAGAAAAAAACTGAGATGTAATGGCACGATAAAGTACATACGATTTATAACCACATAGTACCAATTCTATATTGATATCATAGTAAGATTCTCAAAAATCCTTTGGAGCGTCCTTTTCAAAAACATCCGAGTGGATAAAGAAATACTATTTTATTGAATATCTAGTGGTTTAATAAAACGTAAATTTCATATAAAAAAAGAGGGGGGTTTAAACAACCCCTCATCATCAAACCCAACCAAACGCGCGAGCAATTGTCGCTGTTAGCCATGTCACACCAATGGCAATAACAGTTGGAATTAAAAATGACATAAATGTCCACTTCGCACTTTTCGTTTCTTTATAAATGTTGACTAAAGTCGTTCCACAAGGGTAGTGCAGAAGTGAGAATAACATCATATTTAAAGCTGTTAGCCAAGTCCAACCTTGGTCGATAAACACTTGTTTTAGCTTCGATAAATCCTCAATTTCCAGCATAGCTCCCTGAGATAAATACGCCATGATCAGGATAGGGATAACAATTTCATTGGCTGGGAGCCCAAGAATAAATGCAGCCATAATAAAGCCATCCATACCAAGAGCGTGACCAAATGGCTCTAAAAAGTTAACAAAATGCATTAGAATGCTCGTATCACCAACGTAAATATTGGCGAATACCCAAGTTAAAATAGAGGCAGGCGCTGCAACGATAACTGCTCTTTTTAATACATTCCATGCTTTATCAATACTTGCTCTTAAAATGGTATCCCAGAACTTTGGTCTTCGGAATGGTGGAAGCTCTAATGTGTAATGGGTTGGTACACCCTTTAAAGCTGTTTTAGAAAGAACCCAGGAAACGGATAATGTTACAACGACTCCTAACATAACAAATCCTATTAAAATGGCCGATGTTACAAGTGTACTTGTTGCACCTGAAAAACCAGTTACCATAAATAATGATGCTAATAAAATAAGTGTTGGCCATCTCCCGTTACAAGGAACAAAATTGTTTGTTAAAATGGCTAACATTCGTTCACGAGGAGATTCTATAATTCTCGTTGACAGAATAGCGGCAGCGTTACAGCCAAAGCCCATTGCCATTGTTAATGACTGCTTCCCGTGTCCACCTGCTCGTTTGAATAAACGGTCCATATTAAATGCTACTCGTGGTAAGTAACCGTAGTTTTCTAATAGAGCGAACATAGGGAAGAATATAGCCATTGGCGGTAACATAACGCTAATAACCCAACCGGTACCTCTAAATAGCCCAAGAATTAACATACCGTGTAGCCATTCGGGTGCGTGCATTGCTTCAAAAAGAATTGTTAGCTTACCTTCTAGATAGCCAAATAAGTTTGCTAACATATCAGATGGTATGTTTGCGCCAGCAATCGTAATGTAAAAGACAGTCCCAAGCAAGATAAGCATAATAGGGAATCCCCAAATGCGGGATGTGAAAATTTCATCTAACTTATCAGATCTGTACATTGCAGGCTGCTGCGTTACTACTTTTTTACATAAAGATTTGCTTTTAGTATAAATATCACTAACAATTTCATCTCGAATATCCTCATTCGATACCTCATTCACTTCAGCTAAAATACCTTTAAGCGAATTATGATTTAACACTGACTGGGACTCCATTCGTTCTCACCTCGTGCTGTTTATTATTCTTATGATTTTGCAGTTTTAAAATCAGTTCCTCATCACCATCAAGTAATCGAAGGGCAACCCATCTCGATGGATATCTTTCATCAAAATAACCTTCTAATTTCGATTCTATTTTTGTAATGGCTTCCTCTATTTCTTTCGAATATTTCATGCGATATGGAGTTGTCACAATTGTCCCACTCACCAGTTGACTTAATGTATCCAACAATCGATTAATACCTTTTTTGTTTCTTGCCGATATTTTTACGACTGGGACTCCTAGTTCACGAGCTAATTTCCTTTCATCAATTCGAATACCTTTTTTCTCAGCTTCATCAATTAAATTGATACAAATGATGACGTTATTAGTCATTTCTAAAACTTGGAGCGCAAGATTTAAATTTCTCTCTAATGAAGTTGCATCAAGCACAACAATCGTTGCATCCGGTTGGTCAAAAACAATATGGTCTCTTGCAACTTCTTCATCTGCTGAATTGGAAAATAGAGAATAGGTCCCGGGTAAATCCACGAGTACATATTGCTCTCCTTTGTGTTCAAAAGATCCTTCTGCATGAACAACCGTTTTCCCTGGCCAATTCCCAGTATGTTGCTTTAATCCTGTTAATGTATTAAACAATGTACTTTTACCGGTATTTGGGTTACCTGCTAAAGCTATTCTATTTACTTTCACTTTGTATTCCCCCTAACAATTTCGCCCAAAATCATAGAGCTTTCTTCATTACGTAATGCAATCATCGTATTACTTACGCGATATGCAACAGGGTCTCCTAACGGACTTTTGCGAAGAACAGAGATTTCTGCTTCTTTCACAAAGCCCAAATCTAATAATCTTCTTCTTAAAGGACCCTTAATATTTATTTCTTTTATTAAAAAGCAGTCTCCAAATGAGCATTCAGAAAGTGGTTTTAAGGTTTTTTCCATACGAATTTTTTATTCCTCTCTATAATAATATTTCCCGTACTTAATATTGTTTCTTTAAGGAAACTTTAATAATGATTATCCCTGTTTTATGACAATTGTCAATGGTTTTCTGAAAATTTTTAAAAAAATACAATTAAAGAGCGTACTGATGAAAGGAACAATGGCACATTGTTTAATTAGTTGTTGGACCAAGAAATGTTAAAAAGTTTGGCATACGAAGCAGGGCAAAATTGTTGATGTAATGATATAAAAAGGTCCTCTTTATGATGTATTAATGTAAGTAGGATTTCGTTACAGGTGCCTATAGAATTTTTGAAAGAAGAGGTTCTGCTTTGAAGAAGCGATAGCGGAGCAGAAAAAAATTATAACCCTCTGCTAAAGTATTGGCAGAGGGTCATGATTTTTTTACTTGGAGATTAATATCTAATTTGGAATGAACCAGATGTAGTTGTTTGAATGAAATGACGATTTCCTTCTATTGTGTAATCAGCTAGCTCTTGATCGCCAAAGTCATAGGTACGAACGATGGAGGCATTCGGTGATAAATTCTCGATAATGATTTCCATATCTGCCTCAAATTCAACTGGTTTTTTATTTAATGTTGCTTGGAATATGATACGATTCAAATTTCGCGTAATTTTAATTTCCATAACACCAGTATCCTCATTAAGAAGAGTTCCTAGCGGTGGAATAATAACAGTCATATTGGATTTTGTTGTTAAAACGAAGCGCTCAGTACCATTTTCCGAGTCGGCAACGTTTATTTTTGCTGTATAGGTATTTTTGTTTTTAGTCATAGCTGTAATTTTACCAGGTTCGGCTGCCGTATCCGATAAAATTGGAGTTTTTGTCCCGTTCCCCTTAGTTGGTAGCTTATATTTGCCGTTTACATAGTCTGCTAAAGTCCAGACATTTGGGACAAGCTGCTGTTGTACAGGTGTTAAAGCTTCAAAGGCTGTTTTGACTGCCTGTACATCTTGGGCAGTGGACGTTTTAGGCGATAAAGCTGCAATGGCGTTTTCCACTTCCTTAGCCGCTGCCTTATCCTTCACAACAAGCTGTTCGGCATCTAATAAAAGCTGCTCTATGCCAACAGGTAAAGAGACGTTTGCAAATTTTCGTAGTGCATTGAGCTCAGCCCTAGCATCAGCTACATCTTGATGGAAGCTAATACGAGAAGAGTTTAACAATTTAATTTTATTAGTCACTTTATCAATAGATGTATTTGGTGCGATAGTGGACGTCAGTATCTTTTGTGATGCAGCACTCACAAATGTTTTCTGTGCTGCATTTAACGTATTGTACCAATCTCTCGTTTCAATAACATTTTGATAGTAATTGACGGAAGTTGATTCTACCGAAGCTAATTTCTCTTCAATTTGATCAGCAAGCTTACGATACGCTAGTTTTGTCTGTTTATGATTTGACAGCGTTGAATAATTTGTGACGTACTCTTGTTCCGTTACGGTTAACGCATCGTATGCTTTGCTAGCAGTCTCTAAAGTTGTTTGGAATGAAGCGGTTGTATTATTAATATTTGAAATAAGTTGAACAACATTCGCAACGTTAGCGTTGTAGTAATAAGTATTATTGTATGTGTAGGCAGTTTTTACCTGTCCTGTTATATCAGCAGCTGATGCTGATGTAGGTGCAGTATAGATTAGTGAAGGAGCCGCAACTAGGGCGAGTAAGGCTAGTTTTCTTTTGTTTTTCATAATACGGGAAACCTCCTAATTGGTTTTTAGATAATTGCGATGGATTCAATCATAGGATTTTTATCCTAGATGAAATCTTTGATTGATTTGAGAAACGGTTTATTATTTACCAGTTGAAATGAGTCCTGTCTAGACGTAAATAACCTAATATATGTTGATAACCCAATTTTATCATAGCTTATGATTTTTTTATGTATATTTTTGGTGAATAGGTAGATGGGTTGTGTGTTTTATTTAAAGAATGTGTGTCTTATGTACTTAAAAGAGTCTAGAAGGTTAACGAAATATAGTGATAAAAACAGGTGATGTCGATGAAAGTGATATTACTTGTTTTTTTATGTGTATAGAAAGCGTTCTATTAAATGAGAATTGTGGATATTGTCATGGGAGTAATTAAAGTACCTGTGGCTATTTATTGTTGTAAATGTTTTGTATAGGTCGATTTTCTATAGTTAATGATGAGGGAATCTGTCGAAAAGTAACGGATTTCTTGGGGGTTTTTAGGAATCACTAAATTTCTTATAAAGATGCTTTTAACAAAAGGAGGATAACAGGAAACGGGAAATTGTTCACATTGTATTCAACAAACCTTTTTAGAAGAAAGAAATTTATGAAACTACTATGGAAAAAGGGAGAGAATAAAAGATGAAGAATAGCGCATTGTTTTACGATAAACTTTTTAAAACAGCAATGGCTACAGCAATGGCGACAAGTGCAATTGCTGTTGTAGCACCAGACGCGACCAAAGCAAGTGCAAAAGAGGCAGTATTTACTGATGTCAAATTGATCTCTGACTACTATGAATATGTTAATGAATTATTTGAGCGTGGCTTTGTAAGTGGATATGAAGACGGCTCTTTCAAACCAACAGGGCTATTAACACGCGCACAGGCCTCGAAAATTTTAGCACTCAATTTAGGATTAGATATTACTAAATCATTTAATCATACGTTTAAGGATGTTCCAACGACTGACTGGGCTTACCCTTACGTAGCAGCATTAAAAGAAGCGGGCATCATTGATGGATATCAAGACGGGACATTTAAGCCTAACGCGCCAATTACACGTAATCAAATGGCAAAAATAATTGTTAATGGCTACGGTTTAAAGCCAGCTACAGAAATTAATCTACCATTTACAGATACACAAGTAGAAAATAATTGGGCTGCTCCTTATATTCAAACGTTATTTGATTTAGGCATTACAAAAGGTCAAACTGCCACAACCTATGGTGGAAATTCAACAGTAACCCGTGCCAATATGGCTGCATTTACAATCCGTTCTGAAATAACAACAGATTACCGTGATAATCGTCGACCAGATGAAAATGTTATTTCTGCTATCGAAGGGAATAAAATTACAATCGACAGTCAAGTTTACTATATCAAAAAAGAACTACAGCCATTACTAAACGCTCGAAATATAGCTGTTTTAAATGAAGCAAACCTAGACTTTATTAAAATTGGCACAAAGATTGTAGGTATTCGTAATCTTGAATTATTAAACGGTGGTACGGCTGAAAATCCACTGACATTGGATTTAGCTGGAGGAACTGTTGAAGCAAATATTATGATTGCTGGTGATTATATTAAACTTGCGAATGCTAATATCACTGGCGATATTACAATTAAAAAAGGTGATCAAAAGCAAATTGAATTAAGTGGTCTTGAGTTAAATGGCCGTTTAATTATTGAAGGGGAAGCAAAACGTAATCAAGAATCTGTGATTAAGCTTACCAACACGACAGCAGATGAAATTGTTGTAAATCGTGACAAAACTAAAATATGGACAGATAATTCTGCAACAACTATTAAAGTAGGTGACAACGTCTCTGAAATTAAACCTGAAGGTAAAATAAATTCGATTGATTTTATTGGCAATCAGGACGTTTTCGTAAAAGGAACACTTGAAGCAAACAAATTAACAGTCGAAGCCCCTGTAAAAGTAACGCTTGAAAATAAAGCACAGTTACCAACAGTAGAAACAAAACAATATGGTAGTCAGTTAATTGTTCCGACAGACAGTACAATTGGCACATTAATTAAACCTGTCAATGTAAAACCAGAAGAAGCGGTGAAATTGCCTGCAGGTGGCATACCGACAATTGGTACTATCACTAATACATCGGAAGTAGTGCGACCAACAACGCCGCCAGTGACACCGCCAACAACAGGCAGTGGTTCGACAGGTGGCAGTTCAGGTGGTGGAGGAAATGGTGGTGGTGTGACGAATCCATTTGTTTCTCAAACATTATCCGTGAATAATGTCGTTGATGCACCAAATACAGATCCACTAGCGGTCGGCATGATTGGGACAACAACGACAACAAGCAATCCAAATGTCGCAACAGCTACACTAAAAGACGGCAAGATTACGATTACATCAAAAGGTCCTGGTACAGCTGTCATTACTGTAAAAGAAGGTGCGCCATCACTGAATGAGGCACAAATCCTTGTGACAGTTGATAGTTATGGGAAAATAACTCAGAAGATTAAGCGTCCGCTAGAAGTAGTACAGGAAAAACTTAAGGCAACTCCAACACCAGCTACAGAAGATTTAGTGAAGCTGTATGATGCAATAGACATTAAAGGCATTACACCAACAAATGTAGCCGATGTAACTGCAGCCGTGAAAAAGGCCATCGCAGAGAAAGGTAAGCCATTAACAGAGGAAGAATTGAAATTAACAGTCGATATCGCCTTACTACCTGAAAAAATTAAAAAGGAAAATCCAAGCTTACAGCAAGTTTCAACGCCACTAGACTTAATAGCAATGGGTCCAAACGGCACAGTCTTTGATTGGAAATCAGTAACAAAGGTTGGAAGCCATAATGCTAATATTGATTTAGCAACAGGTAACGTAACGCGCGATGATGCGGATAATGAAAATGATAAAGTAAAACTAAACGTTACGGCAAAAAATGGTTCGGTATCAAAGGATGCATCAATTGAGGCGACGATTTTAGAAGTTAAACTGCCTGGTCAAGAGTTAACAGGACCACTTAGTATTACAAGTGGTACAGATATTACCTCTGCTAAAATTCTAAATGAAGATGGTTTGTTATATTTGGTGAACATGGCTGATGTAAAAGATATAGTTGATGTTAAGAAAGGTGATCTTAACACATCGACCTCTGAAGTATATCCAAATAAAGAGTTAACTCAAGACGTACTGAATAAGTTGGTTAAAGCTGGAAAAGCCAAAAAGGTTGAAGCCATTAATAACGTTTATGCGACAACTCCTACAGACAGTCTAACATCGGGGATATACCGAATTATTGCAGTTGATAAAGCTGGGAATTTAGCAATTCGTTTTACAACGAATATTGTAGAGCTAAAAGAGGGTGCGGCTACAGACATTAATTCGATTGCGGATAATTTAACAGCAGATGTTATTAGAAATCAAAATCCATCATTAGACGAAGTAAGGACAGCATTGAATTTACCTACTTCATTCGGAGGTGCAACGATTGAATGGTCAGCGAATGCAGTTGATGGTGCAACGATTGCTCCTGAAGGCACAGTAACGAGAAGTGCTAATGATGATAAAGATGATGTTGTCACATTAACGGCAACAATTACATTTAATGGTATGACTACAACAAAAACGTTCCAAGTAACTATCAAAGAAAATAAAGCGCCTACTATTGTACGAGTAGAAACAGTAGATCAAGATTTTAACGGTAAAATAGACAGATTGAAAATTACACTTAGTGAAAGTATTAAAGATTCTACAGTTGATGTAAAAGATTTCACTATCAGTGGATACAATAATTTAGGGTTTGAAACAGGCGACAAAGAAGATAATAATGAAATCTACATTACATTTGATGAAGGGGCAGTTTACGATACAGGTCAAACGCCTAAGCTAACATATACTAAAGGAACATTAAGTGATTTATCTGGAAACGTACTAGCTACTGATTCAATTGAGTCATTAGACAAAGCAAATCCAATTCTTGTTGCTGCATCTATAAGTGATGATATGTGGAATACGATAGGTGACATACTTACATTAACATATAGTGAAACAGTAGAAATGGACACTAACTCAGAAATGTTTAGAGATAAATATCCTGATAGCGATGGGCTTCAAATTTATTTCCCAGCAGTAGATGCTCTCATTGGGCTAGATACAGCTAATTTTGGGGGGAATGCTCTTAAAAACACATTTAATATAAAGACTACACAAAGTAATGAAGGATCAAGAATAACAGCTGATGTTGCCGGAGACAAAATTAGACTTATTATAATACATCAGGATTTTATTAGCGGTGGTGTTCCAGCTAATGCAGCATTTAATATTATTGATAAAACTATTGATGACATTAAAGATAATTCGGATAACAAATTAAAGCATACAGTTAAAAAAATTACTGTTGAACAGCTTTCTAAATAAGGAATAGTTAAAGTAGGCTAGGGGAATCACGAGGGCACTGAAAAGGTCGATTCGTACTAAAAATATTAGTATGAATCGACTTTTATTTTTTTAAAAACTCGAAAATCACAATTTACTACTATGATTTTTTGAAGTTTCTTAGTTTTTCAGTAGCATCGGGAATCCCTTAGCCTGCTCTTTTTATCGAGACGGATAGAACCCCATACTTAGGGGCGAGTTTTGTTATAATGATTCTAAGAAGGAGCGGGGTGTTTTATTTGCAACGAAACTGGCAGAAGGTAGTTGTTGAAAAGTTAACTTTAGCTGTTAATCCAGCCTTTGTTATTGTTTTTGGTTCTTATGCGCGGGGTTCGGCACGTGAAGATAGTGATTTAGATATAGCGTATTTTGCAGATAAGCCTCTCTCAAGTTACGAACGTTTTCTATTAGCCGGAGAAATTGCACAGGCTTGTAATGTTGATATTGATTTAGTCGATATGAAGACGGTTGATACAGTGTTTGCAGCACAAATTTTTTCAAGTGGTATGGTCATTGATTGCCAAGATGAAAACAGCTTTGTTAAAGAACGAATGAAGGCCCTATCAATGTATGTAACGTTAAATGAACAACGTGCGGAGATTTTGAAATCAATTGAAGAGAGGGGTAGTGTCTATGGTGACTAATGATGTTGTACTAAATAAAATCGCTACAATTGAACGCTATGTGAAGCGTGTCAACGAAGTGTATGATGGTAATCCTGGAAATTTGCAAGATTTTACGAAGCAGGATAGTATCATTTTGAATATTCAAGTGCGTGTGAAGCTAGTATTGATTTGGCCATGCATATTGTTAGTGATTTAAAGCTTGGTTTACCTAAAACGAGTAGAGAAGCATTTAAGTTACTTGAGGAAAATAACATTATTGACCATGTATTAGCAAAAACATTAATGAATATGGTTGGGTTCCGAAATATTGCTGTGCATGATTATCAAGCTATAGAATTAAATATACTCCAAGCGATTATCGAGAATCATTTAAGTGATTTTAAAACCTATACAGAGGTAATATTGCTTACATAAAAGAAACAACAGGCTGTAGAGATTTTTCTAGCCTGTTGTTTTTGAATGTAAGGCGGATAGAATCGCCGAAGTGACGGATACAACCCTCTAACTGACGGGTAGATCAACCAAACCTCAAATAAATATAAAGACGAGATCGCCTTACTCCTATTTAGGAATTGGGAACGAAATGGTCGTGCCTTGTCCAATTACACTTTCTACCGTTAATTCCACGCCAAATAATTGCTTTAGGCGTTGTTCAGTGTTAACGAGGCCAACGCTTGATTTCTTTTTTGGGCCAGTGTTATCGAAGCCAACACCATTATCGGAGATGGCTATTGCAAAGTGCTCCTCGGCTTCTGCAATACGAATTGTAACGGTTCCTCCTTGTATGCGAGGTAGAATGCCATGCTGGATGGCGTTTTCGACCAGTGTTTGAATCGACAGTGGAGGGACTGATAGCTCTATATTTTCAGGGATGTCCCATACTACTTGAACTCTATTACCAAAGCGTATTTGCTCTATGGCTATATAAGAGCGAACAAGCTTTAATTCGTAGTTGATAGGTACAACTAAGTTGGCATTTTGGAAATCGAAGCTCATCTGTAAATAATCACTGAAGGCTAGCAGTAACTCTTCCATTTGCTCATCGTCTACTCCGTGTAGAGAAATAATCGAGTTAAGTGTGTTAAAGAAAAAGTGGGGCTGGATCTGTGCTTGTAGCCATGCTGCCTCGATGCGTAGACGTTCTTCACTGGATTGCTTAACACGAACGAGTGCATGGACCCTTGATTTAAGCTCCACATATTCCACTGGTTTTTTTACATAATCATTTGCACCACTTAAAAAGGCAAGCTGTATATCCTCTCTTTGCTGACGAGCTGTTAAGAAAAGTATAGGTAGCTCGGAAATAGAGAATCGCTCACGAATATGTTTTGCTAACTCATAGCCTGACATATGCGGCATCATAATGTCAGAAATGACTAAATCAAAACTGCCTTCTTGCAGTTTTTCTAGAGCCTCGGCACTACTTATTGCCGTTTCAATATCGTATGGCTCTGTAGACAGTACATTAACAAGCACCTGTAAGTTTACAGCGTCATCATCAACAATTAAAATACGCGAATGACTTGTCACAAGGGACTCTTGTTCGATAGTTGCAGCAATTTCGCTTTCAAACCTGGAAAAATTACTTAGTAATGAAACGTATTTTGAAAGAGTAGCATCATTTTCAGTGTTTAAGTCAGCTTCATCCACTGCGAATTCTTTGGCTATCGGTAACGAGAAAGTAAACGTAGAGCCTATGCCAACAGTGGATGTCAGCGATATCGTGCCTCCGTGTAGGATAACGAGCTCTTGGCAGATACTTAAGCCTAGTCCAAGTCCACCACCTATAGAGGTCATACTCGAATCAACCTGCTCATATGGCTCAAATATTCTTTCTTGCATATCCTTTTCAATACCAATCCCTGTATCTGTAATAGAAATATATATTTTTTTACCAACCACTTCTCCATCAAATGTAATAGAACCTTTTTCTGTAAATTTAATGGCGTTATGAATTAAGTTCGAAAAAATTTGAATAAGTCGAGTCTCGTCTGCTAATACAGGCGGTAAATCTTTAGGGATGTTTATTATTAGCTCTACTGGTTTACCTTTTAACATAAAAAGAAAAATGTTGCTTACACCGCTTGCTAAATTATAAACATTGATCGGCTTTGGCTGAAGGTGAATAGTTTTTTCCTTTAGATTTACTAAATCAAGTAAATCATCAAGCATATAGGACATATGATTACCGATTGTTAGCAGAAGCTTTAAATCATCATTATTTTTTTCAGCGAGCTGATGATCCTGCTTAACTAACAGTGTTTGTGCAATACTCATCATGCCGTGCAGTGGATTACGAAGCTCATGAGAGGTATTCGCAAGAAAATCATCCTTCGTGTTAATCTCTTTTTGCAGCTTTACTGAAAGCTTTTCAGTTTGCAGCGTTGTTTGGAAATATTGCGTAAACCAAAATGCTGATAAAGCAGTAATACCTATTAATAAGTCGAATGGGTAATGACTATAAGGTAATTGCGTTTTTTGACCTAATGAGAAAAATAACGAATTACTTGCAACTGCAGTACCTGTTAATAATAAAAATACTACTCCATTTCCTTCGTTAATTACTATAATCAGCATAAAAATAGTTATAATAATAGGTGAAACAATAAAGAGTATTGTAAAAATAATTTTAGTACTAACAAAATAATCGATAGGAGCTATGATAATAAATAGTAAGTATGCTGCCAATAGTATCGGAATAACATTTAATATTTTGGGTTTTGAATATTCCTTGACTAGATCGCGTAAAAATAAAAAGAAAAATAGCATGTTATTAATGTAAAAGAAATAATATATCTTATTCGCCCAAACCCAGTTAATGGGCATGTAAATATATAGAATTCTATTGCTCGAAACAAGTACGGTTATACAAGTAGAAATAATAATCATTGTGAAGTAAATAAGTGATTTACTTCGAATTCCTATCGCATAAAGTAAAACGGTGAAAAGTAAGTAAAATATAAATACTAGACAAACTGCGATCTGTGTTGCAATTGAAAAAAACTTTGAGCGTTCCATGGAGTGTAAATCGCCAAAAATAATATCTTTAGTAAAACCACCCTGTGCATAGTGATTTGTTTGCACACCTTGTATAATGATCTCGCTTTCATTGGAATCCAGGGTAAAATAATGTGTGATAGGTCTACCAATAGGGGTAGTTTTTTTATTATCTTTTGTAATGTCTCCTAGACCACCGATAAGCTGTCCATCAACATAAAGCTCATATGGTGACAGTCCTTCAGGTATGGTAATGCCATACAGTTGAGGCTTTTTGTGATCTTTTAAAATTGTTAAGCGATAAGAACCATAATGAATATCTTTTTCGTTGATAAAGTATTTATCCCAGGATTCTGGTAAAGTGGAATAAATTTTATGGCCATTCTGTTTAGATGGTTTTTGGTTTTCTGAAACGAGTAGGATATTCGGGTAAAACTCCCATTCACCCTGTAGCTTTCTTTGAAAATCTTTACTTGTTTCAATGCCTCTTAAATCGATAGTACCTTGTTTCGCAATTACTCCTTCTTGGACATTAATGAAATCCATCCAGGTAAATCGAAGTAATGCGAGTAAGCTAAAGAATAAGCTAGTAATCAGGAGAATTTTTAAATTTTTGGAGATAATTTTTGTTTTAATCATAGAGTGTAGTTTTCGACAGATTTCTCAAAACTCCTTCAAAAGTAATGTTTTTTATCAAATGTTTAAATAATTGAACGATATTAAGGGTATGGCTGATTTTTAAGGAGGGGATGTTATGAGAATTGTGATAGTTGATGATGAACATTTGCCATTAACAAGACTAAAAACCTTACTTGAAAAAAGTGGTATCCCGGGAATTGAGATAGTTGGAGAATATGTAGATTCTTTTGAAGCGATTGCTCAAATACAAAGTTTACAACCAGATGTTGTATTTTCAGATATTGTAATGCCTATTATGGACGGTCTTGTGCTCGGTGAAAAAATTCAAGAACTCTTACCAAACGTGGAAATTGTTTTTACCACAGGCTTTGACCAATACGCTATAGATGCTTTCAATTTGCATGCTATAGATTATCTATTAAAGCCTGTGCAAAAGCCTCGTTTACATAAAGCATTGGAACGGTTACAACGGATTATCGGAAAAAATCCGCCAATCACAACTAAGCATAAAACGATTCAGCTTTTAGGGGGCCTGAAGGTGGTTACGCCTGATGGTAATGCTCAATTAATGAAATGGCGTACATCGAAAGCAAAAGAACTGTTTGCTTATATGCTTAATCATCGCAATGAAATGATCTATCGAGATACCATTTTGGAGCTATTTTGGCCAGAATCTGATATAGATAAGGCCTCCAAGCAGCTATATACAGCTATTTATACCATCCGACAAACCTTTAAAAATTATGGATTAGACGGTGTGCAAATTTCAAGTCCGTTGTTGAATTCAGGCTATAAATTATTGTTGGAAGATGTAGTAATTGATGTAGAGCAATGGCTGGCTCAATTAAAATCTTTGCCTCTACTTGAACAAGGGACAATAGAGGAGCATGAGCTTATATTCCAAGCTTATACAGGACATTATTTGGGTGATAACGATTATATATGGTCAGAAAGCGAAAGAGAGCGACTGAGACGATTGTGGTTGCACCATGCTCAGCAACTAAGTGAATTTTATATTAAAAATAAAGACTATCAAGCTGCTGTGAAGGTGCAAGAAAAAGTTCAATCATTTTCTCCTGATGAGGAAGATAGCTATTTTACCTTGATGAAGCTCTATGATTTACTGAACAACGCTGCCGCAGTTGAAGAACAATATTGGCTGTTAACGAAAATGCTGCAGGAGCAATTAGCAGTGGAGCCTAGTGAGGAAATTGAAGAATGGTATAAAGAGTGGAGAAAAATGAGTGCAATTTCGGAGGTAGTTGTTTTGGGTTGAAGTCAGTATTTAGATAAAAGGGAAGGGACTCTGCGTTGTGCAGAGTCCCTTTATATTCTACTCTTTACAGTAAATATAGAGCTAAATCTTATTTTTTTAATAATACCATCCATATTTATAAGAATTTTTGTAATTCGTAATAGCAGCGTTCAGACTGTTGATAGCATTAGCAACGTCATTCTGTGTTACGTAATAATTATTGACCACAGATTGAGCAGATGAAACAGCAGAAGCCAAAGTATCTTTTTCTGTTTGAGTCGTCCAAGGTTCAGAGTTTACTGCTACATCACGGCCATTAGTCCAAGAAACGGTTACATACGTAACAGAATTAATAAGGTTCGTTAATTGAGATTTATCAGCGTAATTCCCATTCGTCCCGTATTTATAAGCATTCTTGTAAATCGAGATAGCATTGTTTAAATTATTCGTAGCATTGGTAATATCATTTTGAGTAGAGTAGTTATTATTCACAACTGTTTGAGCAGATGAAACAGTTGAATATAAAGCATTGTACTCAGCTTGAGTTGTCCAAGGCGTGTTATATGGAACGTTGTAGCCATCCGAAGAAATGGTTACATATTGAACAGAATTAATAAGTGATTGAAGTGAAGTCTTATCACCATAATTCCCGTTCGATCCGTATTTATAGGCATTCTTGTAAGTCGAGATGGCATTGTTTAAATTATTCGTAGCATTGACAATATCATTTTGAGTAGAGTAGTTATTATTCACAACTGTTTGAGCAGATGAAACAGCCGAAGCTAAAGCATCTTTCGCACCTTGAGTTGTCCAAGGCGTGTTATATGGAACGTTGTAGCCATCCCAAGAAACAGTTACATATTGAACAGAATTAATAAGCGATTGAAGTGAAGACTTATCGCCATAACCATATTTTGTTCCATTCTTTTGTCCTGCTTGATAAACGGCTAATGCATTTCTATACTGTGTAATTGCATTGTTTACTTGTTCCTGAGAAGCGTTGGAATTATTAGCTACTACTTTTGCGCTGCTTACGGCAGATTCGAATGCTGTACGTTCAGCTTGCGTCGTCCATTTTTCAGTTGTTAAAACGTCATATCCGTATATAGATACTGCAACGTACGGAGGTGTAGCTACTAAATTACTTAGCTCAGTTTTATTCACCACAGGTAATGTCACAGAGGCTTTATTATCATCCACTTGCACCTTGTTAATTAGATGTCCTGAATCTAATGCCACCTTTGCCCCGTGCTTAACGATTACTTGATCAATTTTACCTTCTCCGTAAAGACTAAAATCTTTCTCAACATCGATTGTTAGCTTATCAACATTGGCATTCACTTCAAATGCTGCAACTTTACCTACTACATCAACTTTAGAAATATTTTTGTCAGAAGTTACATTTACTTTAGTACGCTCTGAGTTAATGTTTGGAGATTTAATATCTTTTAGAGAGACATTTAACCAATTAATTTTTCTCCCTGTTAAAGGTTTAAATGTAATTGTATCCCCGATGGCAACGTTATCAATTGTAATTGCTTTTTTCACACGACTAGTTACGATAAGCTCATCTTTAATATTTACATTTTGAACTTTTACATAATCCGCATTTACAGTTAGGCTTCCGTCAATTTGTTCGCCACCGCCATCGAAATATACCGCTTTATTGTTTGTACCAGCTTTAGATAATATTAGTGATGTAATACTTGTAATTTCACCGTTCTGTACGACAATAGTAGCCTCAGCATTTGCCAATGCAGTGCTATTGGATGTACTTAAGAGAGGCTTCAACGACTGACTAATTTTAAATTGGCCATTGGATGTAAGTACTTTATCTTTAGTGATGTTGTTAATGGTAACGGTTTGCCCCTTAGCTTTTGCTGCAGCTACCTGCCCATCAATTTGAATTGAATGGTTTGAAGATGAATCATTAGAAGCAGCGTTTGCAGGTGACACCGGCAAAACTAATGATGCTGTAATAGCCGTTGCCATAAAAGTTGATAACGCTTTATTTTTCAAGTTAATCACTCCAATCGTAGTATTTAGTAGTTAATATATCATATATTTCAATATTTTAGTATATAAAGGGTAGGTTCTACTAGTCACAAAAAACAAATAGATAATTAGTCCTTTTTTATGCAATCCGAATTTTTGGAATAAAATCAGCAAAATTGTCTATAAGTTAGTAAAATTCTACTTAATTCGCTAAATATTTTATTGTGATTCAATCTTCCGTGCATTATTATTATGTATAAAAATGGGGTGATGTGATGGGGAAATCTAGGAGTATTGCATTAAAGCTATCTGCCCTAATTATAGGGTTATTTTTAGTGTTATTTATTACATATACTGTTATTACGGGTGTTATTTTAAAGACCCAAAGTGTTGAAGATGCAGAAAGTGCAACACTGAAAACTGCTGAATATTCGTCAGCAAAGATGAGCGAACGCTTTAAAAAAGCTAACACTACTTTACTCGCGACGAAACGTATAGTCGAGGGGATGGAGAACAAAGGCAAGCTTTCTGCAGAAGACATAATAGATATGATGGAAACTAACTTAGTTAATAACGAAGATTTACTTGGTGTAGGGGCTGTTTTTGAACAGAACTCCGTAAAGATAGATCCGACAATTCATGCTACTTTGGTGGATTCAAAAAATCGCTTTGTCCCTTACTTAAGTAAAGATGGGAGTAAAATAACAACTGCTTCACTTGAAGGCCTTGAAGATAAGAAAGTTTCTGAGTGGTATTGGATACCAAAAGAAGAAGGACGAGCAGTTCTAACGGAGCCCTATGATTATAATATAGATGGAAAAACAGTACGTATGACAACGATTTCTGTTCCATTAGTCGATTCTTCGGGGGTATTTTTTGGCACACTGACTGCTGATATATCTATTGATTATTTAAAGGGACTGACAGAGTCTGTAAAGCCAGATGGTGGTTATGCAGCTATTATTACTAATAAAGGCATTTTAACTGCAAATAGCTTTGGCGATACATTAGAAGGATTAAATATGCAGGATCATTTAGACTGGACAAGCATTAAACAAGCAATGGATAAGGGCGATCTAAAAAGTATGTATTTGGATTCCGACGAGCTTAAGGAAAATTCATTTAATGTTTTTGCTCCGATGAAATTAGACGGAATTAATGAAACTTGGACTGTACAATTAGTGCTACCAAAATCTAAAATCTTAGAAACCTATAATCATGTGCTTGTTTTTACCATCATAGCGTCGATTATTATGGTAGTTTTAATGACCGTCGCTAGTGCATTGTTTATCTATAAATTACTAAAGCCATTAAAGTTATTACGCAATTCGATTGAAAAGGCAGCAGATGGAGATTTAACTCAAAAAGTTGATGAGAAATATATTAAGCCTGATGAGATTGGTACTGTTGCTTTAGCTTATAATAATATGTTAGATCAAACGAATAGTGCCATTCAAACGGTACTGAATTCTACGACATTGCTCAATCAATCATCAAATCATGTTCATGAAACGTTTAATGAAATAGTGGCTTCAAGTCAAGAGGTCTCGGTAGCTATTAATGAAATTGCGCAGGGAGCATCGAAGCAATCTGAGGATACAGAAGAAACCAATTATCGAATGATTGATTTATCTGATCAAATTGATGCTATTACAACACTTTCGAATGAAATGGATGAGCTATCGGATAAAACGAAAGCAACTACAGACAAAGGAATGAAAGAAGTCGAAAGCTTACGTGAACGTAATTCAGAAACGAATGCAATGAATGAACGTATTCAACAGCAAATGGAGTCGTTGTCGTCAAATATTTCCAATATCAATCAGATTATAGCGTCTATTCAAGGTATTACCGAGCAAACGAATTTATTAGCCTTAAATGCAAGCATAGAGGCTGCTCGGGCTGGTGAACATGGTAAAGGTTTTGCAGTTGTCGCTGAAGAAGTACGGAAGCTAGCAGAGCAATCTAGAAATGAAACGGAGATCATTAAGAAAACGGTGGATAATATTCTTGAAAATTCTCAGCAAACAGTTGCTGTCATTACCTCAAACGCCGGCTTAATACAAGCACAAAATGAGTCTGTACAAGGCACAGAGATTGCATTTAAAGACAATAGTGAGCTTTCTAGTTCTATCGCAACATCAATTAGTGAGTTAATGAATAAACTTTCTCATATGCTAGACCATAAAAATCAAGCAATTATGGCGATCCAAAGTATTTCTGCTATTTCTGAGGAGACTGCTGCATCAGCAGAACAGGTAAGTGCATCTGCTATTGATCAACAAGCGGAACTACAAAAGGTTGCAGAATCCATCGATAATATGAATGAGATTTCAAAAGAATTGCAAGAGGTCGTTAATCGATTTAAGCTTGCTTAATAGCGTTTTCAGAAAGGCTGCTTCATATCTGAGGCAGTCTTTCCTTTTGTGATATTTCCTGATAACAGACATTGGATTAGTGTTGAGCATTTTTGGGAAAATGCCTTGTTAGGAGTGATGAGATAACGTTGAGGTGCATTGACCGAGCATAAAAACAGCACTACTATAGAAAAGGAAAGGGGGACATCGATATGATGTATCTCGGTATGATTTTCTTCCAAATAGTAGCTCCTATTTTAGTGCTTCTAGTACTTGGTGCAGTTTTACAAAAGAAATTTCGTTTTAATTTAAAGGCGTTATCTCAGCTTATTACATATTGCTTCATGCCAGCAGCTGTTTTTGTGAATTTATATGAAACGAGTATAGAGCTGTCAGTGCTTGGACAAGTTGCGTTATTTATTTTACTCTTTATCGGCAGTCAAATGGTGCTTAGCCATTTTATAGCAAAGGGACTTGGTTTAGTAAAAACAGAGGCTGCAGTGTTTAAAAATAGTGTTGTCCTTATTAATTCAGGCAACTATGGTATTCCGGTCGCGCAAATGATTTTCGTGACGCAGCCGATTGGAGTAGCGATTCAGGTCATTCTCGTGATATTTCAAAATATGACGACCTATACATACGGCTTATACAATTTAATTTCTTCAACAAAATCGGGCATGTCTATTGTGAAAGACTTCCTCAAAATGCCTATTATTCATGCGCTTATTATTGGTGTTGCAATGAATTATTTTAATATCACTATTCCACAGTTCATAAGAATTCCGGTAGATCATGTGGCAGATGGCTTTATCGCGGTGGCATTAATAACTTTAGGGGCACAACTATCACAGCTTGAAATCAAATCTATGTTCAATAAGATTGTATTCATTAGCTGTTTTACACGACTAGTCATAGGGCCAGCCATAGCATTACTTATCATTTTTACACTTGGCTTAGATGGTGTCGTGGCACAATCGCTTTTTATAGCTAGTTCGTTCCCAACATCCAGAAATAGTTCTAGTCTGGCATTAGAATATGACGTAGAATCGGCAACTGCTGCACAAACCGTGTTATTTTCAACGATTGTGAGCTGTATTACAGTGACGATTGTGATTTATGTAGCGGAGCTGTTGTTTACCTAACAAGTATAAGTTTATTAACAAAACGAGGGAATGAGTCACCCGTAGTTGATAAAAACTGAGATTGTTCTGATAAAACAAGATAATATTCCGATAAAATCTGAAATTGTTCCGATAAAATGAGATTTTGTTCCGATAATTCTTCAAAGACATATTTTCTCGAGGGCATCCGATGAGTCGCATCGCTTGCGCGCTCATGGTCTCATCTGGACGCTAACTCTTGATGATAAACCAAAAATAATCAAATGAAGCTTCCATCTCTTAGCAATATCTGCTACACTATCATCAAACTTAATAGTATTAACTAGGGGAGTCTGATGAGTCAGGCTGAGAGGGAAACGCTTAGAGGTTTCTTGACCCTTTGGACCTGATCTGGCTCATACCAGCGTGGGAAAGTTAACCATTATTGCACTCTATGTTATTTGCGATAACTATACCTTTACATTCTTAGCCGGATCCAAAATTTTTTTTGGATTCGGCTTTTGTTTTTGTTGGGGTGAGCTAGATTCGGTCCTTGTATAAAAATACGTAAAAGGGAGCGAATTAGTTTATGACAACAGTTACCGAAAAGAATATTACGATTATGTCAAATTTTGATGGAAGTAAAAAAGTTTATGTAGAAGGATCTCGACCAGATATTTTAGTGCCAATGCGCGAAATTGCTTTAAGTCCGACGACAGGAAGCTTTGGTGAAGAGGAAAATGCGCCAGTACGTGTTTATGACACGAGTGGCCCTTACACTGATCCTACGTATAAGGTGGATATTACGAAGGGATTGCCAGCTTTACGTAGGTCATGGATCAAAGAACGAGATGACGTTGAGGAATACGAAGGCCGTACTATCAAGCCAGAAGATAATGGATTCCGTAATGCTGAAGATCCACGAATTCAAGAAAATGTTTTCCCAGATTTATCTAGAAAGCCTTTGCGTGCGAAGAAAGGTAGAAATGTAACACAGCTTCACTATGCACGAAAGGGAATTATTACTCCAGAAATGGAATTTGTAGCAATTCGCGAAAATATGGATCCTGAATTTGTGCGCTCAGAGATCGCGGCAGGTCGTGCTATTTTGCCATCTAATATTAATCATCCTGAGGCTGAGCCAATGATTATTGGACGTAACTTCCACGTAAAAATTAACGCTAATATTGGAAATTCAGCGGTGTCATCCTCTATTGCAGAAGAGGTAGAGAAAATGACGTGGGCTACACGCTGGGGCGCTGATAACATTATGGATTTATCGACTGGTAAGCATATTCATACGACACGTGAATGGATTATCCGTAATGCCGCAGTGCCAGTAGGAACGGTGCCGATTTACCAAGCGCTAGAAAAAGTAAATGGTGTGGCAGAGGATTTAACGTGGGAAGTGTATCGTGATACGTTGATTGAGCAGGCCGAGCAAGGTGTTGATTACTTCACGATTCATGCAGGGGTACTGCTACGCTATGTGCCATTAACAGCTAATCGTGTAACAGGCATAGTGTCTCGTGGAGGCTCGATTATGGCACAGTGGTGTTTATTCCACCACCAAGAGAGCTTCTTATATACACATTTTGAAGAAATCTGTGAAATTATGAAAGCCTATGATGTTGCCTTCTCCTTAGGTGACGGTTTGCGTCCTGGTTCTATTGCAGATGCTAATGATGAAGCTCAATTTGCGGAGCTAGAAACGCTAGGGGAATTAACGCAAATTGCCTGGAAGCATGATGTACAGGTGATGGTTGAAGGACCAGGGCATGTACCAATGCATCTTATAAAAGAAAATATGGACAAGCAGTTAGAGCTGTGTAAGGAAGCTCCTTTCTATACCTTAGGGCCGCTGACAACAGATATTGCTCCTGGCTATGACCATATTACATCAGCCATTGGTGCTGCGATGATAGGGTGGTTTGGTACGGCAATGCTTTGCTATGTGACGCCTAAAGAGCATCTTGGCTTACCAAATCGTGAGGATGTTCGTGTAGGGGTTATTACGTATAAAATTGCTGCACACGCGGCTGATTTAGCGAAAGGGCATCCGGGAGCGCAGCAGCGAGATGATGCGCTATCTAAGGCACGCTTTGAATTCCGCTGGCGCGATCAATTCAACCTATCGCTGGATCCAGAGCGTGCAGTTGAATATCATGATGAAACATTGCCTGCAGAGGGAGCAAAAACTGCGCACTTCTGTTCAATGTGTGGACCTAAGTTTTGTAGTATGAGAATCTCACAGGATATTCGTACTTATGCAAAAGAAAAAGACTTAAATACGACTGAAGCAATCCACAAAGGTATGCAGGAGAAGGCGGAGGAATTTAAAAAGGCAGGCAGTCAAATTTATCAATAATTATCAGAGAGGGCTTGTGTCTATTAAATTAGGCACAAGCCTTTTTTGGGTCGTTAAGATAAAAAACTCCATGTGAAGTTGCTCTTCACATGGAGTAGAAAGTTGGATTTGGATATCAATAATCGTGGGAAATTAGACGTTAGTTGTTTGTTTTACGTATGGGTTTGAAAGGTCCATACCTTCTAATGAAAGACCCATAGCTTTTGCTACACCTTCACCATATGCTGGATCAGCTAAATAGCAATGAAGGATGTGACGACGTTTGATGAACTCTTCAACTGACGCCATATCGTTAGCTGTAGTTTCGAATAGGCGTTGTTGCTCTTCTGCAGTCATTAGAAGGAATAATTTACCTGGCTGCTCGAAGTAATTGTTGTCATCTTCACGGAAGTCGTGGATACCAGCATGACCGTCAATACGTAAGTCAGGTTCTTTATGGTCTAAATTATGCTCCCATTCGCCGTAGCTATTTGGTTCATAGCCCAAAGTTGAACCAAGGTTGCCATCGAAACGCATAGCACCATCGCGGTGGAATGAGCGGAATGGGCATTTTGGTGCGTTTACAGGAAGCGAGTGGTGGTTTACACCTAAGCGGTAGCGATGTGCATCAGCATATGCAAAGATACGACCTTGCAACATTTTGTCTGGAGAGAAGCTAATACCAGGAACAATGTTAGATGGTGCGAACGCTGCTTGCTCAACTTCTGCAAAGTAATTGTCTGGATTTTTGTTTAACTCGAATTCACCAACAGGAATTAGTGGGAAGTCTTTTTTATACCATACTTTTGTTAAGTCAAATGGGTTATATGGTAATTCACGAGCTTGTTCTTCTGTCATTACTTGAATGTACATCTTCCATTTAGGGAAGTCGCCTTTTTCGATTGACTCATATAGATCGCGTTGTGAAGATTCACGGTCTTTACCGATCAATTCCGCTGCCTCAGCGCCAGTTAAGTTTTGAATACTTTGCTCCGTACGGAAGTGGAATTTAACCCATACGCGCTCGTTTTCAGCATTAATGAAGCTATAAGTGTGAGAACCGAAACCATGCATATGGCGGTAGCCAGCTGGGATACCACGGTCAGACATAACTATTGTTACTTGGTGAAGTGCCTCTGGTAATAAAGTCCAGAAATCCCAGTTTGAATTTGCGTTTTTCATATTTGTACGTGGATCACGTTTTACCACGTGGTTTAAATCTGTAAAGTGTAATGGATCACGGAAGAAGAAGACAGGTGTATTATTACCAACTAAATCCCAGTTACCCTCTTCTGTATAGAATTTTAGCGCGAATCCACGAATATCACGCTCAGCATCTGCTGCACCGCGCTCACCCGCAACAGTTGAGAAGCGTGCGAACATTTCTGTTTTTTTCCCAACCTCTGAGAAGATTTTAGCTTTTGTATATTTAGTAATATCATGAGTTACAGTGAAAGTACCGAATGCACCTGAGCCTTTAGCGTGCATACGACGTTCAGGAATCACTTCACGGTTGAAGTTTGCTAATTTTTCAACTAACCATACATCTTGAAGTAATAGAGGACCACGAGGACCTGCTGACATTGAGTCATGGTTGCTTACTACGGGTGCACCACCTGCTGTTGTGAAGCGGCGGCTACGATCATTTGCGTTTGTCATATTAGTTTACCTCCTGAAGAAAAGATGAGAGTTGAACTCTTCATGAATTACTATAACAAATATAAAATAGAATTGCTAGTAAATTATAATGATTATTGTTAAAGAATTTTTACATTAAGATATAAACTATAAACATATGCAAGGTTTAAAGAGTTTATGAATAGTTTCTATATCGAATTTAGCTTTTTTAAACATTATTCGAGAATTATTTGAAAATGAGTTATAGAGAAGAGATAGCTCGAAATTAAAAGTGAATTCTTTTGTTTATCTATTCTTATTGAAAATAGGATGTGATAATTGAAAAAATGTTGATTTTAAAGGCTCATTATCAAAGGATGAGGATTACATTTGTTGGAACTTATTCCGTGTATCTAAGTAGATTGAAGTGAAGGCTGGACGACTCATTGGGAATCAGCGTTCCCAATGAGACCTTTTTCACCAAGCGGAGTTGGAACTGAAATAAACTTCGCGTTATGGTGAGGAGCCTTTTTAAGCTTTACGATATCGATTAGGAGTAATCCCAATTTGCTGTTTAAAAATTTTAATGAAATAATTCGCATCATCAAAACCATTTAAATATGCAATTTCACTAATTGCAAAATCTGTTTCTACAAGCATTTTTGTGGCATTATGAATTCGGACCTGCTGTAAGTAGCGCTTAAATGGCAAACCTTGTTTCTTTGGAAAAATTGTACTTAAATAATTGGGGCTAATCCCTAATTTATGGGCAACGAAAGGTAAAGATAACCCGCTATCCTGAAATTGTTGATCGATAATTTCTATGGCCAGTTCTACATAGTCAGCTCGTTTTTCCATTCGCGCCTCACGAGCCAATTCAATAAGTCTTTGTGTAAATGATATGATGCCATTTAAAATGGTGTAAAATATAGGATGCTCAATAATTAAATGAAAAAGCTGACGATAATTTTGCTCAATTGAAGCTTTCTCATGTAATTTATACTTCAGCATAAAGCGTCGAATTTGCGCCAAAACACTCGTTAGATGAATACGTAAGTCATCTTGCTCGTAATAAATTCCTTCATTAGATAGTCGATATAAAAATGCTTTAACGGCTTCAATATTCCCGTCCTCTAAACTACTTATTAGTAATTGTTGCTCTTCGGGTGTTAACAAAGGATCGAAGGGCTGTGTCTCTAATTGTTTACTCGCATAAAAAATGTGTCCATAGCCTTCGTAAAAGCTTTGATGAAGTGTACGCTTCGTTAAGGTATACATATTCTTCATGGTAGTAGGTTCCCCATCGTAAATCCCAATATTTAAAGAGCTATTATTTGTTAATCGCCATTCCTTCATTAATGTACGAACATCCTTCTCGACGATTTTTAAATCGTCTGTTTGGAATAAGCAGACAATTCTATCGGACAAAGGATAAATCTTCATATGATAATAAATAGGAGTTTGCTGAAGCCAGTTGTATAGTTTGTTAAACATTTCGGAATGCTCAGGCTCGATCATTGTGAAATGTATATTTGTCTCTAAGGAACTTGTTTTACTATCTAAAAATAGTTGATAGTAAAAGGATTCATCTGTAGCTTCTTGATACACTGCCTCTACCTTTGGTGTTCGAAGGGAAATGGCAGTGAGCTTTTGCTTTAATACTTCTAAATCAATTGGTTTAACGAAAAGATGTGCAACCTGCAAATCGATTGCTTTCAATGCATTTTTAAATAACGGCTCTGTCGTCATAGCTAAAATAGTCCCTGAATGTTTTTGTAAAACACGATAAAGTGCAGTTAAACGATTATTTGAGAATAAATCGATATTCAGCAGTATCACCTCGGGCTCGAATTGTTGGATACTTTGAAGTGCCTCATTAACAGTGGTACTTATTTCAATGGTTACATCCCCAGGAAAATATGTATGTAAAAACCACCGAATACCTGAAAGATCAGTGGGATCTCTGTCAATTAATAACAATCTCATAACGATCAACCTTCCTTAAAATTATCTAGTTTCTTAAAAAAATACTATTATATTATTAAAATAACAAAAAATCTGAAATAATTCATGTTTTCTCTTTTAAAATTCTCTATTTTCTGAAAAAGCAAATTTGTACAATGTAATTAGAGTAATTGCTACTTATCTTCTTTTGGCAAATCACTTCTGCGCGAAAGCGAAGCGGTAGTAATATTGTATTCTAAGCATTTTTTTCATAGCTTTAAAGGGAACAGGGGGATGTCATATGAAATCTATCATCGAGCTCGATGGCAAGACATTAACAAGACAGCAAATAGAGGAAATTGTAAACGGTCGTGCTACAGTAGCGCTATCTGAAGACAGTGTGGAGCGTATACGTTTAAGTAGGGAACGAATTGAAAAACGTTTAGCTGAAGGGCAAACGATATATGGTGTGAATACAGGCTTTGGAAAGCTAAGCAATATAAAGATTGAAGAAGAAGACATTGAGCTTTTACAGTTGAATTTATTGCGCTCAGATGCAACAGGTGTTGGTGAACCGTTCCCGACGGATGTTGTACGTGCAATGATGGTTTTACGTGCCAATGCTTTAGCGCGTGGTTTTTCAGGAATTCGTCTGGAAACAGTGCAGCTGCTATTAGACTTTATAAATAAGGGAGTACATCCAATTGTACCGTCTCAAGGTTCAGTTGGAGCAAGTGGAGATTTAGCGCCATTATCACATTTGGCTTTAGTGCTAGTGGGTGAAGGTAAGGCTGAGTTTAATGGAGAGATTGTCAGTGGCGGTACTGCTTTACAGCAAGCTGGGCTAGCACCTGTCCGACTACAAGCTAAGGAAGGACTAGCGCTTGTAAATGGTACACAAGCAATGACAGGTATCGGAGTTTTAACAGTGAACGAGGCAGAGCGTATTGGGCTAGCGGCAGATATGGCAGCGAGTTTAACACTTGAGGCACTGAAGGGTATTACTTCAGCATTTGACCCAGCGCTTTTGGCGGTAAGACCACATCCGGAATTAGAGCTTGTTGGTGGACGAATCCGTAAGTGGCTTGAAGGAAGTAAACGTGTGACAAAGCAAGGTGAAATCCGTATGCAGGATGCCTATTCACTACGTTGCATTCCGCAAGTGCATGGTGCTTCATGGCAGTCATTTTTCTATGCGGAGGACCGCGTGCAAACTGAAATGAATGCAACGACAGATAATCCGATAGTTTTAGAAAATGGAGAAGTATTGTCCGGTGGGCATTTCCACGGTCAACCAATTGCATTAGCAATGGACTTTTTAAAAGTCGGTGTAAGTGAGTGGGCTAATATTTCAGAGCGACGTACGGAGCGAATGGTTAATCCGCAACTTAATGAAGGTTTACCACCATTTTTAGCGACAAATCCTGGTATTGAATGTGGGCTAATGATTGCTCAATATACAGCAGCCTCTATCGTATCTGAAAACAAAGTATTGGCACATCCTTCAAGCGTGGATTCGATACCTACATCAGGTAACCAAGAGGATCATGTGAGCATGGGTACAACATCAGCTAGACAAGTACGTCAAATTGTACGTAATGCCGCTCATGTCATTGCGATAGAAATGATTTGTGCATCGCAGGCTATCCATTTAGACAAGGCGGAAGAGCAGTTATCTCCAACAACGCGAAAGTTTTTAGAAAAAGTACGTGAATTCTGTCCGCCACTGTTAGCAGATCAACCAATCGGCGATGAAATTGAAGCGCTTTCACGGTATTTATTAACGAGTGATGTTCTATTAAATGAGTATATATAGTTAAGGCGATAACTTCCTAGAGAAAATCCAAAAAATCCTTCAACTTGTTCGGATGAAATGGGGGATCTCTTTCAGAAAGAGCACTTGCATGGGGGGATAGGATGGAATTTCAACATCAAGAGCTGAGGCAAGACTCGGATTTTCGAGTCTCCTCCGCTTTAAAGATGATTATCTGTAGTTTAGTCGGAATATTTAGTTTTTTCATCTCATTTGAATGGCAAGGTAAGAGTACGATTTTAATTGATCACATTGTGAACTTTATTCGCGCCGAAGCACCACTGTTTGTAACTGCATATGTACTCATAATGCTTGTAGGTGGAGCGATTCATCCATTCCTTACTAAGAAATGGAATAAATCGATAGTCAATATTGTAATGTCAATCTTTAAAGTAGGCGGTATGATCGCGGGGATATTGTTAATTTTCAATATAGGTCCTGCATGGTTAGCGGATGAAAGTATCGGCCCGTATTTACTGGAGAAGCTTGTTAAACCAGTGGGAATTCTAATTCCAATCGGATCTTTGTTTTTAGCACTTTTAGTAAGCTATGGATTGCTTGAATACATCGGTGTTTTAACACAGCCGTTTATGAAACCTATTTTTAAAACACCAGGACGGTCAGCAGTGGATGCAGTAGCATCATTTGTCGGTAGTTATTCGGTTGGATTACTTTTAACGAACCGTGTTTATATGGAAGGTCGCTACACAGCGAAGGAAGCCGCAATTATTGCAACAGGTTTCTCGACTGTTTCTGCAACGTTTATGGTGGTCATTGCAAGTACCCTTGATATTATGCAGCATTGGAATGCGTCTGGGTGTCACTCGTTGTGACATTTGTGGTCACTGCGTTAACAGCGCGTATTTATCCACTTCGTTCGATGAAGGATGAATACTACGAGGGAACGACCCCGATGCCAGAAAAGATTGTTCAGAAGGATCGTTTTAAAGAAGCGTGGCGTCAAGCGATGGATGCTGTTGAGCAAAATCCACCTTTATCTAAAATTTTATGGATGAATTTAAAGGATGGTTTTATCATGGCGATGGGTGTTATTCCGTCGATTCTATCAATTGGTCTGTTAGGGCTTGTACTTGCAACATATACACCAATTTTTGATTGGCTTGCGTATATTTTTGTGCCATTCACATATGTATTACAAGTTCCAGAACCATATTTAGCAGCGAAAGCACTGTCATTATCGTTAGCAGAAGTATTTTTGCCAGCACTTGTTGTCACACAAGCAACACTTGTGACGAAATTTATTGTGGCGGTCGTATCAATATCGGCAATTTTGTTCTTTTCAGCCGTTATTCCACTTATTTTATCATCTGAAATTCCATTGACATTGCGCCAAATTTTACTCATTTGGTTTGAGCGTGTCGTATTAACTCTAATCATCGTAACACCAATAGCATTTTTATTATTTTAAAGGAGCGTGTTTTTAATGGTAGTTAAAACAAATATTCGTGCACCACGTGGAAAAGAATTAACATGTAAGGGATGGACACAGGAAGCTGCAATGCGTATGTTAATGAACAATTTAGATCCTGAAGTAGCAGAAAATCCAGATGAACTAATCGTTTATGGTGGAATTGGGAAAGCAGCACGTAATTGGGAGAGTTATGAGCAAATTATTGCGTCATTAAAAGAGTTAGAGAATGATGAAACACTTCTTATTCAATCAGGAAAACCGGTAGCTGTATTCCGTACACATGAACATGCACCACGTGTATTAATTGCAAATTCTAATTTAGTACCAGCGTGGGCGAATTGGGAGCATTTTTATGAGCTAGAGGACCGCGATTTAATGATGTACGGTCAAATGACGGCTGGTAGTTGGATTTATATTGGCGCACAAGGGATTTTACAAGGAACGTATTTATCGTTTGTAGAGGCAGGGAAAAAGGTATTTGGTACAGCTGATTTACGCGGCAAATTCATCCTTACAGGTGGTATGGGTGGTATGAGTGGTGCACAGCCTTTAGCTGGGAAAATGGCTGGCGCTGTCATTTTAGTAGTCGAAGTGGATCGCGCTCGAATTGAACGTAAAATAAAAGAGGGCTACTGCGACTATCTTGTGGAGACGGTAGATGAAGCTATTGAATTAGTTAATAAACTACGTGACCAAAAAGAGCCTGCATCGATTGGTCTTGTTGGCAACTGTGCAGACATTAATCGTGAGCTATTGAACAGAGGAATTATCCCTGATTTTGTCACTGACCAAACATCTGCCCACGATCCAATAAATGGCTATGTTCCAAATGGCATGACGTTTGAGGAAGCGCTTAAACTGCGTAAAAATGATGTAAAAACGTATGAGCGAAGAGCAAAAGAGACAATGGCTGAGCATGTTCGTACAATGCTTGAATTCCAACAGGCGGGTGCGGAAGTATTTGATTATGGTAATAATATTCGTGCTTATGCTAAAGAGATGGGTGTAACAAATGCATTTGACTTCCCTGGCTTTGTTCCTGCGTACATTCGTCCATTATTCTGTGAGGGTAAAGGGCCATTCCGTTGGGCTGCGCTTTCTGGTGATCCTGAGGATATTTATAAAACAGATGCACTTGCAAAAGAAATGTTTGCTGAAGATGAAGGTCTTGTGAATTGGATTGATATGGCGCAAAAAATGGTGAAATGGCAAGGATTACCTGCGCGTATTTGCTGGTTAGGCTATGGTGATCGTCATCGTTTTGCATTGAAGGTTAATGAAATGGTTGCCAATGGTGAGCTATCAGGACCGATTGTTTTTGGTCGAGATCATCTAGACTCAGGCTCAGTTGCATCGCCAAATCGTGAAACAGAGGGCATGCTTGATGGCTCTGACGCAGTATCAGACTGGCCAATTCTAAATGCACTTGTCAATACAGCAAGTGGTGCAAGTTGGGTAAGTGTTCATCACGGTGGTGGTGTAGGTATGGGTTACTCTCAGCATGCTGGTCAAGTGCTAGTAGCGGATGGTTCTGAGCTAGCTGCAGAGAAGATTGCGCGAGTGTTAGTTTCGGATCCAGGAATGGGTGTTGTGCGTCACGCAGATGCTGGCTATGAAATTGCCATTAATACAGCAAAGAACAAAGGTGTGCATATCCCAATGTTAAAGGATGATGCTAAGTGACAATTTTAATTAAAAACGCCAATGAAGTGATCACGTTAAAAAGTGCCGTACAAGGTCCTCGTACGAAGGGACAAATGGGTGACATTGCAGTAGTGGAAAACGGCAGTGTTTTAATGGAGGGAAATAGCATTATAGCAGTAGGTTCAATTGCACAGCTAGAAGCGGATTTCCCTGATCTTGTAAAGGTGGCTGAGGTCATTGACGCCTCAGGTAAGATTGTTATGCCGGGTCTCGTCGATTGTCATACGCATTTAGTTCATGGAGGTACACGTGAGCAGGAGTTTAATATGCGACTCAATGGTGCCACATACATGGAAATTATGAATGCGGGTGGTGGTATTCATGCCACGACAAAGTGGACACGAGAAACTAGCTTTGATGATTTATATAGAAAAACTATGAATCATTTAGATGTGTTTTTAAAGCATGGTGTCACAACGGTTGAAGCAAAATCAGGCTATGGTTTAGATTGGGAAACTGAAAAGAAACAGCTTGAGGTAGCTAAGGAATTACAAGCTACACATGACATTGATGTCGTTAGTACCTTTATGGGGGCGCATGCGGTGCCGCGTGACTATAAGGGGCGTGAGGATGAATTTGTCGATGTAGTCATTCATGACATGCTGCCGAAAGTAGCGGAGTTAAAGCTTGCGGAATTTAATGATGTGTTTTGTGAAAAAGGGGTATTTACTCCAGAGCAATCACGACGCATTTTAGAGGCTGGGAAAGCGTTGGGGCTAACACCGAAAATTCATGCAGATGAAATTGAGCCTTATAAGGGAGCGGAGCTTGCTGCGGAAGTAGGGGCAATTTCAGCGGAGCATTTACTAGTTGCTTCTGATGAGGGTATAGAAAAAATGGCGGAAGCTGGCACGATTGCGGTGCTGCTACCTGGAACAGCATTCTTCTTACGTGCTCCATTTGCAAGGGGACGCCTAATGATTGATGAAGGGGTACCTGTAGCTATATCAACTGATTTTAACCCTGGCTCATCCCCAACGATGAGTCTGCCATTTATCATGAATTTGGCTTGTATGCATATGGGCATGACATTGGAGGAAGTGTTAACAGCGACAACCATTAATGCAGCATATGCACTTAACCGTGGACATCAAATTGGCTCCCTTGAAGCAGGCAAACAAGCTGACGTCATTATATTGGATGTTGCCAATTACAAGCAGTTACAATATTTCTATGGCATGAATCATACGAATACTGTAATTAAAAATGGACGAGTTGTTGTACAGGACGGTATTCTTTTGAAAAATCAACTTGTGAATTAAATAATACGAAAGGCATAAATAAGGCAGAGATGCTTTATTTATGCTTTTTTAATTTGATTCAGCGGGTTTGGGCACCCGCTGAATTATCTTGCATTTGACTACGAAAATCCACAAGAGGAAGAGCGCTTGAAAATGTTCCGCTCGGTTCATACTTATATCAGCAAATTTGTAATAAATTTTACAGCAAAAGATTTACATCAAGACATTGTAGTAAATGGGTCTATTCTTTACAAGAAATCAACACTTCAGGAAATTCGAGTATATGTAGAAGAAAATTTGCATCTACTATGGAGTGAGTACAAACGAACGATGAATCCAGAAGAGTATCCAGTCTATTTAAGTCAAGCATGCTGGGATAACGAAATGACAAGAAATAAAGAAATTAAAGGAAAAGTCACGAAGATGATGAATGGTCATAGGGAAGAGGAGTGGAGGGATAGATAATGACGAAAATAGGAATTTACGGATCATCCTTTGATCCAATTACAAATGTTCATCTGTGGACCGCAAGCACAGTCGCACATCGTTGCAAATTAGATAAAGTAATTTTTTTACCTTGCTCAAATAAACGAAAGGACAAGGAGATAAAAACAGAGAATACTCATCGATGGAATATGCTACAGCTGGCTATTGCAAAGGATGAGCGCTTTATTGCTGATTCATACGAAATGGGGCAAGAAGGCTGGAACATTTACACATATGATACGATGAAATATTTTAGAGAACAACTTCCGAATGATGAAATTCATTTTATTATGGGAGCTGACTTATTAGTTGATATTGGGGCAGGAAAGTGGAAAAAAGGAGAAGCGTTAGTAGCTGAGAATAAATTTATTATAATGGCAAGGCATGGGGTAGATATGTTATCAACGATCAGTCACTCTCCAATTTTAAGAAATCATGATGATGGAAGATTCCATTTAATTGACAAAGGCTTAGCGATGGAAATTAGCTCTACCTATATTCGAGAAGAATTCGCAATGGGTGGTGAACCAAAATATCTACTGCCTGACGCTTGCTATGACTATATTAAAGAGCATAACCTTTATCAAAAATAATCTAGTATGGCCGATACATGATAGTAGAGTGCGGAGTAATACCACGCATTTTTAGACTATAGGCAATAGCTATTTGTTGTAAAAAGCTGTTTGGTAATTTAATCGGCAGATCCGTCATGTTTCGTATTGTGAGGAGCATTGAAATTATCTCGTTTTCCGCTATGGTGAGGTTTACCTTGAATGAAAGTTAACTAAACATATCCCATCCTAATTTAGGCTGGATTTTAAATGTTTTAATCATCGCTATACTCTTTTGATTCAAACTGCCTACTTATACTAACGATGAGGAGCTATGTGTTCTTTTTGGAAAAGTTGGGGGTGTAGGTCAATGCCATACTTATTTTTATTGGGATTATCATCAAAAGTGGGGAAAACATTTGTTAAAACGTATACTAATTATATAAGTCGATTGGAGTGGAGGCTGGGTGACTCCTTGGCAATTAGCGTCAGGGGAACGAAGGCTAAAGTCATCACGTCCTGTGATAACGCCTTCGTGACCAACATCCTGTTGCCCCAAGCGGCTCATCGGACGCCCCCAGGAAGCTTTGCTCTGTGCGAAAACGAAGCGACAGCGATAAAAGCACCCAGCCGGAACGGAAATCAACCTCGCACTATGGTGATGAATCTTTTATTTCGAAAAGATGGTGAACTTTCCTATATATCGTTTTGGGTAAGATATAATAAATCTAAATGATATAAACGTGCAAGGTGCTACAATACAAAAGGTTTTGTATATCACCTAGCACAATGATTAATGTTAGAAAGGAATTCTTAGAAGTGCAGCTTACATTAACATTTCTTATTTTAGGAGCAACAATTTTTGCATTTGTGACGAATAAAGTACGAGCAGATCTCATTGCGATTGTGTCACTTCTTGCTTTTGTCATTACAGATATTTTAACGCCAACAGAGGCGCTTGCTGGTTTTTCGAACTCTGTAGTTTTAATGATTGCGGGGCTATTTGTTGTGGGCGCAGGAATTTTGCGCACTGGACTTGCTGGGGTGGCAGGGCGATTATTGTTGAAATGGTCAGGTGATAGTGAGCGGAAGTTATTTGTGTTATTGCTCATTATTGTAGGGTCGGTAGGTGCCTTTATGAGTAATACAGGTACTGTCGCTTTAATGATGCCGATCGTAGTTAGTATTGCTATTAGTATGAAGGAAAGTCCATCAAAATTTTTACTACCCCTTTCTTATGTTGCGAGTCTTTCTGGACTTATGACATTAATTGCTTCACCGACAAATTTAATCGTCAGTCAGTTATTAGTAGATCGCGGCTATAATAAGCTAGGATTTTTCGAAGTGACACCCATTGGTATTGTAGGAATGATAGTTGGTATTATTTATTTAGTGCTGGTGCGCAATACTCTTTTACCAAATGAAAAAAATCGTACACAAACAAATGCTGACTATAAACTATCTCCCAAAAAAATTATTAAACAATATGATTTAAATAATCGTTTGTTTAAAGTATTTGTGCCAGAGGATTCGTCTATTATTGATGCAACATTAGCAGAATTAAAGCTTCCGGCCAAATATATGCTCTGTATGATGAAAATTCACCGACGATCACAAGAAGGCATTAATTTTTTACCGATGACATATCAGGAAATGGCAGGTCCGACAAGTGTGATACATGCCAAAGATGAATTGTATGTCCAAGGTGAGGAAGAGAATATTCGTCATTTTGCCTCAGATTATAGTCTAGAGATGCAGGAACTTGCTGAAGGAGAAGCTGATGAATTGGTGTCGAAGCATCTTGGTATTGCTGAAGTATTATTAACGCCAAATTCTAGCTTTATTAATAAGACTGTTAGCACCCTAGGCTTTCGAGAGAAATATAATCTTAATATAATTGGCATTAATCGTAGAGGCGGCTATAAGCTTCAAGATATGGTGACGCATAAATTGAAATTTGGGGATGCCATTTTAGTGCAAGGAGCATGGGATGAAATTCTATTACTTGCACGAGAAACGCAGGATGTCGTTGTTGTGGGTCAACCGAAGGAGCATGCGAGTGTCGCGGCAGCAACGGGTAAAGCAGGTATTGCTGGTGTCATTATGCTTTTAATGATTATGTTAATGGCTTTTGAAATTTTTCCTGCTGTTATTTCCGTTATGATTGGTGCTGTATTGATGATTTTAACAGGCTGTTTACGTAATATGGAAGATGCATACAGTAACATGAATTTTGAAAGTATTGTGCTTGTAGCTGCAATGCTTCCGATGGCGACTGCGTTGGAGAAAACAGGTGGTATGGTCATTTTATCCGATGGTATTATTAACGCGCTCGGAGGTTATGGACCTTATGGAGTACTGATTGGTGTATATATTTTAACAGTGATTTTCGGACAATTTATTAGTAATACGGCGACTGCTGTATTGTTCGCGCCGATTGCTATGAATGCCGCGATTGCAATGGATGCAAGTCCAACGACATTTATGATTGCTGTTGCTGTAGCGGCAAGTATGGCGTTTGTCACACCAATTGCTTCTCCAACAAATGCGCTTGTGATGACAGCAGGTGGTTATAAATTTATGGACTTTGTGAAGATTGGAATTCCACTACAGATTATTATGTTTATTGCTATGATGCTAGCAATTCCATTTTTCTTTCCATTTTAAAAACTCGGTTTCTATACCGAGTTTTTTTTGTTAAATTTTTTGTGAAGTATACTAATTTTTTATTTAAGGTTATGATAAAATTCAATTTTAGATAGCTATAGAAGTTAAATTAACTTGAGATGAATAATCTAATTTTAATTTTTTTTCGTAGCTATATAAATAGGAAGTTTTTCGATAAAATGAAAAAGGTATAAATTTTTTCGGAAAAAGTGTTGACCTTTTTAAAATATGCGTGTAATATTATACGAGTCGCTAAGATAACTAGTGAAAAACAATTAAATTAAATAAATTAGTTGTTGACATCTAGTAAACGACGTGATATTATATAAGAGTTGCTGCTAAAGAAGTGGTAACGAAATGAACCTTGAAAACTGAACAAGCAAAACGTAATCAATAAAGTTTTTAGTTGCTGACCTTGAGTTAGTGAACGAAACAAAATTTTGGACATCAAACATGATGCCAGCAAAACAATTTGAGCTAATCAAATTTCTTTTTATGGAGAGTTTGATCCTG
>NZ_JBNNTL010000009.1:90907-151462 GCF_050278745.1 Lysinibacillus sp. NPDC094403 | reverse complement strand
CGAACTGTTACAAGAAGCGACTGGTGAAGGCTTAAACGCTAAATATTTAGCAAACTATTTACAAGAAAAGTATACGAAGCTGTATCAGCTCTAAAGCCCAAAGCGATTTCTCGTAACAGAGAAATCGCTTTTCTAAAAGCAAAATGGTCAAGAAAATTGCTATGAATGTTGTGTCGCTTTCAATGAATGTGATTTTTGTTCCAGGCTACTCACTTTCGTTCAGGCAAAACCCTGTTCCTGTAAAATTTTAGCTATAAGTGTGGGTCTTATGCAAGTGAATTGTTTACACTTGGGACGTGGACAGAGGCACTTTAGCGCTTTTGTTCTTCTTCAGTAGCGCTGCATAAATGTCGATATCATAAGTTGTAGTAGTTATCTTGGAATTATCACGTAACGAGGGTGCATTTAATGATATTCCAGTCCTTAATTATAGGAAGAATAGGGGTAATTCAATTTAATTTATAGTATAATGATTATTTCAATAATTCGATGGAAAAGAGGGAACGGATGCCTACTATACTGGTTGCTGACGACGACGCGAACATTCGCGAACTCGTCTGTTTATTTCTACGCAACGACGGATTCGCTACAGTCGAAGCCGCGGACGGCAAGGAAGCACTGGCCATCTACACATCAACGCAAGTCGATCTTGTCGTGCTCGACATTATGATGCCGATTATGGATGGTTGGACGTTATGCAAGGAGCTCCGAAGGGCCAATCCTGATCTTCCGTTACTTATGCTGACTGCAAGGGGCGAAACATGGGAAAAAGTGAAAGGATTTGAACTTGGAGCGGATGATTATTTGACTAAACCATTCGATCCGTTGGAGTTGTCGGTTCGTGTTAAGGCACTATTGAAACGATTCCGAATTGGCTCCACGCAGAAAATCCAGTTCGGCAACGTCATCCTTGATCGACAGACCTATAAGGTGATGAGGGGGACGGAGTCGCTCACGTTACCGCTCAAGGAGTTCGAATTACTTTATAAGCTCGCCGGAACACCGGGGCAAGTCTATACGCGAGTGCAGTTGATCGATCAAATTTGGGGGATTGATTACGCTGGAGATGATCGAACGATAGACGTACATATTAAACGCTTGCGCGAACGATTCGCGACTACAGCCGATTTTCGTATCGAAACGGTACGTGGGCTTGGTTACCGCCTTGAGGTGCACGAATGATCAAATCTTTATATACACGCGTAGTCCTGATATTTCTAGTCTCCGTAATCGGGGGCACGATCATTGCTTTTTTTGTAGCAACTTGGGTATTTGAAGATAAATTAAACGAGAACCTGCAAATCCCCTTACTTAACTTTGGTCAGGACATCGCCCGGATTTATGAGACATTACCGTTAAGTGAAGCGAACACATTCGTAAGTGGAATGAATCAGCTCAAATCCTATCACATTCGAATTTATGAAGAAACGGGTCAGTTCCAGTCTTATGGAGCGCTTAATGGAGACAAACCTGCCACTGTGACGATGGAACAGGTGACAAAAGTACTGGGTGGGGAAATTGTTCAAGTCAATCCGAGTGGTGTTTCTACTGTTCTCTTAGGGATGCCGTTGACAACTGAAATGGGAACGAAAGCGATGTTTGTAGAACCGATCTCCCTCCCTTCCACCTCTTTTGTAATAAAGTGGATTTTGAACTTTTCAACCTATTCGTTGATAGCAGGAAGCCTATTGATTCTGGTTGCTGCCATGTTCCTAGTCAAACCAATCAAAAAGCTGACAAAAGCGACTAGACATATAGCAGGTGGAGATTTTAACGTTAAGCTGAATATTAAGCAAAAGGGTGAGCTAGGTACTTTAGCTCGCAGCTTCGAAGAAATGATGCACGATCTACAGCAACTTGAGCAGATGCGTAGGGATTTCGTATCGAATGTGTCGCATGAAGTTCAGTCGCCGCTTACCTCGATATCCGGTTATGCTTTAGCGCTCAAGCAAGTAAACCTCGCAGATAACGAGCGGACCCGTTATCTCGATATTATCATTGCTGAAGCAGATCGGATGTCCAAGCTGAGTGATAGCCTGCTAAAGCTGAGTTTGCTTGAATCGCAGTCACAGCAACTGCGGCTGGTCACGTTCAGCCTTGATGAACAGATCAGACGAGTCATCGTCGCTATCCAGCCGCAATGGTCGGCTCGCAACATCCGTTTCGAGCTCAATTTGAACGCTGTTCGCCTAATGGCTGATCATGATCAATTAAACCAAGTATGGACGAACATAATCGGCAATAGTATCAAATTTTCCAAAGATGGCGGAGTTATTAACATTAGCATCAAACAAGATATCAAAAATGTGACAGTCCGAGTATCCGACACTGGCATTGGTATTTCCTTAGAGGATCAGAAGCGTATATTTGAGCGGTTTTTTAAAGCTGATCGTTCCCATAGTCGTAAGTATGATGGCAGTGGTATGGGACTCGCCATCGTTAAACAGATCGTATCGCTTCATCAAGGCGACATCCGAGTGGAAAGCGTGCCTGGCCGAGGAACGACTGTCACTGTCACGTTGCCAATCACAACACCAGCAGAGTAATTAGATTCATGTTGTACATTCGAATTATTTAAACGTCCTCGTATTTCCCATGTTATGGCGTCATATGCAAACTTTCTTGCATGTGACGCCGTAACTTTTTTTGTTTGTTCATATTCCGTTCATATTGTTGTCATAGGGAGTACATCTTCGTCCTATAAGCTATCCTTAATGACCCATATAAGATGTCTAGTAAATAGATAAGAAAAGGAGAAGATGAGAGTGAAACTAAAAGAAGAGGTAATGAAAATGAGGATGGGTAAACCACTTATCTTTATACTTAAAGCAATAGGAGTTATAGCTATTGCAATAGTACTTTTTCTGGTCATTGTTTTTATTGTTAATATTGTCTGTAACAAATCGGAGCAAGAAAAAATAGAAACTTATGGTCAGTCTGTAACAGTAGACGGAAAAAATATGAATGTGTTAATTCAAGGAGAAGGTGAAGAAACCATCGTGCTCCTACCTGGCTATGGAACAGCGGCACCAGCACTTGATTTTAAGCTGCTCATCGATGAATTATCTCCATTTTACAAAGTTGTCGCGATTGAGCCTTTCGGATATGGATTAAGTGATGAAACCGATAAAGAACGAAGCACTGAGAATATTGTCAGTGAAATGCATGAAGCTTTACAGCAGCTTAATATTGACCATTTTACGCTAATGGGCCACTCCATTGCAGGTATCTATGGCCTTGATTATGTCAAAAAATATCCAAACGAAGTGAGTGCATTTGTAGGCATTGATACTAGTGTTTCTACACAAGGCGGTATGGATGTCAAATTTCCATTAAAAACATTCGCGTTTCTCGAAAAATCAGGTCTTTTGAGATTAATCAAGAAAGTAGGTACAGACCCCTATGCTGAACTAGTATTTGATGATCAAGCCAAAGAGCAAATGAAAATGATTTCAAATAAAAACTCGTATAATGCCACTACCTTGAATGAGATGGAACATATTTCTTCTAATTTTAAAAATGCTCAAAATTTAACATTCCCTAAAGATCTTCCGCTTCTTTTATATGTACAAGCAAATAATACGGACAGGGAAAATTGGGTATCACTGCATGAAGAGCAAGCTAAAGAGTCAATGTTTGGAAAAGTAATAACATTGGATGGATCACATTATTTACACCATAGTAAATTCAAAGAAATCGCTGAAAACTTTAGAGAATTTATGAAAGAATTAAAGTGAGTGCGAGAAAGGTCCCTGATATTATCCCACATTAAAACGGTCAGTAAGACGCCTGCCTCAAGTGGAAAGATGTAAATGAGTCAATTAGGTGGGCGATCAACGGAGCGTAAAAGCCCGATTGGTTCAACTAACAATCAATGTAGGATGAAGAAAACCCCCACTGATAGGAGTTTCACTTTATGCATACATCAAAGTGATATAAAGACCGCCCTTTAGGACGGTTTTTTCACTTTTTATTTATCAAAGCGAACCCGTTCGAAATTCATATTGCCTACCGTAGCATTTTTTTCTTGTTCATACTCTGTTCATATTATTGTCATAGGGGGTACATCTTCTTTATATAAGCTGTTCTTAATGGTTTGTGAAGGTAGCCGGAATACACTGATGTGGATAGAAGATACGAATAGAGAATGAAAAGGGAGGGGAGGCACGAGTACAGGTAGAAAACGAGCTACAATTGCCGCTCTACACCACTCGTGCAAAAAAAATGAAAAAAGCGTTTAACATTATAGTTAAATTATTAGGAGTTTTAGCTATAGCAATAGTACTTTTTCTAGCTATCGTTTTTATAGTGAATAAGGTTAGCAACAAATCGGAGCAAAGAAAAATAGAATCTTATGGTCAGTCTGTAACAGTAGACGGAAAAAATATGAATGTGTTAATTCAAGGAGAAGGCGAAGAAACCGTCGTGCTCCTACCTGGTTATGGAACAGCGGCTCCAGCACTTGATTTTGAGCCGTTAGTGAAAGAGTTGTCTCCTTATTACAAGGTCATCGTGATCGAGCCTTTTGGTTATGGACTAAGTGATGTAACGGAAAAGGAACGAATCCTGGAGAATATGGTAAATGAAATTCATGAAGCATTGCAGAGTCTAAACATTGACCGATATATTCTAATGGGCCACTCCATTTCAGGCATTTACGGCCTGGATTATGTGAATAAATATGAAAACGAAGTAAGTGCATTTGTCGGGATCGATAGCAGTGTTCCAACGCAGGGTGGTACGGATGATCCATTCCCATCAGGAACATATAAACTGCTCAAAAAATCAGGTTTCCTACGATTGTTAATGAAACTGAGCCCTGACCAATTGATTGCACCAACTGTAGATGATGAAACAAGAGAACAAATCAAAATCCTTACACTCAAAAACATGTTTAATCCGAACACCCTAAGTGAAGGCGAACATTTTAACCCTAATTTTAAAGCTGCTGAAAACTTGACCTTCCCCAAGAATCTTCCTGTTATTTTCTTTTTACAAGCGAATGATACCGAAACGGAAGGATGGATACCACTGCATGAAGAGCAAGTCAAAGATTCTGTACATGGAAAAGTGATAACATTTGAAGGAGGACATTATTTACACCATACCAGATCAAAGGAAATCGTTGAAAACTTCAGAGAATTTATGAAAGAAGTAAAGTGAATGTGCTGAGTAAGGTTCCTTCACGAATTTATCCCGCATTTACGGTCAGTAAGACGCTCACCTCAAGTGGAAAGATGAGAACGAGTAGAAGCCCGACGCCTCCAGGAAAGCGCCCAGTCGGAACTGAAATCAACCACTCGTTTTTGCTGAAAAGCTATACTTTATTATGACACCTTTATTGCATTTTTTTTCAGCAAAGTAAAAAGCGATTTCTCAGCTAGAGAAATCGCTTTTTTATGAAGATGCAAAACATTGTTACCAAAGCTTATAGCCTTTAGAGCCAGGAGGGGAGTTAGAAATAATATCGATAATTGGAATAGTATAAGCAAATAAAATTAATGCTACTAAAATAACAAGCCATACTTTGAAGTTCTCTAAGATAGCTGGTGTCGTACCACCGTTTTCATGTACTTCACCAACTGGGAATTCCTCTTCGCCTTTTGGTGCAAACCATGCTAATTTCACCACAATATAAATTATGAGTAAGATAGCGATGAATAGGATTGTGCCACCAACAGCTTGTGCGATTTGATAAGGAATCCAATCATAAGCTTGTTGAGCACCGCCATACTCAGAGTAATCGGATCGACGAGGTGCACCGATTAGACCAGCGATATGCATAGCTGTAGACATAATTGTCATACCAGTAGCCCATAAAACAGCTGCAAAATTACCAAGATTGTTTAAAGGTTTAGTCAGTGTGCGACCTGTTAAATGTGGAATTAACCAAAATGCCGCACTGAAATAAGTTAATACGACTGTTGTTGCAATTGTTAAATGGAAATGTCCTGTAACCCAAATGGTATTATGGATTAATTGGTTCATTTGGTAAGAAGCATTGATGATACCGCCTGCGCCACCAGGAATAAATGCTACCATACCGATAAATGGCACGAAGAAACGAGCATCTTTCCAAGGTAATTTTTTAAACCAGCCGTAAAGTCCTTTGCCACCTAATTCACGACCACGTAATTCAAACATTGCAAACATCGAGAAGGCAGTCATTAAGGATGGTACGATTACGGCAAATGTTAAAACAACTTGTATGAATTTCCATGTGCCAGTAATACCTGGCTCTGTTAATTGGTGATGAATCCCAACTGGAACAGAGAAAATTAAGAATAGCATAAATGAAAGTCTTGCTAAAGAATCAGAGAAAATTTTTCCGCCAATAACCTTCGGAATAATGACATACCAAATCATGTAAGCTGGTAGTAACCAGAAGTACACAAGAGCATGGCCAAAATACCAGAATAATGTACGGGATAGTGCTACGTCAACACGCTCGATAAAGCCTAAGGACCATGGAAGTAGCTGGAATAGAACAGAAACAGCTACACCTAGAGTTGCTACGAACCACATTAAATTATTGACAACAACCATAAATGATAGAAGTGGGCTTCGTTGTCCGCTTCCTTTGTTTTCTTTACGCCACTGTGCATATCGTAAAATTTGGCCAGCGCCGCCAACCCAAGAACCAACAACGACTAATGTAAGGCCAAAATAGAATATCCAGTGAGCTTTTAGTGGAGCATAGAACGTATATAAAACAGATGCTTCGTTAAGTAGAACCATTATTGCAGCAGCTGCTGTACCGATAGTCATTAACCAGAAGCCAATCCAGCCAAGGCGACGTTGACCAGCTGTAAAAGTCCCTGACGTACGGCTAACACTGGCGATTTGGAAACCAAAAATAAAGAAAGTTGTTAAAATAAGACCGAGTAAAACGCCATGTACAGTTAAAACTTGATAGTAACCAATGCCTGCTGGTAATGTAAATTGACCAGAACGAACAAAAACTTGTAATAAACCTGCGAGACCTCCTAATAACAATGCGATGAATGCCACATAAATATGTGCCATCGCTAGCTTCGCATCACGACGATCCACTTTTGTCAAATTATTATTTAGACTCATTTGGCTTCACCACCTTTAGCATAGAGTGCATCATCGTATGTCCTGTACCACAGTATTCATTACATACGATTAAAAACTCTCCTTCTTTATTTACTGTAGTTACATATTCAGAAACGTAACCTGGTTCAAGCATCATATTAATATTTGTACCTGCAACTTCAAAACCGTGCATTACATCTGCACTTGTTGCGATAAATTTCACCTTAGCTCCTAGTGGAACTTCAATTTCTGGAGGATTGTAATTAAATGCTGATGCTAAAACAACCACTTCATAATCCCAATCCTTACCTTCTACTTTATGAACACCAGGATTATCGAAGGGGGCAAATTCTTTTACTTTCTCATAATCTAGTGTTTTTTTACCATTGTTCGGATGTGAGCCTTGATGGAATGCACCGATGCCGAGAATGATAAGGAATGCTACTAAAGTAGCAACTCCAAACACAAGCCAATATTTTTCATACTTATGTAAGTGCATATGTCTCTGTCCTTTCTTAGTAGAATCAATTATGCCTTGGCATAATTGCGTCCGGAATCGGTTTTGTGCTTAGGCCTGCAGATGTCTTTTGCGCGAAAGCGTAGCGGCAGCAGCACCGATGCATGTCAGTTAGCCGTTATCGCATGGATGCGATGATCTTAGGCTAACATCCTATATTGAACTCCTTTCCGATTCCGTGTCATCCGCCGGAGGCTTTAATTTCTTTCAGTGGAAACCCGCTGAAAGAAGTTAAAAACGATTCATGAACAAATCGAAGCAGTACACCCAAAGTAAGATAATAATGATTCCTACTCCAAATACTGCATAGAGTGAACCTTTTAAATTCTCATCTGACTTTTTTTTATTTGCCATTTTTGCTCCTCCTACGCTTTTATTGTGTCTTTCTAATTGCCATGATATCTAAATAAATTTCATTTTGATGTGAAAAAAATCACACATCTTGCTGGGATTTGTGAAATATATGTGAAAAATTGAGGGGGGAATAAAAAATAGCCACCTCAATAGTCATTGAGATGGCCACTTATGCGTTGAAATTGGGGTAATTTTTATTAAAATTTCTTATTTTTCAAGAAATTTTACTATTTGAAATTTAGACCTGAGCCTTATGGGGCATCCACTGTTACTTAATGCGAATGACAAAAGCTCGATCATAAATGTTAAATGTATTGGCATAGGATATATCATTTGGTACAGTCTGGTATTCTAGAAAACTCTATTCTTCTTCAATTGTTAAAAGAACTTTCAGTGCACCAAGGTTTGGAATTGTAACAGGGAGTATAAATGCCTTATCAAAGCCGTATAACTTTGTATTGCCAACCATTACTGTTGGCGGTGTGATATCGATTTCTAAGCTTTCTTGTCCTACGGTTGTACATAAATTTCCTGCAATCATATTTCCAAATTCCCCTGTGAAGGATTCCAACATTTCCCCCTCAAGAGGCATACCAAACATAGTATTACCGATGCCACTAAATATTTCAGGAGAGGAATCAATGATTACACGGCCCTTTAAATCTCCTATTAAACCAATTAAAACACCCATTTGCTGTTGTTGAAATGGTTCAGAAATAATACTAGGCGTTTTCACCTCTATATCCATAGGTAGAATCGATTTTAAAGCGTGAATTGTCCCGTTTAAAATAGTTTGAAAGTGCTTCGAATTACTCATCATTACCGCATCCTTTTTCCGACTTTTCTACATCTTACCATGTTAAATGGGTAAGATGAAAGTATGTCTTGACGAATTAGTGGGAAATTTATATTATATTAATGAGAATGATTTTCAAAATCAATGAATTGACGTTTCAGTCTATTTTTAAATACAAATTTTTATTAAAAAGGAGCGGTTAGCGATGACATTCGTATTCATTGGAGCGACAGTGCTTATTTATATTGGAGTGGGGAAACACGTCATGAAACAGGCGACTGCACATTTAAAATAAGAGAATATCGATAATGATAATATTCATACTAGTAGAGCATGGTCCGAGTAATTTTGGGATTATGCTTTTTTTATATGAATAATATTTATTTATCTTTATGCAATCATATTATGTATGAAGGGCTAGTTTACGCAAAGCAACATAGAGAGGGCCGTGAAACACCAAACTAAATTTTCTTTACCTTAAAATATGAAGAAAATTATTATTTGCATAGTTGTGCATCTATTTTGCAATAGAAATTAGTAGTTTATTAGAAAAATAATAGCCTATCAAATTAAGGATGATGACATTTGTTAAAACGTATGCAATACATAAGTTGATCTTCGTTCCGACTGGGCGACTCCTTGGGGACCAGCAATAGAGGAACGAAGGCTGAAACCATCACATCCTGTGATAACACCTTCGTGACCAACATCGGTGCTGTTGCTGTCGCTACGTTGCACTACGCTTTCGCACAGACAAAAACACTTTGCTGCAGCTACGTTAACACTACGCTTTCGCGCAAAAGACATCTGTTGGCCCGACGCCCATAGGAAGCTCTGCTCTGCGCGAAGTGAAGCGGCAGTGATAAAAGCGCCCAGTCGGATCGGAAACAAACCCCACGTTTTGATAGTGAGCCCAAATAATGCTTTAATTTATTTGTTAAACAGGACGATATGGATGAATATGGCGTCTGAAACCCCGATATCTATGCTTTTCAAAGTAAATTAGTGTTATACATTGCGTGTCGAATAAGGTAGAATATTATTTATGACTATCTTCATTCATAAAAACTACTTCCTCTGAAGTGGTAAGATGAATGCGGATATAGTTCCTTTCCAAACAAGACTAAATAGAAGAACTCAGTCTAAGAACGCCACGTCCTGTGGCAACGACTGAGTGACCAACATCGTGTTGGCCTAATGCCTCCGGCGGATGTCACGGATTTTTAAAGGAATGAATTGTGCTCGCACAATTCAAAATCCGGACGCAATTACGCCAAGGCGAAATTGATTAATATGAATAAAGGGGTTACTGGTTTTTATGAATGATTTTGAACAACAGTTGGAGGCGCTATTAAAGCAAGCGTCGTTACAATACATAATTTATCAGCATAATGGTGATACAGAGCGTATGGATAAGACATCACTTTTTGCACGTAAAATACAGCAAAAAGAATATGTTATTGGCTTTGCAGGCCATTTCTCTGCTGGTAAGTCGAGTATGATTAACGCATTATCAGGTGAAGATTTACTTGCGGCAAGCCCTATTCCAACGAGTGCCAATATCGTCAAAGTCCATAAATCAGATGAAGACTTTGCGGTTGTCTATATGCACAATGAAAAGCCTGTAAAATTTGAAGCAGGCTATGATTTTAAAACAGTTAAAGAGCTTAGTAAAAATGGGGATCTAGTGTCACAAATTGAAATTGGTCATAGCACATCGACATTACCACTAGGCGTTACAGTTATGGATACACCAGGTGTCGACTCGACAGATGATGCACACCGAATGTCCACAGAGTCAGCCCTTCATATTGCTGATATCGTATTTTATACAATGGACTACAATCACGTGCAATCGGAATTGAATTTTCAATTTACAAAGCAATTAATGAAATACAATCCAAACGTTTATTTAATCGTTAACATGATTGATAAGCATAATGATAATGAATTAAGCTTTGAGGATTTTAAAGCAACAGTTCACAACTCCTTTGCAGCTTGGGGAGTTGTACCAAAGGGCATATTTTTCACTTCATTAAGAGAGCCTGAGCTCCCATATAACGATTTTGAGGCTGTAAAGAAAATCGTTATGGATAGTATGAACGATTGGCAGGATCAACTAGTACAGACTTCATCAAATACGCTGCGTTTATTACAAAGTGAGCATGATAATTATTTAACGGAAGAAAGACAAGATAGTTTAGACATCGATGAAGATGTATTAAGTGCCGATGACTGGGCAAACCATAAAGATATTTTAGAGCAGTACAATAAGTTAAATCGTCAAGTTGAATTGTTCTCGGTCGAAGCATGGAATGAAACGTTCGAAGAGCAACGTAAAGAACTACTTGCGAATGCAGCCATTATGCCAGCAGATTTACGTGATAAACTACGTCTGTATTTAGAGAGCCAGCAGGATGGTTTCAAGGTAGGGGGCTTATTTACCGCTAAGAAAAAAACAGAGGAAGAGCGTAACCGCCGTAAAGAGGATGCCTATATTGCCTATCAAAATGTTGTACATGCACAGATTACTGGACATTTAAAAGGGCTAATGAAAAAGGTGTTAAAGGATGTTGGTGCATTAAATGAAGAACGTGCTACAGCTATTGATGCCTATGCCTTTGAATTACCATTCTCACTTATTGAGCAGCAGATACAAGTTGGTGCTATATTAACTGGAGATGCCGTTCTAAACTTCGCAAACCGTGTGGCAGAGGCAACAAAACGCTACTTCATCCAGGAAACAGATAATTGGAAGGATGCGCAAGCAACAACTTTAGAAGCGGTGGCTACTGAAACAGCTGCTCCATCTAAATTAAAAATGGCAGGGATGCAGGAGAAAGTTGATGCCATTCAGGCAGTACTTGAAATTGAGGGCTATCAGGAATATAGTGCAAGTATTATGCATCAGGCAAGCAATGAAATACGTCAACTAGCAAATCAACAGCTTACAAATTGGGATCATGCCTTTAAGCAAGATTTAGCTGATATTCGATTATTTGATGAATCGATGTTAAAGCCAAAAGAGGTAGTGTTACAACAAGAAGAGGCTCAGCAAGCAATTAGTGCAACTAGCCTTCCAATTGAAGGTGTAGTTAAGCGTGCACTTCATACGGCAAATGCTGTAAAAGACGTACAAGGCTTTGCTGAAGTAGCAACTTACTTAGAAAATAAAGTAGAACGATTACAGAAAAAGGATTTCACAATCGCGCTGTTCGGTGCATTTAGTGCAGGGAAATCCTCGTTCTCTAATGCGTTAATGGGTGCCAAAGTTTTACCTGTATCACCAAACCCTACAACAGCAGCTATTAATAAAATTCGTCCTGTGACACCAGAGCATCCGCATGAAACAGCAGATGTATTGTTAAAAACAGCTGACCAAATGCTAGAGGATATTCAAGCTTCATATGCAGCAGTTGGTTTATCGGTTTCTTCTTTAGAAGAAGCGTTTAATCGTGCAGATGAGGGACTTGCGGTCCAACTATCAGATGAACGCTTAAATGTGCATAAATCATTTATTCGAGCATATAAAGAAGGATTCCCAACATTTAAGTCTGAGCTTGGAAAAGTATTACGTGTTAACCGTGAAGAGTTCGAAAAATTTGTGGCGCAGGAAAATAAATCATGCTTTGTCGATAATATTGATTTCTATTATGATAGTCCGTTAACACGCATGGGTGTGACACTTGTTGACACACCAGGAGCAGATTCTATTAATGCGCGTCATACAGGTGTTGCGTTTGAATATATTCGTAATGCTGATGCAATCTTGTTTATTACTTATTATAATCATGCTTTTGCTAAAGCTGACCGTGAGTTTTTAATCCAGCTAGGGCGTGTGAAGGATGCTTTTGAACTTGATAAGATGTTCTTTATCGTCAATGCAATTGATTTAGCGACTACAGAAGAAGAACAGGAAGATGTAAAAGGCTATGTCCGTTCAGAGCTACAACGCTTTGGTATTCGTTTCCCTCGACTGTACGGTGTGTCAAGCTTATTGGCATTAAAAGAAAAAGTAGAGGGTGCTGATTTAACATCAGGTATGCCACCTTTCGAAGAAGACTTCCACACATTCTTAAATGATGAATTAAGTGCATTGGCTGTTCAGGCACTCGCAGAGGAAGTCGATAAAACGGAACAACGTTTAGGTGACTTAATTGCACAAACAGAAGACAACTTAAAGCGTAAGGATGAGCGTTTAGAAGAATTAACAACTCTTGAACAGCATATAAAATCGAAGTTTAATTCGCTTAATACAAGTATGTTAGAAAGTGAAACGAAGCAAGAACTTGATGAATTACTGTATTATGTTCTTCAACGTGTATATTATCGTTACCCAGAGTTCTTTAAGGAAGGCTACAATCCGTCAACATTTGCAGCAATGCCAGCTCAGCAAGCATTAGAACATGCTTTAAAGGAAGTAATGCAAAGTTTACGATTTGACTTTACACAAGAAATGCGTGTAACAAACTTCCGTTTATCACAGTTTATTAGTAAGAAGATGCAACTGCGCTTTAAAGATGAGGTACGTGAGCTCAAAGAATTAAACCGTAGCTTCTCATTCTTAGCGTTTGAATCTTCTGAGCCAGATTTACTTGATTTTGAAGGACCATTTACAGATATCACGAAATATTCAGGTGTGAAATCACACTTCCGCAATCCAAAGGCATTCTTTGAGAAGAATGAAAAAGTGAAGCTAAGTGAGGCACTAGAGGTATTAACAAAACCAGATGCGCAAGATTATTTAGATTCACAGAAAGTATCTCTCATGACATGGGCTATTACCTATATTGCTGAGGAAGCGGAGAAATTACGTCTACACATTTACCATCAGGCACTTGAACAGATTGCAACGGAAAGACTTGCACTTCAGGAAGAAAGTCGATTAGCTTCTTGGAAATCTATTTACGCTCAATTACAATACGCATGAGGTGATTCATTTGGGAAAAGTATTCAAATCAGTTGAGGAAATTCAGTTAGATGGAGTCCGTTTCGTAGATGCTCGTTTTGATTTACAAAAAAAAGAGGCAGGTTATAAAATATTTGAAGAGGGTCATGCACCAGGAGCAATTTATATCGATCTAGAGCAGGATCTATCAGATATGGGGTCCAGCGATGGTCGCCATCCTATGCCAAATAAGGAAAAGCTATCGGCAGTATTTCAAGGATTAGGATTAAACTACGAGGATCAAATTGTCGTTTACGATCAAGGAGCTGCACCATTTGCACCACGTGCTTGGTGGATGCTGACATATGCGGGCTTTCCAAATGTAGTGATTGTGAATGGTGGCGCACCTGCTCTCGAGGAAAAAATATCTTTCACAAAAGACATTATAAAATATCCACCGACTACGATTGAATTTGTTTGGCGAGATGAGCTGTATGCTCCACGTGAAGTAGTTAAAACCATTGTAGATGGAGAAGTCGAAGCGACGTTGCTAGATGCACGTGCCGCAGCTCGCTACCGTGGTGAGATGGAGCCTCTTGATTTGGTAGCTGGGCATATTCCAACTGCGAAAAACTTTGACTGGGAGCAATTAAAGTCAGATGGTCATTTGCAAGCCAATGATGAGTTACGCAGCAAAGTTGCACGCGACGAGCACGTTGTTGTGTATTGCGGCAGCGGTGTTACAGCATCACCATTGTATGCAGTCCTAGCAGATGAAGGTTATGAAAATATTCAACTGTATGTAGGCAGCTATAGTGACTGGATTACACAATATGATGTAGAAAAAGGGACAAATGAATAAATGATTGAAGAAGAAACGCTCACTTTGGTGAGCGTTTTTTTCTTTGAGTGGAAAGGGGAGTAATAGCCAAGGTTACGGATAGAAAGGCAAGAGCGGCGGAAAGAAGAGCCAAAACGACGGATAGAAATCCAAAATCGTGGATAGCCCGCCAGAGCGAGTAATTATGAAACAATATATGTGGATTGTACCCCTGCTACAGCAAGCTGGACTTTTTAATGAGTGAAAATACGATGCCATGGTCTCTCTATTAATACTGAGAGTTTAAATAGTAATCATCAATCGATGAGAGTTGTTATGTATTCATAAAATGACTGGTTATTCATTTTGTGCTACACTTTTTTACAAAGGGGTGAAAAAGTGTGTTTAAACGAGAGAAAAGTATAGAGATTCAACAAAATCGTGATGTGCAATGTGCTCACGGTAAAGTGGCAGTTCATGGTATTGGTATGAGTGTTTTTAGCTTTTTTGTAGATGGGTTACTAATTGATACAGGTTCATACTCGCTTTCGCAGGAGTTCCAATCCTTTTTTAACGAAATACCGTTTGAACAATTGGCGCTCACTCATTCTCATGAGGATCATTCAGGAAATGCAGCATGGATTCAGCAACATAAGAGTGTACCTATCTATGTTCACCGTGATTCGGTGAGCCTTTGTGCGCAAGATGGAGAGTATCCTTTATATCGACAGGCATTATGGGGTGAGCGACCAGCATTTATTGCCCAACCGTTAGGCGATACATTGCAAACAAAATCAGCTACATGGGATGTGATCGAAACACCAGGGCATACGACAGATCATGTATCATTTTATAATCGAGAAACAGGTGCTATGTTTACAGGTGATTTGTATATACAAACGAAAACTAAGGTTGTCCTTGATGAAGAAAATATCGTACATACCTTGGCTTCTTTAAAGAAAATATTAAACTATGATTTCGAGGTAGTGTATTGTTGTCATGCAGGCTTTCTAGCGGATGGTCGAGCGAAAATACAAGAAAAAATTGCTTATTTAGAAGATATGGAGAGTAATATAAGGCAATTATTTTATAAAGGTTATTCGGAAGAAGAAATTACTAAATCAATATTTCCTCGTGATTACCCGATTACAAAAGTATCAGGGGAACAGTGGTCATCCAAGCATATTATCACCGCATTTATAAATCAATTTACGCAAGAGTCCTTAAAATAAGGGCTCTTTTTTGTTGATTAACGTAATTCTGCATAGGAATCGAAGGAAGGGAAAAAAAGAATACTTTTATCTACATAATAAAAACTTTGTGAAAAAATGTGAAGGAAATGTGACGAATCTAGATGAAATAATGGATACGCTTACATTAGTTTGTGAAAAATTTCTCATTTACATAAGAAAAATACTATGTGAAAAGTTGAACAGGTTTAATGGCGGTAATTGTACGTTCTTTTAAAAGGAAATCGGTGCTAAGATTATACTAAAATAATTGATTGTGAAATAAATAACAAAATAAAAAAGTTGATTAGACGATTATAAATGGCGCTATTTCGAAGAAAAAATAAAATTGACAGAAAATTCGTTGACTTTACTTTCACAAAGTATTATGATTCTGGAATATATAATAATTCAGATGAAAAGGATGGGATCGAATGGACGTTATGAAAAAGGCTTTAGAAATGCACGAGTATTATAGTGGAAAATTAGAGGTGATTTCTAAGGTACCTGTGCAAGATTCATATGATCTAAGTCTTGCGTATTCTCCAGGGGTTGCTGCGCCTTGTATTGAGATTGAAAGAAATCCTTCACTTGTTTACGACTATACAATGAAAGGTAATATGGTGGCTGTTGTTTCAGATGGTACTGCGGTATTAGGATTAGGAGATATTGGTCCGAAGGCGGCATTACCAGTAATGGAGGGAAAGGCTATTTTATTAAAGCGTTTTGCCAATGTTGATGCTTTTCCTATTTGTTTAGATACGAAGAATACGGATGAAATCGTCAGCATTGTGAAGGCGCTTGCTCCAACTTTTGGTGCTGTAAATTTAGAAGATATCTCAGCGCCAAGGTGCTTTGAAATTGAAGATCGTCTGCGCCAAGAATGTGATATTCCTATATTCCATGATGATCAGCATGGAACGGCGATTGTTGTAGGTGCAGGGATGATTAATGCCAATCGTATTGTGAAAAAAGATGTGGCAACGATGAAGGTCGTCATTAATGGTGCAGGAGCAGCGGGTATTGCTATTTTACGTATTCTTGTGCAAATGGGCTATAAAAATATTTATATGTGTGATACAAAAGGTCTCATTTATGAAGGTCGCGCTGAAGGTATGAACCCAATTAAAGAAACGGTTGCCCATTTAACAAATCCAGAAAAATTACATGGCACATTGGAAGATGCCCTTAAAGGCGCTGATGTCTTTATCGGCGTATCAGTTGCCAATTTATTAACAGAAGCACATATTGCTTCAATGAATGATAATCCAGTCGTGTTTGCACTAGCAAATCCAAATCCTGAAATTACGTATGAAAACGCAAAGGCATGGGGTGTTCGTGTTATGGGGACAGGACGCTCAGATTATCCAAATCAAATTAACAATGTGCTTGCTTTCCCTGGTATTTTCCGTGGGGCATTAGATGTCAGAGCAACAGATATTAACGAGGCGATGAAGATAGCCGCAGTGGAAGCGATTGCCTCACTTGTAAGTGATGAAGAATTAACGGAGGAATACATTGTACCTAAATCATTAGATGAGCGGGTTGTTGAAATCGTTTCGCAAGCGGTAAGTGGTGCAGCTGTTGAGTCAGGTGTGTCGGAGCTATTCCAACAAAATACAGTGCTTTCGGTTTAATCTACTTTACTTATACAAGTGAATCAAAAAAATCTCCCACTCTCATATAGAGAGGGGAGATTTTTTTACATCGTTCCGAAAAAAATACCGAAAACGAAAATGAGAACAATAATCAGAATAAAGATTAAGACAAAGAAAATAATGCTTGGAATTAAGATTGTAAAGAAGGCCATCCAATTGGATATTTGATGTGCCTCTGCAACAACCCCTACAGTAATGACGATTGCCCAAATTCCAATCGCAATTGTTAATAAAGTGGCAAGCCAAAAAATCCAAGGGTAAGGTCCAGCGAAGTTAGGATCCATTAAAGACTCAGGTGATGTAAATAACCAAATTAAATAAAAAGGAATAAGTACAATAAAAGGAATAGCATTTAAACTTAGCCCTTTAAATAAGTGTGAGTACTTAGCTGTTCCTTTAAAGAGTTTACCGAACAGCCAAGTGACTAGTGCAGCAAAAGCCGTACCGATTATTCCTGAAATTGGAGATAGAATAACACATAGTAGTATGATGAGCCAAGGAGACCAGTCTATAAAAGATATCCTACAATAAGGTCTGAAAGTGTAACACCAATATAACCAATTGACATAAGAAGAATCGCAAAGCCTATTGATTTTTCTTCTATCATGTAACGGGCTGTTTTCTTTGGATGCAACCAAATAGACAAAAATGGATTAACCTTTAGCCTTTCTTGTGATGTTTCATTAAAGTCATCCATTAAATTACCTCCAAAATAATAGTATAAATACATTAAGCGTATAAATAGTATACGAATAATCCAATGGAAAGTTTCGAAAGAAAAAAATTATTTTACTAACAAAAAAGAGCCGCAAGTAAGCGACTCTTCTTGATTATTCGTATTTAGTCAGACGTGGCATATTAATCGAATGGATTTTTTATTCAGCTAACATAATTTTTTCAAGTTCTAATGGTTCAATGTATTGTTCGCCTTTGTAAGCGCGCATATTACCACCTGAAATTTCATCTATTAATAAAATTTCGTTTGTTTTAGCATCGCGACCAAATTCTAATTTAATATCATAAAGTGTCAACTCTTTTTTGGCAAGCTCTGCAGCAACAAATTTAGCAATTTCAATTGTACGTTGCTTTAAAATTGCGTATTCTTCGTGTGTTAACAGGTTTAACATTGCTAAAGCATCTTCAGAAATAGGAGGATCTAATCGATCGTCATCTTTGATGGTAACTTCTACAAAAGAATCTAAGTCTTGTCCTTCTTTCACGTAAGCACCATAGCGACGTAGGAAAGAGCCTACTGCCTTGAAGCGGCAAATGACCTCTAAACCTTTACCGAAAACAGTTGCAGGCTTTACCGTCATTGTTGCATCGTTGAAGTTTGCATCAACATAGTGAGTAGGAACACCTTGTTCGTTTAGTTTTGAGTAGAAATAAGAAGTTAAGCGAAGTCCAGCTAAACCAGCACCGTCGATTGTTAATCCGACAGTATTAGCACCTGGGTCGAATACGCCGTTTTCACCAGTTACATCATCTTTAAATTTTAATAAATAATGACCATCTTCTAATTGAAACACATTTTTCGTTTTACCTGTATACAATAATTCCACAAAAAACCCTCCAATATTTCGTAGTACTTCATTATTATAACACGAATGTTTTAAATATTTAATAGTAAAAATGTTCGTTTTAAGCAATATTTTTTGTGTTTTTTAACTCTGTTTCTAACTAAAAACAAGATGATAACGAATATTTGTTATCATCTTGTGAAAGGGATTTTAAATTGTTATTAATAAACGCCTTCAGCTAGCATACCATCAGCAACTTTTATGAAGCCGGCGATGTTCGCGCCAACTACAAGGTTCCCAGGGTAACCATATTTTTCAGCAGCTGCTTTACTGTCCGCGTAAATGTTTTTCATAATTTCATGTAATTTAGCATCTACTTTTTCAAATGACCAGAATACGCGACTAGAATCTTGCGCCATTTCAAGAGCAGATACAGCAACACCTCCGGCATTAGCAGCTTTAGCTGGACCGAATAATACGCCCGCATTTAAGAATTCGTTAATTGCTTCAAGGTCTGATGGCATGTTTGCACCTTCACCAATAGCTTTCACACCGTTAGAGATTAAAGTACGAGCTGAATCGCCATTAATTTCATTTTGAGTAGCGCATGGAAGGGCGATGTCACAAGGAATAGTCCAGATACCAGTGCAGCCTTCTGTAAATGTAGCATTAGGACGATAGTTTAAGTAAGTGGAGATACGATCGCCTTTTACTTCTTTAATTTCTTTAATTGCAGCAAGATCTAAACCTTCTGGATCGTAAACATAGCCTGAAGAGTCAGAGCAAGCAACGACTTTTGCGCCATAGGCTTGTGCTTTTTCAATTGCATATGTTGAAACGTTACCAGAGCCAGAAACTACAACTGTTTTACCCTCAAATGAATCGTTGGTGTCTTTAAGCATTTCTTTTACAAAATATACAGTACCATAACCAGTTGCCTCTTTACGGGCTAAAGAACCACCGTAGCCAGGAGTTTTACCAGTTAATACACCAGATTCGTTTGCTTTTGTTAAACGCTTATATTGACCCCATAAATAGCCTACTTCTCGAGCTCCAACACCGATATCACCTGCTGGAACATCGACATCTGGACCAATATGGCGGTATAATTCAGTCATGAATGCTTGACAGAAACGCATGATTTCCGAATCTGATTTACCTTTAGGGTCGAAGTTTGATCCACCTTTACCACCACCGATTGGTTGGCCTGTTAAAGCATTTTTAAAGATTTGTTCAAATCCTAAGAATTTGATAATTGATTCATTTACGGAAGGGTGGAAGCGAAGACCGCCTTTATATGGCCCCATTACATTGCTGTATTGCACACGGTAACCACGGTTTACGTGAACTTGATTGTTATCATCTTGCCAAGCTACACGGAAAGAAATGATACGATCTGGCTCAACGATACGAGATAGGATATTGGCTTTAATATATTCAGGGTGTTGTGCAAATACAGGCACTAATGAAATGAAAATTTCTTCAGCTGCTTGTAAGAACTCCGCTTGATAACTATTTTGTTGTTTAAGTTGCTCGAATACACCATCAACGTATTCTTTTGCTAATTGGTCGTTGCTTACAGTTATAGTTGTCATAGTAAAAAACCTCCAGTTATTTGATATGTGTATCGTATATCTATTTTTCGCACTATTCAATAAAATACTTTTCTCAACAGTCTTAAGTTTGTGAAAAATTGAACAAATGGGGGTGAGATTTTATTATATCGAAATAACAATGTGGTGAGTGATCTATCTAATTATGAGAAAGGAATGATGCTTTATTGTGAAGGTTTTAATTGACGCTGATGCCTGTCCAGTCGTGGATTTAGCGCTCTCTATATCATCTGAGTTTGAGATAGAAACAATCTTGTTTTGCGATACGTCCCACCGTATTGAACGTGATAATGTAATAACAATTATTGTTCCTAAGGGTCCAGATTCGGTTGACTTTACGCTAGTGAATGCGCTTTCAAAGCATGATATTGTCATTACACAGGATTACGGTTTAGCTGCGATGGTTTTGGCAAGAGGAGGTTATCCAATCGATCAAAATGGAAGAGAAATGTCCGATGAAAATATCGAACGTTTGCTCGATATGCGCCATGTTGGTCAAAAAATTAGACGTGCTGGTGGACGTACGAGAGGACCTAAAAAACGAACACAAGAAAACAATATTTCGTTCGAATTGAAATTTCGACAAATTTGTGAACGAGCAATTTTAGCACAAAAAATGGAGGCAACTGAAGATGAAAAATGAACTTAAACACGAACTATTAAATCAATTTCCAAGGCTAAAAGAATTAGCAAAGCATGATACTGTGCTTTGGGAAAATACAAATCGAAAAAATCAGGCCAAGACAAATCTTTTTTCAATGGAGGAAGTTGAGGAGGCAGAAGAAACACTTCAACGCTTTTCTTCTTATTTGACAGTAGTATTTCCAGAGCTTTTGGAAAGCAATGGACTTATTGAATCATCGATACAAGATATATCTTTGATAAAGAAAGCTCTTGAAAAGGAATTTGAAGTTTTAATACCAGGTCAATTTATCTTAAAATGCGATCATGCCTTGCCAATTTCCGGCTCTATTAAAGCCCGTGGTGGTATTTTTGAAGTATTAAGACATGCAGAGCGGCTTGCGATCGCAAGTGGGAAACTAACAAAAGAGGATAATTATGCAGTATTGGCAACAGAGGACTTTCAAACGTTCTTCCAACAATACACAATTGCCGTAGGTTCTACAGGTAATTTAGGATTAAGTATCGGCATTATGGGCAAAAAACTCGGCTTTAATGTCGTTGTACATATGTCGAGTGATGCAAAAGAGTGGAAAAAAGCATTGCTGCGTGAAAAAGGTGCGACAGTTATTGAATATGAAGCTGATTATAGCGTTGCTGTAGAACAAGGTCGTCGAGAGGCTGAACAAGATCCTATGTGTCATTTTATTGATGATGAAAATTCAAAGGACTTATTTGCTGGCTATGCAGTGGCGGTGAAGCGTTTAAAAGCACAGTTTGAAAAGACGAATATTATTGTGAATGAAGCCCATCCATTGTTCGTATATTTGCCATGTGGTGTAGGTGGAGGACCGGGTGGAGTTGCTTACGGCTTACGTGAAATTTTTGGAGAGCATGCCCATATCTTCTTCGCTGAGCCCGTAGCATCCCCTTGTATGACAATTGGCTTAATGACAGGTTTGCATGACGCCATTAGTGTAGAAGATATTGGTCTTAATAATAAAACCGAAGCAGATGGCCTTGCTGTTGGTCGTGCTTCTAAATTTGTTGGCAAAGTAATGGAGACATATGTGAGTGGTTGCTACACAGTGAAAGATGAGGAATTATTTAAATCACTAGCATTAGTTATGGGGGTAGAAGGATTATTTTTAGAGCCATCTGCACATGCAGGGATGTTCGGGCCGATACAGTTAATGAAAAATGGACAAAGTTATTTAGAAAAGCATAATTTAGTTGATAAAATGGAGCAAGCTACCCATCTTGTATGGGCAACAGGTGGAAGTATGGTGCCAGTGGAAATGCGTGAGGAATACATGGCAAAGGCAGTGCAAGTAGCAAGAATTGATGATTAAGGAAGTAAGTTAATGAGAAAACGCAAGAATGCTATCAAAATCAACATTCTTGCGTTTATTACTTTTGCTCATTTAGAGTTATTTATATAAATAGTCCAACGCTTGATAATCTTGCTGATAGCGCCCACCGTCCGCTACTTCTGCGTGATATAGAGCTTTTAAAGCATAATTTTTTTGCAAATCCATTTCGGACATTAACTCTTTTAGGCGATCATGTAATTCACGGTTTTCTTTCACAAGTTGCTGCATTTGTGGTTTAAAATATTTCATACTGTCTAACTCCTCAATTTATAACGTGCTTATTAGTATAACATTTTTAGCTTTTGAAAATGCATTCATATTCATATTTCTGGCTATAAAAGATTATTCAGTCGATTATGCCGTGAAGTATTGGCAGAAATTGCAATTTTACTTAGGTGTATCGTTCTCCTGTACAGTTCGACTTTTTCAAATCAGTCAGTCGGGAGAGGGCTTCATTTGAAGTTTAAGGTTATCCGATATTAAGAATAAAGAGCGCGTGCCATAGCCTCTAAATAATTCTGACTAGCTCGTCGACTTACTTCCGCATCTGGCACAAATACTTCAAAGCAATGGAAGCTACCAGGGTAGAGTTGGAATTCAACATCTACTCCTGCTTGTGCAAGACGTGTCACGTATTCAATGGTTTCATCTCGGAATAAATCGAGTTGACCTATACATGTATAAGTTGGAGGTAATCCTGCTAAGTTATCTGCTCTTGAAGGGACCGCATACGGAGATAGCTCATGGGTGTCCTTTTCCTCACCTAAGTACATACCCCAAGCGGTCAAATTATTAGTTCTACTCCATATTGCATGATCCTCGGTAATCTCGTAGCTAGAAGGTGTTTCATTTCGGTTATCAAGCATTGGATACAGTGGCATCTGGAATATAATTGAGGGTCCTCCTTTATCGCGAGCCATTAATGCTAGAGCTGCTGTTAGCCCTCCGCCACCACTTGCGCCAGCAATCGCCACCCGTTTGACATCGATGCCAAGGGATGGTGCCTCGGTTGTCATCCATACTAACCCTGCATAACAATCTTCTATAGCCGCCGGGTAGGGATGCTCAGGAGCAAGTCGATAATCAACCGAAACGACAACGCAATTAGCAGTCTGAACAAAGCGTTCACATGAAACATCATCCATATCAGGGTGTCCCATAACGAAACCACCGCCATGAATCCAAAGTATCGCTGGAAGTTGATTAATATTTCGTTCAACTGGTTCATAAATTTTAACCAACATCTCGTCCCTATCACCTCTGGGAATCATCCGAATTGATGTGTGTACAAGTTCTGACTTCTCCGAAGGTGGGTTGGACAAGAGACTTCGACTCCACTCTAAATCTTCCTCCAACCGAAAACCTGGAAATTGGGAGTAAGCCTGTCTTAATTCTGGCAAGACTCGGTTATTGATCGTCATATAAATTCCTCCTGTTAAATAATGATATCTTAAAGAAATGGATGTCCTTCTAGTGCCATTTCCGCTTCCCATTTGGCAACTTCCTCACGTACACGAGGGGCAACTTTTGATCCGAGTAATTCTATAGCTTGCATGACTTGATCATGTGGCATTGTGCTTAATGGTACGTACAGCATAAAACGTGTAATCCCTACATGTTTACGAAGATGGATGATTTTTTCAGCAACTGTATCTGGATCACCTACATATAACGCCCCTTCAAAACTACGTGCAGCATCATAGCTAGAGCGATCATAATATCGCCAACCTCTTTCTTTGCCCAATTTATTCATGCCCGCCTTCGTTGATGGGAAAAATGTATCCGCTGCCCATTCAGTATTCGGACCAACAAAACCTATTGAATGAGATCCCACCTGAAGTTTTGATAAATCATGCCCTGCTTGAGCAGCTGCCTTTTTATAGAGCTGTACGATAGGTGCAAACTGCATTGGACTGCCACCAATGATTGCTAGCATAAGTGGTAATCCTAAAAGTCCTGCACGGATAGCAGATTGTTGATTTCCTCCACTACCAACCCATATTGGTAAGGAGTTTTGAACAGGTCTTGGATACACACCTAAATTATTGATTGTTGGTCGATGTCTGCCTTCCCATACTACTTTTTCTGACTCTCGAATTTTGAGAAGTAAGTCCAAATGTTCCTCAAATAGTTCATCATAATCATTTAAATTGTAGCCAAACAAGGGGAAGGATTCGATAAAGGAACCACGACCTGCCATAATCTCTGCACGCCCATTTGATAGTCCATCTAATGTGGAAAAATCCTGAAAGACACGTACGGGATCAGCTGAAGATAGAACTGTTACCGCACTTGTTAGCCGAATCTTTTTTGTTTGTGGAGCTGCAGCAGATAGCACCATTGCTGGAGAGGAAGCAGCATAATCTTCTCGATGGTGCTCGCCAACACCAAACACATCCAGTCCCACCTGATCTGCAAGAATGATTTCTTCAACTACTTCACGCAAACGTTGTGCATGACTAATCACTTCACCACTATGAACATCTGGTTTTGTTTCTACAAAAGAGGTAATTCCTATTTCCATTTGTCATCTCTCCTAGTCAAATCTAATATTTTGTAAACTGTTTAGTCGTAACCCAAAAAATAAGGGCAATTGCACTGATTAAAGCTCCGAGGAAACAAACCCCTCCCCAACCAAAGTGTGCATACATCTGTGTAGAAGCTATTGAGCCGCCAGCACTGCCGATGGAATAAAACATCATATACCCAGCAGTAAGTCGACTCCTTGCCTCTGTACGTAATGGAAGAATCATCGTCTGATTAGTGACATGTACTGCCTGTACGGCCAAATCAAGCAACACAATACCTACAATTAATGCCAATAACGACTGTTCTAGATAGTTGATAAACAACCATGAAATGAGTAATAGAACTAAAGCAATACCTGTCGTTCTTTGTCCGTAACCTCGATCGGCCAGTTTCCCGGCTTGTGCTGCAGCTAGTGCACCAGCCACTCCAACGAGACCAAATGCGCCAATTACACTATGTGAAAGAGCTAATGGTGGCGCACTAAGTGGTAGAACAAGTGGAGTCCACAAAATACTGAAATCAGCAAAAATTAGCATGGCTAGAACTGCGCGGATGCGTAATGTTCTTTCTTGCATAAACAGAGTGAATACGGATTTAATTAGCTGATGATAGGGGAGTGATTTTACTTCACGCTCCACCTTTGGTAACACCTTCAGAAACATACAAACCATTACAAGCATGAGAGCGGCAGAGACTAGATAGACGGATCGCCATCCTGTAAGGTCTGTTAATAGACCAGCAAAGGTTCGAGCGAGCAGAATGCCAATGACGATCCCGCTTGTAACAATACCAACAACACGTCCACGTTTTGTAGGGGAAGCCATAGTTGCTGCAAACGCCACAAGTGTCTGCGTCACAACTGCAAGTAGACCTACTAAGGCCATACCAGTAAAAAGCATCACGCTAAAAGAAGCAGTACCAACTATAACCAAAGCCGTTGTGGATAATAGCATCTGTCCGATAATCAAGCGTCGTTGGTTAAGTAAATCTCCAAGAGGCACTAGAAGTAATAAGCCCAATCCATAAAAGATCTGCGTGATGGTAATTACAACACCTATTGTCGAGTGATCAATATTAAATTCATTAGATAATTGATCAAGCAACGGCTGTGCGAAATAAATATTAGCGACAGACATTCCACAGGCTGTTGCGAATAATAAAGTTACAGTTCTAGACATAGAAGGTTGTAGATTCATCACAGAAGCATCAACTTCTTGCCTCAGATCATTGACCACACCATATCCTCCGTTCATTATTGGATTTTAATTATAACATACCGTTCGGTACAATATAATCATTGGTAAATATATCTTAGTGTTGTTTATGATGTCAAGGTTTTTTGAAATTATTTTACTCCACATTTACCTAATACTATGGAAATTGACAATAAAAGCAGCTGATTATACAATGTTTACATACTGCTTGGTATTTAAAATTTTATAGGGACTAACTCAATAACTCTTAAACAATGGAGGTGGATTTTTTATGGCAAGAACCCGTGAATTTGATGAGGAAAAAGTTTTAGAGGCTGCCATGCAGTTATTTTGGGAGAAGGGCTATGAAGCTACTTCTTTAAGTGATCTCACTGCGAGAATGGGGATTCAACGTCCGAGTATTTATTCAACCTTTGGTGATAAAAAGGAACTATTCGAAGCAGCACTTCGCAGATATACGACATCTCGAGCAGCTGATATACGAGCTAGACTTCAAAGTCATACCTCTGTAAAACAGGCATTTGCAATTTTTTTTGAAGAAGTGATTGCTGCTGAATATACGAAAGATCTTAGTAACGGCTGTTTTTGCATCAATACAATGGTTGAACTAGCTCCTCATGATGAGAGATTTGAGATCTTAACGAGAGAACATCAACTTTATTTAGCCGTCATTTTTCAGGAGACAATTGAACGAGGAATCCAATCGGGTGAGTTAGAGGAAGAAACGGATGCAAAGTCTTTAGCACAGGCTCTAATTGTGGCGTTAATTGGATTAACGGTCATGATGAAATCTCAACCACAAAAATCATTTATTGACAATGCAATCGCAACAACTCTCACACTTCTCAAATAATTTTTTTTAAAACTATTAATATTTTTCGAAAAAAAGTGAAATCGACGACGCGATTTCACTTTTTTCACTTCTTCTCGAGACTATTTATGTCCCAGCCGAAATATAAAAAGCCATAACGAAAAGTTTGTTTCGGATCCATTGAAACTAAAGGGATTGAATTTATGAAATTAACCCAAATAAATAAACAAACCTCCAAATCCATACACAGATTTGAAGGTATAAAGCTTTATCCCACATTACAAGTGGTAAGAATAAAAACTACCAGCTAGATGGGAGATTAACTGCTTGTATAAGTCCAATTGGTGAAGACTAACCTCTGGGTTTGCAGAAGACCTCACTGATTATAGTCTTACTTTTTCGTGGCATTGTTTTCGATGTGATGCTAAAAATACTTCCTGTGCTGCTCGTACACCTGCACCTGGCTCAAAGTCATATTCAAAGTCTTGAAGTGCTGCTTCCATTAAAGAAATGGCCTGTAATATATCACTTGGGAAACAATAGCCCATATGGCCGAATCTAAAAATTTTACCCTGCAAATCCCCAAGTCCTCCAGCGAAATCTAAATGATATTGTTGCTTTAAATGTGACAAGAAGTCATCGAGTGCAATCCCTTTTGGAGCCATAATCGCTGTAATAGTTGGAGAAGCATGCTCTTCATTAGTGAGAAGTTCAATATTGAGGGCATTCATTGCATTGCGCACCATGTTTTTCATTAGTTCATGGCGGGCAATTGTTTTTTCAAAGCCTCCTTCTTCCTCTATAAGTTTACATACTTCGTAAAGTCCATATATAAGTGTGACAGTAGGCGTGTTTGGAGTCATCCCTTTTTCTGCCCAACTACGATAGCTTAATAAGTTTAAATAGTAGGACGGTGTATTATTTTCCTCAATAACTTTCCAAGCTCTATCACTAACGCTGACAAGAGAAAGTCCAGGAGGTAGCATCATCGCTTTTTGAGATCCAGTAACAAGAATATCGATTCCCCAGGCATCCATTTCAGCAGGAGATCCACCGATGCAACTTACACCATCGACAATACATAATGCATCCGTTTCCTCACGAACAACTTGTGCTAATTCAGCAATTGGGTTTAAGATACCAGTCGAAGTTTCATTGTATGTTATAAAAACAGCTTTAATATCTTTTAACGGCTGCAAGAATTCTCGTAGCTCTTTAGCGGTGCAAGCTTGTCCCCAATCTTTTTCAAGCTTATGTACATGAAAACCGTATTTCTCACAAATCGAAACGAAATAGTCTCCGAACGCTCCAACAGTTATTACAACAACATTTTCACCAGCAGAAACAGTATTAACCGCCGCAGCCTCTAAAGCAGCTGTACCACCTGATGGAAGGAGTAAAATATCCTGTTTTGTCCCGAAAATAGGTTTCACTAATTCGACTGTTTCACGGTAAAGCTCCACAAATTCATTGCTGCGATGACTAATAATATCGCGATTCATCGCAAGCTGGACCTTTTTCGGAATAGGTGTAGGTCCTGGATGTCTTAAAATATTTTCATACACAATCATCAAACCCCTTTGTATTTTAAAATTAGAAATTCGAAATTTTCTAACTATAATATAGCATATATTTTCTGTTAACTAACTTCTTTTTCAACAAGTTGGTGGCATTTGATAAGTAAAGTGTCGTAAGAGAGTATTTATAATTGAATAGCGGAAATTGCGTGTGTGCAAAGATACAACGAATAGTTCCTAATATTTTATATGGTAAAATTTTTAAATAAAGGGGGCTAAGTTATGGAATCGAAAGTAAATTATCCATTTATTTATTTTTTATTGGAGTCAAATACAGTTTTTGTCTATAGAATTACAACACAAAATTATCTAAACGCATCAGATGTGATGGATAGTAGTAAATGGGAGACATATAAAATACAGCAACATGCTCTATTAGAAACATTCAACCATGAAGAAAATGATGCAATTGAGGGCTGGGGATTCTATTTAGAGCAAGATGAATTATGTAACATAGTAGAAATCATAAATGACTGTATTCAAAAACATCGTGCAGTAGATCAACAATTAACAACGCAGGCAGTTCATATTGTTAGCTCTGAATCTGCAGCAGGTTCGGTGAGAGTAGCGCTTGCACCACCTAAACATGTGATTGGATTCCCGATTGCTTCTCAATTGGACCATTGTGGAAGTTAGAAGAGAAAAGGGGGCAAGCATTCCGAAATGATTGGTTATTTGAAAATATTACCGATGGACAGGAAGATGTTTATCAAAATAAGTTTACAAATACTTTGCGTGAAATAGAAGATATTTCAAATCATGTACCTATCTATATTTGGTATGGTAATAATACCAATGAACAATGTGGGCTTCGTTTTTTCCTCTATTTATTGCGAGATAAATCAAATGAGATTTTTCTTATTAATACAACTGAACATAATAAGACTATTTGTGCGACAAGTCAGCTTGATTCACAGCAATTAGCGCAGCTGTTTGTGAACATAAAAGAAAAAAAGCCATTAACTACTCAGGACCGTCTTATTTTCCAAAATGAATGGGAAACATTATCGAAAACTAACGATGTTCTGCGTTTATGGATTGATAATGAAATAAAAGGGGTACCAGAAAATTATTTTGATCTACTAATTATAAAGACAATAGAAAATCTACATAATGAGCAAGAAACTAAAGATTTTATAAAGACGGGAACAGTGATTGCGGAACTTTTACCTTTTATGGACGAGCTTCCAAGTGTCTTCTTTTTAGAATGTAGAATAAGATTTTTAGTCTATTGTGGAGTACTTGTATTAAAAGGTATTCCTAAGTCCATGGGACATTATAGTGTAAAATTACGTGAATAAGTTGAAAACCTCTTTACCCTTTTAAAGGTGTAAAGAGGTTTTCCATTTTGCATATGTAATTATGCAACAAAAGGTTTATTCATTTTCATTAAGCCGTAGATAAAATAGAATAGTCCGAATGTAATGAACGATAAAATAATATAAAGTACAGCTCTTCCAGGCTCACCAGACCAACGATAAAAGAGGCGATATGTGAAGTACATAACATAAAAACAAAGACCTAAGGAAGCGAGTATACCTATAAATGGAATGATGAATGAAACAAGTAATAATCCAGCATAAATTAAAACATTCTTTTTCGCTTCGGCAAGAACTGTTACGTCATCATCACCCTTTGCTGTTAATAAGAAAAGGCTATAAACGTTAATAATAGGAATCCAAGAAACATAGGCAAGATCACCAAAGCCATTTGCTTTAGATGCCTGATAATAAATAAGTGAACTAATAACATAGCCTGCAATACCCATCACAAGAAAAATCAACATAATGATAAGGAAAAAACCAGCGAAGAATGCATCGGTATCATTAAAATAATAAGAATCGTACATTGGAAAACCTCCTTTCTAAAAAAATACTTCATTATAATAACAGTACTAAAGTGTTAAATCTATAGTAGAAAATACAGGGGATGTTAGATAATCATACATATATACTATTTTTATGGAATATTTGTATTATTTTAATGATGTTTTTTTGATATAAGATTGATCGAATTGTAAAAATGAATTTGGTACTATTGGGAATCTAGTGGTGAAGAATCATTTTATACAAATTTTTCTGTTTTAGATTCTACTAATATTTAATAGAGTATGACAAAGTACATCATATGCTGTATTAAATGCTTCTTTCCCTGAAAATCGCATAGAAATATGAAGGAAAGATAGCAATTAGTTATCCTTTAACTTTTCTTTTAGGGTATTACTTCTACTCAATTACATATTATTGATCTTATAATTTAAGTGGTGAACAAATTGAAATTAATGGAATTATTAGAGACTTTCCATTTTTTCTTTCTTCGATGGATTTAAATAGTGAACAAAAGAAATTGTAATGGCTTTAAATTTAATTACAAACGGAAGAGATGAATTAGTTTATAAATTATTTGAAGTATTTATTTTGTACATCCTATGATATCTAACATTACGAAATACGTTTGCGATGGTTTTATTTAATCTTAATTTTGCTAAATCTGACTGGGACGTTTGATTATTGTTTATTGATATACAAATATTAAAATTGAGGGGTAGTAAGGATCTGCATAAATTTGTTTTTTTCAAAAGTAATATTAGCATGCACATAATAAAGCCTTTTTTGAATTTTTATAGTTAAGTAGAAATAACCCTTTTAACCTTTTGTCTAAAAATAAGTGAAAATAATTACCTTTTGTAAAAATATAAGACAATCTATTTTTGGTAAAATAAACGACAAATATATTCATTTTTTTGAATATTTAAATTTTGTGACGAGGAGGATTTAGATGCAAGCGAACATTGTTTTTTTAAATGGTGAAGTAATTACTGTAGATGGACAAGATTCTATCCGTGAGGCTCTAGCGATTTCTGATAACAAAATATTAGCAGTTGGTTCGAATGAGGAGATTAAAGAATTAATTTGTGATTCTACACAAGTAATTGACTTGGAAGGAAAGTCAATTCTACCTGGAATTATTGATGCTCACTTACATCTGGTCATGTATGGTACTTTTCAACTTAGTATCAGCTGTAAGGAGCCCGGGTTGGACTCTATAGATGCAATTTTGACTACTTTAAAAGACAAAGCTGCTACTACACCAAAGGGTCAGTGGATTCGTGCTTGGGGTTTCAATGAACAAACTGTTAAAGAAAAACGATATCCTACTCTTGAAGAATTGGACAACATTACGGTAGACCATCCGATTGCCATTACCCGTACTTGCGGTCACATCGGGATTGTAAATTCAGTTGCTTTACGTCTATCAGATATTGACGAAACAACACCTGATCCTCAAGGAGGCTTAATAGAAAGAGATGCAAAAGGTCAACTAACTGGACGATTAATCGAAAATGCTTTTATGCAGTTTAATGAGATAGCAACTTTCTCAAATGAAGAAGTTTTTCAAGCCATTCAAATCGCGCAGCAACATTTCTTAAAAGTTGGCATTACAAGCGTTCATGAAGCTGGAACGTTTTCGAAAGAAAATTACCGAATGTTACAATTAGCCTCTCAAAAAGGAGACTTGAAAATTCGTGTCTATGCGATGATTGCTAGTATAAGTGACTGTAAGCAGTTCACATTAAATATGATGGAAACTGGAGTAATAACTGGAACTGGAAATGAATTTTTTAAAGTGGGTCCTGCTAAATTGTTTACAGATGGTAGTAGTACTGGTCCGACTATTGCAACCCGTGAAGGTTATACAAGCAATCCCGACGATTATGGAATCTTATACTACACCGAGGATGAAATTTATGAAGTACTGGGTAAAGCACATGAATTAGGCTATCAAATTACTGTACATGCACAAGGTGATCAAGCAATTGAAGCATATTTGAATGTTGTAGAACGCGCTTTAAAAGAAAATCCTCGTGAAAATCATCGACATCGCATTGAACACGCTGGAATTTCAAGCCCCGATTTACAGCAACGAATGAAAGAGTTAAAGATGATTCCAATACCTAATCCACCATTTCCATATGAATTTGGTGAAAGTTATTTAACGAACTACGGTGAACGTACAGACTTTATGTACCCTGCACGAGACTTTATTGATCAAGGAATTATTGCTGCTGCGGGGTCAGACTCACCAGTTACAACCTACAATCCGTTTATGGGAATTCACGAAGCGGTCAATCGACTCACTGCCAATGGAACTTCCTTTGGTGAAAAACAAAAAATAGATGTTCTTGAAGCTATTCGTCTTTATACCTATAACGGTGCATATGCAAGTTTTGACGAGGATATAAAGGGGAGTTTAGAACCTGGTAAATTAGCAGATATGATTGTACTTGATCGAAGTATTTTGAAAACCCTTCCACAAGATTTAAAAGATATTCAAGTCGAATTAACAATATTAGATGGGGATATTCTTTTCGAACGCTCTAAAACGAAAATATAGTGATGAGGCTCTTATGACAATAAAAATTTCAAGCTGTCAATTTGAATTGCAAAAAGTTGATAATTTCTCTACCTTTAAGGACCGAATTTTACATGCATTCAATGATGTGCCACTAACAAGTGATTATGTGCTCTTACCAGAGTTATTTACTTTGTCTTTGCTAACAACTTATAACAATTACAATCAATTCACAGAAAAAGATAATGAGAAACTAGGTTTCTTTTTAGATGACTACCTTGAATTTTTTAATAATCTTTCACAGAAAAGAAAACAGATTATTATTGCGGGTTCTACAATTGAACCCGCCTATATGGGAAATTATAATACGACTTATATCTTTGATGGGAATGGCAATGTATTTAAACATCGGAAGACACATATTTTCCCTGCTGAATCTGCTTGGAACACTGTAGAGGGAGATGAATTGGAAGTTTTCAAAATTGGACCAGTAACATTTGGTATTGCCATATGCTATGAAATAGAGATTCCAGAAATTGCACATATTTATAGTCAAAAAGGTGCCGATATTATTTTTTGCCCTTCCTATACGACCTCTGAATACGGTTTCTGGAGAGTTCGCCATTGTGCTCATGCACGAAGTGTTGAAAACCAACTCTATGTCGTTCATTGTCCTACGATTGGCGAAATTCAAGGGCACATTCTAAATGGATTTGGGACTACCGCTATTATAGGTCCTGCAGACTTACCTTGGACAGAAAATGGCGTAATTGCAGAAACTACAAGTAAATCAAGTACAGTTGTTACGGCTGAACTATCTCTTGAAGATCTTTACGAAAATCGTAAAAATGGGGCTGCAACAACTTATAAAGATCGTATCCGTAGAAAAGACATTTATGCATTATGAAACCGTGTATTGAACTTTAAATTTCCAGGCTTATTCTCGTTAAACTGAGGGTTACACTACTTTTTCGTACGATAAAGAGGGAATTCAAAGGAGGCTTATATGAAAAACATTAAACTGTTATTGGTGATACCGTTTATTGGAATGTGCTTATGTTTGCCCTTTGCAAATAAAATACAGCCTTATATTGTTGGTTTACCGTTTCTCCTGTTCTGGATTATCTTATGGATGATTTTATCGTCATTAGTGTTAGCGATTGTGTATAAATTGGATCCTGAAAACCAAGGAGGCGATGAATAATGAATATAGCATTACTGATTATTTTTGCATTTGCATTGATTGCTCTTTTCCTTGGTATCAGAGCAACACATGGAAAAAAAATGAATGTCAATGAATTTGCTGTTGGTAATAAGGGCTTTGGTACATTATTCATTTTCCTACTAATTGCAGGAGAAGTTTATACTACCTTTACATTCCTTGGTGGTAGTGGTTGGGCTTATTCGAATGGAGCCGCTGCTTTTTATGTGCCTGCATATATTTGTTTAGCATATGTTTTATCTTATTGGATTGCACCGAAAATTTGGAATTATGCTAAAGATCACCACATTATTTCTCAACCAGAATATTTTGCTTCCCACTATAAAAGTCCGATATTAGGATTTGTTGTATCATTTTTGGGTGCTATCGCATTGATTCCATATATAGTTATACAATTAAAAGGGTTAGGTATTATTGTTTCGGAGGCTTCCTATGGAGGGATTAGTCCAATTATGGCTAGTACTATTGGTGCCATAATTATTACAATTTATGTTACCATTTCAGGTATCCATGGCTCTGCTTGGACAGCCGTATTAAAGGATATCATGATACTAGGAGTCATTGCATTTTTAGGGATTTATATTCCGTACCATTATTTTGGAGGCGTACAACCTCTATTTGAAGCTGTAGAGAAAATAAAACCGGAAAGCTTAACTCTTGCAAGTTCTGGATTAAGTATTTCTTGGTTTGTCTCAACCATTATATTAAATGCATTCGGATTCTATTTATTACCAAACTCCTTTTCAGTAATATTATCATCTAAGAGTGCAAAAGCATTGAAGAAAAATGCCATTACCTTACCTTTATACACTCTATTACTCTTATTTGCATTTTTCATTGGTTTTGCAGCCATTATAGAGATTCCAGGATTAAAAGGGGCTGAAGGAGATTTATCATTACTCCGATTAACGATTCAAACATTTGATCCTTGGATAGTAGGTGTTGTCGGTGCTGCTGGGTTATTAACAGCTTTAGTACCCGCATCTGTTATGTTAATGTCTGCTTCCATTGGATTAATGACTGGATTTTACAAGCTTGTGAAACCAAAGGCAACAGATCGCCAACAGTTATTTGCTTCAAAAATGTTTGTGTTTGCTATAATAATGGTTGCATTCATCTTCACGATTACTGGAGGGGATGCACTAGCAATCTTAAACATTATGTCATATAGTTTAATAACACAACTTGTTCCAGCACTCCTATTTAGTTTCTATAAAAATCGCATTCTTAACAAAATCGGTGCAATGGCAGGGATTTTTACCGGTGTAGGAATCGTACTTTATGGTGCTATAACATCACATAAACTAATTGACTTTTTCCCGAACATCCCGCACGTCATTAATGACATCAGCACTGGAATGATTGCTGTTATTATTAACTTTGCAGTAGCTATTGTAGTAAGCCTTGCAACAAATCATTTAGTTACAAAAGAGAAGGACGCTATTGATACACTTGTAGCATAAAAATGACTTGATAATATAACTTATTAAATAAAATTAGACGTTTACTCTAATGTGAATAAACGTCTTTTCTAATATAATATATCTGATTTGGGAGCAATAAATTTTTGCCTAAGATGGTAATTCATTAGTTTCCCAGATACGCTTCTTGGTTATGAAAAGTGAAAAATTCGTACATTAGTGATTGATAATTTTATGAAAAAAGATTATTTTGATTAATAGTTTTAAAAGTGTTTCGGTTTACCACAAACCTCCCCTAACAATACCCCACATCCTTCTTCGATGAGCTGTGTTTAGAGGATCAACTCCACAATTCATAAGCCAGTTTGCTGCATTATCTCTCTGAGCTCTTGTTATAGGTACTCCACAGCATTCAGATAGACGATCAACAAGACCGTATGCACCTGCGGGACTTCTTAACTGATGATAGTTACATGATCTAAGAGCTCCGCATACACGACCGAAACATTGGGGGTTTCTAATTCTTTGTCGGAAAACACGCATTAAATTAGGATCAATATTGGCCATTGACAAAACCTCCTTTCAAATAAAAGTAAATTACAGAAATAAAGATAGGAACAATATAGTATATGAAATGAAAAAGGAGGGGGATAGATAGATTAACTATTTTAAAAAAAACTCCAATAATGAACTAATTGTATTTTTTTAAGTAATGGCTCAATGTAACCAAAGGCCATACGTATTGATAGCTGTGATAGTGTATATAAAAGTGTCCTGGTAAACCTGCACCTGTAGGATAAGTGGTCCGATTAGTTTCTGTATTTTGCCATTCTAAAATTCTTATAATTCCTTCTGTGATTTCTTTTGTAGGAAACTCAGAGATAGAAATTAAAGCATCAACCGCCCAACAAGTTTGCACTAGTGTAGAATAGGGCAAAGGAATATATTCTCTATGAAAATCACTCTGGCATGATTCACCCCAGCCTCCGTCAGATTGTCTTATATTTAACAACCAATCTTTTGCTTTCTGAATAGTTGGATGATCAGATGAAACCCCAACTGCTTTTAAGCCTGTGACAGCGGCCCATGTTCCATAAATGTAAGATATCCCCCAACGTCCGTACCATGAACCATTATTAGTTTGATTCTTTATTAGCCATTTTACACTGTTCAATACACGAGGATGCTGCATAGTCAAATTTAAATGATTCCCTAGAAATTCCAATGTTCTGCCGGTGATGTCAGCAGCAGAAGGATCTATAGCAGTGTCTTCAAAACTCTGTATGGGGAAAAGCCATTTAATGTATGAAGGACTATTTTTATTGAATGCTCCCCAGCCGCCATCATTGTTTTGCATGGTTAATAACCAATTAACTCCCGAATTCCATGCCATACGAAATTCAGAATGACTACATGTAAAATTAGAAAGCGCCCTTAATACCGCTTGTGTATCATCAACATCAGGATTAATGGAGTTGCTTTCTGAAAAACCCCATCCTTTATTAGAGTGTTTTTGTTGTAATTCCAATAAGAAGTTCGAAGCTAATTGGATAGCTGGATCCTTAATGGTAAGACCCGATTCTTGTAAGGAATAAGAAATTAGCGCAGTGTCCCAAACAGTCGAAGGAGAGTTTTGAATATGAAAAACATCTCCTTTTTCGTATATAAAAGATCTAATACCTCCAATAGCATTTTGAATAATAGGAGAAGATTTTTTATAACCTAGAGAAAGTAGTGCATAAATCATAAAAAATGTAGAACTTGAGTAACTATATAATGTCCCATCCTTTTCAATGCAATTATTTATATGTTGTTCAGCTTTTAGCCTCGTAGATTCTTTATAAGTAGGCAATATCTTTTTAAATAAATTAAACCATCTTTTATCCTTTTTAAGTGCTTTATATTTCTTTTGAGATAAAAATAAATGCTGTAAATCAGGCGTCCATTTATTAGTAACTACAAATTTATCGTGTCCTAATATTAAAATAGGAAGAAAGTGTGCTTGTACGTATGAGCTAAAATGAAAAAAATTAAATGTTAGAAACTTTGGTATATTCATGATACTAAGTGGGATAGGAAATAGTCTTGGCCAAGGGTATAAGTTGGTAATAGCTAGTAAACACTTCGTAGAAATATGACTTTTTTCAAGTCCTCCATTCTCCACAATAAATTGTTCACTTAATTTCATCGACGGATCATCCTTATTCAAATGTCCAGAAAATAAAAGAGCTGTATATGCTTCAATCGTTGCAGATAAATTGCCTTTTTCATCATCGTAAAGCTTCCAAGCACCGTTATTTTGTTGTTGCTGAAGTAGACGTGCAACAAGTTTCTTTATAAGATTCTCATCATCATAATCTAATACTCTTAACATGATAATCATATTTGCATCGGTCATTGGTCCACTTTCAAAACAATATCTCCACGAACCATCATTATATTGGTCTTGCATTAGATTTTTAATGATTTGTTGTGTTTTTTGGTTAATCTCATTTATTAGATTCATTTAAGTTTTTACACCCTCTCCTTTTGCATCTGGAAAAATGAATTGCAATTAAGATAGCTTATGATGAGAGTTATAAAGATAAATAGACAAGTGCGGATAATTGGGGAGGGTGAGAGTCAAAATTACTTAAATTACCCAAAATTCTATATTTAATGAAATTAGCTCATATAAACTAATAATCTAACTTATCCAAAACGGAGTGGCATTTCAGTTGAAATGAGTGGCTCTTAAAATATTAAACATAACCTTACGTATGTAGATGGTAAAGAAGTATTTAGTGAAAATGTTATTAATGCAATTAAAAGTACTTTTGATAAAGGAGATGTCATCAGCCTGGAAAATTTTGTTTTGTTATTATGTATTGCTTAAAGTGAGATCTTTTCAAAAGTCTAGGAGACACGCTATATGATGAATAAGTGAAAAACCTCTTTAACCTCTAAAAGGTGTAAAGAGGTATTTGTACTTGCATATGTACTATGCAACGAAAGGTTTATTCATTTTCATTAAGCCGTAGATATAATAGAATAGTCCGAATGTAATTAGCGATAAAATAGTATAAAGTACAGCTTTGCCAGTTTCACCAGTCCAACGATAGAAGAGGCGATATGTGAAATACAAAGTAAATCCAAAAAGACCTAAAGTAGCAATAATACCTAGAAACGGAATAAATGAAACAAGTAATAATACAGCGTAAATAATAACATTCTTTTTCGCTGTTGCACGAACGGTTTCATCATTTTTACCCTTTGACGTTAATAAGAAAAGGCTATAAACGTTAACAATTGGAATCCAAGAAATATAAGCTAAATCGCTAAAACCATTTATTTTAGATGCCTTATAATAAATGAGTGAACTAATAACATAGCTTGCAATACTCATCACAAGGCAAATTAACATAATAATGAGAAATAAACCACCAAATGCCGGATCGAAATCATCGTAATAATTAGAATCGTACATAAGAAAACCTCCTTTCTAAAAAAATACTTTTTTATAATAACAATACTAAAGTCATAAATCTACAGTTAAAAATATCCGGTATTTAATGTTAATGATATATTTATACTATTTCAATATATATATATTGCTGAGATGATAAAATTTTGACGGAGGTTGATTGAATCGTAAAAAATTTGAATTGGCAAACTAGTTTACTTTGGTTTCAAATAATATTGGAAAGAATTCAATCCTGCAAAAATTAGAGTAATCTTTTAGTAACGGAAATCAAACACACATTATGGTGATGAGCTATATTAAGTTTAATAATTACAAAAATATCCACTGTGATATTGGTTTAATAGTTTTTAGGAATTACTTTTGTTTATATTAAGTAAAAAAATTAAGAGAAAGAAGAGTATACGTTGGCTTTATATCCAAACACAAAAGCAAACTGCAAAACAGCTTTTCTCACAAGATGGTCTTCAAGCAATATACAATAAGCTTGTGCTTCAAATGCAAGTATCCGATGAAATCAAAAAACGACATATTCAAACGATTCAGTAGAAAAACAGTAAATAATCGTATGTTTAAAGGGGACAGTAGGCATGCCAGTATACAATAAATTAGTACGTGATCTGATTCCACAAATAATAGAAGCAGAGGGTAAAACATGTAGCATAAGAGTGTTAGAACAAGGAGAACATTTAGAAGAAATAAAAGTGAAAATGCAAGAAGAGGCATTAGAATTTCTGGAGGCAGCCTCACCAAAAGAGGCTATTGAGGAACTTACGGATATTTTAGAATTAGTACACACTGCTTTACAAATGTACGATGTATCCTATGAACAATTAGAACAAATACGTACTCAGAAGAAGAAGCAACGCGTAACGGGTTCTGTTTTGAAGTACAAAAAGCAAAATCGCAGGTTAAATAGACAATTAATTAGCAAACTAAAAGGTACTTCAATTAGCAGCACCTTTTTTTGTACAACTAACTGGTAGGTTAGTTGAATAGTTTTTTCAATACACGGGGTTAAGGGGGGATTCATTTTGGAAGAACTTCCATATGTAATAATAATTTCGATTGTATTGATTGGTAGTTGGATTGATTACAGAAAGAAGATTAACAAAGCTGAAAACTCAGAAGAGATAAGAAAGGCTTTAGTTCCCTTTCTTTTAATAGTGTTTCTATTTGTTGTATCCATTTCAGTATTTCTTACTTAACTCCCATGAAAGAACGTAATCATCTTTCATTTTCTGTGGTGTAGTGTTAATTTTTCACGACATGGATGGCTAACGGGGTGCTTTTCTTGAAGATCATTGAGTTGCATATGCAGCTCTTTTTTCTTTATTGAACTAACGGTGCAGGTTTGTTCAATAAGAAATCACAAAAAGAATGAGCATTTGCTGTAAAAATAAATTAGATTATTAATGTCTAATAAAAAATAATGCAAAAAATGAGGCACATTAGAACAAAACCGTTCAGTGATAAAAAGCTGATGAGTTTAAGTAAACAGAATTCTACATTATGTTCCTAAAAATAGAAATACCCCTCAAATCTAATTAAGGGGTCTCTCGAAAATTAATTCAAAATAGGCTGCGGAACCATATCCTTTAGTTGAAGGAGCAAAAATTTGAACCAATCTCCATCCGTCAGATGCGTATTGGTGAATTATATTTTGATAATCTTCTTTTGGTTTACTACCCCAAGCATTTAGTTCCACTTTAACGAAATGGTATTCGTACATTATTATCACCTCGAGAATTAGTTGACTTAGTTAATATACGAAGAAAGTAGAAGATAGTTTCATAATTAGATTTTCAATCCGAATAAACGACCAAAGCCAATATTGAGTTGAAGATAAAGCCACTTAAAAATACAACTCTTTTAAAGAAAGCCCAATAATATTCAGACAAACCTTTTTTCGTTGATGTAGTTTATTGAACAATACGTAGACATTATGCAGTTGTTTATTCAACAATCGGGCGCGATTGTTGAATAAGCGTCGCTGTTCTTATTAAACTAACGTAGTGCTTTTCTTGAAGATCATTGAGTTGCATATGCAGCTCTTTTTTTTATTGAACTAACGAAGCAGTTTACTTTAACAACATCCAATAAATTCATTGGATATATGTGCTAAAATAAAAAGGGAATCACGAAATAATATACTTAAATGAAAAGACGGAGCGAAAGTAAAAATCTAATAAAGGAAAGTAATAAAATGAATAAATTAATTTTATCCATATTGATTGTTATTATTTTGACTGGATGCAATAAATCGCTAAACGATCCTCTTAGTCAACTAGAAGGCAAAGTGATTGTGAATGGTGAACAATATACAATGATTCTAAGTGATTATGAGCAGAAAGAAGACAAAGTTGAATTTAGTAGTAAACATTCTTCCGATATAAACGAGATAGCTGAACATTTCGATACACTAGAAGTTGAAAAAAGCACTATATTTAAATTTGAAATTGATACAAACCCTTCTTCAATTACGGTATCTAAACTGAATGAAGATGGTACAACTGATCTTGTTGAAGTGAAAGATAATGAAATTATGATGCCATTGGAAAGTGGATATTATATTTATCAACTTAAAACAATATGGTCTGAAGGAAAACAAACTTTTGTTTTTGATGTTAGTGTTGAATAAAAAGAGAGTGACCTACAACTAAATTAATTAGTTTTACTAACATAGGTTTTACATGAAGATCATTGAGCTGCACAGACGGCTCTTTTTTCTGCTAACGGAGCAGAATACTTGAACAAGCATGTAACATTAAACCTTGTGAAAACGTATGTAGTACTAAGTAAAAGTACATAGATAAATAAAGATATAGACGGGGGAATTAAAAGTAAGGTCAAATATTCCCCACCCACAATTTGTAAATAAGCAATTAGGTAATCTCCTTACATACTACATGTGGAGGAATGATATCAGAAATCGTAATTGAAAAAGTATATCTTGCACAAGGGGCAACAGATTTACGTAAATCAATTGATGAGCTAGCGGCTATTGTAAAAGAAGAATTTGAGTTAGACACCTTTTCAAACGCGAGCCATGAAGCAAGCAAACTTGTTTTGTAAACAAAAATGACCACTCTTAGGACGTGGTCACTTTTCATACTAACTTACCTTTTTTAAATTGAGCGCTGGGTTTATCACTGCTCCTTTTTTCACAACATATAACCCAGCGAAAATAACAAGTCCACCAAACAATTGCATGATATTCACCTGTTCGCCTATCGTTACAGCAGCAAATATAACAGCAAATAGTGGAACAAGATACATATAAACCATTACTTTTGTTGAACCAATTTTACTAATTCCAACGTACCACATTGCTAGTCCGAAAATTGTTGCACATACAATAGAATATCCTAACGATCCCCAACTTAGCATATCAGACGGCAATGTTAAGGAGTCTACATTTATTAAGCAGTATAAAACAAGCGGGACAATTCCTAATAACGTTGACCAAGCGGTTACTCGCATCGCAGAATATTTCGTAATTAGCGGCTGAGCAAGGATTGGATACCAGCCCCATGCGATTGACGCAACCAATCCAATTATATTTCCAAACCATGCATATTCATATGCAGATTGGTTCGTATGCCCAGTTAATAGTACAAGTGCTGCTCCTCCAAAAGAAAGCATAGATCCGATTTGTATTTTCAGAGAAAAACGTTCTTGTTTATGCAATATAGCTAAAATCCCTGTAAAGATTGGTGACATCGCAATTAGTAATGAAGCGTTCGTCGCAGAAGTATATTTTACTGAAAGCATAAAAAGCGTTTGATATAATGTTGTCCCAACAATACCAACCACCAAAAGTCTCAACCAGTCTTTCCTCTCTATATGTAATGAACGTTCCATAATAAAGGTAATAAATAGCAAAATTGGTGATGCAATTAAAAATCGCATACTATTAAATTGAATGGATGACATATATGCCACTCCATATTTTCCTATGGAATAGTTTGCTCCCCATACTAAAGCAACTGACATTAGGAGCCATTCCATTTGCCTTTGTTTCATCCAAATCTCTCCTTCACACATTTAGTATAGTGAAATTGGCCCCCTGTAACACCAGCCAATTTACTGTTTTTTTACACAGCCAATTTGCTATAATGGTAAGAATGAAGGAACAAGGAGACGTTACAATTGAAGTTAGATCTAGATAGTAAAATTCCGATTTATCTACAAGTTGTTGATTATATTGAAAGGCGTATTATGTACGGAGAGCTTCCACCAGGAAGTTTTCTCCCTTCAGAACGCAAGCTAGCAGAACAACTTCAAGTAAATCGAAGTACAATTACAACAGCCTATAATGAACTACGTGCAATGGGAATTGTTGAGAGTACAACTGGAAAAGGAACAAGGGTCAGTACACAGATGTGGGGTGTATCGCCAAAATTCGCACCGAATTGGAGCGGTTTTGTGGAAGGTGGGACATTTTTACCTAACTTACCACTCCTTCGCTACATTCGTGAGGAAGTTCAGCAAAATGAAAATATCATTGATTTTGCAAATGGTGAACTTGGATGTGATTTATTTCCACATCAGCAATTACAAGCAATTTTACATCAACAACCACTAACGCAATCGTTAAGCTATGATCACCCACAAGGATATCTTCCTTTACGAAAAATTGTAGCTAAGTATATGAAGGAGCATTTACAAATTGATGCAACCGAACAATCGATTATGATTACTTCCGGTGCCCAACAAGCACTGCACCTTATTGTGCAATGTTTATTAAATCCAGGCGATGCAGTAGCATTTGAAAGTCCGTCGCATTGTTATTCCTTACCTCTTTTTCAATCGGCTGGCATTCGTATTTTCCCATTACCTGTTGATGAACATGGCATTCATCCAGATGATGTACATGAACTTTATCGAAAGCACCGTATTAAAATGATTTTCTTAAATCCCAATTATCAAAATCCAACAGGGACACTCCTTCATCCAAAAAGAAGAGAAACACTTCTATCTTTATGTGCCGATTTACGAATTCCGATTGTCGAAGATGACCCTTCTAGTTTATTAACATTAGAAAATAAAGAACAAACATGTTCAACTTTAAAATCAATCGATACAAACGGAACAGTCATTTATGTTCATTCTCTGTCAAAACTGATAGCACCAGGATTGCGAATCGGCTGGCTCGTTGCTCCTCAGTCCGTTATTGAACGATTATCAGATGCAAGACACCAAATGGAATTAGGCTTAAGTATCTTTCCGCAATGGATTATGCAACAATTTTTTGAAACAGTTCCATTTGAAACACATTTACAACAGCTGCAATCTAAATTATTACAAAAAAGAAATGTATTGGTAGACGCATTACAATGCTCCCTACAGGAGGAACTCTCATTCCCCATGCCGACAGGTGGTATTTACATATGGGGAAAATTAACACAACCTATACAAGAAAAACAACTCACTATTCAAGGTTTAAAACAACAAGTTGCCTTTATGCCTGGCAGTATTTTCGGTGCAAAAGATGGTTATATTCGTCTGTCATATGGGAAAGTAGATATAAATGATATTACTGAAGGGATCTCTCGACTTCAAAAAGCAATCAACTTTTGTTATGAGTAAAGGCTCCCAACATTACGATTGGAAGCCTTTTGATTTACATATATGATTTGTACCAATTCTGTATATAAGTAAATGTAAAGTAACTCCAAAATATAAGATAAAAGTTGATTTTGGAGTTATTTTTTGTTTACCTCACTTTTTTTCGGCACACTACAACTAGATGGCATATCCGTTGAAAGAAGGAACTACAATGTATTCATTACTCTTTACAGATGAAGAAACCTCATCTTTTGGAAATGCATTTTTTCATCGTCAGTATACAGCTTCAGTTGAAAAAAATAGAATGAGCCAGAGATTAACAATTACTATTCAAGATAATCAATATGACCTATTAACTTATATTGTTCAAAACGTAAAGAGATGATTCAGAATAAATACAATAGGTTCGGAGGAAATATGGATGATACGATTTGAAAATGATTATGCAGAAGGTGCTCATAAGCGCATTCTGCAACGAATAATGGAGACCAATGAAGAGCAGACACCTGGCTATGGTATGGATGAATACTGTGAAAAAGCCAGAAATTATATTAGAAATGCGTGTGATGTAGAGAATGCAGAAATCCACTTTTTAGTTGGAGGAACACAAACCAATACTACGATTATCTCTTCCATATTACGTCCGCATCAAGGTGCAGTTGCTGCAATTACGGGCCATATTGCTGTACATGAAACGGGAGCTATTGAAGCCACTGGTCATAAAGTTCTTACTTTGCCGAGTGATGATGGAAAAATTCAAGCCGCACAGGTAAAAGAATTATTTTATACTCATTGGAATGATGGCGCTCATGAGCATACGGTTCAGCCAGGCTTGGTTTACATTTCGCACCCTACCGAGAATGGGACAACTTATAGTAAATCTGAGTTGGAGGAATTGAGCAAAGTTTGTAGGGAATGTGATTTGCCGTTAGTATTGGATGGCGCCCGATTGGGATATGGTCTAGCTTCAAAAGACAGCGATTTATCCTTAGCAGATATTGCCCGACTTTGTGATGTGTTCTATATCGGTGGAACGAAAATTGGAGCATTGTTTGGGGAAGCCGTAGTTATCATAAATGAAAACCTTAAAAAAGATTTTCGGTATTTGATCAAGCAAAAGGGCGGAATGTTAGCTAAGGGGAGATTATTAGGGATTCAGTTTGAAACCTTGTTTGAAGATGGCTTATACTATGAAATTTCTACTCATGCCGTAGAAATGGCAATGATGATTCGAGAGGCGTTTGTTGAAAAAGGATTTTCATTACGATATGATTCCAAAACAAACCAACAGTTTCCCATCTTGCCTAATGATGTGTTAGAGAAATTGTCCAAAAAATATTCTTTTACGTTTTGGGAAAAAGTCGATCCTATACACAGTGTTGTTAGATTTTGTACTAGTTGGGCTACAAAAGAAGAGCATGTTGAAATGCTGATAGAGGATATTAAGGAATTAGAATCTTAATCTGTGAAAGGTGTATTGACTTGAACCAATAGTTTTTCAATTGAAGGGATAAAAATTCAGATTCTCTAACCTGTTGTATTTTAAATGTATCCCAATGTTGTAGTTTGTGAAGGAATGCACTTAAACTAACGGGGTGCCTTAGTTGAACAAGGAGCAAAAAAAACAATTGATTTAGTTGAAGAAAAGCTATCTCTTTGAGGATAGCTTTTTCTTATTACTAACAAGAGTTAGTTCAAATCTTCTCTCTTCAAGAATGGGATACGATAATAAAAAAATCATCCTCCATGGTTAATAAAAGAGGATGGCTTTTAAGGCTGAATCGGCAGTAGAGTTTTTTCAATTATGTATTAGATGTTTAAAGTATATAATAAAAAATGCAGTTGATTTTATAGGGTTTATTACTTGTTATATACACTTTACTTAAGATAACCAATGACAGTATTTGAAGCATTTAGTTTGATTGTACAGTGTAGCCTTTTGCTAATTGCAGTACTTACTCTGATGCTTAGTATTATTGTCTCTCAAAATAAAAAGAAATAGCCACCTCGCCGGCTAAGTAAGGTAACTATTTCTCCAACTTTAACTTGGTCAGCCGCTATGTTGCGGCATGATTGTTGCTTTGACTGGATGTTGACGCATCCAGTCTTTTTTATTCTATATTTAGTGTATCATATTTATTCTAAAACGAACATTTTGTACAGTCTTTATCTCTCGATTAAATGAATTTTGCAATGTTATTTAGCGCTAAACGAGATGAACCATAAGCTGGAGATGCTGCTTTTCCGATGGCGATTAAGACAATTGGCACTAGATTTTCTGTTAATTCAAAGCGCATTGCAAAAGCTTCTTTATTGAAGCCACCCATTGTAACTGTATCATAGCCCATATCTTTTGCTAAAAGCATGATTTGCATAGAAACTAAGCCCGCATCAAATGTAGCTATATTTTTTAGAACTTCTTTAGGAAGGTTTGAATAAATCTTTAATGAATTTTCAATCATCATATTTTTTGTTGCTTCATCCATATAGCCAAGCTCGAAGTTTTTTGTATAGACTTCCTCTACATTATTGTACATTTCAGTATCGCCTAATACCGCAATGATGGCAGACGCAGTTTCAACTTGCTCCTGGTTATTAGCAATTAAACGTAGTTCTTTTTTTACTGCATCATCTTGTATTACTAAAAAGCGCCAAGGTTGTAAATTGCTTGATGATGGAGCGGTTGTTGCCTCTATAAGTAATTCCTCCAATTCAGCTTGAGGAATTTTATAATTTGCCTCATATTTACGAACAGATTTACGTTCTAGCATAACTTTTTTTAAATAACTTTTTGTTGTAGTCATCGTTAAAAAAACTCCTTTATTTATGATGAGATTACTATACGATATAGTTTTTGAAATTCCAAGTAAATTGCTCGAATTAGAGAGTTTTGATTTGCGTATTGTAAATGATTGTATTAAAGCCTCATTATTACTTAAATTTAAATGCTTCGAAGTCAATGCTTATATCTTGATTGTGGGATTTCAATTGCTTGGCAAAATGTTTTAGCATTTTTTCAGGGCCACACATAAAAATACCTGTATGCGCGGGCACTGAAAAATTTTCAAATGAAAGCCTGTCCACCTGAGTAGTATCAATAAAGTTCACTCTGAATTGTTGATTAGTTTTTGCGTACTCCTGTAAAAATTTTTTATAGATAGCATTGTCTTGACCATGATAAGTGTAAAATAACTCAATATCACGATTGACGGGCTGTGATTGCAAATAAGATAAAAATGGAGTAATGCCTATGCCACCTGCTATCCAAACTTGTTGTTGTGTCCCATTTTCAAAGTTTAAATGACCATATGGACCATCAAGTGAGATTGGTGTATTCAGTTGGACTGTATCATATACTTTTTTTGTGAAATCACCAAGCGCTTTAATAGTGATAAATACTTTTTTCCCATCGCCACCTGAAATTGAGAAGGGATGAGGCGCCTTTTCTAATCCATCTTGAAAAATCTTTATAAAAATAAATTGTCCATATTGATATGGTATTTTTTTATCAAGTGTTAGCTCCAGTTCAATAACACTGGATCCAAATTTTTTGATACCCGTAATGTTACCGTTATATTTAAAGAACATATCCTGATACATCGTCAACATATATAATGCAGACATAAATCCAATAGTCGCAGTTATTGCTGTAAAAATTCCTAAAGGTGTAGGCTGTAATAAATCATATCTACTTGAAAAATAGGCATGATAAATTCCAAATGCATAAGGGATAAGCAATAACCGATGAAAGATTCGCCAGTGCTCATATTTTAGGAATTTAGCCAAAAGCGCAATCAAAATTAGTGCTATGAAACCATATTGGCCAAGTGATCCCAGTTCTTTTGCAAATTCGCTGAATGACGTCTTTTGTACTTTATCCAAGTGGGGGACCAGACCTTGTAATTGCCCATGCAAAATCACCAATAATAGTGAAAATATAGCTAAATATTTATGATAAAAATAAACATTTTCTAGTCCATGAAACCAACGCTCAAAAATTTTCATTCTTGTTGCTAATAAAAAGACAAGAAAGAAGCCTGTAATGGCCATGCCTCCAATGATATGACTAAGTCTGTTAACTGCTTGGATAGGCTCTATAGGTGTAGCAAAATACCACAGTAAAGCGCTACTACTCATTATTAGTATGATAAATAAAATACCTTTGATAGATTTCATAAATAACCTCCATTACACATTTTTATCTCTAATCATCTTACATATACAATAAGAACCTGAAATGTTTCTGATATTTTTGTTTTATATAAGAGTTATTAACATATAACAATTATCTCCAACCGAGTAGACATTAAAAAAAGAATTGTCTTTGATAGTAAAAAAGGGACTGTGTGTTCGGAATATATGTTCCCTTTCCGGGTGGGTTGTGTTAAATTAAGAAGGATAAAAAAATAGAGACGTTTAGGAGTGGAAGTAAATATGCAAGGGAATACACATATTATTGGGGGCATAACTGCAAGCCTTGCCTTTGCACAAATTTCTAATGATAATCCGCTTGTTTTAGTAGGGGCAGGCGTTATCGGTGCGTTACTTCCAGATATTTGCCATGGTGGTAGCAAAATCGGGAGGAAGTTTCCCATCATTTCAAAAACGGTAAATTCGCTGTTTGGACATCGTTCCTTTACACATAGTTTGCTTTTTTTATTTTTGGTTGGGATGCTACTACATACATTTATACCTTACGAATCCATTACACTAGGTATTTTATTAGGGATGGCAAGCCACGTTGTTCTTGATATGGGGACGAAGAAGGGTGTTAAGCTCTTTTTCCCAGTATCTATTGCGGTGCGTCTACCACTTACTACAAAAACAGGTAGTAAAGTTGAAAAGGTAGTGTTTATGTTGTTAACAATGCTTTCAGTCTTTTTTAGCTATGAAATTATTGTTAAGTTTATTGATACAATATAAGTAAAGAAACCCAATAAGAGAGTGAGATGCTCCCCATTAGGTAGGCAGATGAAAAAATCTGTTTATCTAAGGGGAGTATTTTTTTTTCAATTATTAATTCTTTTGTGAAGCGAGAGTGAAGCTTAAAAGAGAGCATTTATGAAGAATTTTTTGGAGAGTTTTTTGCTGTCAACAGTGATGCTTATAAAAGCAACCTTCGTCGTATATGTAGCTTTTTCTCGAAAGAATTCTTACTTTCAGTGTCCAAATTGATGCATTTTACGATATTCCTATGGATGTTTTTTCATTACAGAAAATCTTAATCTAGCTATTGACCTTTGTGTAACAAAAACCTTTATATTCATTATTAATAAAAGAGAATCTTCAGAAGATTCTAATTATGTCAACGGATGGGGGAGTTATTATAGAACGACAAACATTAATGCGAACACTGACTTTGTCTCAAGTTGTATTTTTAGGGATTGCATGGAATAACCCAATGGTATTCTTCAATACTTATGGAATCGCAACCGTCACTTCCCAAGGTGTCATCATGGGGGCTTATATCATTGCATTTCTCGCAATCATGTTTACCGCATTTAGTTATGGAAAGATGGCAAAAGCATTTCCAATTGCCGGTTCTGCTTATACATTCACACAAAAATCAATTAATCCACAACTTGGGTTTCTTATCGGTTGGACAATCATGTTGGATTATATGTTAACACCAATGGTCACTTGTTTAATGTCTACTGTTTTTTTAAATGCCATGTTCCCTGGAGTCCCTCACGCCCTGTGGATTATCCTCTTAACTGCAACTATTGTAATACCTAGTATCTTGGGTGTTAAGTTCACTGCATCCACTGGTAAGATTTTTGTGATTGCACAAGTCGTATTTGTTTTCATCTTCTGGATTATGACCATCAAAAGTTTATTGGCAGGTGAAGGGGCAGGTACACTTTTCTCTATCCAACCTTTGTTCAATGCAGACATTGATTTGCCTGTAATTTTGGCAGGAGCGTCCATTCTTTGTTTCAGTTTTCTTGGCTTCGACTCCCTTACTACGTTGTCTGAAGAAACAATTAATCCTGAAAAAACAATACCAAGAGCGATTATCGTCATGTTGCTGATAATGGGTGTCCTCTATATCGGATCAGCCTATTTGGCACAATTGGTTCATCCTGGCTTTGCATTTGAAAATCCAGATTCTGCAGCAATGGAAGTTGTCTATTTGGTCGGCGGGAATTTGTTCAAATCTTTATTTGTGACAGCAGTAATTTTAGGGAATTTCTCTTCCGGTGTTGCTGCGACTACAAGCGCATCCCGTGTACTGTATGCAATGGGACGAGATTCCGTACTGCCTAAAAAAGTGTTTGGCCATATTCATTCCCGTTATAAAACACCGTCAACAGGAATTATTGTAATCGGTTTCATTTCATTACTCGGTATTGTGCTGACACTCGACCAAGTCATTAAGTTTATTAACTTTGGAGCACTTATTGCCTTCGCGTCAGTTAACTTGTCTGTCATTGCTCATTATTTTATTCGGAATCGTAAGCGGTCTACTTTCACCGAATACATGCGTTATCTGGTTATGCCACTAATTGGAGCAGGATTTACGCTTTGGCTATGGTCTCACTTAGAGTTGGATGCATTGATTCTTGGAGGCATCTGGATGGCAATTGGCATTGGGTATTTAATTTATATGACAAAGTTTTTCAGGCAGGGATTGCCTGAATTCAGTTTCGATAAGGAGATTATTCCTGAAAATGTTCTTATAGAAGACATAAAAATGTAAAGGCTTACATGGAGTGATTCTCGTGTTATTTTGCAGGTAGGATCTGCAATTGAAAGGGGTGAGGTAGGCTGAATTTCGAAAATGAGAACAGCTTTTTTGGAAAAAAGAAAGATAGTAAACTTTGAAAATGATATGACGAAACGATTATTTTGGGGAATGTAGTTCTTTGACAGTTAATCGGAATAGAGACGTCATGCAATTCCTCCCACTTATAGGTGAGGCTAAATATGAATTTAATAAAATATGGATAATAAATTAGGGGGTTTTTAGAATGCTAAACTTGAAAATGTTAGATTTGAAAATGTTTATTAATGGTAAATGGTCAGATTCTGTGAACATGGAAAAACGTAATATTATCAATCCAGCGAATAACGAAGTGATTGCAGAGGCTCCGAGAGCAAGTGTAGAAGAAACGCGAAATGCCATTGATGCAGCGCGAAATGCATTTGATTCAGGAATATGGTCAAACTTACCGGCTTCCGAAAGAGCCTCCTATTTATTTAAAATTGCAGATAAACTTGAGGAAAAAGCATCAGAGTTGAGTGAACTTGAAATGTTGAATACAGGAAAGCCCCTTAAAGAAGCAGAGTTCGATATTGGGGATGCTGTGAATTGCTTCCGTTATTATGGTGGCCTTGTCACAAAACCAAACGGTCAAACATATCCAGTTGCCGATCCAGTACAAGCGCTTGTTGTCCGTGAGCCTGTAGGTGTATGTGGTCTGATTGCGCCTTGGAATTTCCCATTATTGACAGGAGCTTGGAAAATTGCGCCTGCTCTTGCAGCAGGAAATACGATTGTGTTCAAGCCAGCAGAGTTGACGCCAATTACCACTTTCAAGCTCTTCGAAATTCTTGAAGAAGTAGGGATTCCAGCGGGCGTTGCAAATTTGGTGACTGGAGGAGGTTCAACTGTCGGAAATGAATTGGCTGAAAGTGAAAAAGTCGATATGGTTTCCTTTACTGGCAGTACAACGGTAGGCAGATCAATCATGAAAGCAGCATCAGGAAATATTAAGAAAGTTGCACTTGAATTAGGTGGTAAATCGCCGAATATCGTCTTCGCTGACGCAGATTTCGAAACAGCAGTCGATTATGCGCTTTATGGAATATTTGTGAATGCGGGCCAAGTATGTAATTCAGGTTCACGTTTACTTCTTGAAGAAAGCATTCATGACAAGTTCGTTGAAAGCTTGATTAGTAAAGCGAAAAAAATTCGTGTAGGTCGTGGTGATGATCCGTCGACTCAAATGGGTGCCCTTGTCGGTGAAGATCATATGAACTCAGTGCTAGATTATATTCAAATCGGCATCGATGAAGGAGCAAAATTAGCTTGTGGCGGTAAACGGATTACAAATGGTGGGCTTGAGCATGGCTGTTTTGTTGAGCCGACAATCTTTGTAGATACAACGCCTGACATGAGAATTGTTCAAGAAGAAATATTCGGCCCTGTGCTAGTTGTCCAAAAGTTCAAAGATGAAGCGGAGGCGATCGAGCTCGCAAATGATACGCCGTACGGTCTTGCAGCTGGAGTGTTCTCTCAAGATGGGGCTAAATCTTTACGCGTTATTAAAAAAATTAGAGCAGGTATTACTTCAATTAATGCATACAATCTTGCTTACAACGAAGCTCCATGGGGAGGATATAAGCAAAGTGGACTCGGTCGTGGGTTAGGCACGTTCGGTTTGGATGAATTTTCGGAAGTGAAGCAAATAAATATCAATTTAGAAGTTAGTCCGACGAATTGGTTTGAAAATTAACATCTCGTGAAAGAAGTTCGCTAACGTAAGGTCATGAAAAAAGGAAAGGGGAAATGATTAATGATTTGGGATTTCAATTTCAATTTACCAACTTCTATTGAGTTTGGTAACGGGACAGTAAACAATGTAGGGAAAAGAGCGAAAGAGTTGGGCGGCAATAAAGTACTAATCATTACGGATAAAGGGCTGGCACAAACGGGGATTTTAAAAAGGGTAACAGATTCATTGGAACAAGAAGGGGTTTCTTTCCTTGTTTATGATGAAATTACTCCGAATCCGAAAGATGTAGACTGCGTAAAAGCCTACGAAAAATTCAAAGACGAAAATATCGACTTGTTATTGGGCCTTGGTGGTGGAAGTTCAATGGACACTGCTAAAGCAATTGGGGTACTTTTCACACATGAAGGGGAGCTTAAAGATCGCTATGGTTTCAATCTGCTGGAGCGCGATATTACACCTCTTATTTGTATCCCTACCACATCGGGTACAGGTAGTGAGGTGACGACGGGATCTGTCATCACAGATACAATCACTAAACAGAAAGAAGCAATCCTTGATATAAAATTAGCGCCGAAACTGGCAATAGTAGATCCTGAATTGACCCTAGCTTTGCCTAAATCGATTACGGCTGCTACTGGAATGGATGCATTGACGCATGCAATAGAAGCTTATACGAGCAATATTGCTGAACCGATTTCTGATGCACTCAGTCTTTATGCTATTGAAATTATCGCTAAGTATCTTCCACTCGCTGTAGAAAACGGCAACGATTTAGAAGCAAGACAAAATATGCTTGTAGGAAGTTTGATTGCAGGTATGGCATTTACGCACGCCGACCTGGGTGCGGTGCATGCAATGGCTGAACCGCTTGGAGGGTTATATGACACACCACATGGAGTGGCAAATTCCATCTTCCTTCCTCATGTATTTGAATATAATATTCCTTCCAATCCGGAAAAACATGCGACGGTTGCTGTGAAGCTTGGCGCGAAAGCGGAAGGGAAGACAGTAGAGGAAATTGCTCAAGAAGGTGTTGTATTGCTACATGAACTCGCAAGTAAAATTGGCATTCCGAAATTCCGAGATTTAGATAATGTTGACCCTGAAGATTTCGAATTCCTTGCTGAAGGGGCATTCAAACATTTATGTACAATTACAAATTCTCGTAAATTATCGAAAGATGACTATTTGAAATTGTTTCAAATTACTTATGAGATGAAAATGCAACATTCATCTTAATCATCTCACGATACACTGGAGGGCTCCTGTGTACATAACGTGAGAATCAAGAATAGTAGGGGGAAATAATATGGTTAGTCACGATGAGAAACAATTTTTAAATTTACCATTTACAGGGATATGTACGTTTGGGAAATATCCGATTTGCTCAGATTTGGACCAGCTGGATGCCGATGTAGCGGTTATTGGGGTTCCGAATGACATGGGTACCCAATGGAAATCAGGTGCCAGAATGGGACCGCGGGGAATCAGGGAAGGTTCAACACTTTACAGTTTTGGATTAGATGGTGCGTATGACATCGAAAATGATATTACGTATCTCGGGCCAGATTGGAAAGTAGTGGATTGCGGCGATGTCGATATGGTACATGGAGACCTCATGCAATGTCATGAAAATACAGAAGAGGCAATCCGCAAAATTGTTTCTAAAGGAGCTATGCCAGTAGTGCTAGGTGGAGATCATTCTATCACGGCTGCAGTAGGAAAAGGACTGGAAGAATTGGGTCCATTTCATGTTATTCAGATTGATGCGCATCTAGATTGGGCGGATCACCGTTCAGGAATGCGGTATGGCCATGGGAACTGTATCCGCCGTTTATCGGAGCTAGATCATGTACAGCAAATATTCCAATTAGGTATTCGTGGAATTAGCAGCAGTAAAAAAGAGGATGTTGATGCTGCAAGAGATTATGGTAGCGTCATTCTATCTCCACGCCAAATGAGAAAAATGGGGATTGAAGAAGTGCTGGAACAAATACCAGCTGGAGAAAGATATTATGTGACGATTGATATTGATGGATTGGATCCATCAATCGCACCGGGGACTGGTACTCCTTCCCCAGGCGGCCTTCTTTACGATGAAGTAAACGAATTATTGGAAGGTATCGCAAAACGGGGAGATGTGATTGGTTTCGACTTAGTCGAAGTGGCGCCTCCTTATGATCCTACCGGTATAACGCAGCAAGTAGCGGCTCGCATCATGCTAGATTTGCTCAGCTATGTTTTAAAAGAGAAAGAGACAAGAGGACTAGCAAAAAAGGAAAATAGTACGCAAAACACGATGGTTGCTGAACTGAAGTAAAGTATACCTGTTTAACCGTTTGGAAGCGCTTCTGAGTATTGAAAGAACTTTCATGAAAACTTGAAAGCTTTACTTGGGCTTTTATCTAATAGCGGAGATGGGGATCGGAATTGCACTTGACAAATAGTCAGAAAAGATTGCATATTTTGAATTAGGGACTCGCTGAAAATTCAATCCACCTGTAAAAGGGTTCTAATAGATTTTTGCAGAAATTGAAGTAGGCAGGAAAATAATTGAGGATACAGCTTATCACTTGTTTTTTGAAGTTTGTTGCATGTATGCCAATTTTAGATTTGGTGAGTTTTAAATTCCTACTATAAAAATTTTAGCAGTCCTTAAATTTTGTAGGAGGTATGCTGATTGAAAGAAAAACTGACAATCGGTGAAATGGCAAAACTGCGAGGGGTGACTTCGGAGACATTACGCCACTATGACCGGATCGACTTGTTCAAGCCACAATTTATCGATCCTCATTCAGGATATCGATACTATTCCATTTTCCAATATGAAATTCTAGGTACCATAAAAGAACTAAGGCAACTTAGGATGACTACAGATGAAATAAAGGAATATCTTAATGAACGTAATTTCAGTAAATCATTGGATATTATGAGAACCAAACACGAAGAACTCGTTTCAAGTCTGAAAGAATTGAACGAGATGGAAGAAAATATCAGGGAAAAGATCGCCTACTTGGAACAGGTGGAAAAAGAAAATGAACTTCAGAAAGTCATATTCCGTGAAATGAAAAGTAGGCGATTACTTACTCTGCATGAGAAAATTAATGATAACTTTGAACTCTGTTATGGTGTGTTGAATTTAGAGAATATGCTTACAGATAAGACACCTATTTTAGCTACCAATAGACTGGGCATTATTATCGAAGAGACGAATCTTAAATTGGGACGTTTTGAAGAACCTTCTACAATTTTTATTGTCGCAAAGAATAAGGAAGTTATTCCAAATACATATCAATTGACGATTCCAGGGGGATTATTTGCGTGTATCCGTTACAATGGAGAATTACTGTCGAGTCGTAGTGAAAGTTTAAGAAAACTACTTCATTATGTTAACAAAAATAACTATCAGATTACTGGTGATGCATTACAAATTATGCATCTCGATATTACGATTACGGATAAACCGAATGAAATCACCTTTGAAATCCAAGTTCCCGTCAGAAAACTGTAATTCATGAATACAGTTAACCAAAAATACGCTTGTGATAAACTCCATTTTGAACAAGCTTTATTCAAATAGTTTTTTCATTTGATACGGGAATGTAAATTATGGATATAGTGAGAGCTCCTAAAAAAGTAACCCCTGTACGAGAAAATTCTCATGCAGGGGTTTTATTGGTTGTGTATTTTAATGGGGTATTTGAGAAATGTAAAGCACCAATCAGTCAGCCTGTACCTCTTCGACCGTTTGCTCAACCTCTGCCCGAGTCATTTTTTCACGGCCTTCTTGCATCGCCTTCAATGTTTTATGGGCTAATGCAAGCGGTAATCGACAGAATAATAATACCGTTCGTTTATTAATATCTTTCATGTAAAGATCAGCTTTCGCAAGATTTTCCTCCGCATAAGCAAATAAATCCTCGCGTGTCCAGCCATCAGGAACGAAACTTACTCCGCGCTCATCCATATCCTCATGTTGATTGCGTAAAATATTAACTGCTTGGAGACCTCGACCATAGCCAATTGCTAAATCGCGATCCGTTTTAATGTCTGCACCCCACGCCCAAAGCTCAGACAGCATTGTCCCAACAAGCCCTGCTACGTAGTATGTATAATCATCTAAATCCTCTCGCGTATGCACCTGCCAGTTTGCCTTTGCCCATTTTGCCATCCCAAATGCCATTTCACTCGTTGAATCTTGGACAATTTTACGTGAGCCTTCAGGACAAAACGTTAGCCAATCTGCTAAACGAAGAGATACTTCAGGTAGCTGATCTGCATATGGCGCTAATAATGCTTCATAAGATTTGGCATTAAATGTATCCTTTAATAATTCGCTTGTAGCAGTTAGTAAATCGAATTTTATATCATTAGAAAGCTCTTCGTGGTCTTCAATTTCATCTATAGCACGCATTGCTAAATATGCAGCTGCCACTGACAATTTTAAATCATTTTTTAAAAAAGTAATAGGTATATAAAAAGTGCGACTAGTTTCCTTTAAAACTTGCATCGCTTCTTTATAAAGTTTTTTTTGATCTTTCACTTGTATTCCTCCGTTCAAATGGTAACACATCTATAGTATATCGTATCGTAAAAGTGAAGAAAGATAAAATAGATTGTTCAATTTATAATCAACTATTTTTGAATGGGAAAGATTAAAGATAAAAAGAGGGTAGATAACAATGTTGCAATTATTAAAAGTTGTGCTTCAGGATGGTCGCAGCAATGGCAAAATGATTAGTGATTAATGAAGGATATTCAGTCCTTAATTGTATGAATTGTTATTGAAGTGAAAATGTAACAATGGGTTTTCACTTCTTTCGTTTTTTAGTAGAATAATGTTAAAGTTATAAAAATGCGATGGAACTCGCGTGAATAATAGAAAGAATTTGATATTTCTCGTGTTTTTTTTCATGAAAGTTTGCTAAGTTATTGCACAATTATTTCAACAGCGTTAAAGTTTAGGAAGGACAAAATGCAACTTCACTTTTAGAGTAATTGTAGCTGTTGATTTGCTTTCGCGCAGTAAACAATTGTAGCTGTTGATTTGCTTTCGATACTGAAATACAATACATCGGATTTTGGAACAATAACTCCTTGCAAAATCCGTGACATCGTGGAGGCATGAACGTTATTCAACTGGCTTCTAAACGCCTCTTGAATAAAAGCAAAATCTAGTATATATCTCACCTTCTGAAATTGAGATTGTACGTAAATTCAAAGGAGAATGGTATGCCAAAGGCTATAGGTATTGATGCAGGCGGAACATTGACAAAAGTTGCTTATCTAGATGAACATAATGAGCTTGTTTTAACAACTTTCCCGTCAAATGATTTGCTAGCTGTGAAGAATTGGATAATTAACCATCCAGATATTGAGGATATTGGTGTTACGGGAGGGCGTACCGAACAATTACTTGATGTCATTAAAACAATGAAATCGATTCATTATATAGTAGAGTTTGAAGCCACATTGAAGGGCGTTCGATATTTGTTGCATAAAGAGGGCTACCTCTTCGAGCGAAGTATGATTACTAATATTGGTACTGGTACTTCAATTCATTATATGGAAGATAATACACATATTCGTGTTGGTGGGACAGGGGTTGGCGGAGGAACATTGATTGGATTGTCAGCGCTTACAACTGGAATCACGGATTATAATGAAATAAGAGGATTAGCCTCTAAAGGTAATCGAGAAGAAATTGATTTACTTGTAAAGGATATTTATCAAGGGATGGACACACCTATTGATGGGCATTTGACAGCTAGTAATTTTGGTAAAGTTGGTATTACAGAGTCAGTCAAACATCCAACAGAAGATATTATTGCAACTGTACAAGGGCTTGTAGGTGAAGTTATTACTACACTTAGTATTCAATATGCTGAGGAGAAAAATGCGCAGCATATCGTTTATATCGGTTCAACTTTAAGTAATAATGATCATCTTGCACGTGTTATTGCCAATTATACACGTACGAAAAAGCATACACCTGTCTTTATAAATGACCACGGTTTTTCAGGTGCAGTCGGTGCTTTGTTAAATATAACTGAATATACGATTGTCTAAATAAAATGTACATTACTAATTAATATTAGTGATGTACATTTTTTTATACTGCAAAAGTTTTAGTAATGTCTGTAGTAATCCCCAAAGCATAAAACCTTCTATCCTGAGCACATTACATGTAGGAGGTGAATATCCGTGGGCAATAGAAACACCAATGGAAACAACAAAAATAACAATAAAACAATGAATGTTAGAACGCATAATCCTTTTGATACCTACAAAAAAATAGACCTCGATAAATCAAATAGTAATAACAATAACCCGAATGACAATCTAAATGAAGAATTCGCTGCAGAATTTGATGCGAAAGCCAAAAATAAAGATAATAAAACGAATCATAAGAAAAATCAACAGTCCAACAAAAACAAATAACCAAAATATTGGAGGTCTAAGTAATGGCAAAAAAGAATAAAACAAGCTTCAAAAAGAAAAAGAAAGAAGATACACATAAAAGAAATGATCGTGAAGAATACTCTGCAGAATTTAATCAAGTAATTCATAACAATCCTCAACAACCAAAACAATCCAGTAAAAAATAACGAAAAGCTGCTCCTTAAGAAGATTGAGAATTACTTGAGGAGCACTTATTTTTTGCTGTTTTGGCGATTTTATGCCAAAAGAATATGAAAGGTTGATACACTTGAGAAAATTTTGTGTAATACTAGGAATTTTTCTTGTATTGTTTGCTGTACACAACTCAACAATTGCTTATGCTCAACAAGAAATACCAGCCCATGCGCAATGGGGAAAAGTAGTGATAAAAGAGGCACAGGCAAAATATCCTCAAGCTAAAATCCTCGATTATTTGCATGAGGGGAGCGAGGTTAATGGAGATTCCACTATCGAGAAATTTAAGCTTTGGCTAAAACAAAGTGATAAGGAATTCGGCGTACATGTAAGAATCAAATATGTAACGAATACGAATAAAGTGGTAAAGATTGAATTTCAAGAAGCCGCTTCATAAAATTAGAGGATGCCTAAATTCAGGCATCCTCCTTCCATTAGCTTTCTAGTTTTTGAATAAATTCGCGCATTAATCCAGGTAAATCTGGCCATGCATGACCACTAATTAAATTACCGTCTGTATGAAGATTAGCATCGATATACGTTGCTCCTGCTACTTGAACTTCAGGCTTACAGGCAATATAGGCTGTTAGTTCACGTCCTTTCAGTACCTCTGGAATGGTCGCGAAAATTTGAGCTGCGTGACAGACAGCCGCGATTGGTTTATTTGAATGCCGGGAGAATCGCTGATAAAAGTGAAAAAATCGCTGATAAAGCCAGGAGAATCGCTGATAAAAGTGAAGAAATCGCTGATAATGCCAGAAGAATCGCTGATAAAAGTGAAGAAATCGCTGATAAAGCCAGGAGAATCGCTGATAAAAGTGAAGAAATCGCTGATAATGCCAGGAGAATCGCTG